>JACPWG010000012.1 GCA_016197205.1 Planctomycetota bacterium
CTTCACCCACTACTACACGCTTTTCCTGTCCCCCATGTTTCTCTTCAGCGGCGTCTTCTTCCCGACCTCCACCCTGCCTGCGTGGGCGCGCGTCCTGTCGTGGTTCCTGCCCCTGCCGCACGCCGTGGCCGCGCAGCAAGCGCTCTTCCATGGACACCTGACCTGGGCGGTCGTCGGGCACTTGGCGTGGCTGCTGGGCTGCGCGGGGGTGTTCTACCGGCTGTCGCTCGCGCTGATGCGACGCAGGCTGATCGGGTGAGGCCCGGGCGGACCGGCCGCATCGACCGGCGCCTTCCCGCCGTTCCCTACGCCCCCGGCGACTCGTCCACTCCCCGGCCCGGCCCTTCGCGCCGCTCCTCCGGCGCGTTCACGCCGCCGCCCGTGCCCACGCCCACGGGTTCCCCCTCGGCCGGCTCCGCCTCGGCCGGGGCCTCCGCCTCCAGGACCTGCGACTCCCCCGAGCCTACGCCGCGCGGCCAGATCAAAAAACCGCCGTGGCTTGACGGCGGGATCTGCCACGTCCCCCAGATCCCTTTCCCCTCGCGAAAGCCGCGGTAGGCCACGTCGTGCGAACCGGGGTAGGTCTTGGTCCAGCGACACTCCAGCGTCTCCGCGCTGTAGCGACCGTGGATGAGAAAACGGCCGATGTCGTCCGAGCCGTCCCCGCGCATGACGCCTTGATGGAACGTCAGTGCGAGGCTCATCCGGTGCCGGCCGGAGAGCGAACGGTAGGTGTAGAACCCGATCCAGGGCCCCGACGGGAACAGGTCTGCAGCCGCGGCAGCATCTGCGGCGGGGGTTGGAGTCTCCGAATCCATGACGAACGCACCTCCGACGCGGCCCACCACACCCCACACCTCGCCCCTCAAGCATCCTAGCGCGGGCAACCCCACGGATGCAAGGAGAAGCTCCGCGGGGCGGACGCACGAGCGGCCCTCGCGCGGAATCGGGGCACTGAAGTGCCCGGCCGAGTCGGCCGATAAGGGAAGAGGGCGTCGCACCATTTTGGGACCGGGCCACCTCCGCACGCACCCTTCGAGAAGGAGCATCTCCGCCATGAGCCTCCCGCGCTTCGACGATGAGCTGCGCGATCTCTTCGCAGCGACCGTGTCCGCCCACACGGCAACGGCTGTGGCCGAGCCCCCCCTCGCGGGTGAGGGGGCGCCGGACCCGTTCGATGCCGGCGAGCCCGCGGAAATGGAGGCTGCCGGCAGCGGCGGAACGGCCGACGCCCTCGAGGACGGTGGAGCCGGTTCCCTGACCCGCACGCCACCCGCCGGCGAACCTCTCGGGGGCTTGCCGCTCGGCTTGAGGTGGGTCGAGCCGCCGGCAGCGGCGACGCCCGCTGACGCGACCGCGGCCCCTCCCGAACCCGCCGTCGCGTTCACCACCGGGGGTTCGACCACGACCGCCCCCAGGTCGGCGCCCGCCCCGACCGTCAGGGATCGAGGACGGCGTCGCGCGACGACGCGGCGGTCGGCGCGTCCAACCCCGAGGGTTGCACGACCCGGCCTCCCCGTGCCGCCGGCGCCGAGGCCGACCTCGGTCGACCGCGGGGTGCAGGCGCCCGTGTCGGGAGACATGAAGACGCACCGGCACGCGCCGGCGCACGATTCGTCCCTCCTCTCCACTCTTTTTTTCGCAGGGGTGGGGGTCTTGCGAAAGCTGCTCGCGGGCGGGAGTGACGCGTAGCTACCCGTTGACCAGCCCTCTCCGGAATTCAGGTCATGCCCCCCGTTTTGCTCCCCTGGAGCGGGCGAAGGCCGTTACCCCGGATTTAACCATGCCCAATTCGGCATCGGTCAGCTACGAACGACAGCCTCGGGCCATCAGGACCGGGTTCGGGCGGGGTCGATCGGCTCCTTAGCGCCCGCGCAAAAATAACTGCGCAGATTCGGACCTCGAGGCTCCTGGGGGCGCGGCCCTCTGGGCCGCGCCCCCAGGCATCGGTCGATCCACGGAAATGTAAAGTAATTCTTGCGCGGGCGCTTACTGCCTGCGCGGGGCCGCGGTCGCGACCCCGCGCTTCTCGGTTGACTTTGGCGCGCCGACGGCTATCATGGGGGCCCGATTTGGACTTTCCGGCGCCTCCGAACCGAACCCCGGACCGAGGACACCATGCGCGTCGCGCTCCTGTCACGTCGTGTCGCACTCATCGCCTGGACCGCGCTCGGGCTCGTGGTCGCCGGTCGTCCGGTTCCAGCCGATGGCCCGACCGCGGAGAGAGCCGGGGCCGTTCCCGAGCCGGCAGCGTGCAGCCCTTGCGGCGCGACGCACGGTCCCCGAACCGCGCCCGGGCAGGACGAGCTATTCAGCCTCCCAGGCTCACCGTTCGAAGTCGCCGGACCTTCCTACCCTCGGCCCTGCGACTTGACCGGAACGCGCGGCTCCGCCGACGACCCGAGTCCCGGAGGGACGGCCCAGGTGACGACGGGTTGCGGCGCGTGCGGCCGCCCCTGGGTCGCGCATGTGGCTGAGGCACGGCTCCTCGCCCCCTCGGGATGCCTTGCCGTGGCAGCCGCCCCGTCGCGCAGCGCTCCGGCGCTCGCGGTGCCGCGCCGGTTCCCGGACGAGCCGGTCCTGCCCCCGCGGGTGGTCCGCATCGACCCGCGCGAACTCGCCCCGGAAGGGGACGACGAGGACCCCGACCGCCGCCCCGCCTTCGAGCACGTGCCGGCCACCGCGTCCGTCGCGGAGCTGCCCTTCGGCGTCGACGTGCCCACCTACTTCACGCCCCCGCCTTCCGACGAACCTACCTGGATCCGGTTCGAGGTCTCCCAGCCGGACCCCCTCGACCCCCGCAATTTCCCGCTCCGTCGGCGGCCGCTCGGCCGGTAGGGGGGAAAGGCGGACCCGGAGCGACCGCGAGAAAAATAAGGCGTGGAGGCGAAGGCCCCGCCTTCGCGCGTCGATCGCCGCCCTCCGGCCTACCGCGGCTCGAACTGCGTGTGGCAGCCCGGGCACTCGGCGCGCGAGCCCGCATGCGCGGGCGTGAACACGAACTCCTTGTCGCAGATCGGGCACGTGACCTCCTGCGACTTCGGCGCCGCCACCTTCCCCCCGCCGCGGCCCCCCGCCGCCGGACCCTTGGCCGCACCGCCTGCGGGCCCCTTGGCCGCCGGCGCGGGCGCCTTTCCCTGGCCGCTCTTCGTGCGCGAGGAGGACGGCGGCTGCGCGGGCGCGGCCATCGGCTCGGTCTTCGCCTCCTTCAAGGCCGTCGGGACTTTCTTCGGCGCGGGGACGCCGGCTTTGCTGGGTGACTTTCCTCCGCGCCCCCCCTTGGGAGGCGCGTCGTAGCGCTCGGTCTCCGCCCCTCCCGGCACCCTCTGCGGTTCTCCGTCGTCGTCCATCACGACTTCGAGCTCCCCTACGCCCTCCCCTCCGTCGACCACCACGTCGAACTCGCTCCCCTCCAGGTCAGGTCTGGCCTCGGAGTCCACCTCCGTCGCGCCAAAGTCCTCCCCCGCCTCGGGCGCGATGTCCACCGTCACCTCGGCCTGTTCGTCGGCCGGCGGCTCGGACCGGGGAATCTGGAGGCGCAGGAGCGGACCTCCGCACCGGGAACAGCCGGACTTGGGGTCGCCCCGTTTCGAGCGCAGGTCCGCGAACTTCTGGCATTTCGGGCACTCACGAATCGCTTCGTCCATGAGCTTGAGCACCTTGTCCGCCTGGCCCTGGCCGAGGATCTGGTTGGCGACCAGCACCTCCCAAAGGTAGACCGTCTCCCCGGCTTCGATGCGATGGGTGAGGTCGGCCGTCGCCTCCTCGACCATCTCGGGGGGGACGAGCCCCTCCTTGACCGCGAGTTTGCCGAAGAGCATGTCCCAGCGCGTGACCATGGTCCTTCTCCCGGATACACCGCCCCCACCTCCCCCCATGATACTCTTCGGCCCCTCCAGCCTCAAGACTTGCGTGGAATTCGGCCCTTCACCTCGCCCGGGGCGGCCGCGATCGCCTCGCCTCACCGCGCCGTGCCTCAGTACCGCCCCACGAAGTTTGGTGACCAATTTGCTCGGCGATTTTGGCCGCCCGCTTTGTTGCGCTCGCTCGCCGTAGTTCTCCGTTACTACGCCTCGCTCGCGCGCCTAGCGGGCGGCCAAACTTGCCTTCGCCTATTGGTCACCGACTTCCGTGGAGCGGTACTCAGTTGAATTCGCGCTCCTTGAACACCAGCATCGCCACGCCGAGAGCCGCGGCGATGTACGCGAGTCCATAGGCGACCGACCAGGCCAGCTCCGCCGCCGGAATCCGGATGTCGTGCAGGAGGCGGGCGTGGAAGCTCAGCCGCTCCAGGTTGGGAAAGACCCGGTAGGCGATGCCCGCGACGGTTTCGGTGAACCACCCTTGCCCCTCCGCCAGCCGGGTCAGGTGGGCGGTGGAGTGCGCCACGAGATACACGAGGAGGGTCAGGATCACGCTGAGGGTCTGGCCGGAGAAGGTGCTGAACACGATGGAGACCGACGTGACGACGGCGTACTTCAGGAACAGGAGCAGCGTCAGCGCGCCGTACGCCGGCACCCAGGTCCTCTCCAGAGCGTGACTCACCAGAAGAAAGCCGGCGCCCATGATGAGGAAATCGAGGAAGAGGAGCGCGACGAGCCCCAGGTACTTGCCGAGGAGGAACTGGGAGCGGCTCAACGGCTTGACGAGAAGCCAGTACAGGCTGCGTCGCTCGATTTCCTTCGAGACGAGCCCGACCCCGAGGAAGATGCAGATCGCGAGGCCGAAAAAGGAGATGCTCGCGGCCGTGAAGTCCCGGAGGAACTTGAAGCGGTCGCCGACATTGACGGCATCCAGGAAGGCTGAGCAGAGGATGATGCCGACGGCGAAAAGCAGGATTCCATACAGGACCCGGTCACGTACCGACTCGACAAACGTGGCCTTGGCGATCGCGAGGACCCGAAACATGGTGGCGGACTCCACGGGAAAGGGGTTCGAAGCGTGATGATACGGGGGGATGCGGAGGTTGTCAACGGATGAGCGGCGGGGACGTGCGGCGCAAACCGCTTGCAATCCCGGAGAGAAGCAGGTACGCTCTTCCGCCTTTCCAGCCAACGAATCGGGCGGAAAGCCCGTAGAGAGTGGGAAGGCCCCCGGAGGGGGTGGAGCGCCCCTGTGTCGGGGCGGCGGTTGCAGACCCTCATTCACGAAGGAGAACCCTCGCATGGCTTGGCCCAAGGCACTCTTCGGAGCGCTGCTCGTCAGCGCCCTTGCCGGCTCCCCGGTCCTTGCGCAGCAGCAGGACGAGGACCAGGCGACCCGTCGCGAAATCCGCGAGCGCATCCTCCACAAGGTGGATGAGCGGCTCCAGGCGGAGATCCATCGGATCCACGAGGAGATCGCGCGCCTGCTCGACCAGGAGCTTGGCCTCGCCTCCCCCGGGAAGGCCGGCGAGAAGGCCAAGGAGAGCGAGAAAGGAACGGAAAAGGACACCGCCGCCGCGGGGGGCGAGGCGAAGCGTCAGGCCGGCCGCGCCCGGCTGCGCGAGCTGCTCCAGGCCGCCCAGGAAGCGATGAAGGGCACGGAAGGCCGTTGGTCCCAGGCCCAGGAACAGTTCGAGCGCGTGCTGCAGGACGCGAAGGAAACCGCGGACAAGCTGGCCGAAGGCCGCGAGCCGATCGAGAAGATGATCGCCGAGGCGCGCGAGCGCACGGCGAGGGACGTGGCTGACGCGCGGGCGACGGCGGAAAAGCTCCTGGCGGAGGCCCGCGAGAGCGCCCGGCAGGCCGGCGGCTCGGGCGACGAGCTGAGGAAGCGCCTGGAAGAGGTGCGCGCGACGGTCGAGAACAGGGCGGCCGAGGCCCGCGCGCGCGCGGAGAAGAGCGTGAAAGACATCCGGGCCGCGATCGAGAAGCGGCAGCAGGAAGCGGCGGCGGTGGCGAAGGCACCGGCCGCACGGAAGCACGACGGCGACAAGAAGGGCGGGGACAGGAACGGCGGGCAGGCCGCGACCTCGCACGAGGACAAGGGGGACAAGGGGCACGAGGGTCAGGCCGCGGCCGTGGATCGGCCGGCCTGGATGGGCGTCCAGCTCGGCGAGGCCGAGGAGGGCGATGACGACGGCGACGCCGACGCCGACGCGGACGCCCCGAAGGGCGCCACCATCGCCCGCGTGTTCCCGGAGACCCCGGCGCAGAAGGCGGGCATGAAGGACGGCGACGTCGTGACGAAGATCGGCAAGGACGCCGTGACCGACGTGCAGACCCTGATCCAGCTCGTCTCCGCCCACAAGGCCGGTGACAAGATCGAAGTCACCGTACGCCGCGGCGACAAGGAGAAAAAGCTGACCGTGACGCTGGCCACGCGCCCGGAGTCGATCGAGGAGAGCGGCGACGAACCGGAGGACGACGACGCCGCCGACGACGAGAACGACGCGAAGGGGGACGCGAAGAAGCCCGCAGCCGACGAGAAGAAGCCCCAGCCCGCTCCCGAGAAGCCCCACGCCGCGGCGCCGGAGGGGAACGCCCCGCACGACGCCGTGCATCAGCCCGGCGCGGGTTCGATCGGTTTCGACGACCTCAAGGCCGGCGACCGCCCGCACGGCTTCGAGGCGGCGCTGACCGGCAAGGGCGAGGCCGGCAAGTGGGAGGTGAAGGCCGATCCGACGGCGCCCTCCGCCCCCAACGCCCTCTACCAGACCTCCACCGACGAGACGGACTATCGCTTCCCTCTCCTGGTTCTCCAGGCGCACCCGTTCGGGGACGTGGCGGTCACGACGAAGTTCAAGGCGATCGGCGGCAAGGTCGACCAGGCCGCGGGGATCGTGTTCCGGTACAAGGACGCCAACAACTACTACCTGGCCCGCGCGAACGCCCTCGAGGACAACGTCCGTCTCTACAAGGTGGTCGACGGCCGGCGCCACCAGTTCGCCGGCGCGAACCTCAAGGTGTCCGTCGGCGCGTGGCACGAGCTGGGCATCCAGGCGAAGGGGAACGAGATCGAAGTCTCGTTCGACGGGAAGCAGCTCCTCACCGCCAAGGACTCGACCTATGAAAAGGGCCTGCTCGGGCTCTGGACGAAGGCCGACTCGGTCACCGCATTCGACGACTTCGCGGTGAAGTCCCTCGGCGCCGGCGCCCCCACGGGCGCCCACGCGGGCGCGGCGGATGCCAAGGCCCCGACCCCGACGCCCACCCCGGTCCCGCAGGCGGGGAAGGGCGCGGCGGCCGCCAAGGACGAAGACGCTGACGACGACGACGAGGCCGATGCCGGCGACGCACAGGCCGACTTCGACCAGGCCCTCGAGCTGCACAAGGCCGGGAAGTTCGCGGACTCCGTCGTGGCCTTCCAGAAGATCGCGTGGAAGCAGAAGGACAGCGCGCTGGGCGTTACCGCCCTCTACAACGCGGCGTGCGGTTATGCGCGGATGAACAAGCTGGACGATGCGTTTGCGTGGCTGGAGAAGGCGATCGATCACGGCTTCGTGCGGCCGGACGAGATCAAGGCCGACGAGGACTTCGAGAGCCTGCGCGCGGACGCCCGCTTCAAGAAACTGCTCACGAAGGCGGCCGAGCTGCGTGCGAAGCGGCTGAACCAGGACGAAGACGAGGACACGGACGAGCCGGCCGACAAGTAGGCCGCCGCCGGGACGAAAGTCCCAAATTCTAAATCCCAAAACGGACGAGCCGGCGTCGATCAACGCTATCCCGCGGGCCGGGGGCTGCGAAGTCCCCGGCCCGCGGTCTTTTTTTCAACAGGCCGAAATGAAGCGGAATTCGGTCTCTCAGTACCGCTCCACGGAAGTCGGTGACCAATAGCCGAAGGCAAGTTCGGCCGCCCGCCGCATTCGACCCACCCGGCCGGTCCGAATTTCAAATTGCAAAAAGTCAATTTTCAAATTTCAAATTTCGCCCGCGGCTAGTTGGGACGCGGAGCCGTGATCTAGCCACTTGCCGCCCTCGGTCGCGTTTAGCCTTTGTTCGGGTCGTTGCTTTTGTTCAACGCGCCTGCGTGAAGCTGCGAGCCGGCTCCTAGCTTTTTTTTGATCGACTCGCGGTGACCTGCCGTGCGCTCACCCCGCCGGGCCTGCGGACGGCTCCTCCGTCCCGTCCTCCGCGCCCCCTTCCGGGCCCGTCAAGCCGAGCTCGAACGCCTTCCTGCCGAAGAGAGCCGCAAGGTCCATCTCGCCCTGCGCTTCCAGCGCAGCAGCCCACTCTTCGAGTTCCTCGACCTCCTCCAACCCCGTCAGGATCGAATCCGCCGCCCGCCGCCCTTCCTCGGGGAGCCCCTCCTGCTGCAGGCGCGCGATCGCAAGCGCGTGGTCCGCCACCTCGAGTTCCCCACGCCGGACCGCCTCCCGCCAGGCCCCGAGCGCCGAGGAGCGCCGTCCCTGCTCGTGGCGCACTTCGCCGAGCCGCAGCCAATAGAAGGCCGGCCAGCGGGCGCTGCCGGCCAGGACGCACAGCACCTGCTCCGCATCCAGCAGCCTTCCAGCTTCCCGCAGCGCATACGCCCGATTGTACGCGGCGCAGACGAGGTCCGGCCGGGCATCCTGCGCGTCCGCGAAGAATTTCGCGGCTTCCAACCATGACCCGTCCTCGACCTCCTCCAAGCCGCGACCAAAGGACGAGAGGTAGCGCTCGAGCGCCGCTCGATGCTCGCACCACCATGCCGTCAACCGCGCCCGTCGCGTCGGAACCACGCGCATGCGGCCGACCAGCCCGTCCTGCAGCCCGCCAAAGCCACGGCCGATTTCCGGCTCGTACCGCTGCCAAAGGGCTTGCGCCCGATCCACCAGCGCCGGGTGTGCACCCAACTCTTCCCTCAGGGCGGGCCGCCCCTCCTCCGACAGGAACTCATGGTCGAGACGCCATCGACCCGCGTGGGCACTCAAGGCCAACAGATGAAAGCTCGCCTGGCGAACCCCCTCCGCGGCCTCCTCCGGTTCGGTCCAATCGGCGCCATCCAACACGGCCCGCAGGCGCGCGAGAAGAAGCATGTCCGCTTCCCCCAGCATCCGCGCCACCTGCACGGCCGCGCTCGAGCAGCCGGCGTGCCAGAGCCTCGCAACGAGCCAGCGAAGGGCTTCGCCGCCCTCCGCGTCCGCCTCTCGTCGTCGCTTCCGCTCTCGCAGCGCGCCCTCCAGCAATTCGTGCTCAAGGTTCATGAAAGCCGGAGCGGGAAAGAGCCGGTCGTTGATCCAGCAAAGCTCGGCGACGAACAGAGGCCGCGGATCCGTGAGGTCCGCGAGCAGGTCGTCGAGGAGGGAGAAGCGGGCGGCGACGGACTCCGCGAGCTGGGACGAGGTACACCCTGCGATCTCCTTGGCGATGTGTCGCGCATCCTCCACCGAAGGTGCGAACTCCGCGTCCCAGATCGCGCGACGCAGGCCGAGGCCCCGGCGCGCACGCTCCATTTCCACCAGGCCTTGCAGGACTCGGACGCTGCGCACCCGCGGCAGGCCATCCAGGAGCGCCTCGGCAAGCTCCAGACTTCGCCGACGCAGCGCCGACCGGGCCCTGCGGATACGGGCCGCGCCCTCGGGGTCAAGGTCGCCCGGGAGGGGCAGCAAGGCGGTGGCAATGCGACTACAGGGCCCCGGCCGGCTCATGCCCCAAAACAGGAGGAGAAGGACCACCAGCGTCGCGGCCCAGCCGGGCGCACCGACCAGGTACGCCAGCAGGGGCGGGCCCAGCAGCGTCAACGTGGTCAGCGCTTCCCGCACCCAGAGGGCGCCGGAGACGCTCCAGCGCCCCGCGGCTGGGTCCAGGATCCTTCGGGTCGGACCGGCGGTCAGCCAGAGGTGATCCAGCACGAAATGGAGGAGCGCGAACCCTCCAATGCACGCAAAGCCATGGGTCGTCCACCAGGCGGCGCTCCCGAGGACAAGGAGCCGGGCCGCTAGGATCGCGGTTCCGCGAGCTCCCCGAGCTCTCCTGTACAAGCCGTAACCCGCGCAACCCGCGATCCCGGTGATCATTGCCGCCGCGCACTGCAGCTCCCGCGAATCGGCGGTCCATGCCGTCTGAAACGCCGCGAGTGCGCCGAAGGCGAAGCCGAAGCTGCAGGTCAGCGCGCCGTCGCTCATCACGGTGAGATTGGGCCCAGACCCGCGTTCAGCGGACTTCACGGCGGTGTCTTCCGGGGCGGTCGGGGCTTCCAAGACGACACCTCAACGGGAGCGCGCGGCGGTTGCTCGGTGATGGTGATCACGGGGGCGGCGACCTCGACCGCCGGACGCGTAGTGTACCACACGCCGAGCTTTTCGCGCGACCTGACTCGCCGAATCGCTCCGTTGACGCGACCGCCCCCTCGTGCTATCATCCGCCGTTTCGAAAATGCCCGCGTCGGCTCCTGTGCCGGCGCTCGGTCGCACCCTACTTGCTCGCTTCGCCCCGCACGCCGGTCGACCGACTCGCCGTCCCTGCGCCGACCCCCGCCATCCGGAGAAAAGAAATGCCCACGCTTCCGCCCCAGGATTCCTTCGCCCGGCGACACATCGGCCCCGACCAGCCCGAAGTCGATGCCATGCTCGCGACGATCGGCGCCGCCTCCCTCGAGGACCTCGTCCAGGCCACGATCCCCGACGCCATCCGCCTCCGCCAACCCCTCGACCTCCCGCCCGCGCGCGACGAACGCACGGCCCTCGAAGACCTCGCCGAGATGGCCGGCCAGAACGAGGTCTGGCGCAGTTACCTCGGCATGGGCTACCACGGCACCATCACGCCCGGCGTGCTCCTGCGAAACATCCTGGAGAATCCGGGCTGGTACACCGCCTATACCCCCTACCAGGCCGAGATCTCCCAGGGCCGCCTGGAGGCCCTGCTCAATTACCAGACGATGGTGCGCGACCTCACCGGTCTGGAAATCGCCAACGCCTCCCTCCTCGACGAGGCCACCGCAGCCGCCGAGGCGATGACCATGTGTCACCGCTTGCACAAGGGGGAGGCCGACACCTTTTTCGTCTCCGAGCTGTGCCACCCCCAGACGATCGCCGTCGTCCAGACCCGCGCCCGCCCCCTCGGCATCCGCGTCGTTGTCGGCGATTCGCGTTTCTACGCCTTCAACCCGCGCGTCTTCGGCGCCCTCGTCCAGTACCCCGCCACCGACGGCACTCTTCTCGATTACGAAGGCTTCTGCCGGTCCGCGCACGATGCCGGCGCCTTCGTCACGGTCGCCGCCGACCTGCTGGCCCTTGTCCTCCTCCGCCCCCCCGGGGAGTTCGGCGCGGACGTGGTCGTCGGCTCCAGCCAGCGTTTCGGCGTCCCGCTCGGCTACGGCGGTCCGCACGCGGCCTTCCTCGCCACGCGCGAACATTTTGTCCGTAGTATGCCCGGCCGCATGATCGGCGTCTCCCGCGACGCCGACGGGCAGCCCGCCCTCCGCATGGCGCTCCAGACCCGCGAGCAGCACATCCGCCGCGAAAGGGCCACGTCGAACATCTGCACCGCGCAGGTGCTCCTCGCCGTCGTCGCCGGCGGCTACGCCGTCTACCACGGGCCCGACGGCCTCCGGCGCATCGCCCGCCGCGTGCACGCGCAGGCCGCGACGCTCCGCGAAGGGATCCGCCGCGCGCGACTCGAAGTCGGCGACCAACCTTTTTTTGACACCCTCCGCGTCGGCGTCGGCGCCCACCGCGACGAGATCCTCGACCGAGCCCGCGAGCGCCGCATCAATCTCCGCACCCTCGAGCCGTCCACGCTCGTCGTCTCGCTCGACGAGACCGTGGTCGACCGCGACCTTGCGGACCTCCTCTTCGTTTTCGGTTGCCCCGATCCGCTCCCCCACGTCGCGGCGGCGGCCGGGGAGGCGACGTTCCCCGCTCCGTTCGCACGCGCCTCGGCCTTCCTCACGCACGACGTCTTCCACAGTCATCGCTCCGAGACCGACATGCTCCGCTACCTCCACCGGCTGGAGAGCAAGGACTTCTCGCTCACGTCGGGCATGATCCCGCTCGGCTCCTGCACGATGAAGCTGAATGCGACCGCCGAAATGGCGCCCGTCACGTGGCCGGGCTTCGGGGCCTTGCACCCGTTCGCCCCGGTGTCGCAGGCGCGCGGCTATCGCCGGCTCTTCCGCGACCTCGAGTCCTGGCTCGCCGTGATCACGGGCTTCGACGCGGTCTCGCTGCAGCCGAACGCCGGCTCGCAAGGCGAGTACGCCGGCCTGCTCGTGATCCGGGCCTGGCAGGAGGACCGGGGCGAAGGCCAGCGCGACGTCTGCCTGATCCCGCACTCGGCGCACGGCACGAACCCGGCCAGCGCCGCGCTCGCGGGGCTGAAGGTCGTGGTCGTGGACTGCGACGACCAGGGCAACGTCGATCTCGCCGACCTGCGCGCGAAGGTTGACGCCCACGCGAAGGACCTCGCCGCACTCATGATGACCTATCCCTCCACGCACGGCGTTTTCGAAGAGGGCATCCGGGAGGCCTGCGAGCTGGTCCACGCGCACGGCGGCCAGGTGTACATGGACGGCGCCAACCTGAACGCCCAGGTCGGCCTCTGCCGGCCCGGCGACATCGGCGCCGACGTGTGCCATTTGAACTTGCACAAGACCTTCTGCATCCCGCACGGCGGCGGCGGGCCGGGCATGGGCCCCATCGCCGTCCGCGCCCATCTCGCGCCGTATTTGCCCGGCCACCCGCTCGCTTCGATTGGGGGCGAGCACGCGATCGGTCCCGTCTCGGCCGCGCCGTGGGGCAGCGCAAGCATCCTGACCATTTCGTGGGCGTACATCGCCATGATGGGCGCGGACGGCTTGCGACGCGCGACCGAGGTCGCGATCCTGAACGCGAACTACGTCGCGACGCGCCTCGCGAAGTCCTTCAAGACGCTCTACACGGGGCGCCGCGGCCGGGTCGCGCACGAGTGCATCCTCGACCTCCGCCGGCTCGCGAAGGCCTCCGGCATCGAGGCCGAGGACGTGGCGAAGCGGCTCATGGACTACGGCTTCCACGCCCCGACCATGTCCTTCCCCGTCGCGGGCACGCTCATGGTGGAGCCGACCGAGAGCGAGTCGAAGCGCGAGCTGGACCGCTTCGTGGAAGCGATGCTCTCGATCCGCAAGGAGATCCGCGAAATCGAGGATGGGCGCGCCGACCGCGCGGACAACCTGCTCAAGGGCGCGCCGCACACCGCGGCCTGCGTCACGGCGAACGAATGGAAGCACCCGTACTCCCGCGAGCGCGCGGCCTTCCCGACCGCGGCGACGCGCGAGTACAAGTTCTGGCCCGCGGTCCGACGGGTGGACAACCTGCACGGCGACCGAAACCTTGTGTGCGCCTGCGTCCCCACCGAGGCGTACGCTGCTGCGACGGCGCCCGCGCCGACGGCGGCGGCGCGTGGGCTGCCGGTCGGTGCGCCGGCGACGCCGGCGACGCCGGAGCGCCGGTCGGGGGAGTGAGGGGGGAAGTCCCAAGTGGCCAAGTGGGAGCGCCGCGACCGGAGGAAGGGCTTACGAAACACAGAGGCGCGGGGACGCAGAGGAGCTTGGGTCGATTGAACATCCCCCGTGGGGTTCCGCCTCTGTTGCCAACAAGCGGCTGACGATGACAGGCGTGCCAGTGCGTGGTTTGACCCCAGGCAACACCCGTCGATCGGCCACTTTCCGTAGGGGCACGGCGCTGCCGTGCCCTCGAAGCGAGGCCTCGTAGTCGGCCGTGCGCGGCGCCTGCGGCAGTTCGATTCACGACGGTTTTTCTGTGACCCGAAACAGGGCCTAGGAACCGCGAGCGGATATTGTGGTGCAGGGCTTCCGCCCTGCACCCGTACTCGCCGGGGACATCGGCACTGCCTCCCCGCTCGCCAGGTCCAGCCATGCGCAGGTGCAGGGCGGAACCCCTGCACCCCAAGACTCGCGCGGCTCGAAGACCACGGTGGAGGGAGCATGGCACTCGCGGTCGCACGCACCCTGCTCGTCACGCCGTTCCAGGGCCAATGTACCCTGACCGCGCGGTGTGGCGGGCGTCCGACCGGACCCGCCGCGACCCGAGCCCCCGATCGACCACCTCGCGAGCTGCCTCGGGCCGCCCCCCCCCCCCCCCATCCGCCCGGACCCGGACCCGCCTGGCGCTAGCCGCCGGCGGGTCGCTCGGGGTACGCGCGGCGCCACCGTCCGAGCCTGGCGCGCACGCGCGCGACCAGCGTCCCCTGTTCGAGGGCTTCGTCGGCCCCGGACTCGCCCGCCCGTCACGAAATCTCTACTCCTTTCCCGGGCTTTCGGTAGAATACCGCTCGCCCGCTCAGGAGCATCCCTGCGAGGGGATTCACGATTTGAGCCGCGGTCGAACCAGGCAAGCCGGGTCCGGCTTGGCGCGGTCGCGGCGTGGCCCGTTTCGTCGCGCGAGGTCCTCATGAAAACCGCGAAGCTGGTCCTCGAAGGCAAAGAGCACGAGCTGCCGGTCGTCGTCGGCTCCGAGGGAGAGGTCGGGATCGACATCGCGAAGCTGCGCCAGGCGACCGGCGCCATCACGCTGGACGACGGCTACGGAAACACCGGCTCCTGCAAGAGCGCCATCACCTTCATCGACGGCGAGAAGGGCATCCTTCGCTACCGCGGCTACGACATCGACGACCTCGTGCGCGGCGGCTGCCGCTTCAGCGAAGTCGCCTACCTCCTCCTGTACGGCGAGCTGCCGAACCAGCGGGAAACGGAGGCTTGGCGCTACCAGCTCACGCACCACTCCCTCCTCCACGAGGACATGAAGAAGTTCTTCGAGGGCTTCCCCTCGTCCGCCCACCCCATGGCCATCCTGTCGGCCATGGTCGCCTCGCTTTCGACGTACTACCTCGAAGGGGAAAACCAGGAAGAGGTCAACATCATCCGCCTCCTCGCGAAGGCGAAGACGATCGCGGCCTTCTCGTACAAGAAGTCGATCGGCCAGCCCTTCGTCTACCCGCTGAACCACCTCTCCTACCCGGCGAACTTCCTGCGGATGATGTTCGCGGTGCCCACGGAGCCGTACGAGGTGAATCCGATCTTCGAGAAGGCCCTGAATCAGCTCCTGATCCTGCACGCGGATCACGAGCAGAATTGCAGCGCGTCCACGGTGCGGATGGTGGGCTCCAGCGGGGCGAACCTCTTCGCCTCGATCGCGGCGGGCGTCGGCGCGCTCTGGGGTCCGCTCCACGGGGGCGCGAACCAGGCGGTGATCGAGATGCTGGAGCAGATCCAGGCGGACGGCGGGAACACGAAGAAGTTCGTGGACATGGCGAAGAAAAAAGACTCGGGTTTCCGCCTGATGGGCTTCGGCCACCGGGTCTACAAGAACCACGACCCGCGCTGCCGGATCCTGAAGGAGACGGTAGGCAAGGTCCTGGAGCAGCTCGGCGCCAAGGACCCGCTCCTCGACATCGCGAAGGACCTGGAGCAGGCCGCCCTCTCCGACCCGTACTTCATCGAGAGGAAGCTCTACCCGAACGTCGACTTCTACAGCGGCCTCATCTACCGGGCGATGGGCATTCCGACCAGCATGTTCACGGTCATGTTCGCCCTGGGCCGGCTCCCCGGCTGGATCGCGCAGTGGAAGGAGGAGCGGACCACGGCCGGCGCCCGCATCCACCGCCCGCGGCAGATCTACACGGGGCGGACGCAGCGGAAGTTCGTGCCGCTCGCGGAGCGGCCGTAGGGGCGGGGGAGGTGGGCGAGCGAGGGCCGTGCTGCGATCGATCCCCGCTAGGACTTCAGCAACCGTCGCAGCGTTTCCTGCACCGCGTAGAGGTTGTGATTCGGGAAGACAAGCAACGACCGGGTCGCGGCCTCGATCTGCAGGATGCCCAGCAGGATGTGCGAGGGAGTCATGAAGGCGTGACCTGAGCGGGACGCCTCCGTCGTGGCCCAGGTGAGAGCCATCCGCAGCTCGTCGGTGGGCTCCATCACCATGCCGTGGTCCGGCGGCATCTGGACCGCCTTCGGCACGTTTGACTCCAGCGTCTTCACGACCTCCCGGCCCTGGAGCCCGTGGTCCGCCAGGAACTGCACTTCCTTGAGGCACTGACGTTCCTTGAGG
Organism: Planctomycetota bacterium; assembly: GCA_016197205.1. Lineage (GTDB taxonomy): Bacteria > Planctomycetota > MHYJ01 > WSZJ01 > JACPWG01 > JACPWG01. The sequence continues at coordinate 15,947 of JACPWG010000012.1, forward strand.
AGCGCCAGGAGGACGTGCTCCCACCCGACCTGGTTGCGCCCGTGGCGGAGGGTTTCCCGCCGGCTGGTCTTGATGACGATTTTCGCGCGCGGATCGAACCGCGTAAAGTCGCCGACCGATTCGGCCGCCTGTTCGGGGGGAGCGACCGGTCGCTGCGCGCCCGGGGCGAGCGAGCCGGGCTCGGGCGCCACCACGGCCTCCGGCTTGCGCCGGACCGCGTCCGGGGAAACCCACGTCGCGAAGCGACCGTTCTCCTCCGCCCACGTACGCATGTTCGAAATCGCTTCGGACTGCGCCCTCGACATCGGCACGACCAGGGCCAGCGTGGCCAGGATCCCCTCCGTCGTGAGGGGCTGGCCTGTTACGAACGATTCCTCGACGGCGGTTAGGAGCGACTGCTCGATTTCCCGGCCGGTGAAGCCTTCGGCCCTGTCCGCGAGCAGGCTGGTGTTGAAGGTCGCCGGGTCGCGTCGGAGGCGCGCGAGGTGGATTTCGAAGATCCGCTGCCGCTCCGTCAACGTCGGCAAGTCCAGGAAATAGATGCCGTCGAGCACGCCGCGTCCGAGCAACTCGGCCGGGAGGCGCCGGGCCTCTTCGGCGGTGGCCACGACGAACACCGGCCGGGTCTTCGAGGCCATCCACTCGATGAAGGTGGACATGAAGCGTGCCTCGCCGCCGCCGTCGTAGGGGAGCGACTCCTCGGAGCGCGAGAAGGCGCGGTCAATGTCGTCGAGCCACAGAATGCAGGGGGCGACGCTATCGGCCAGCGCCAGGGCCTTGCCGAGGTTGCCGACGGCCGACCCCGGCAGGGTGTGCATGGCACTCAAGTCGAGCCGGAAGAGCGGGAGCTGCCACAGGCGGGGGAGGGACAGCGCGACCTGGCCCTTGCCGCAGCCGCGCGGCCCGAAGAGCAACATGCCGCGCGGCGTGTCCACGCCGGCCTCGCGGGCGCGCTCACTGAAAGCGACGAGCCGCCGCTTGAGCCAGGTCTTGAGCTGGTCGAAGCCCCCGACCTGTTCGAGGTCCGCCGAGGCCTCGCACCCCTGGAGCAGGCCGCTCTTCTCGACGTACTGCCGCTTGGCCTGGAGCACGGCCGCGATCCCCTCGGTTTCGAGGACGCCGGGCGCGAGGAGGATGCGTCCGAACACGCCCTGGGCTTCCCGCCAGGAGAGACCCAGCGCGGAGCGCAAGAGCAGCTCCCGCGTGAGGGGTTCGAGGCGCACCTGCACGGCCGGGTTGCGCTTCGATTCCTCGATCTTCTTTTCCAGGAGTGCGCCCAGTTCGCGCAGGTCCGCCGGCGGGAGGAAGAGGCTCACCACGTCCTGCCGCAGGTCGGGCGGGAGCACCAGCTCGTGGGCGATGATGACCATCGCGTTCTTGAGCGCGCGGATCTGGCCGGCGATTTCGCGGAGCTTGCGGACGACGGCCGCTCGCTGGGGATGCCCTTCCGCGAGGAACGGGTGGAGGTCCTTGAAGAGGTAGGTGGTGTATTCCCGCTCGTCGAGCAGCATGTCGAGCGCGACCAGCGGGTCTCGCGTCGGCGCTGTCCGATCGCGGGGAGGGGCCCCCGCACGAGGGTAGACGCCGAGCGTCTGCGACCAGCAGTTGATCTTGCGATTCCCACGGCCCGCGATCGCGGCGACCCGCTCCTCGACCCGCTCCTCGTCGATCGAAACGATGTACAGGATCGGTTCGCCGCCCAGCAACAGGGCCTCGAGTTCGGCCACCGAAGTCGTCAAGGTGCCGTGCGAAGTGGGTCTCACGCTGGACCTCCCTGGGTCTCGTCGGGATGGGGACGGAGGGGCGCACCGGAACGCGACGCCCGACTCCATCCTCAGAACTTGCGAAGGCCCGCCCTCTCGGCTCCTTCGCGGCCCAACCCTTATAGCAGACGGGCCCTGCGAATGTCAAGACGCTGTGTGGCAGGGTGGCCGGGGGCTGCGGTGGGGGATGGGGTTGGATACGGCCTCGCTTCCCGGGTCCCCGCACAGCGCGCGCCAGAATGCTCCGGAAATCGGCGCGACCGCCCTCCGTTACCAGTACACGGCCGGCGAGGCCTGGCTCTCGGGCATGACGGGCCCGACGGGGACCTACGCTTACACGCTCGACGGCCTGGGCCGCATCGAGGCGATCGCCCTGAACGGCGGCGTCTTCGTCACGAAGGAGCACGACGCGCAGTTCAACCAACCGGCCTGGCACGAGCACGAGGGCGTGCGGGTGGAATTCCTGCGGCGCGACTCCATGGGCCGGCCTCAAGACGTCCGGCTCACGGTGCCGCGGGCGATGCTCCATCCGCTCCTCACGAAGCCGAGCAACCGGGCGCCGGCCCCGACCGAGACCGGGTACGATCCCGCCTTCGTGTGGGGAACGGTCGCCGGCGCGTCCGCCTACCAGCTCGAGCTGAGGACCCCAACCGGAAACCCCGGGGCCCTGAACGATGCCGGGTGCTACGCCGCGCCCGTCACGACCCGGACGGAGGTCGCCGGGACCAGGCTGCTCTGGAACGCCGTCGGCTTCACTCCGACGCTCGGTAAATTCTACTGCTTCCGCGTCCGCGCGAGGAAGGCGAACGGAGAGGTCGGTCCGTTCTCGCGGTTCATGGTATTCCGGGTCGGCGGGTGGGACAACGACCGCCGTTTCCAGGTTGCGCGGCCGAGCCGGACGGACGTTACCGCCTCGCCGCTCGTGTATGCGCCGCCGGCGCTCCGTTTCCCGATCCTCGTCGCCCCCGGCGCGTTCTCCCAGCCGTCCGCGCGGCCGGCCGCCGCGAATCCGCTCGCTCCGGGCACGCCGTGGCCAAGCGTCCCGACCCTCGTCGCGCCGCTCACGCCAAACGTCGTCTTTCTGACGCAGTACGTGTATGACGAAATGGGCCGTGTGGGCACCATGATCCACCCGGACCTGGACACGTATGCAAACCCGGCGTCGCGGCCCGGCCGGCGGCAGGCCTGGACCTTCAACTCCCTCGCCGGCCACAAGACGGTCAGGTACGGCGGCGTGACCTTCGTCGCCGACGCCACGTACCACGCGTCGGGCCAAGTCCAAACGATGAGCATCCCCTTGGTCGGCAATGGACTGGCGGTCACCGGACGCGCGATGGGCATGGACCGTCAGTACGACACGTTCGGCCGGCTCCTCTCGCTCGTCCTCACGGAGGACGGGCAGACGGTGCGGTATCGGGCGACCCACATGGAGTACAACGAGTGGGGGCTCCTTGCTTCCCTCGACAGGAACGACCCTGGTCTCGCGGGGTCCCTGCAGTACGGCTACGACGACCGGGGACGACTGTCGCAATTCACCGTGAACGGCAACGCCACGCAGTTCTTGTATGACGGTGCGGGGAACCTGACCGGGAATTCGGCCCTCTCCGTCGGCGGGCTCACCGCGTACGGGACGGCGGGAAGCGTCCCCGCGACGCTGACGCTGCCCGCGCTGGGCGGCGTTTCCTACGACTCGCGTAACCGGCGCAGCGGCTGGACCTACGACTCCGCGGGTCGGGTGACCGGCGATGATCGATTCTCGTACCTCTATAACAGGCTCGACCAGCTCGCCGAGGTCCGCGAGGGGAGCTGGACGGTGGCCCAGTACCTCTTCGACGCGGAAGGGAATCGCGTGCGCGAAGTGTACGACGATCGCGTGGTGTACACCGTGCGCGGTCTACGCGGCGAGGTGGTGAGCCAGGAAACGCACTACCCTCTGGGCCGGGACTCGCGCTTGTCGTCCCGGAAGGACTTCGTGTACGCGAACGGCCAGGTCCTGGCCGAGGTCCAAACCGATACCGACGGCTCGCTCTCCGCGAATTACGTCTTCCGCGACCGGCTCGGGAACCCCGCCCTTGCCCTGTCGGAGTCGGAGCGGTTCACGCCGAAGTACACGGAGTACGCGCCGTACGGCCGGCAAATGCGCACGGAGCTCTTGAAGGGCGACCTGGCGCAGGAGTTCACGGGCCACGAGCGGGACGAGAGCTCGGGGCTCGATTACATGCGGATGCGCTTCTACAACCCGAACGCCGGGCGATTCCTCCGGCCCGATCCGAAGTTCGACTTCGACCCGGTGAACCCGACCAGCTTCAACCTCTACGCGTACGTGCGGTCGAATCCGATCAACTTCACGGACCCGGACGGCCTGGAGGCGGAGGGTGTGAAGGTGGAAGAGACGACCACGATCCTGTCCGGCCAGTCGGGCGTGGTGAAGGGGGATGTGACGGTCAGCCACGGCAAGAACTATGACTACGCGAACCTCAAGTTCAAGGGAAGTCTGGGGCCCAAGCAGATGAGTGTGAGCGTCTCGGTGCCGGCCGGGCTCGTGGACTCGGTCATTTTGGGCAGCCAGTTTGGCGGTACGGCGGGGGCTCTCGCGACGGCGCTCACGCAGGACCCGAAGAAGGGCGCTGCGGTGGGCCTCGTCACCGGCGTGGCCGCGTTCAGCGGCCACGTCGTAGGGTCGGCAGCGCGGCTGTTCGGGGAGTGGACCTCGGGCGGCCACACGATCGCCGACTTCTTCCTCCAGGGCTACGATCCGGCCGAGGCCCAGCCGCGCCCGGACCCGCGGCCCCCGTCCGAAGGGATCCCGTTCTTGGGGACCTACACCAGCGACACCGCGGTCGCGCGGGAGTACTAGTGGCGACAAGGGGCGCGGCCCTACCGGTCGGAGCAGGCGGCCGGCGGGGAGTCGCGGGGGCGGCCCGGGACGAGGGCCCGGGACGCCCCCTGTCCAGGCCCGCGTGGGGCGGACGGAGTGGAAGGGCCCGTAAAGGAATAACGCATGGACCGGCACTTTCGTCGGAGGGAAGCGGCCCTTGTGGTGCAGGCCTTCCGGCCTGCACAGACTGGCGTGAGTGCCGGACTTGTTCCTTTTCGTGGAGCGACTTGGGCATGGCTCGAACTGAAGTAGCGTTCAGCTCAGGCGGCGTGGCGGCAACACGGATCGACGTCTGGACGTAGGGGCGGGCCAGGTGCACGCCCTCCCCGCCGCCAGCGCCTCGCGTTCGCGCCGGCGCATCCCCTTGCGCTCGCCTGCGGCGTGATCGTCGTAGCCGAGGAGGTGGAGCGTGCCGTGCACCGCGTAGAGCGTCAGCTCCCGATCGAGCGGCAGTCCGCGCCAGCGTGACTCTTGCTCCGCGCGGTCGGCGGAGACGATCACTTCGCCGAGGAGAGGCGCGTCGTCGGCCGCGGTCGCGCCCCGCCGCTTTTCCGGTTCCCCCCGCTTCGCCCGCCGCGGCGGCCACGCCGCCATCGGAAACGCCAGCACGTCCGTCAGGCGGTTCGCCGCGTGGAAGCGCGCGTTCAGGTCCTTGAGCGTCGCGTTGTCCACGTAGACCACGCTCAGACCCAGTCCGCAGCCCTCCGCGTGAAGGAGCGCGCGGAGCGAGGAGACGATCCATGCACGCGGCAGCCGGATCCGCCGCTGCCGGTTCTGAAAATGGATGCGCGTCACCGGCCGGCCCGCTCCGCACGTTCCGCGCCTTCCGGCCGCTCGCCGCCGCTCCCGCCACCCGCGCCGCTCCCACCTCCGCCCGCGCCCCCGCCGCCATTTCCACTGCTGCCGCCGCCATTCCCGCGGTCGGGCCGCTCGCCGGCCTCGGCCTCCGCGCCACGCTCCGCACGTTCGCCCGCGCGCTCCGGCTTCTCGCCGCGCTCCGGCCGCTCTCCCTTCTCCTCCGCCTCCGGGTACTTCACGCGGTGGTGGAACACCCCCGCCAGCGTCCGCACGAAGCTCTCCTCGATCACCTTCAGGTCGCCAAGCGTGATCGGGGATTCGTTGAGCTGGCCGTCGGCCATCTTTCGTTGGATCGTCTCCCGCACCATGCCCTCCAGCTTGGACGGCGTGAATTCCGAGAGGCTGCGCGAGGTCGCCTCCACCGAGTCCGCGAGCATCACGATCGCCGTCTCCTTGCTGCGCGGACGCGGGCCCGGATACCGGAAGGAGTCCTTGTCCAGCTCCGGCGTGTCCTCGCCGTTCTCCTCGCTCTCGCTCAGCGCCTGCATGTAGAAGTACTCGACGCACGAGGTCCCGTGGTGCTGCGGGATGAAGTCCAGGATCGGCTGGGGAAGGCCGTACAGCTCCCCCAGCTCCACGCCGTCCTTCACGTGCGCGATGATGATGAGCGTGCTCATGTTGGGCGAGAGCTTCTTGTGCTTCGAGCCCCGCTCCGACTCGTTCTCGGTGAAGTACTCGGGCTTCGCGGTCTTCCCGATGTCGTGGTAGTACGCGCCGACGCGCGCCAGCAACGAATTCGCGCCGAGGGCTTCGGCCGCGGCCTCCGCGAGCTGCGCCATGATGATGCTGTGATGGTAGGTGCCCGGCGCCTCGGTCGCGAGCTTCTTGAGCACGGGCTGATTCAGGTCGGACAGCTCCAGCAGCGTGAGGTCCGACGTGATCCCGAGGATGCGCTCCAGGTAGGGCAGCCCGCCCGTGAGAAGGAAACCCGCGGCGAGGGCGTTCGCGAAGCCCACGCCGCCGTCGCGCAGCAGGTGCCGCAGCTCGACGGCGTAGAAGGGGTTCGCGCCGCCGTGCGCCTCCACGGCCCAGATGCTCGCGAAGTGCACGAGGCCGGCCAGCGCACCCAGCTCGATGAGCTTCGAGCGGAAGCGCAGGTTGCCGACGCCGAGGGCGACGACGACGCAGCCCGGAATTTGCGCCGCCATGTCGGGAAAGGCCTCGGGACTTTCGCAGCCGAGGAGGAGCGCGAGAAGGAAGACCGTGACCACGGCCAGCCCCCGCGAGAGGCTGATGGCCAAGAGCATGGTCCCGAGCGTCAGCGGCGTCGCGTAGAGGATCCACCGCAAGCCCCAGACCGCGGGTTCGCCCGGGCCGCCCGCGCCTGGCGCGTCCTCCGTCCCCCCGGCGCCGGGCTCGACGGAGTGCAGCTCGGTGCCCGTCGGCGCCGCCTGCGGACGGAGGTCCGCCCAGGCGACGAAGAGCTTGCCGCAGGCGAGGACGAGGACCACGCACGCGCCGAAGAAGCACATCTTGCCCGAATGGCCGAAGATCTCGGGGTGGAAGTACCGGAAGAGGAGGGCGGTGATGAGCGCGGCCAAGAGGACGATCCCTACGCGCGCCGCGATCGCGACGCTGTAGGGCATGCCCTGGACGAGCAGCCAGGCGACGACGAGCGTCGTAAGCGTCCCGAGGAGAACGGTGGGGATCCACTTCTCCGCGGGCAGCTCTTCGACGGCGCGCGGCCGAGCGGCTTTGGGCCGTTCGAGCGAGAGCTGTCGTAGGCTGCGTTTTTTGCGCCAGAAAAACTGCATGGAGGGGCTCAACACCTAGTGGGGCTTCAATCTGGGTTCTGTAGGTTCTTGGTGGCTCTCGCGGCCCCGACCCGCCTCGAGAGCCTGGGGGGGAGAACGAAGGCTCAATTCTCAATGATCAAGGTTCAAGCAATGCTCAAGATCCAACTCGGGCGAAGGCCCGAAACCCAAACGGACGACGAAACCACCAAGCCACCAAGGCACGAAGACCACGAAGGACCGTCAGTGAGGGGGCGAGTTTGGCTCGGCCGAAAAGCGCCTTTGTGGTCTTAGTGACTTCGAG
>JACPWG010000053.1 GCA_016197205.1 Planctomycetota bacterium
CTCGCCCGGCTCCTGCGCGCCGATCCGGTTCGACAGGTCCGAGATCGCGCGCAGGAGCGCCTCCTCGTGCCGGCGAACGTCGTCGTCGGTGCTCGAGCCTCGCTTGCGGATCACCCACCTGTGAACGAGGGCATGGAACTGCACGTCGCTCAACGGTTGAAGCGTCACGACCTCGAGCTGGGGACCAAACGCCGCATCCCCCGTATAGCTCGCGGAGCGCGTCGTGAGGACCAGCCGAGTCAGGGGGAAGAGGGTCGCCAGCCTTTTCAGGAGGAAGAGGACCGCGTTTCTGGTCCGCGCATCGGGGATCTCGTCCCAGGCGTCCACGAGCAGGACGTAGCGTCCGCCGGCGAGCCCTGCGGCGACGTGCGACTCGGATGGCCCGTGGGCGCCGTTCATCGAGAGCCGCCGGTGGAGCGCGGCGACGATCGCGAACTCCCCCTGTGCGTGGGCGGTCCCGTGCGCGAAGTCGCTCGCATCCAGCACCAGAGGCAAGCGCGGCTGTCCCGCACGGTCGCGAAGTTGGTCCACAGCGAGGTCCGCCATGTCCGCGTCGGCGCCCTGGAACACCCGGGCTAGCGCGACGGCGAGTCGCGTGAGGAAGACGCTCTTGCCCTCGCCCGGCGAGCCGACCAGGGCGACGCGCGGGAGCTCGGCGCGGGAGACCCACCAGGCGAGCGGGGCGCGCGCCCGGTCGCCTTGCTCCGCCGAGCCTTCGGCCGAAGGCCGCCCCCCGCGGCCCGGCTCTTCGATCCGCCTCAGGCGCCCGTCCGGCGCCCGGAACCAGCGCCCGGACACGCCGTCCATCGGGACGTAGAGCCCCGGCTCGTAGATCTCCTCGGTTGCATCCGCCTGCGGCGCGCGACTCATCGCCCCCGTGCGGCCCGCGAGCCAGTCGCCGATCCGGTTCTCCAGGTCGGCGCACTCGCGGTTCCAGCGCAGGGACCGCAGCTTGACCAGATCCGCGAGAGTCGCCATCGCCGGACTTCTTGGCAAGGGGAATAGGGCCCTTCCGGAATTCCACAGGGCGCCTGCGGCCTGTCCGCCTCGGTTCCCAGCGCCCGGCCCGCGAAAAACCGGGGCTCGAATGAAATCGTAGCCGACGGTTCGAGGTTGGGCCAGGGAAATTGGCCGCGCTGCCCCTGCCCGGCGCCCACGCCGTCCCCCTACGCGGCGCCCCACGAAACTCTTGCGCAGCCGCCGGAAAGTTTCGTGCACACGAAATCTTTCGTGCGCACGAAAAATTGGCTTGACTCGCCGGCTGGCCCGGATATCATGCACATGAGACATTTCTTGTACGAGAGAACTCCGGAGTGGAGGCGCCGTGCCCCCGTGAAAGCGCTCGAAAGCAAGCAGAGCTCGGAGCGCGCCTATGCGGACCTCCTGGCGGGCGCCCTCAAGGCCGCCGGGTGGCGCGTCCCCCGGCCAGCCGGGCCGAGGAGCGGGCGGCGCGAGCTGGTCGCCGACTCGGGGGCGCAGCGTTACGTAATCGAGCTGAAGGCGGCCCGGGACGCCCGTCGCGACCTGCTGCAAGCCCTGCTCGCCGACGCCTGCCTCCAGGCGCGCCGGCACGCGCAGGAGGCGGGAGGCCGCCCCCTGGCCGTCGTGTGCGCGCCAAGACTCTCCGAACGCGTGCTCGGCGACCTCCGCGCATACGCCGAACGGTTCCTGTCCGGCTGCGCCCACGGTTTCGTCGATGCGGAAGGCCGGGTCGAGCTGCACGGGCGAGGGCTCGAAAGGGTTCGGGCCGATGCCGATGCCGCTTCCGTCGCCACGGGACCCGACTGGGAGCAGCCGCCGCAGCTCTTCGGCGACCTGGGACGCTGGCTGCTCAAGCTCCTCCTGGCGAGCCGGATCCCGGCGGAGTTCCTGCACGCGCCCCGCGTCGCCATCCGAAACGCCAAGCACCTGGCCGAGGTGGCCGAGGTTTCGGTTGCGGCCGCCTGGCGACAGGTGGGCGCGCTAAAGCGGGCAGGCTTTGTGGACGCGGCTTCACGCGAGTTGAAGCTGGTCCGTGTCGGAGAACTTCTGCATCAGTGGGCCGCGGCAAGCCGGTCGCCCGGGCGCGTGGTTCGCGCCCGATGGCTCCTCCCGCCGGCGGACGGAGAGCACGAGCTGCGGCGGGCGCTGGCACGTTATCACGAACCACGGCCGGCGCGGGCCGCGGCTGCGGCCCGCCCAAGGGCCTGTCTGGGGCTCCACTCCGCCTGCCGGCACTTGGGAATGGGCGTCGTCCAGGGCATCCCGTCCAGCCTCTACCTCGAGGCGGACTTCCCCGGCGCGCTCCAGGAGCTGGGGCTTCGCCAGAGCGACCCCGGGGACGGGTACGACGTCTTGCTCTGCATTCCCCGATGGCCGAAGTCCGTATTTCGGGGCGCCGTCGAAAGAGGCGGAGTTCCCGCCGCCGATGCGGTCCAGTGCTGGCTGGATCTCGTCGGGCATCCCGCCCGGGGAGAGGAACAGGCACGCGAGGTCTGGGATCGGGTGCTGGCCAGGGTCGTGGAGTGACTCCGATGGACACGACCAGGCAGGAATTCGTGCAGGCCCTCCGCGCGCTTGAACCGTACTTGCCGCAATTGATCGTGGTGGGAGGCTGGGCCCACCGCCTCTTCCACTTCCACGAATGGGCCCGGCCGGTTGGGCTCCAGCCGCTGACGACGGACGACACGGACATCCTGGCACCCATGACGCTCGAGGGTCAGGGGAAGACCGTTCGCACCATGCTCTTGGAGGCCGGCTTCGAGGAGCGGCTCTGGGGTGATCGCCCGCCGGTGACGAAGTACTACTCGAAGAACGCCGGGAGCGCATTCCACGTCGAGTTCATCGGGGAGAGGCGCGGAGGGCCCGTGAGGAGGGATGGAGCATCGAACGATGCCCGCGAGGTGTCGGGCGTGACGGTCCAGCAGCTCGCCCATGTAGAGCTGCTCCGAGAGGAGCCCTGGGCGCTCGAGCTGGACGAGTCACGCGGCTACCCCGTCGAGGGGAGGCCTGTCCTGGTGAGGGTGGTAAACCCGGTCTCCTACCTGGCCCAGAAGGTGCTGGTCCTTCCGCGGGCCGATCGTTCCGTTGGAAAGCGCGCGAAAGACATCCTCTACGTGCACGACACGCTGCTCCTGATGAGCGCGAAGTTGGAAGAATTGCGGAAGACCTGGGAGCGGCTCCGCGCTCGCGGTCCGCGAAAGCGTGCTGCCGATCTGGCGCGGATCCGCGCGAAGGAGTTCTCGACCGTGACCGACCGGATTCTGCGTGCGGCCGAAATCGCCCGCGAGAGCGGCCGACCCTCCGCGCCCGGGCCGGAGACGATCCGGGACGTGTGCCGGGTGGGTTTGGAGCGGGTGTTCGGGTAGGAGCATGGCCGGTGGAGGCGGCGTCATGGACTGCCGTTCGAACGGGGCGAGGCCGGCCCAAGCCGGACACGAAGGATAAACGAGTGCGAATGCAAGGGGTTAGCGAGTCCCCGCCACAGAGGCGATCCGCAGCCCGACGAGCGGACCGCGGCCGTCGGATGCGGCACGACCGATGACCGCGCACCCCAGCCTCGCGCGGTCTTCAAGGTCGAACGAACCGCCCCGGAGCAGGTTTTGGCTTGGTCTGCCTTCCGGCCTGTCCGCACACCACTCCCAGACATTACCGGCGAGGTCGACCATTCCCCTGCGCGAGCCAGCCGGAAATGCACCGACCGGCGACCGTTCCATGACTCCGGCTTCCCACCAGTTCGCCTGGGCCGCCTCGCCTGCCACTGGTGCCTCGTTGCCCCAAGGGAACTCGTACCGCTCGGGCCCCTCCGCGGCACACTGCCACTCCACCCGCGTCGGCAGTCGAAATGTGCGGCCACCCCGATCATGGGCCGTTCGCCACCGGCAGTAGGCCATGGCCTCGTACCAGGTCACATAGGCTACCGGGCGGTTTGGGTGTACGAGTTGATTCCGCCACACCATTGGCACCACCTCCCCGACGCGTCTCCGCTCGCCCACAGGCGTCTCCCAGTCTTCCCCGCACCACCACTTCTCGTCGGCTCCGTCCGGCGCGTCCACAAACGCCCGGTATTCCTGCACCGTCACCGGCGCCCAGGCCAGCTCGAAGGGCTCGACCCTCACGTGCTGTTCCCAAGTCGCCCCGCCGATCTCCACCTCTCCGCCCGGAATCGAGACCCATCGGTAGCCATCCTCCGCGAGCCGAGGGTCGCCTCCCTTCGGATCCAGCCGTCCCAGCATGTCCAAGAAGAGCAGCCGATCGCGCAGGGGCCACATGGCACCATCCTGTTCATACTCCCGCACCATCTCCTTCGCTCGCAAGGCGACGGCCATCTCGCCGTACAGGCGGCGCGTCTCGACCACCATCGCCGCCGCAAGGCCCAGGATGCGTCCCTTCCTGGACCCGGCGACTCGGGCCAGTTCCAGAAGGGCTGCGTACAGCTTCACGGCCCGAGAATCGGCCAGCCCACCCGGCAAGAGCAGCATCACGTCGTGCCAAACTGGGTCCGTAAATCGGCCGTCGAGCCATAACCGCAGCACCAGCGCCCTGACGTCCTCCCCATGGGACCCAGTCTCTCGTCCCAGGCGGCACGCGGCAAGGTACTCCCGAAAGAGGCGATGCCGGAACCGCACATCCTCGCCGCCCTCCGTCGACCTCCGATAGGTGAGCAGCCCCGTATGGTCGGCCGTCCACTGGAGATACCATGCCGCGCGCTCTCCGCGTCGAGTATCGTTCGGTGGCAGTTTGTCTCCGCCGAACTCGTCCAGGATCTCGGCCTCCGCCGACTCCAATGGCAATTCTTGCTGCCCCTTCGCCCTTCTCTGCATCGCCAGGGCAAACCGCTCCAGGATCCGACGCTTGTCGCCCTTGTCCAGTGTGCCAATCCCGTCCCGTGCCGACATACGCGATTCGCAGAGGTCGTTGACAAGCTTGTCGCACAGTCGAGCCCGACCCTCCGGAAGCGCCAGTCCGGAGGCCACAGCGTTGTCATGGAGGGCGCAGATCGCGGTGACCATCAAGGGATTGCCCGTGACGCTCTCGCCCGGACCCTGCACGTGCATGCGATTCGACAGGTCCGCGATGGCGCGCAGGAGGGCCTCCTCGTGCCGTCGAAGCTCGTCACCGGAGCTCGGGGCCCACTTGCGCAGCACCCACCTGCGAACGAGGACGCGAGATTGCGCCTCGCTGAAGGGTTGAAGCGTCACAGTGTCGATCTCGGGTCCGAAGGCCGCTTCTCCCGTGTAGCTCGCAGAGCGCGTCGCGAGGATCAACCGAAGGTGCGGAAGGTGATCCTTCTGCCTCCTGAGGAGGAGCAAGACCGCGTTCCTGGTCTGCGCATCGGGGATCTCATCCCAGGCGTCCACCAGCAGGAGGTAGCGGCCATCGGCGAGGCCGACCCGGATATGCGCCTGTGATGGCACCGAATCGATGTTCATCGACTGCCTCCGGTGGACGGCGGCGACGATCGCGAAATCGCCCTGCGCCTTGGCGAGTTCGCGCGCGAAGTCGCTAGCCTCCAGGACCACAGGAACGCATGGCTGCCCCGCACGGTCGCGGAGGTGGTTGACAGCCAGGTCCGCCATGCCCGCGTCCGCGCCCCGGAACACACGGGCGAGCGCGACGGCGAGTCGCGTGAGGAACACGCTCTTGCCTTCGCCCGGCGAACCGACCAGGGCGACCCGCGGCAGCTCCGGGCGTGAGACCCACCATGCGAGGGGGGCGCGTGCCTTGCCGTCGTGCGCCGCGTCCCTTTGGCCCGAAGGCCGCCCGTCGGGCCCCGGTTCCTCGACCCGCCTCAGGCGCCCGCCGGCGTCCCGGAACCAGCGATCGGACACACCATCCATCGGGACGTACAACTCCGGATGGTAGATCTCCCCCGCTGCACCCGACAGCGGTGCCCGGCTCATCGCCCCCGTGCGGCCCGCGAGCCAGTCGCCGATCCGGTTGTCCAGGTCGGCGCATTCGCGGTTCCAGCGCAGGGACCGCAGCTTGACGAGATCCGCGAGCGTCGCCATCGCCGGCCTCCAGGGCAAGCGCGACACCGCGCCCTTCGGGGATTCCACGCAGCACCCGCCACGTGCGCAGTCCGGAGGTCGGCCCCGGACCGCGGAAGACCGAAGCTCGACGGAAATCGTACCTCCCGGTTCGAGGTCGGGCCAGTTAAATTCCGCGCGCCGCCCGTGGCCCGCGCCCTCCGGACGCCAAGCCGGGCGACACGCGGTCGCCCCCCCACACTCCCCGAGGCTATCGCATCGCGAGCACGAGGAAGAGCAGCGCATCCACGAGGGCCGTCGCCGCCACCCCCGCGTGCCGGCCGAGGAACCGCCGCAAGCGCTCGCCGATCCCCGGCAGCCTCGCCCGCACCGGGAGGCCGCACAGGAACCGGTCGAGTTCCTCCACCAGCTCGGCGGCGGAGGCGTAGCGGTGTTCCGGCTTCTTCTCCAGCAGCTTCAGGCAGACGGCATCGAGAGCCTCGGGCATCGGACGGACTCCGCCGGGCGCGCCGGCGGCGCCGACGCCCGGATACCGGGACGGCGGGACCGGGTCCGACAGCAGGACGTTCCTCCACAGCGAGCGAAGGGAGTCGAACCGGAACGGGAATCGCCCGGTCAGGTATCGGTACAGGATGACCCCGAGGGAAAAAAGGTCGCTCGCGGGGCCGAGACGACCAACGCCTAGGTGCTCAGGCGACACGTAGAGCGGCGTACCGGCGACACCCTCGACGTCCGTCGAGCCCGACATGCCGCCGAAGCGCCTTTCGCGATCCGCCGTCTCCCCAGGGCTGCCCGCGCGAGTCTCCCCCAGGGGTTTGGCCAGTCCCCAATCGACCAGCATCGCCCGCTTCCCGGTCACGAGGATGTTCGCGGGCTTCACGTCCCGATGGACCACACCCGACTCGTGGGCCTCATGAAGCACCGATGCCACATCCTTCAGGCTCCCGATAAACTTGCGCAGGGACAGCGACCCCATCACAGACTCCAGCGTCTCGCCCTGGACGAACTCCATGGCATAGTAGGGAAGGCCCCGGTGCTCCCCGAACTCCAGCACGCGCGGGGCGCCCGGGTGCCTCACGCGGTCGAGCATCCGCGCCTCCCGGCGATACAGGAGGACCAGTTCCTCCCGATCCCTGTCGTCGTCGGACCGCGGCGTCTTCACGGCCACGAACCGACTGAGCTCCCTGTCCACCGCCTTGAAGACGATGCCCATTCGGCCGCGGCCGGCCTCCTGGAGTAGGAGGAAGCGGCCCACCCGCTCGCCGATCGAGGGGTCGCGCCGCCCGCCAGACGAGGATGACCAGCCCACGTTCGCCATGTCGCTGCTCCTGGCTGCCCGGCCGCCCCGTCCCCGCCCCGGCAGAAAAGCCCGTCCGGCGCGGCCGGGTATGGCCCTCCCTACGGGGCCGGCCCCGGCTGCTTGCGCGCCTTTTCCGCATCGACGCCCGGTCCCCTGTGCCTATGGACCGAAATCCTCCACGTATTCGAGCAGCTTGGGCTCGGCGGCGTAGGTCACCGTGAAGTCGTCGAGCACCGGCGTCGTCAGCGCGGGCAAGTCCGCCCGCCGCTCGAAGCTTGCCATGTAGTACAGCTCGTCCCCCTTGCGAAGGCGCATGTTCTCGGTTCGGCTCGCGCGCGAGAGGATGGCGAATCCGGCGCAGCCGTCGTACGCGTGGACCGCCTCCGTCTTTCCGCCGGAGACCAGCAGGAGACCGGGGGACACGTGGCCCTTCCCCGTGGCGTGCCCGGTCGTCGCGTGAATGTGCCACGCGTGCGTGTGGGTGCAGCTCAGGGTCCCAAGGGTGACCCCGCCGGCGGGCGTCGCCGCCTCCTCGACGTCGCGGAGACGCTTGAGGTAAATGCCGACCGGCTCCCCCTGGTCCAGCCCCTGGCGAACCAGCTCCCCGATGGAGCCGTCGAGGTAGCGCGACTTCGGGATGAAGGAGCGTTCGTGGAGGCGCCACTTGTGGAGGAAGACGTTGTCGATCGTCCCGCAGAAGTCGCTCCGGGCCATCGAGAACTCCCTCGCCTGCACGGAACCGATGAGAAGCCACGGGTCCTGGTGGGAGAGTGGGGCCTTCGAGGGCAGGTTCCCGTTCGGGCCCGCACGACGAACCTCACGCGCGAGGTCCACCGACGCCGGCGTGGACGGGTTGCCGTCCACGAAGAACATAAAGCGCCCGGGCACGGCGGTGACCACCTTCCGGCCGTCAGGTCCGGTCGACTCCTGGGTCGAGGGCGCGGTCCAATTGACCTCCACATGGTGCCACGTATGGGCGCCCCACGCGATGTCGTGCCACAGGACGTGATGCTTCACCTCGCCTCCGCCGACCACCATCGCCCATTCGGCGAGAAGACGGCCGGGGACGGCGAACACGCGCAACTGGTTCCTTCCCGTCGCCTCCGAATTCGTGGACCCCCACTCGAAGAGGTGGGTCCGGCGGTCCTGCAGATAGCCGCCTCCCTCGGGCGCACCGCGGCCCCACAGTCCCATGTCCACCTCCGGCTTGACGAAGAACTCAACCGTCCCCTCGGGGACCGGGAATTCATCCCCCCACGCGCAGAGCGGGGCGCCCCGCCGGAAGGAATTGCAGAGGACCCCGTCGAAGGTCAGGTCGCTCCCTTGCTCGGGGTCGAATCGACCCCAGACGAACCCCTCGCCGGGGCGACGCGAGAGGACCTCCGGGACCAGGACCTGGGTCGGATCCATCCGCCACGACCTCGGCGCGCCTACGGACACGCTGGGCTGCACACGCGGCACGGCAATGGCCCAGGTCGGCGCGCTCAGCCGGCCGGAGGCGCTTTGCTCGGGAAGCAGCGTGCCGTGAGAGAACCCAAAGCACGCGTCCTGCGCCCCCACCGTCTGACGGACGAGGTTCGAAAGCTGGATGGAGCCGTCCCACCGGGCGCAGAAGGGATCCGCGACCGGGTCGATGCCGGCGCGCCGGCCCTCGCCGCCCCAACGGTAGCCGCCACCGTCGGCGAACGGGTACTCGGGGAGCGACACGACGGGCGGATATTCCTCGGCGGACAGGAGGGAGCCGAAGTACGGGTGCCGGTGGTAGCGGTCCTTCTCGAAGTCCGCCTGCGTCGTGGCGCGGTAGAGGTCGTGAGTCTTCACGACGGCGGACACCTTCGCCTCCGCAAGGATCCGGCCCGCGTGCCAGACTCGACCCAGCGATTCGAGCTCGAAGTAGCCCATCGACCCCCAGCACCACTCCGTCGTCCCCGTCCAGTCCGGGGCGGCGAGGTCGGCCTTGTCGAGGTCCGTGATCTGGTCGCGCGGCGCGTACGGGTTCGGGTCGGAAACGACGAGTTCCGGATTCAGCTTTCGAAGGCAGGTGTTGGGGTTCGCATTCACATGGAGCATGTCGGCGACCGCCTTCGTCACGCCGGGAACCCGTCCCACCATGGCGTCGAGCACGGCGATCCGGAAGTGCATCCAATCGTTGAAGGTGTAGCGGCCGACGTCCGCCCCCTCGCCGAAGGCCAACCGGGCACGCACCAGGAAGTCCGCGATCCTCACGGCAAGCGCCGGCACGAGCGGCGGCACGGAGCGGTCGACCCAGTTCATCCTGCGATAGTCGGCGCTCCGGTACGAGGCTGCGAGCCCGATGAGCGTGGCGGCCAGCACTTCCCGCGAGCAGGTGTTCACGTCCACCGGCGCGCGCGGCCGGGACTCCCAGCGGGGGGTGCCGGACCGACTGAACGACACGACCGAGGGGTCGATCCAGCCGTGGACCGTGAGGAAGTCGCGCACAAGGTCCCACCGCGCGCGGGCGATCCGAGAGGACTCGACCGGGCTCAGCCCCGGATTGCGCAGCGAGAGGAGCTCGGCGAGGGCGCCGGCGACCTCGCCTTTCGAGGCGAGGGCGCCGCTCAGGCCGCGGCGACGCCGCAGGCCCACGCAGGCGGCGAGGTC
This sequence comes from Planctomycetota bacterium, assembly GCA_016197205.1. Classification (GTDB taxonomy): domain Bacteria; phylum Planctomycetota; class MHYJ01; order WSZJ01; family JACPWG01; genus JACPWG01. Next base: position 9,892 of record JACPWG010000053.1, read on the forward strand.
CGCGCCCAGGGGACCCGCGCCCATGACCGCGCCGAGATTGTCGACCATGCGGAAGAGGTTCGGGTTGCCCGGATGCGCGGGCAGGGCGCCCGCGGCGGGCGCGTCGAAGTTGTTCAGGTTGATCTGGCCGGCGCAGTCCAGGACCTTCAATGAGTAGGTGTCGCCCGCCGGCTCGAACGTGCCGCCGAGCGCGCCCGAACACGCCCTGCCCTCCCGCGACAAGGCGGGGTCCCGGAAGGACACATGGACCGCGTCCTCCAACCGGCGGACCGGCTGTCCGAAGCGCCGGCCCGGGGCGAACCCCGAAAACCGGTCCGGAGGGAGCTCCACGTCCGTGTACAGCTCCTTGTAGCTCCACGCATCCCTCGGATCGAGCCAGGCCTGTCGCAGCTCCATCGACCGCAACTCCGCGATGGCGCGTTCCAGGCCGGCCGCGGCGAGCATGCGCGCGCGGGCGTGGAGGACGTACCCCTGGGCCGCGTCGCGTCCCGCGCGAGCCACGCCGACGAACAGGACGGCGGTCGAGGCGAGGAGAACGAGGGCGGACACGCTGAAGACGAGGGCGGCGCCGCGAGGCGGCAACCCGAGCGACCGCGCGCGCCCCCGGACACGGGACGGAGTGAGAGCCATGGCAATCCTCCTGAACGGGGAAGAAGAGAGGCAAGGGCAACCGACCCGCAGCCGCCCCGGGGGCTGCGCTTCGGTCCCTCGTATCCCTGTACGGGGGAAGTTCCCGCGGCTTGCAGCCCCGGCGCGCGGAAATCGAGCGCCCCCTCTCGCAAAGCAGGAACTGGATCTTGCGTCTCCCCCGCGTGCGGTAGGGGCAGGCCTTGTGCCTGCCCACGAACAACGCGGATTGGCTCGCCCCCGCCCCGGGCCCGCGCTACGTCCCGCTGACGAAGTCCCGCACCGCGTGCGCCATCCCGCGCACGCGTCGCCAGCCCGCGCGCAGCCGGTCGGCAGCAATCGACCCGAGACGCTCGGCCGCGACCCGCTTGCCGGCGACGAAGCGGCCGAGGTCCGCGGCCAGCGCCTCGGCGCTGGGGTAGCGGTCCGCCGGATCGCTCCTCAGGCACTTCATGCAGATCGCTTCGAGGGCCCGCGGGACGGGCCGCGCCGCCCCGCCCCACCTCGCGAACTCCGACGGCGGCGACGGCTGCCTCGTCAAGAGCGACACCATCCTCTCCGGACCCGACTGCCCCGGGAAGGGGATGGTCCCGACCATGTGCCGGTAGAGCATCACGCCGAAGGGGAACTGGTCGCAGGCCGGCGGCAAGGCCGCGCCTCCGTCGTTGACCTGTTCCGGGGCGAGATAGTCGGGCGTGCCGATCACGTGGTCCGCCCCCGTGAGGTCAGGATCCATCCCCTTCGTGACGCGCTTCGCGATGCCTGCGTCGCACAGAACGGCCCCGTCGCGGCCGCCCAGCAGGATGTTTGCGGGCTTGACGTCGCGGTGGAGGATGCCCTCGCGGTGCATCGCCGCCAGGCCGAGCGCGGCGTCGCGCAGGACGTGCGCCACGCGTTGTGAGGGGAGGTGGACCAGGACATCCTCGAGGCTGGGCCCGCCCACGAATTCCATCAACAGGAAGTGCCGGGACCCGCCGACGCATGACTCGATGACGCGCACGACGTTCGGGTGGTTCACGCAGGCGAGGAGTCGGGCCTCGCGCGCGAAGCGCTCGACGCTATCGGGCGAGGACTCCAGCTCCGGCCGGAGGAGCTTGAGGGCGACCGTCCGTTCGCGCACCAGGTCGTACGCTTCGAAGACGTCCGCGTTCCCGCCCGAGCCCAGGTGGCAGTACAACCGGAACCGCCCGAAGACCAGGTCGCCGGCCTTGGCGGCGGGCAGGGCCTGGCCGGCGCCAGAGCGCGCGCCGGACGCCGAGAGCCCGAGGTCTCGACGGACGAGACGGAGCGTCCCCTCCAGAACGGCGGACTCGACCGCGCCGTCTCGCGCCAGCACCTCCGCCAGGCCCAGGGGCACGCCGGCCGACCGGAGCACGCCCTGGACGATCTTCTCGGCCTCCAGCCGGTATCGGCAGATTTGGCCCGCGGCGAGGAGGCGTGCGCCGACCTGGTCGTCCTCGACTGAGATCGCGATGCGGCGCGGCCCCACCGTGATCCACGAGTGGGCCAGGGTGCGGAGGATCGCCGTCGCCGTCTTCCGCGACACCCGCCGGGCGGCCACGAGGAGCTGGGCGAGGGGGGGCTCGTGTCCGCGGGAGCGCCTGGCGGCGGCCTGCGTTGCCAGGCACTCGGCGAGCTCGACGGGCCTGACGAGCCCGTCGTCCAGGAGTCGGCGAGCGAAGGCCGTGTCGGCCAGAGTCGGAGCGTGCATGCGCTGCTTCCCCCGAAATAGGGCCGCGAGATCCCCGGTCCGCCCTGGAATGGGATACGCAGTGGGGGGCCTCTCCTTGCACAATAATCACTCTGGTGAGACTCGGGAATTGGAGACCCAGGCGGTCGAGCAGATCGGCGGACTTGGATGCGAGGGGCGGGGCGAAGCCCGTCGCACGGAGCCCAAGCCGCGAGCGCGAGTGTATTTCGACCCGGACGCGCGTGGCGCGGAGTCGCAGCGATCGGCTCGCTGCCGGCGGGGGTCCGCGACGCGAAGCCTGCTGTCCGGTGCGATGTGGCGTATTTCCGTGGCTGCGGCCGGGCGATGTCGTGGGTGCAGGGGGCTGCGTGTCGCGGAGCCCCGGGACGGGGGGGCTATCGCCCTCCCCACCCCCCACGAATGCCCGGCGAGCGGCAGGCGGGTGAGTGTCATCCATCACCATCGGCGTCAGGCGTGCGACAGAAAGGGAAAATGGTCAGAGCGCAGAGGCTCATCGAGTCCCCGGCGCCAAGGCCAGCCGCAGCCCGGCGCTCTCCTCCCGATGGACGAACGCCTCCCAAAAGTGCTCGGCACCCCGCAGCATCTCGCGGCTGTCACTGAGGAACGAACCGCCGAGGAGCGAGCTGGGTCCTGGATGATCCAAGATTGCGCTCGAACACCACTCCCACACGTTGCCCGCGAGGTCGACGATCCCCCCACACGACCCGCCGGGAAACGCCCCCACCGGTGTCGGCTCCCCGACGCCCGCCAACTCGTAGTTCGCCCGCGCGGCTTCCCCCTCCCCGGGGTCCTCATGCCCCCAGGGAAACTCGCGCCGCTTCGTTCCCGCCGCGGCCCATTCCCGCTCCGCCTCCGTCGGCAAGCGGATGGTGCGGCCATCCGTGCGGTGGGCCGTTCGCCAGGCGCAGTATGCCCTGGCCTCGTACAAACTCACCCAGGTCACCGGTCGATTGGGGTGCGCCAATTGCTTCAGCCACAGCACGGAGGAATACTCGTGAACGCGTTCCCGACAACTCGCAGGGGCTTCCCAGCACTCTCCCCGCCACCACTTCGGATCGAGGCCGTCCTCCGCCTCAACGAACGCGCGGTATTCCTGGACCGTGACGGGCGCCCAGGCCAGCTCGAAGGGAGCGATCTTCATGCGCCCCGCGCCTTCCAACGTCACCTTCCCGCCCGGAATTCGTACCCACTTGTAGCCGTCCTCTGCGACGCGTGGATCGCCCCCCACGGGATCGAGTACGCCCAGCGTATCCAGGAAGAGAATGCGGTCGCGCATGGGCCATCCACTGCCTTCCTTTTCGTAGAGCTCCGCCATCACCCCTGCGCGTCCGGCTCGGTCCAGGTCGGGGAAGACATCGGGTGTCTCCACTACCATGGCCCCGGCAAGTCCAAGCGACCGTCCCTTCCGCGCCTCGCCTCGGGCCATCCCCAGCCGCCACAGCTCCTCATAGGCGGTCTGCGCCCGCTCGCGCGTCCGGAGCGCCTCCGGAAGGAACAGGAACACGTCGGTCCAGAATTCGTCAATGACCGATCCGCGCTCGAACAGGCGTCGGACCATCCCTTGCACATCCTGCACGGACACCGCCTGGTGTGCCAGTCGGGAGGCCCCGAGGAAGTCCCGGAACACACGGTGCCGAAAGCGCAGCTCCTTGCCCCCGTCTTCGTACACCAGGAGGCCCGTGTGATCCGCGGTCCACTGGAGGTACGTCTCCGCCCGCGACAGGTCCTGCACATCCCCGTCCGGAGTCGGGACCTCGCGCTCCGCTTCGCCGATGGGGAGGGCCAGGGTCCCTTTCTCCAGCATCCGGAGCGCGAGCCTCTCCAGGATGTCCCGCTTCGCCGCCGCACGCAGAACCCATCCACGCTCCGGATCCTCCGAGGGGATCGAGTCGCACAGATCCTCCACGAGGAGGTTGCACAGCCGGGAGCGCTCCTTGGGCAGCCGTGGGTGCCTCCGCTGCACACTGCAGGCCGCGGTCAACATGAGCGGGTTGCCGAGCAGCCGATCCTCCGCAGGGCCGGACCGGATCCGGTCGGCCAGGGCCGTGACCTCCGCCCACAGGCCCCCCGCGTCCGCCGGTCCCAGTCTCTCCGCCCGGATCCAGGCTTCAAGAAACGCGGCGATTCGCTCGCCCGACAGGGGCTGGAGCTTGACCAGCTCCATTTCCGGTCCGAACGAGGCCCCCCCAGTGTATTCCGCCGACCGCGTGGCGAGGACGATCCGCGTACCTGCCTTCCGACCGCCCGACACCTCTTTGAGCAATCCGAGGACATCCGCCCTCCTCCCCGGTTCCGCGACCTCGTCCCACGAGTCCACCAGGAGCAGATACCGCCCCTCCGCCAGCCCCACATCGACTTCCCGCTCCGAAGGCGCCGATACCCCGGCGACCTGAAACTCCTGTCTGATCGAGGCGACCACGGCGGTTCTGTTCGGGGTCTTGCCCCACTCGCGGGCGATGCGCACGGCATCGACCACGATCGGAATCCCGGTGCCGCGTCGGCCGGCGTGCAGGGGGGCTAGGTCCAGACCCTCCAGCCCGGACGGCCCCCCCAGGCATGCGGATCCGATTGCTGCGGCCAGGCGGGTGAGGAAGACCGTCTTGCCGCCACCCGGGGAGCCTTCGAGCACCAAGCGCGGCAGCTCCTCCCGTGAGACCCACCAGGCCAGCGGGGCCCCGTCGCGATCTGCCGGCGGCCTCACCTGCTCGACCTCCGCGCCGGTCGCGGCGCCGTCCGGCCGGACCGCCTGCAATTGGCTTTCCGCGTCCCGATACCACTGGGCCGACGCGCCGTCCAGGTCCACGTACCACGCTGGGCGGTACACCGCGAGCCGCGGATTGGGGCGCCGGCGCGCCTGTCGCCTGATCCTCCCCTCGAGCCAGAACGGGAGCTGCGCCCGCACGTACTCCAACTCACGCACGGCGCGCAGCGATCGGACCTTCATCAGGTCGGACAGGTTGGCCACGAGCGCCTCTCCAAGAAGCGGGGAATCAGCACGGAGGGGCGGCCTCCGCGCATCCTCAATATACACGCCGCGCGCGCCAAGGACAATCGCCACGACACGCGTTACTCGCGGCTCCAGGACATCGGCGGGAGTTTGCAGATCCTGAAAGACAAGGCCGTTTCGGCACCGGGGTGGTCGGGCGTCACCCAGCCCGCACACGCCCGATGCGTGAGACTCGGCCACCGGTGGCCGGGGCCCGAGACGTTGCGGCGGTCACGCTGGCGGCCTCCGATCAGGCTCATCGCGCTGCGGTCGCACCGGCCGAGGCGCCCATCCGCGAACGCGCTCCTCATTCGGTCACGCACTCGGAAGCGTGAAGATCGCGACGAGCGATGCGGTTCTGTTCGAGCCGCGTTTTTTTGGAGGGGGAATGATCGCGGAGCTCGCCCTGTTTCGGGGCAAACCGCAGGGGCGGCGCAGGCCCGGCTTCCGCGGGGGGGGGGCGGAGGTTCTTGTGAACTCCCTCCGTCGCTCCCGACGTCTGGCGTGCGACACAAAGGGTAAGAGCGGCAGAGCGAAGAAGGTCATCGAGTCCTCGCCGCCGACGCGGACCGCAGGCCGTAGTGCGTGGAGCGGGCGTCGGATGGGTACCCGGGGGTTCGGGACGCAGACCGCAGGTACCAGCGGTCGGTGGTGTCCCACGAACCACCGCGGAGCACGCGGCATTCTGGGTCTCCCTTGATCTCGCTCGAACACCACTCAGAGACGTTGCCTGCGAGGTCGACGATCTCGTCCCACGACCCGGCAGGAAACGCCCCCACCGGTGTCGGCTCCCCGACCCCCGCTGGGAGGTAGTTCGCCCGCGCGGCTTCCCCCTCCCCGGTATCCTCGTGCCCCCAGGGATGCTCGCGCCGCTCCGGTCCCGCCGCGGCCCATTGCCACTCCGCCTCCGTCGGCAATCGGATGGTGCGGCCATCCGTGCGGTGCGCCGTTCGCCAAGCGCAGCATGCCATGGCCTCGTACCAGCTCACCCACGTCACCGGTTGATTGGGGTGCGACAGTTGCCACTGCCAATGAGCGGCGTCACTCTCGTGAGTGCGTATTCTCTCATGATCAGGGGTCTTCCAGCCCTTTCCACGCCACCACCTCGGATCGAGGCCGTCCTTCGCCTCCACAAACGCGCGGTACTCCTGAACCGTGACGGGCGCCCAGGCCAGCTCGAAGGGGTCGACCTTTACGCGACGCCCGCCTTCCAACGTCACCTCCCCGCCCGGGATCGGTACCCACCTATAGCCCTCCTCCGCGAGTCGCGGATCGCCGCCCTGCGGATCGAGCCACGCGAGCCGTTCCAGGAAGTCGATTCGGTCGCGCAGGGGCCAGGCACTCCCTTCCCGCTCGTACTCACGCGCCATGACCTTGGCCGCTGGCGCGCAGTCGAGCCCGTCATACAGGCGGCGGGTCTCGATCACCATCGCCGCCGCGAGGCCCAGCAGACGCCCCTTCCGCGGTCCGGCGCGGTTCGCCAGCTTCAGCACCTCGGCGCGCAGCTTCCCCGCACGCCCATCGCCGAGCGCACCCGGCAAGAGGACCATCACGTCCTGCCAGAGCGGGTCCGTGAACCGCCCCTCGTCCCATAACCGGGACACGGTCTCGGCCGCGTCCCCCGCCCCGTTCCCGATCTCGCGGGCTAGGCGGGAGGCGGCCAGATACTCGCGGAAGAGTCGGTGCCGGAAGCGCACCTCCTCGCCTCCCTCAACCGACCTCTGGAAGGTCAACAATCCGGTGTGATTCGCGGCCCACGAGAGATACCACGTCGCACGCGTTTTTCGAAGTTCGTCGGTAGGCGGAAGCTTGTCGTTGAAAAACGCATCCAGGATTTCGGCATGGTTCAAACTCCGGCGTTTTCAGGTGACAGTCCGACTGCTGCGTTTGGCACGGTCGAGCCCCGGAGGGGCTCAAGAATGTAGCCAGGGCCACCGGCCCTGGAATTCGGTCACCAGAAGGCCGAGCCCTGAAACGGCGGCATAACGCGCATGCCGCCAAGGCGTTCTGTCGCCCTTTCAGGGCTCGATGTTTTGCGGCCGGCAATCCAGGGCCTTTGGCCCTGGCTACATTCTTTCGCGCCTTCGGCGCTCGGGCGTGTCCATCTCCTGAGAGTGTGTTACCCTGGTTTGAACCAGGCCAGGCTTTCGCCCTTCGCCGATCCGATCGGCAGCACCTGCGGCCCCTCGGTCTTTCTCTGCATCGAGAGGGCGAACCGTTCCAGGATCCGTCGCTTGTCGGACGCGAGCAGTTCCCCGATCCCCTCCCGCGAGGACGACTTCGACGCGCACAGCTCGGCCACGATCGTCTCGCACAGCTCCGCGCGATCCTCCAGGAGCGCCCGCCCTTGCCCGCCCGCCCCGTGCTTGTCGTACACCTCGCACAACGCGGTGAGCATCAGCGGGTTGCCCGGCACCCCCTCCGCCGAATCTTGTGCATCCAGGCGCCCCGCGATGGCCGAGATCGCGCGGACGAGGACCTCTTCGTACGCGTCTGCATCGACCTTCGATGCCGACCGGCGCTTCTCGTGCACCCACTGGCCAACGAGGGCGCGGAACTGCTCGTCACTCAAGGGCTGGAGCGTGACCACCTCCAGCTCCGGGCCGAACGCGGCGTCACCCGTGTAGCTTGCCGACCGCGTAGTGAGGACCAGTCGAGTGGATGGAAGCTCTGTCGCCAGACTCCGCAGAAGGCGAAGGACCGCTCCCCTCGTCGGGGCGTCGGGAATCTCGTCCCAGGCGTCCACAAGCAAGACGTACCGTCCGCCGACGAGACCCGCGCGGATCTCCCCCTCCGACGAGATATGCCGGCGCTCCACCACGAGCCGCTCGTACATCGCGGCGGCAAGCGTCGAGGCCACGCCGCCCTGGGCGCCGGCGCGCGGAATGTCGTTCGCATCCACGACCACGGGAAGACGCATCCGGCCGTCCGGAAGACGTAGCGCCGAGAGATCCACGTCCGCAATGCCCGGGTCGGCACCCCGGAACGCCCGGGCAAGCGCGGCTGCGAATCGCGTGAGGAACACGCTCTTGCCTTGCCCTGGCGAACCGACGAGCACGAGCCGTGGCAACTCGCGGCGGCACGCCCACCAGGCCAGCAGCGCGCGGACCGAAGCGGGCGTCTTGCGCTGCGTCGCGGAGGCGGAAGCCCCGTCGGGGATCGGCTCATCCGCCGGCTGGAGGCCGCCCGCCTCATCACGAAACCATCGGGAGGAGGCGCCGTCCATCGGGACGTACAAGCTCGGCTGGTAGATCTCCTCCTCCGCATCGGACAGCGGCGCCCGGCTCTCCGCCCGCGTGCGCCCCGCGAGCCAGGCTGCGACCTGCTCGTTCAGATAGGCCCGTTCGCGTTCGGTCCGCAGGGACCGCACGGTCAAAAGGTCGGCGAGCGTCGCCATGGTGATCCTCTCGAAGCGGGGCGGGGCGACCGAGGACACGCTACACCTTGCGGACTCGCGGCTCGGTGAGGACTCTCGATTTTGAGGAGAGGTCGTTTCCCGGCGGATTGTAGCTCGCAGGGGGCTCACGAACCAGGGGAATGCTGCGTACCGGTCCGCTTCACTCCTCCCCGCCGAAGCGTGCCGGCGTCCCCCATCGCGCCCGTGAGGACCCCCGTCCCGACATCGAGCAGGACCTCGTTGTCGAAGGCGGTGGGAAGGGCGCTGTTCAGCCTGTTCGTGTCGGGATCCGCGAAAGTCCGGAAGACGTCGCACCCCCTTCGCCTGCGACACCTCGGACATGTCGCTCGCTGGCTGCACGACGACTTCCACCTCCCCCGCCGTCAGCGCGAGGATCCCGCGGACGCGCTCTGCGTGGCACCCCCGGGACGCTAACGAGTGGTAACCATATCCGGCAGGATCTACACCGGGGAGGCGATCGCTTGGGATGGAGCCGTGGACGCCAAGCGGTCGCTGTGGCCGCGGATCGGAGGCGCGGATCGAGCGCTTCGGGAGGGCGTGTGGCGGGGTCTCCGCCGCTCGCGGGCGCGCGGAACAACCGCCTGGTCCGGCGCTGCTGGCGCCTCCCGCGCGCGAATGGTCCGAACCCCTCGGGTGCTGAGGCTCTCCCGGGGGGCGCGGGTCCAGGTCGTGCCGTGGTCATGGCTGGACCGGGTGGGCGGGGGCTGGGTCGGCCCTGACGGGGATCCTCCGCGCTGGCGCGCGCGACGGGGGATTACCGCCCCCCGCACTCCCCACAGACGCGCGGATGGACGGTGGCTCGCCACGCATCCTTCCTCGCACAGGACGTCAGGTGTAGGAAAATTGCGGCAAAGGAGTCAAAGGGCAAGGGGTTATCGAGTCCCCGCCGCCGCCGCCGCGAGCCGGAGCCCGACGCTCGAGCGACGGGAGTCGGGTGCGCGCCTGTCGCGGACCACGAACCCCGGCGTGCCGCCATCGTTGAACGAACCGCCACGGAGCACGCGGCCCTCCGGGTCTCCTTCCCACATGTCCACGCACCACACCCAGACGTTGCCCAAAAGGTCGACCATTCCGTCGCGCGAGCCGGTAGGAAATGCACCGACCGGTGATGGTTCCCACACTCCTGTCTCTAGCCGGTTCTCCTGGGCTGCCTCGCCGGCTGCAAGTTCCCTGTCCCCCGAGGGGTACGTGCGTAGCTCGAGTACCTTCACGGCCCATTGCCACTCCGCCTCGGTGGGCAGGCGGATCGTGCGACCGCACGGATCGTGGACCGTTCGCCATCGGCAATACGACATGGCCTCGTACCAGCTCACATTAGTTACCGGCCAGTTCGGATGTGCAAGTTGACCCCGCCACTCGTCGGACGCCGCCTCATGCACACGTCGCCGCTTGTCCGTAGGGGTCTCCCAGCCCGCCCCACGCCACCACCGCTCGTTCCCTCCATCCGCCGCCTCCACGAATGCGCGATACTCTTGTACCGTCACCGGCGCCCAGGCCATATCGAAGGGCTCGATCTCCCCCTCTTCGCCCGGGATCGACACCCATCGGTAGCCATTCTCTGCCAGTCGCGGATCGCCCCCCTTGGGATCCAACCGTCCCAGCATGTCCAAGAAGAGGAGTCGGTCGCGCATGGGCCAGGTCGCCCCCTCCTGCTCGTATTCTCGCACCATCTCCTTCGCTCGCGCGGCGACGTCCATCGCGCCGTACAATCGGCGCGTCTCGACCACCATCGCCGCGGCCAAGCCCAGGAGGCGCCCCTTCCTCGCGCCATCCGGGAATCCTGAGTTGCGTGTGCAGACGAGCGCCGCGGCGAGGCCCAGGAGGCACCCCTTCCTCGCGCAGGCGTCCCGCGCCAGATCGAGGAGCGCCGCGTGTAGCTTCACGGCCCGCGAATCGGCCAGCCCGCCCGGCAAGAGGAGCATCACGTCCTGCCAGAGCGGGTCCGTGAATCGACCGTCGGCCCACAGCCGCTGCACCAGCGC
>JACPWG010000054.1 GCA_016197205.1 Planctomycetota bacterium
GGTCCGAGGGCCGGTTGAGACGGTTGGGCGTGCGTCTTTGCTTGGATCCTTCGCTTCGCGCTGCGGCGCTCCGCTCAGGATGACATGCCGGGATGACGGGTTCACCGAAAGCGTACTCCGCTACAGCCGCGGACCCTTGGAATTGGCCTAGACGGGACACTCGTGGGCCTTCCAAATCGATCCTGGGGGTGCACGACATGGGGACGATTGAAGCGGAACGGGTCCGCGGCGGACACACGGAACCGCGACCGTGAGGGAGCGGTCTTCGCGCGTTCTTCCAGAGCTGCGGATTCGACCTCGCTGCCCGGTGGGTTCGCAGGGCGCTCCCCTGCGGGTCGGCGGCCTCGAACCGGAGGTCATGGCAGAACGCCCCCAGACTGCTCCCTCACGGTCGCGGTTCGGTTTCCACGCGGGACGCGCCTACGACGGAAACGAAGGACCTACCGGAACGGGATGGAAGGCCCACGAACCGGGCAAATGCAGGAAGGGCTCGGTGGCCGGCCATGATGTGGAAGTCTTCGGTTTGGAACGTCCTCGGCGTGGACCGGATGTTCCTCTTCCTTTCCTTGATCACGATGACGCTCTGTTGGTGGGGGCTGACCGCCCGTCTTGGGCGGCATCCGGCGGAGAGCGCGCTGTACGCGGTCGCACCCTGGGTGCTGATCTATCTCGCGACGCGGGCCTTCCGGCTCGTGGTCTACCGTCGAAATCGTGCGACCCTGGTCCGGCTCGAGGAGGACATGCTATCGGTTTTTTTTGCGCGTGGCGCTCCCGTGGCCTTTTCGCTGCGACGGGCCACCTACGCCTCGCACAAGCTCGAGCCCGAGGGCGTCGTCTGGCGGTTCACGTTTCCCGAGGGGACCCTGGTCCTGCCTCACATCGGCTTCTCCCAGGCGCAGTGGAGCCGGCTCTCCCACCAGCTCGAGGAGTGGCTCCGTGCGGCGCGCGTCCCGCTCGACTACGACGGCTGGCAGCACTACTCGCGGGGGTGATCGGAGAAGGGCGAATGGCGGGCACGGCGGGCGTCGCAGAGGGGAAGGCAAAATCCGCGGGAGCATGCCGCGGGCGGCAGGCGGGTTCCAGAGCCTTTCGTCGTTCGGGTGCAGGGCGGAAGCCCTGCACCACAATGCCGCGAGGGAATCGAACGAGGCGTGACCTTCGTACGCGCCCGAGCAGGGTTCGAATTCGGTGCGCTCGGGTCGATTGGCCCCATGGCGTACGGCCACGGCGCTGCCGTGCCCTCGAAGCGACGCAAAGGCATCGGCGCTGCTCGAGGCTAGGTGCAGGTTGGAAATTTACCCCGCGGGGCGAGCGGCCGAGTGCGGAGGCCTCGTGCGGTCGGAGGTGCCAGGCCGCTTCAGCCGCCGAGCGACGCGAGGCGGTCGGGGGCCGCGCCGTGTACCCGCACCCGTTTCAGGTGGGAGGTCTCCCCGGCGACCAGCTCGAGCTGGCCGCGTCCCACGCCGAGGGCCTTTGCCAGGAACCGGACCAGCTCCGCGTTCGCCTTGCCGCGCTCCGGCGGGGCGGCGACGTCGACGCGCAGGGCCGGGCCGTCGGGCAGCTCGATCCTGCCGACGACGCGGGTCGCCGATGCGCCGGGACGCACCTTCAGCGTGAGGACCACCGAGTTTGAACCGGCGGAACCGCTGGGCGGCGGGGGCTTCCTCATGGTCGACTCACGCGTTGGGGGCCGCGGTGGGAGGCGACGGAGGGTCGGCCGGCTCCGGGCCGCCGGCGCGCGAAGACGCGTGGCGCGGCCCACGGCCACTTCGCCCGTAGCCGCTTTCATCGTTCCCCTCCCCGGCCCTCACTTCCGTTTGCCCGGTTCGTCGAAGTAGTTCTGGAAGTCGTCGGCGTGGTTCTTCGCCACGTTCGACTTGGCGTAGTCCCGTCGCAGGCAGCCGAGGATCGCAAGCGCTTCCTTGATCCGTCGCTCGCGGTACAGGTCGGTCCCGGCGTCCCAAAGCAGCGAGGCATCCGACTCGCAGAACGCGTTCGCCTCCGTCGCACGCACGAGATACGCCTGGGCCGCGTCGACCGTGGAGGGGTCCGCCTTGGCGGCGCCGAAGGCCTTGCGCGCATCGTCCACCAGCCCGGACCGGAAGGCCAGGATGCCGAGGCCCAGCTCGTCCCGCCCCGACCGCTTCCAGGCCCTCGCCAGATAGGGGACGAGGACCGTCGGGGAGACCTCCTCCCACTTGAAGGGCCGTCGCGCGCGCCCGCCCTCGAAGACCAGCGTGAAACCCGCGGCATTCACGCCCTCGATCGCCCCCGAGACGCGCTCGATCGTGATCGACGTGTCGGCCAGGCCCATGCCCTTCCGGGGTTCCGCTTTCGTCGCGCTGCGCTTGACGAACTCCTCGAAGAAGTCCTTCTCGTAGCCGAGGTCCTGCACCCGGATCTCGAGTTCGCTCTTCACGTCGGGAAGCGTGAGGGCCGCGGTGCAATCGCGGAGGCCCTTGAGCGCGTGGTCGTAATCGCGCAGGCCCGCGGCGGCGAGGGCGAGTGCGAGCGCGTCCCGCGCGCCGCGCAGTTCTTCCGCCCGTTTCGCGGCCTTCGCCTGCTCCGCGGCCGCGTCGCGCGTCCGCTTGAGCTCGTCGGACTTCAGCCGGACCGGGGGGATCTGGCCGGGGTGGACCTTTCCCTTCAGGAACTCGTCGAGCGTGCGCAGGGCCTCGTCGTAGTTTCCCGCGCGGGCGCCGGCGTCGGCCCGGTCGACTACGGCGCGCACGGCGTTTTCGCACGTCTGCTGGACGCTGCCGTGCAGGGCCTGGAGCCGGGGGCGGAACTGCCGATAGGCCTCCTCCCTCTCCAACTCCTCCAGGCGGGTCCACGCGCCGGCATAGTCCGCCTGTTCGAGGAGCTTGGGCACGTCCTGCTCGGCCTTCTCGACCGCGGCTTGCGCTGCGGCCCACTGCCTTTTGACGCCCTCGAGGGCGGTGACCAGCTCGGCGGCCTTGGCGGCGGCTTTGGTGTCGGGATGGTCCGCGGAGACTTTCGCGAAACGCGCGAGGCAGGCCTGGAGCGTCTCGGGGCCCGGGCTGTTGCCGTACTTGCGGAATTCCTGGTCCTTGAACTTGACGGCGGCGTCGAGGGCGGTCTCCGCCTCCTGTTCGCGCGCGCGATCGGCGCTGCGCAGCCGGGCCTCTTCGCGGGCGCGCTCGAGCGCCTCGAGCCGCTTGCCGGCCTCGGCGGCGCAGGGACTCTTCGGCGTGTCCGTCGTGACTTTGCGGTAGTCGGCGAGCGCGGCTGCGAAGGAGGCGTCGTCGGCGGGATTGATGGCGCGTTCGGTCTTTTGCGCGGCCGCGAGGAGGGTTTGCGCGAGCGTTTCGTACACGTCGGGGTCGCCGCCGGTGACGAGGCCGGGGCCCGGGCCGGGCTTCCGCGGCAGGAGCTTGGAGAGGAGCCAGTAGGTGCCCGCGGCGATGGCGAGGCAGCCGAGCGTGATGCCGACGAGGGAGAGCCAGCCGGGTCGCGGGGTTTTGCGGACTTCCGCCGCGAGGAGCGTCGGGGCGGTGCCGGAAAGCGTGCCCGAGTAGGCGCCGGACGCGGTCGGCGGCGGGATGCCGGCGAGGTCGCGCCGGAGCGGCTCCAGGTCGGCGAGGAGCTCGGTCGCTCCGGAATACCGCTCTTCGGGCGCCCGCTTCATCATGCGGTCGGTGATCCGGACGAGCCGCGGGTCGAGCCCCGGATCGTGCGTCGCGAGCGAGGGCGGCTCCTCGCGGACCTTCTTGAGGAGGATTTCCTTCACGTTGTTGCCGGAGTAGGGCGTGGTGCCCGCGAGCATGCGATAGAGGGAGGCGCCGAGGGCGTAGATGTCCACGCGATGATCGATGGGCTTGCCGAGAAACTGCTCGGGCGCGATGTAGTGGGGCGTGCCGAAGATCGTGCCCGGCTCCTCCTGCACGCGGTCCTTGAGGCTCTTCGCGAGGCCGAGGTCGCCGATCTTGATGATCGCGTCCTCGCCGATCATGAGGTTGTCGGGCTTGATGTCCCGGTGGATGATCTGTTTCTTCTCGGCGTACTCGAGGCCCTTCGCGGCGTCGCACACGATCTCGACGGCGCGGAGGGGCCTCAGCCGCTTTTCCTTGACCAGAAATTCCTGCACGCTCCCGCCCGGGAGGTACTCCATCGAAAAAAAGTAGATGGGTTCTTCCTTGCCCTCGCGTCCGAAATCGTAGACCTGGACGATGTGCGGATGGTTGAGCTGGGCGCAGGCGCGGGCCTCCTGCTCGAAGAGGGAGATGAAGCTGCGGTCCCGGACCAGCTCGGGGGAGAGGATCTTGAGGGCGACGACGCGGTTGAGGGAGACTTGCAGGGCGCGGTAGACGGTGCCCATGCCGCCGCGGCCGACGCGCGCCTCGACGCGATAGCCGCGCCGCAGGAGGGGGATGAGGAGGTCGGACTGTTTGGACTCGCCGTCGTCGGGGAGGAACGAGAACAGGGTCTCGCCGACCTGGACCTTGTCGCCGGGGGAGAGGCGGCGCTCTTTGATGCGCTCTCCGTTGACGAAGGTGCCGTTCATGCTGTCCTGGTCGACGATGAAGAAGCCGTCGAAGCGGGCTTCGACGCGGAAGTGCTGCCGGGAGGCGAGGGTGTCGGCGATGCGGAGGGAGGCGGAGGGATCGCGGCCGACGAGGACGGAGGGCAAGGGGGGATGGGAGGCGCTGGGGCCGCCCTTCGAGCCGTTCGGGAGCGGGGGCCGGTTGAGGTTCACGGAGCGCCCCTTCTCGGGGCCCTTCTCGACGGTCAGCTTCGGCATCGACGGGACCTCATCCAGCCCCTTGGGGGGCTTCCACCCCGTCGGGAGCGACGACCCAAGGGTACCGGGCGGCGCCTCACGGAGGGCCCGTAAGGGAACAAGTCAGGCACTCACGCCAGTCCGCGCAGGCCGGAAGGCCTGCACCACAAGGGCCTCTTCCCTTCGACGAAGGTGCCGATCCACGAGCCATTCCTTTACGGGCCCGAAGCCGACGGCGCGAGTCCCTGGAACAGCGCGGATCCGACGCGGACCCAGGTCGCCCCCTCTTCGACGGCCACCTCGAAATCCTGGCTCATGCCCATGGAGAGGCGCGGAAACGGGGCGGCGGGCCGCAGGGCGCGGTGCAAGTCGGCGGAAAGGACGCGGAGCGCGCGAAAGCAGGGGCGTGCCGACTCGGGGTCAGGCTCTTCGCGGGCCATGGTCATCAGCCCTTCGAGCGCCAGGCCGGGCGCGGCCAGGACGCGGGCGGCGAGGGCCTCGGCCTCCGCGGGCGGGCAGCCCGCCTTCTGGGGCTCGTCGCTCAGGTTCACTTGCACGAGCACCCGGATCGTTCTTTTTTTTGCAGCGGCCTCGACGGCGAGAACGTCGGCGAGGCGCGCGGAGTCCACGGAGTGGATGACGGGGAAGAGCTCGGCTGCCTTCCTGGCCTTGTTGGTCTGGAGGTGTCCGATGAGGTGCCAGGTTGCGCCGGGGGGGGAGTTGGGAATGCGTTCCGCGGCCTGCTGCACGCGGTTCTCCCCGAAATCACGGACGCCGAGGTCGGCGAGCCGGCGGACCGTCTCCAGGCCGACGGCCTTGGTGACGGCGACGAGGTGGACGCCGGCGGGGTCTCGCGCCGCACGCTCGCAGGCGCGGGCGATGCGTTCCCTCACCGACCGGACGTTGGCGGCGAGAAGGGCTTGGACGGAGGGATTTGCAAGATCCATTGGGACAAGAGCCTGCGAACGGTGAGAGTCCCCTGAAAACAGGGGAATTCTAGCTCGTCGTCCCGGCAGTGTCAACTCCTTAATTCCCTTGACACTCCGGCGGTTGCTTCCTATAATCCCGCCGCGTTTCGGTCCCCTCCAGGCTTCCCTCGACGGCAAGGCCAATGTCCCGATGTCCGATCCCGCCGACCACGCGAAGTATGGCAAATCGCTCGCGAGCGAGGAGCGGACGCTGATCGTGCTTCGGGACGAGCTGTACGGAGGCTCCTGGGACAAGATGCTGCAGGACCTGAGCGACCGCTTGCGGGGGAAACCCTACATTTTCAAGCTCGTGAACCGGATCAAACAGGACATCGCCAGGATCGAGGTCCTCAAGAAATACGAAGAACAGCACGGCATCAACCTGTCGAATTTCCTGCCGGACGAGGACTAGCGAGCGCTTCGCGGAGGTCGGTGGCCGATGGGTCACCCAATTCCGTGGGGCGGTACCCAGGTTGACGACGCCGCGGGAGTACGTGGAGAGGCTCGGGGTCATCCGTTCCGATTTCCTACCGTAGGAGGGAGGAGAATCGTGCCGAAGACGAGGGTTCTGGTCGGGCTTCTGGGGGCGCTGCTGCTCGCCGGGTGCAAGACGGGAGTGGACCGGTTCCGGGAAGAGTCCGCGCAGGACGCGGCGGTCGTGGCGCCGAAGTCACAGGCGGAGCTGTACGCGCAGCGCGAGAGTCTCGCGCAGGAGTTGCGCCACAACTCGCCGCTCAAGGAAATCGTCTGGGACGTCGCCCTGGTCGGCCATCCGATCAAGGGGATCTGGCTGGTCGACGACGCGCTGTACGTTGAGACCCGGGACCACCAGGTCGTGGCGATCGACGCGGCGACCGGCGTGACGCGCTGGATTTTCGACGTCGGCGCGCGGTTGCAGTCGCGTCCCGCGCCCGCCGTCGGCGTCCAGGACCAGATCGCCGCGCAGCAGGAGCAGATCAACGCGCTGATCGGCAAGCTGGAGAAGGCGAAGGCCGACAAGAACCGCGAGGACACGGCGAAGTACGAGAAGGAAGTGCGGGACGCGAAGTCGCGGCTGACCTCGATCGCCGACGGCGACCTGGTGTATCTGCTCGCGGACGACCGCGTCTACTGCCTCGACCGCAAGGGCGGGCACCACTACTGGACGCTGAAGCTCGACTGGTCCCCCTCGGGGCCCATGTACGCGACGCCCAGCTACCTCTTCATCCCCTCCTTCCAACTGGAGCGGCTCCACGTCCTCGACGTGCGCTCCCGCACGGAGGCGACCTTCGCCCGGCTGGACGGCGTCAGTTCGACGACGGCCGTGTACACGGACCCGTCCACGTACTGCGTGACCGGAAACGGGTGGGTGTATGCCCTGGACGCCAACGGCAACACGGGCTGGAAGTACAAGACCGAGCGGGCCATCGTCGCCGACCCCGTGGTGGACGGCAAGACGCTCTACGTCGGGAGCACCGACTTCGCCCTGTATTCCCTCAACCGGTATTCGGGCGTCGTGAACTGGAAATTCGAGACCACCCAGCCGATCACGCGGACCCCGGTGGTCGCGGGCAAGACGGTGTACGTCCGGTCGGACGGGAACGCGTTCTTCGCCGTGAATCCGGCGGACGGGAAGCCGAAGTGGGCCCTGCCGAACGGCGAGAAGTTCCTGGGTCGGACCCAGCACCTCACCTGGGTGCAGATGCCGAATCACGAGATCGTGGGCGTGAACGAGGCGACGGGAAACGTGGACGCGCGGTATGACGTGAGCGCGTTCCCGATCCTGGTGGCGAACCCCCTGACCTCGCGCATGTATTTCGCGACGCCGGACGGCGTGATCCTCGCCGCGACGGAGTCCAAGGTGCAGTTCTAGTGGACCGTTGACGAGGTCCGGACTCGAGGTCCGGACTCGAGGCCTGGAAGCGCGTGCCTCCCTCCTTCGTTCGCTCGACGCGAGCTACGGAGCCCAGGCCGGCCCGCGCGAACGGGTACAGGAGCTGCGGCTTGCCCCGGCGGGAGTGACGCGGGCGGCCGAAGCTCGTCCATGGACCACCCGGCGCGCGCAGACCCGGCGGGGCCGGCGCACCAGCGCTCCTCCCGGCCTGGGATGAGCCGGGGGCGTCCCGCCGAACTTCGTCGGCGCTCGACGCTCGAGCGTGGCCGGGCCACGCGCCAGCCCTCTCCGCAGGGGCGGCCGCAGTTGCGGCCGCCCCTGCTTTTTTTATTGTGTGGGCCTGCCATGAGCGCTCCGCCGCGGGTGACGAGGACGGACTGGCTCGCGCTCGCCGCGGTGTTCGTGCTCGCGCTCTCGCTGCGGTCGTGGGGCGCGTGGGACTCCTGGCGGCCTGACGGGGTCCGGATCACGGACCCGGACGCGTGCCAGCACCTGCGGCGCATCCGCCAGACGATCGACAACTACCCCTGGACGCCCGCCTTCGACTGGTTCTCGAACTACCCGGAGGGCTCGCTCTGCCCCTGGGCGCCGCTGCTCGATTTCGGCCTCGCCACGCTCGCCCTGGCGGCGGGGCTGGGCCGGCCGGAGCGCGCGCTCGTCGAGCAGCTCTCCTCGTGCGCGATCCCGGTGCTCGGCGCGCTCGCGGTCCTTCCCGTGTACCTCACGGGGCGGCGGCTCTTCGGCCGCGGCGCGGGGCTCGTGGCCGCGCTGGCGCTGGCGCTCCTGCCCGGGCACGTCCTCTACTCCCTCTTCGGCCGCGTGGACCACCACGTCCTCGAGGCGCTCTTCGTCGCCCTACTCCTCGCCGTGCACCTGCGCGTCCTCGCAGCGGAGCGCGTGCGCAGGCTGGACTCGGCCCTGCTCGGCGGCTGCCTCGTGCTCCTCGCGCTCGCGTGGCACGGCTTCCCCCTCTACCTGGCCATGGCGTTCGCGGCCGCGCACGTCCCGCTCTGGGCGGCGCGCGGCGACGCGGCGCGCCGGGAGGCCGTTGCCGGGCTGCACGCCGAGGCGTTCACGTGGCTCTTCGTCGCGGTGGTGATGCAAGCGGGCGGGAGCGAATACTACCAGCGGGGGATCGTCGCGTACGAGGGGCTGTCCAGCGCGCACCTCGTCGTCGCGGGGGCGGCGGCCCTGTACTTCGGCATCCTGGCGGGAGCGGCGTCGAACTGGCCGGGGATGACTGGACGGCTCTTCGGGCTGACGGCGGCGCTCGCGGGCATCGCGATCGCGGCGGGCGCGAGCCGGCTCTTCGGCTCTCAGGTGAGCGCCCTACTCGAGGCCCGCCGGTTCGGGGACATCGGCGTGAACCAGATGAGCACGGAGGGCCGGCCGCTCTTCGCGCTGGAAGGCATGTGGCCGGGGTTCGCGACCCCGATAGCCTGGGTGCTGCCGCTCGCGGCGGTGTTGCTGGTCCTAGCCGGCGAGGGGCGCGAAGACCGGGTGCGGCGCGGGGTGCTCGCGGTCTGGGTGACAGGCCTCTGGTGCGCCGCGGCGTGGATGAGCCGGTTTGTGTACGTGCTCTCGGTCCCACTGGCGCTGCTCGTGCCCGCGCTGGCGGGGGAGGTGAGTCGGGTGCTCACCCGAGGCGCGCGGGGCGCGGTCGTGGTAGGCTCGGTGGCTCCGTCGGCGGGTCGAGGGCGGGCGCGGCTCGTGGTGGGCGCCGCGGTCCTGGTGGCCCTGCTCTTGCAGCCGGTGCTGCTGTCGGTCCACTTCGTCACGAGCACGAGCTGGTGGGATGACGACGTGTACGACGTGCTCGTCTGGCTGCGCGACCACACGCCGGCGGTGACGGACGTCGCGGAGGGGGCGCGGCCGGAGTACGGCGTGGTGGCGCCGTGGTGGATGGGGAATCACCTCAAGTACGTCGCGGGGCGGCCGGTGGTCGCGGACAACCTGGGGTACGGGCTGGCGCGGGCGGCGAGGCTGCAGGCTGTCGGGTGGGATCGCGCAGCGGGGGACGCCGCGACGAGCCGGTTACGGTACATGCTGACAGAGGGGGGGAGTGGGCCCCAGTTGCCTGCACCGGCAGGTCGGCTGGATGTCCGGCTGGTGTCACCGCTGCTTGAGGATCTGTCCGGCGAGCCCGAGAAGAACTACCAGCCTGGTGATCGGTCCTATACATGGCCTGGACCGCCGCTCTCCCCGCTACTCCATTTTTTCGACGGCTCCGCCGCGCTCCTGAGGATGGAGAAGGACGAGCTCCGGATTACGAATTCTCCACACTTCCGACTGGCGAACGAGAGCCGGTCAGCGGAAGCGACGTCCCTTGGGATTCACGTAAGCCGGCTCAAGGTTTTCGAATTTGTTCGCGACGCAACCGTCGTGTTTCGCGGGCCATCGCGGCAGGTGGCGATCCGGTTGGAGCTCGTGACCAGTCATGGGCGCAGTTTCGTGTTCGCCACGGTGCCACGCTGCGACTGGCCCTGGAAGGGCATCCTCTGGGGAAACCCTGGCACTGGGTCGGTGCCCTACGCCACCCGTCGGTGGAACGGCTCGGTCCACGCACCGGGTCCGTGCGAAGTCCGCGGCGAGGACGGCAAGCTCCTCACGACCTTCGACGTGACGGAAGAGGACGTGCAGGAGGGCCGGACCATCGAGGTTGCGCTGCCCGAGTAGCCTCGACGTACCCCTTCACCACGGAGGCACGGAGACACGGGGGTTTCACGGAGGACTCTCCTCGGCTTCGCTAGCACACCTGTCCGCGAGTTTGATGCACCCTGGCTGCTCTTGGACAGGATCACAGGATCAACTGGATACGGCAAAGGAACCTCCAGTCGATCCGGTTATCCTGTCAAAAAAAAGGTCTCCGAATGCCTGTACGAGCCCCCTGGCCTCTCCGTGCCTCCGCGGCGAATCGACCGATCGCGCGAACGGTTCCGCCCTCCCTCGTGGTCCTTCGAGATCGTTTCAGTAGGTCCTTGTTCTCGGTCGCAGGCGCGTCCCGCCTCGAGAGTCCCAGGTCCCGCACGCTCAGGTTGGGTCCCTATCGTTCGACTTCTTGAAAGCTGGTCGCGATTTCGGAAGCCGTGCACTCCGCCCACAGAGGGACGAGCCACCGAACTCGCCGAAGACACCGAACGGCCCGTGGAGAACTTCGGTGTCTTCGGCGTCTTCGGTGGCTAATCCTTCGTTCTTGGGTTTCGGGCGCGAGCCTGACTTGGAAGTTGAAGGTCCACTCAGAACCCTCGCGCTCCTGGAGTCCCGCGTGGAAAGCGAACCGCGACCGTGAGGGAGCGGTCTGGGGGCGCCCTGCCATGACCTTCGGTTCGAGGCCGCCGACCCGCCAGCGAGCGCCCTGCGAACCATCGGGCAGCGAGGTCGAATCCGCGGCTCTGGTAGAACGCGCGGAGACCGCTCCCTCACGGTCGCGGTTCCGTGTGTCCGTCGCGGACTCGTTACGCTTCGATGGTCCCGATGTGGTGCACCCCCAGGACCGATATGGAAGGACCCCTCGCCTTCCCACGCCCCGCTCACCGGCCTTCCCCGCCCCGTCGCCTACAGCCCCTCCCCCTTCGCCTCGTTCCACAGCGCGTCCATCTCCGCCGGCGTCGCTTCGTCCGCCGTCTTCCCGCGCTCCCGCAGCCGCCGCTCCACGTGCTTGAAGCGCCGGATGAACTTTTCGTTCGTCTGCCGCAGCCCGTCCTCGGGATCGAGCTCCAGCTTGCGCGCAACGTTCGCCAGGCAGAACAGCAGGTCGCCCAACTCCTCGCGCGCGTGCGCGCGATCGCCGGCCCGAGCCGCCGCCGCGAACTCCCGCACCTCCTCCTCGACCTTCGTCAGCACGGCCTCCACGTCCGGCCAGTCGAAACCGACCTTCGCCGCCTTCTGGCTCAGGCGCAGCGCCTTGGCCAGCGCGGGCAGCTCCGCCGGGATCCCGTCCAGGACCGAGTCCTTCGGCCGACCTGCGCGCTCGCGCGCCTTGATCGACTCCCAGGTCGCGAGCGCGTTCTCCGCGCTCTCCACCTTCTGGTCCCCGAAGACCCAGGGGTGGCGCCGCACGAGCTTTTCGGCGATGCCGGCCGCCGCATCGTGCACCGTGAACCACCCCCGCTCCGAGGCGAGCTGCGACAGGAACACGACCTGAAAGAGCAAGTCCCCCAGCTCCTCGCGCAGGGCGTCGGGCTTTGCCTCGTCCAGGGCCTCGAGGACTTCGTAGGTCTCCTCCAGCAGATACCTCTTCAGCGTGTCGAGGTCCTGCTTTTTGTCCCAGGGGCAGCCGTCCGGTCCGCGCAGCCGGCGCATCACGGCGACCAGGCGTTCGAAGGCGTCTTCGTTTGGCATGGGCGCCATGATAGCCGCCGGCCGCGCCGCGTCAACGGGAATCGACCCGCAGGAAACGCCCCATGCCCCGAGACTTTGAGTTTCTCCGAGCTCCTCAAGTCCGGATCCGGGGTAAGACCTCCCTTGATTCGTCGAAGGGGCGGCCTCCGCTCCTGGGGGCTGATCGTCCGTCTTTTCAGGACGCTGGTTCGAGCGCGCGCGACGCGTGCCCAAAATCCTACGACCAGCGGGCGCCTTCCGGGAGAGGAGGCAAACGGACTTCCCTGTCGATGGTTGCGGAGCGAACGCCGGTGAGCTTCAGGGCTTGAGCGATGCGGCCGGCGACTCCCGCGATGACCACGAGGCGGCCGATCTGCCCGCCGCGAGGCTTCAGGTCGAGCGCCTCCAGATCGCGAAGAGTCGCGTCGGAAGCACCCGAACTTGCTGCCCGCCGACGAAGCAACTCTTCACGGTAGGCAGCGCGGGATGGATAGTCGGCGGGATCGAGCGGAGCAGCTTCGGGACCGCTCCCCGTTTCGGAGGGGAGTTGCCCCAGTGTGAGGATGGCAACAATGACTTCGTCGGGGGAGGCATTTTCCAGCCTCGCCCGCAGCAGGCCGTCGCTCTTCTTGAGCTGTTCGGAGTCGAGCTTCATGGGCACTTCCTGGGGCTGGATTGCCGTTGGGTTGGGCGCGCCCCCTGCACGCGTCGGCTCAATTGTGCCATAGGTTTGGCGCCTCGATGGCCGCCTCCAGGCTGACCAGACCGCCACCTTCCCGGGATTCGGGGTAGCCCAAGCCGACAGCGGTTTCGACGACGATGTCGAGAATCTGCCCAACCGTCAACCTCGGATTTCGCTCGATCACCAGTGCCGCCAGCCCAGAGACGATCGGGGCGGACATGGATGTGCCGTTCCATGCCTCGTACCCTCCGCCTCGCACACACGAGTAGACGCCGACTCCGGGGGCAACGACGTCCGGGACCTGGTACATCACGTTTTCGACCAGCAACGATCCCCCTCCACTGAAACTCGCCACGCGGCCCGTCGGGTCCGTCGCCCCTACCGAGAGCACTTCATTGTAGTTGCCGGGACTGCGTGTTCGGTTCCTCCCCTCATTGCCCACGGCAATCACCGGGAGTACCCCCACTGCCAGGAGATCCGCAACCACGTCCTTCATCTCAGGCAGAAATCCCGGGATCCCAGCGGACACGTTCACGATCTGGACCTCCGGTGAGCGGGCTGCCCACTCCAAGGCCAGGATGAAGCCGGAGAGCATTCCGGCCCCCTGAGGGAGCATTACGCCACTGTGGATCAGAGCTCCGGGAGCCACCCCGACTCTCCGACCGCAAATGAGGCCGGCCACATGCGTGCCGTGCCCTTCGGTGTCGGTCGACGGGTCCTGTGGGACGGGCGTTCCAGAGACCGAGTCGAAGGTGACGGCCCGCTGGACTCGTCCATCCAGTTCCGGGTGGGCCGCGTGGACGCCTGTGTCCAGCACCGCAACGACCACTCCTTTCCCGCCTTCCCGATATTTTTTCCTCTTGTCCCCCTTGAGTCCAATCGCCCGAAGATGCCACAGATCCTTCTCGGTGAGCCTGGCTCGCCGTCCTTTCGTCGCAGACTCGGGCCGAATCAGGGGCATCGGGCGATCTTGGAGGACGAGGACATCGGCGGACTGGCGCAGTTCTGTTGCCTCGCCCTCGGTCAAATGCACCACCCTTGCACCCGTGACGCTGCCTGGGGCTTCTGCCGCCAGACCCCTGGGTTTTCGAGATCCTGCTCGCCTTCCGGACCTGCGAACCGAGAACTCATCCAGCGTCTCGAGCACGATTCTTTGGTTCGGGTCGTCTCTCCTGAAATCGAACCCTCTGCGGATTTGCTCGCTCCGTGCATCCTTGAGTACGCGCGCCGTGAGGCCGACCTGCGCGAGATGGGAACGGCGGGGGAGTAGGATGAAGGTGCAGACTGCCGACTCGGGCTCGCGCTCCTTTCCCGTAGCCATGTCTATGACCCTGAGTCCCCTTACCTCCTCTTTCGGATGTGCGAAGCGCCGTCGAAGAGAGCGTTTGTACCGTCTTCCGCTTGAGCATTTCCCCCACCTCCATCTCCGAGGGCCCCGAGAATGGTGCATGTCCGGGCATGCGAATCTGAGCCGGCCCGGCGGCACCGGGGTGGCAAGAGTCCTACACGCAACACCGAGGGGTCGCCCAAACCTGCAGCATGTGCGATTCTACCTGTCTGCCCCCCCCTGGGCAAGCGCGATCTCGCGATTGAAATCCGATGCAGGCCGCTTCCCCCGACCCTGAGAGCACGCGGGCCCGGCCTCTTTTTTCTCCCCCCCCCCCCGAGAGAACCGAAATTTGCCCTCCATGGAGTTGCCGAGGTCGAGGGTTCCCCTACGCGGAGCTCGCACGCTCGAACGATTGCCCTGCCGTCGCTCCCTGGTGCCCGAACAATTCTCGGTCTGCTCGATCGGTATCGACCCGAGTCCCAGGCTCCGCGGCCCGGGACCTTGACCTTTCCCCGGGCATCTGCTATAAGGACCCGCTTTCCCTCTGCCCCATTCCAGCCCCGTTCCGCGTCCTTCAGGCGGTGTCCACATGCCCACGAGTTACAAAGAAACCCTGTGCCTCCCCCAGACCAGCTTCCCCATGAAGGCCGACCTCCCGAACCGCGAGCCGGCCATCCGCAAACGCTGGGAAGAGCTGGACCTCTACGCCCGGATGCGCGCGGCGCGGAAGGGGAGCGCGAAGTACATCCTCCACGATGGCCCCCCGTACGCCAACGGCGACGTCCACATCGGCACCGGCCTCAACAAGATCCTCAAGGACATGGTCGTCAAGTTCAAGACCATGCAGGGCTTCGACTCCCCGTTCGTCCCCGGCTGGGACTGCCACGGCCTCCCGATCGAACACAAGGTCATGCTCGAACTCGGCGAGAAGGCGAAGACGCTCTCGACCGCCGAGATCCGCGGCCTCTGCCTCGCGTACGCCCGGAAATACATCGACGTGCAGCGGGAACAATTCCGCGCGCTCGGCGTCCTCGGCGACTGGTTCCGTCCCTACCTGACCATCGATCCCTCCTACGAAGGCGCCGTCCTCGACGTCTTCGCCGACCTCGTCGCCGCGGGACACATCCAGCGCAAGCTCAAGCCCATCCATTGGTGCATGCGCTGCCGGACCGCGCTCGCCGAGGCCGAGCTGGAGTACAAGGACGCGTCCGGCCCATCGATCTACGTGAAGTTCCCGATCCTCGGCAAGGTCGCCGATTGGTTCCCGGCCTCCGAGGCCGACAAGGTCGAGCAGGTGATGGACATGCTCGGCCTCACGGGCATGTTCCAGGGGGCCACCGGCGACGTCGTACCCACCTACCTCGTGATCTGGACGACCACGCCGTGGACGCTGCCGGCGAACGTCGGCGTGGCCCTGCACCCGGACCTCGAATACGCGCTCGTCGGGCACATCGCCGCCTCCGGCCAACCCGAGCGGCTCATCGTCGCCGCGGGCCTCGTGGAAAAGCTCGTCCCGCTGCTCGGCTTGCAGCACCACAAGGTCCTCGCGAAGGCCACGGGTCGCCGGCTCGAAAAGCGCACGTACCGCCACCCGTTCCTCGACCGTACCTGCACGGTCGTCACCGCGCCCTACGTGCGCCTCGAAGACGGCACGGGCTGCGTCCACACGGCGCCGGGCCACGGGCAGGAGGACTACGAGACGGGGCTGCGCTGGGGGCTGCCTGTCCTCTCGCCGGTCGACGCGCAGGGCCGGTTCACCGAAGACGTGCCCCTCTGGCAGGGCAAGGAGGTGCACGCCGCCGACCCGGAGATCTGCGCGAAGCTGCGCGCGGACGGCCTCCTCGCGCGCGAGGACAAGGTCTCCCATTCCTACCCGCACTGCTGGCGCTGCAAGCGCCCCGTCATCTTCCGATCCACGGAGCAGTGGTTCATCTCCGTCGACCATGCCGACGCGCGCAAGCGTGCGCTGGAGGCGGTTGCGAAGGTGAAGTGGTATCCGGGCTGGGGGGAGATCCGTCTCGCCTCCATGCTGAAGGACCGGCCCGACTGGTGCATCTCGCGCCAGCGCGCGTGGGGCGTCCCCATCCCCGCGTTCTACTGCGAAGGGTGCTCCTCGCCGCTCCTGGCCGCGTCCGTCCTGAAGGGGGTCGCGGACCTTTTCCGCAAGGAGGGCGCCGACTGCTGGTTCACGCGGTCGGTCGGCGAGATCCTGCCGCCCGGGACGCGCTGCGCCCAGTGCGGCGGCGCTGCCTTCCGCAAGGAAGGGGACATCTTCGACGTCTGGTTCGAGTCCGGCGCGAGCCATCGGGCCGTCAGCATGAACCACCCGGAGCTGGCCTTCCCGGCGGACCTGTACCTCGAAGGGACCGACCAGCACCGCGGCTGGTTCCAGCTCTCCCTCCTGCCCTCGATCATGACGCAAGGGCAGGCGCCGTTCAAGGCCGTGGTCACGCACGGCTTCGTCGTGGACGAGTCGGGGGAGAAAGTGTCGAAATCCGCGCAGCCCGGCGTGAAAAAAAAGGGAGCAGGCCTCCCGAAGGCGGCCGAGCTCTGCGCGAAGTTCGGCGCGGACATCGTCCGGCTCTGCCTGGCCTCGATCGACTTCAGCGACGAGATCCCGATCTCGCTCGGGATCATCGAGGAGAAGGGGGACCCGTACCGGAAGCTGCGCAACACGCTCCGCTACCTGCTCGGCAGCCTGGGGGACTTCGACCCCAAGCGCGACGCCGTGGATCGGGCGGAGCTGCAGGAGCTGGACCGCTGGGCGCTTTCGCGGTTGCAGCAGCTCGTGAAGTCCGTGACGGAGAGCTTCGAGCGGTTCGAGTTCGTCCGCGCCTACCACGAGCTGTACAACTTCTGCGTCGTGGACCTGTCGGCCTTCTACCTGGACGTGTTGAAGGACCGGCTGTACACGCACGGCCGGCGAGCGCCGGGCCGGCGCGCGGCGCAGACCGCGCTCTACGAGCTGCTGGTGACGATCACGAAGCTCCTGGCCCCGATCCTCTGCCACACGTGCGAGGAGGTGTGGGGGTATTTGCCGGAGCCGCGCGAGGC
Source organism: Planctomycetota bacterium (assembly GCA_016197205.1). GTDB lineage: Bacteria > Planctomycetota > MHYJ01 > WSZJ01 > JACPWG01 > JACPWG01. Next base: position 16,969 of record JACPWG010000054.1, read on the forward strand.
CGAGAGCGTGCATCTCGCGGCGTGGCCCCAGCCGCGGGCCGCGGCCATCGACCCCGAGCTGGACGAGCGGTGGAAGAAGGTCCTGCGCGTGCGGGGGGACGTCGCCCGCGAGGTGGAGAAGCTGCGCGCGGCGAAGACGGTGGGGAGCTCGATGGAGGCTTCCGTGCGGCTTGCGGCCGGCGACGCGGACCTGCGCGCGCTTTTGACGCGCTACCGGGAGGACCTGGCCGCGATCTTCATCGTCTCGGAGGTCGTGCTCGCCGACGGCGCGACCGCCGCCGGCGTGCAGCCCGAGGGCGTGCCCGGCACGGAGTTCCCGTCCCTGCGGGTCCACGTCCAGCGGTCGACCCACCCGAAGTGCGAGCGGTGCTGGGGGCATCGCGCGAGCGTGGGGCAGGCGGCGGAACATCCGACGATTTGCGCGCGCTGCGTGGAAGCGCTGTCCAGGCACAATTGAGCGAGGGGTCATCGTGCGTCCTATTCGATGCTTGCGGGTCGGCGTGCTTTTCGCGGCGCTCGCGGCCGCCGGCTGCGGCACGACGGAGGAGCCGAAAAAGCCGACGAAGTCCGTCCGGACCGCGCGCGACCTGGAGCGCCAGGTGCAGATGCGGGACGAGGCCTTGATGCTCTTCGGCCGCAACGATCCCGCGGCGTGGAAGGAGGCCACGGCCGAGCTTCGGCTGCTCGGGGAGCCTCTCATCTCTCCGGAGACGATGGCCCTTGCGGAACAAGTGCTGGGGCCGGACGCGAGCGCGGCCGAGGCGGCTCGGATGGAGCTGTATCGCCGCGGGCAGGTGCCCCGGATTCTGCACGGGCTGGAGAGCGACCAGTACGAGGACTGGCGTTCGGCGAAGTACGCGATGTTGAAGTTGGGGGAGCCGGGGAAGGAGGCGTTGGTGCTCGCGTGCATCCTTCAGTTCCAGTCCGAGCGCGCCTCCCACTACGAGATGGCCCGGCGCATGCTGGTGGAATTGGGCGGCGTGAGCCTGAAGTTCGTGGCCGAAGCGTTCGACATGACGCTTCGGCAGCCGGCGGGGGGCGCGTCGTGGAGCGACGACGGGGGGGACGAGCGTTTGCCGCCGACCTACGCGATCCTGCGGGAGCAGTGCGCGCGGACGCTGGCGCAACTGGGGCGGGAGGGGCAGGAGGCGCTTCGAAAATTGGCGGCGAGCCCGGACGAGCGCGTGCGGGTGGCCGTGGCGAAGGGGGCTGCTTCGGGGGACCGGGCGCAGGCGTTCACGCTGCTCGTGGACTATTTGCAGCGGGATGCGAGCTGGCGGGTCCGGGCGGAGGCGGCCGTGGGACTCGGGCTGCTGAAGGACCGGCGCGCCGTGGGCCCGCTGCTGCAAGCGCTGCGGGACAGCGATCCGTTTGTGCGGCGCAAGGCGGCGGCGTCCCTGTCGATCTTCGAGGACGAGCGGGTGGTGGACGCGCTGGTGGATGCGCTCGCCGATGCGCCCGTGCCGACCTTCCCGAAACCGGGGCCGGGGGAGAGCGGGCGCGGGTACGGCACCCTGCCCGGGCCCGACCAGGCCGCGATGGAGCACCGGATCGAGCTGGTCGAGTGTCTCGAACGGCTCGGGAACCGACGCGCGATCGCGCCGATCTTTCAGGCGCTCGCGGCCCATCCTCCGGCGCTGATCACGCCCCTCTACAAAGCCTACGACCACGCGCTGCGGACCCTGACCGGGGTCGGCGGGATCCAGGTGCGGTCGGCCAAGGAGTGGCGACAGCAGCTCGGCTACCACGACCGGTGAGCGACGGTGTCTACCGAATACACGTTTGACAAGGGAAAGAAGGCCTGCTCGAAGTGCGCCCGCGACTTCGCCTCCGGCGAGGAGTTCGTCTCGACGCTGCACGCGGCGGGTGAGGCCTTCGAGCGGCGGAATTGGTGTCGGTCGTGCTGGACGACGCCGGCCGCGGACGTCTTTTCTTTTTGGAAGGCGCGGATGCCCGAGCGGGCGACGCGTCGACCGGACAACCGCACGCTCCTCTTGCAGGTGTTCGAGAACCGTCTCCGGCAGGAGCCGCGCGAGCCCGCCGAGGCGAAGCTGACGTACCTCCTGGCGTTGATCCTGGTGCAGAAACGCCAATTTCGGCTGCGCGACTCGGTGCGTCGGGACGGCGTGGAGTACCTCGATCTGCTGAAGGTCGCGGACGACCGCACGCTCCTGGTCCCCGTGGCGCCGATCGCGGACGAGGAGATCGACGGGCTGAAGACGGAGCTGGAGAAGCTGCTGGAGACGGGACCGCCGGCCGCGCCGGAGGAGGGCGCGCCGGGGGGGTAAGCGCCCGCGCAAGAATTACTTTACATTTCCGTGGATCGACCGATGCCTGGGGGCGCGGGCCTCCGGCCCGCGCAGCGCGGCCCAGAGGGCCGCGCCCCCAGGAGCCTCGAGGTCCGAGTCTGCGCAGTTATTTTTGCGCAGCAAGTCGTTTTCTCGCGGGCTCCAAGCGGGAACGCCGGTGCGCAGCGTGCCGGGGGCATGGGTGGTTCGAGGCCCTCAGCCCTCCCCTCTCCCGCTCCGCGGGAGAGGGGTACCACGCGGGAGGGGAGTCGAGTTCGGCTCGCGCTTCGAGGATAGGCATGAGCAAGGCGGCCAAGGACCTGGCGATCGCGCGCTCGGTGTCGCTGCGGCCCATCGCGGAGGTGGCCGCGGAGCTGGGGCTGGTGGAGGACGACCTCGAGGCCTACGGGCGCTACAAGGCGAAGGTCCGCCTGGAGAGCCTTCGTCGCCTGGGAGACCGACCCCGCGGGAAATACGTCGTGGTCACGGCGATCAACCCGACGCCGCTCGGCGAGGGGAAGACGGTCACGACCATCGGCCTCGGGATGGCGCTGCGCCGCATCGGCAAGCGCGCCACGGTGTGCCTCCGGCAGCCGTCCCTCGCCCCGGTGTTCGGGATCAAGGGGGGCGCGGCCGGCGGCGGACGCTCGCAGGTGGTCCCGATGGAGGATTACAATCTCCACTTCACCGGCGACGTCCACGCGGTCGGCGCGGCGCACAACCTCCTCGCGGCGTTCATCGACAACCATTTCCACCACGGCAACGCGCTCGGGCTCGACCTGCACTCCATCACCTGGCCGCGCGTCGTGGACCTCTCGGACCGCGCGCTCCGGTCGATCGTCGTCGGGCTCCGCGGAGAGGGGCAGCCGCGCGAGAGCCGCTTCGACGTGACGGTCGCCTCCGAGGTGATGGCCATCCTCGCGCTCGCGACCGACATCCCCGACCTCAAACGCAGGCTCGCGCGGATCGTGGTCGGGCTCACGGTCGGCGGCGTCCAGGTCACCGCGAAGGACCTCGGCTGCGCCGGGGCGATGGCCCTCCTCCTGCGCGACGCGATCCATCCGAACCTCATCCAGACGCTCGAAGGCGGGCCGTGCTTCGTCCACGCCGGCCCCTTCGCGAACATCGCCCACGGCAACAGCTCGATCCTGGCGGACCGCATCGCGCTCGCCGGCTCCGAGTACGTGGTGACGGAGAGCGGCTTCGGCGCGGACATGGGCTTCGAGAAATTCTGCGACATCAAGTGCCGTGTGAGCGGACTCGCCCCGGACGCGGCGGTCGTGGTCGCCTCCGTGCGCGCGCTCAAGATGCACTCCGGGCGGTTCAAGATCGTGCCCGGGCGGCCGCTCGATCCGCGCCTTGTCTCCGAGGACCTGGCTGCGCTGGAAGCGGGGCTCCCGAATCTGGCCAAGCACCTCGAAAACCTGCGCCTGTTCGGCGTGCCGGGGGTCGTGGCGGTGAACCGTTTCCCGACCGACTCCGACCGGGAGCTCGCGCGCGTGTGCGCGGTGGCGCGCGAGTGCGGGGCGGAGGACGCGGTGGTGAGCGAGGTCTTCGAAAAAGGGGGCGAGGGCGGACGCGCGGTGGCCGAGGCGGTGGTGCGTGCGGCCGCGCTGCCCTGCCGGTTCCGGTTTCTCTACGACGTGGAGGCGCCGATCCCGGACAAGATCCGGACGATCGCCACGCGCGTCTACGGCGCGGACGGCATCGAGCTGACGCCGGAGGCGCGACGCCAGGTGAAGTTATACGACCGGCTGGGGCTGGGGAAGCTGCCGGTGTGCATGGCGAAGACGCATCTGTCGCTTTCGCACGACCCGGCGCGGAAGGGGCGGCCGACGGGGTTCACGGTGCCGATCCGGGAGGTGCGGCTGTCGGCGGGCGCGGGCTTCGTGACGCCGATCCTCGGGGAGATCGGCATGATGCCGGGGCTGCCGTCGAACCCGAATGCGTTCGGCATGGACCTGGATGACGAGGGGCAGGCGGTCGGGCTGGCGTGAGGCGGGTGCGGGCGAGGCGGGAGAGTGGCGGGGAGATGGAGAACCATGACCCGAACTGAGGCTAGACTCGACCGTGGGCGGCAAGTGGCGAGATCATGGCTCCGCGTCCCCGCTAGACGCGAGCGAGATTTGAAATTTGAAATTTGACTTTTTGCAATTTGAAATTCGGGCCGGCCGCGTGGGGCGCATGTGGGACTGTTACACAGAGACGCGGAGACGCAGAGGCCGGGTGCCGAGTCCACCGTCCTCTACCGGTCGGAGAGTGTGGCCGGCCTTCGGCCGCGGCGCCCTACCGCGGCTTTTTGAGCCGTTGCATCAGCTTTCGAAAACGCGGGTCGCGGCGGACGTTCGCGAGGTCCGGGTCCTTCTCCATGAACCGAACGTCCTCGTAGCCGAACCGGATGGCCAGCTCCAGCTCGGTCAGCGCGTCCTCGAGCTGGCCCAGGTTGCTGAGGCTGCAGGCCAAGTTGTAGTGGCAGACGGGGTCCTCGGGCAGCAGGCCGACCAGCGACCGGTCGATCGTCAGCGCCTTCTTGTGGTCGCCGACCTTCGTGTAGGCGTGCCCCACCATGGCCAGCGCCATCACGCTCTTCGAGTTCACTTGCAGCAGCGATTCCCCGATCGCGATCTCGAACCGGTGGTGGATCTCGTCCTGCTCCTTCTCGTCGATCTCGATCGTCGGCTTCGCCCATTTCGGGGGGCGCGCCGCCGCCTTGGACAGCTCGGCCATCGTCTTCCACCTCGCAGCGAATCCTGGGACGAACGCCCTCGCGGCCGTCGGGCCGGTCGTGGGTCCGTCGAACGCCTTCGGTTGCGCGCGTCAATATAGCGACGAGGGAGGCGGCTGTCAAGATGGTGAAAGCGCAATCCGGACGACCTAGGGTGAATACCCTAGGCATGGCGACCGCGGGGCCCACGCGGCACGTACCCGAGGCAGCGGGGCCGCAACCCAAGGCCCGACCCTCCTTCGCTCCGGCCTCCGCGGGAGCTTCGGCGGGTAGTCTCTCCTCCTGCCGAAGGCCGGTCCGCGACGGAAAGGAATTCGGCGAGGAGAGACGAAAGTAGCAACAACCCGAACTGAGGCCAAGCTCGACCGACGGCGGCAAATGGCTGGATCATGGCTCCGCGTCCCAGCTAGACGCGGGCGAAATTTGAGATTTGAGATTTGACTTTTTGCAATTTGAAATCCGACCCGGTTGCGTGGGACGAATGCGAGACTTTACCACAGAGACGCGGAGACGCAGAGGCCGTGCGCTGAGTCCACGGTCCTCTACCGGCGATGATCTCTGGCAACGCACGGAGAGATCGGTTTTTGCTTCACTTCGGCTTGTTGTAAAATAGAACGGGGGAGCGACGCGCGTGGCGTCGCTCCCCCGGGGGTCGTGGCCGACGGATGTCACCTCCCAGGCGTCCTCAGGAGGCCGGAGGCCTCGCGAGCGCGCGTGGCGGAGGCGGCAACAGGCGGGCCTACAGGCTCGTCTTCCAGTCCTTGCCGACCTTGAAGGCGACGGTCTTGGTGGCCTTGATCTGGATCTCCTCGCCCGTCTTCGGATTCCGGCCCTTGCGCGCCTTCCGCGTCTTGATCGAGAACGTGCCGAAGCCGACGAGCTGGACCTTCTTGTCCTTCTTCAGCCCCTTCTGGATCCCCTCGAGCGTGGAATTCACCCAGCGCTCGGCCTGGGACTTCGGGGACTTGCTCTCGTTGGCGACCATCTCGATCAATTCACCCTTGTTCATTCGTCCTCCTTTTCCTCGAGAATCCATTGAACCCGACCACGAATGGGGCGGGATTATACCCAAGAAGCTAGACGTGTCAAGGGGAATTCCGAAAATCTTATCGGGCCCCTTCCCTCGGCGCATCTAAGGTGTTTACCTGATCAGTCCCAGCGGAGGATCTCGAAGCGCACGACCCGCCGCGTCTCCCCCGTCAGCTTCACTCGCTCCGCGATCGCATGGCCCAGCACCCAGACCGGACCCTCGTCGTCCGCGACCAGGAGGCAGTTCGCACGCTCGGACCGCGGCACTTTCCGGTTGATCAAATACTTCTTCACGTTTTTGTGCCCCGGCGCACCCAGCGGCTGGAACCGGTCCCCGCTCCGCCGCGGGCGGACGACGAGCCGGCCGCGCACCCGGTCCGCGTCCACGTACTCCTCGTGCGGGCCCTTCAGCGGAAAGCTGCCCGCCAGGTTCGAGAGCCCGGCCTCGCGCACCTCCGCCGTCACCGACAGCCGCATCCCTTCGAGGTTCGCGCGGCCCGGCACCGCGAGCGGCACGGCCTCCTGCGCCGGCGACTCTTCGCGCGGCCCGCGCCGCAGCCGAAAACGACCGTGCTCCCACTCGATGCGCACCTGCGCGGGCAGGTCCAGCCGGAACGGACCCGGCTGGGCCGACGCCTTCTCCAGCCGGTCGTAGTGGCCCGCGGCGATCCCGCCCAGGTTCCCCTTCAGCCGGCGAATCCCCTCCATCCAGACCGCGATCCGAAAGGCCTCAGGGACCTGCCGCAGCCGCGCCTCCTCCGCCACGAGGTCGCCGGAGGGATCGGCGGCCGCCCCGTCCCAGAACTCTCTCGCGCGTGCCTCCGCCGCGTCCCACGCCAGGCACGCCGTGTCCGCGATCCGCGCCAGCCCCGGCGCGGGATCCCGGCCGAAGATCCGCTTCAGCCCGGGCAGCGCCTCCGCCCGCACGCGGTTCCTCATGAAGCGCGGGTCCTCGTTCGACGCGTCCTCCCGATGCTCCAACCCTTGCCGCGCCAGCCAGTCCGCCAACTCCTCGCGCCGCGCGCCGAGCAGGGGCCGGACCAGGAGGACCGGCGAACCCCCGAGGACCGGCCGCGAAGGCAGGATGCCGCGCAGCCCGCGCAGGCCCGCGCCGCGGAAGATCCGCAGGAGGACCGTCTCCGCCTGGTCGTCCATCGTGTGCGCCACCGCGACCTTCGTCGCGCCCACCTCCTCCGCGAACCTGGCGAGAAACTGATACCTCGCCTGTCGGCCGGCCGACTCGAGCCCCTCGCCGAGCTCCGCGGCAAGGGCCGCCACGTCCGCGCGTTCCACGCGGCACGGGACACCCAGTTTCTTCGCGAGGTCTTCCACGAAAGCCGCGTCCGCGCGGCCTTCCTCCCCGCGCAGCCCGTGCTCCAGATGGCCCACGTGGAGCTGCCAGCCCTGCGCAGAGGCAGCCGCGGAGAGCAGCCCCAGCAGGGCCACGGAATCCGAGCCCCCGGAAACGCCGGCGACGATCCGGTCCCCCGGGGACAGGAGGTGGCGCTCGAGGAGGCGGGCGACGAGCGAAGTCGTCATTGACAGGGACCTCGGAGGGATGGAATCATAGGGATGGAGGAGGGAGCGAGCGGGGGGCCGCGGGCACCGCGAGGGCGGCGACCGCGGCCACCGCGACGACAACTACGTTGAGGACGGCGAGGACGAAGACAACGACGGCGACGGCGACGACGACGGTCGATAGTACTTGAGACAGGGACGAGGGACGGTGGAATCTCAGGCAGGGTTGACGAAACGCAGAGGCGCAGAGACGCAGAGGACGTTCCGTGGATTGAACGTCAGGAGCGTCGCCGCGGTTCTGTAAAAAAAAGACCGTTAGGATAGACAGGCGCCAGTGGCTTGTTGTCGAAGTCCAGACACGACGCCTGGGGGCGCGGGCCTCCGGCCCGCGCGAACGGCCACAGGGGCTGCGACCCGCTCTGCCGGAGTTTACGACCGTGTTCGAAGCTCGTCAACGGGCCATGCATCCTGGAATGGGACGACCCAGGACGCGCGGATCGAGACCCGATGATAGCATCTTCCCGCCCGAAGACAAGGGCACGTCAAGAACCAACTCCCGCGGTTCGGCAAGCAGGGAGTTCTTCAGGAAAAGGCTCAAGGCTCGCAGTCCGCGATTCCGTGCCCGGGCTGCGTTCGATGGAGGTCATGGAGAATTGAACTTTGAGCCTTGTCTGAGTCTTGAACCCCTACCGGTGAACTTCTTGAAAGCGTCTCCAGATTCGCAGGCGACGAAACCACAAAGACTCGAAGTCACGAAGACCACAAAGGCGCTTTTCGGCCGAGCCAAACTCGCCCCCCTCAGTGACGGTCCTTCGTGGTCTTGCATTGAGAATGCACTCGGGTCGCTCCCCTGCCCCTCCGACGAGGGAGGTATCTCCTTACGGGCTCCAAGTAGGAGGTCCAACCCCTTGAGGTTTGCCGTGCTTTTCGCCGCCGCCCTGCTTGCGCCGCTCGCAGGCGCCGAGGAACCCCTCCGGCGCGGCCGGGACGTCATCTTTGTCCGGCCTACCACGACGATCGGATATGACCACCAGGTCGCGTTGGAGTTCGAAACGCTCGGCCCGGACCAGGACGCGCAGGTCTCGGAGCGCATCCTTGGTTTCGCGCCGCTCGCTCGCGAGGTCCGTGACTACCGCTCCCACCGGCGCTCCCGCGGACTCGTGGCCCTCCCCCTCTACGTGGCGCTCGCCCGCGGCTTCGTGGGCACGACCTACTGCGTGCGCCAAGGCTTCCTCCTGCACACGCCGCTGCCGTCGGGCGAGAGCGATACCCAGTTCCGCATCGCGCCCGTCGTGACCCTTTCGGGCTCCTCGCTCAAGGCCATCGAGGCGGGGAAGGGGGAGGAGGGGCTGGGGGTGCTCTGCCACGAAGCGGGACACGCGCTCATGTCGGTCGCCTACCCGCTGCCCTTGTACCCGGGGAGCGCGCCCGAGGGACTGCGCGACCTCCTGACGTCCGAAGGGCACTGGTACGGCAAGGTCACGGACCCGCTCTTCGCGTACTCGGAGGGTTGGGCGGAGTTCTGCGAGTTTTTCTACACGAACCGCGCCCTGCCCCCGACGCTGCTGCAGACGCGAGAGGGGCAGGGGCCCCAGGCGAAGACTCGTCCGCTGACCGCCGAGGAGATCCGGAAGTGCGAAGGGGCGCAGGCCTATCTGCTCCTCGCGGTCGCGCGCGCGGTGGAGGACGAGGACATCGTGCGCCGATGGCTCTCCACGATGGCCCGCTCCCGACCGCGGACGATGATGGAGCTGCTCGCGCGCTACGTCGAAGCCCACCCTGAGCGAGGGGAGGCGGTCGAGAAGGCGGTCGCGGAGGCCAGCGGTGGCCGCTTCCACGTGGACAAGGACTACGGGGCCGGCGACCTCTTCCGGGATCAGGCGGATTCCTGGCGGCGGCTAGGCGAGGCGCTCGCCGACAGGCTCCGGGCGCTCCGGAAGGCCGCGGAGGGCGGCGAAAAAAAGAAGTAGGGGCGCCCCTTGTGGTCGCCCGCGAGGGGAAACGGCGTGAGGGACCGTTATCGTCCACCCGCCGCAGGCGCGGCCCTTCCGGCCCCCCGCGATGAGCTGCCCGCGCGACCCGCTACATGTCGAGCGGTGCCCCTCCGCGGGGCTTGCGCTTGAGGAACTTCTGCCAGCGCTCTTCCCCCTCCGGCGGCGTGGTGGCGGCGGAGGGATCCGCAGGGGCGGGCGTGGGCGGGGCGCCCCAGGCGTCCGCAGGGGGAGGGGTCCCCGGGACCGGTGGGGGTGGCCAGGCATTCGGGTCCTGCCCGGCCCATGGGCCCGCGTCGGCGGGGGGTGGTTCGGCGGGCGTGGCGGGCCGATCCCAAGCGGCGACGCCGGGCGACTGTGCGCCCCAGGAATTCGGATCGTAGGGGGGCTGAACGGGATAGCCGCCGGCCGGATCCTGCGCCGGGCCGGGGGCCGGCGCCGCGCCACCCCAGTAGGCATCCCCGGGCGGCGGGCCCGCGGCGCCCTGCTCTCCGGCCGGCCAGCTTGTCGCGCCCGGCTCCGACGCGCCGGGCGGGTAGGCCTCCGGTGGATAGGCTGAGCCGGGGTAGGCCTGCGAGGCATCTGCGGGTTGGGAGTAGGCCTCCGGCGCATAGCCGGCGGGCGCACCCTGCGCCGGCACGCCCCACGCTCCGTAGCCGGGCGGCTGCTGTTGCTCCTGCGACCAGCCCGCGGGCTGGACTTCCGGAGGCATGGGCGGGTAGGCGGGCTCGCCGGGGTCTCCCGCGGCCATCGGGTCCTCGGGGAGGGGCTCGGGCCGCTGTCCCCAGGAGTCGTCCGCCGGCGGTTGGGATGGGGCGGGGAGGGGCGCCTCGGACCAACCCTGCGCCTCCTGGCCCTCCGCGGCCCAGTTCCCGGCTGCCTGGAACTTCGCCTCTTGCGCCCTCGCCTCCGCGGCACGCGCCGCCTCCTCCCGGTCGGCCGCGTCCTTGACGGCGGCGCGGAGCAACTCGGTCGGACGCGACTGGATCGGCGGCGGCGGGATGGATCTCAGCGGGTCCTGCACCGAGGCCGCGAGCCACGGCGGGATGACGAGTCCCGCGGGAGGCGCGACCGCCGGAGCAGGCGCAGGCGGGGGCGCGGGGGCGACAGCGGGCGCGGGCGGAGCGGGGGGGACCTGCCGGGTAGCCGCCGACCGCGTGGGCGCAGCCGCGGCAGCCGCCGGTGGCTGCTGCGTGGCGGCGGGCACGACCGGAGGGGGAGCGGGGGGCGGAGCGGCAGGCGGGCTTGCGGGGGAGGCCGGCGCGGCGCCCCGATTTCGGGCCATCGCGAGGATCTTGCGCCGCTTCTCAGCGATCTCTTCAGGGGAGGGCGCGGCGACCGCGGGCTCTTCCGCATGCGCCTCGGTCGGTGCAGGTGCCGGGGCGGGGGCGGGGGCGGGGGCGGGGGCGGGGGCGGTCGGGAGTTTGCTCGGGGGCGCGGGTGGAGTGCTGGTGCCGGGGGTGACGGTCATCTCGTTCAGGAAATCAACGTCAATGTCCAGCTCCCCACCCGTGTTCCCCGGCTCGACGCTGTCCAGGCTCATGCCCTCAGGGCCGGTGGGCGCGGCCATGGAGGGCGTCAGGCTCGAAGCCTCGGCCGGACTGGGCGGTTGGAGGTCGGAGGGCGCCGTCGGGCCGGCCCCCGCACCCGCCCCGCTGACCCGCAACTCTTGGAAGAAGTCGTCCTCCGCGTCCGGCGCCCCCGTTTCCTCCAGCCCAACGATTTCCCCTTCGACGCCCGCGGTCATGGGCGCGGGTGCAGGCGGAGCGGGGGCCTGCATGGCAGGGGCGTTGTCGGCGGGCACCCCCTGCGCGGAGGCGGCCTCGAGCGGGCTGCCGAGCGGCTTGACACCCTTGGGCAGCGTCCCCGCGGCCTCCATGTCCGCGAGCTGTTCGAAGACGGACTTCGGCACGACGTCCCCCTGGCGGGGGAGGAAATGGAGGCTCAAGATCGTGATGTCGTCGCTCTGGTGGGCCTCTCCCCGGTGGGCCTCGATCCCGGCGACCAGCGCGCGCACCACGTCGTCCGACGACTTTTCATGGTTCAGGTTCACCACCTTGAGCATCTTTTTTTCGGTCCATTCCTCTTCCTTGTCGTTCATCGCCTCCGGCACGCCGTCCGTGTAGAAGATGAGGCGGTCGCCCGGCTGCAGGTCCATCACCTGTTCCTTGATGGCCCGCTCGAACGCGGGCCCCGCGGAAAGGCCGAGCGGCATGCCGCTGATGTCGAGGAGCGAGCAGAAGCCGTCGGCCGCGCTGTAGAGCACGGGCGGATTCTGTCCCGCGTTCGCGATGGTCACGCGGTGGGTCCGCGTGTCCAGGATGCCGTAGCAGCAGGAGAAGAAGAGGCCGCGCTTGATGTCGCGTTGGATCGGCTTGTTCATCTGGACCACGGTGTCGCGCGCGGTGGGGCACATGCCGGAGAGCATGCGGAACACGCTTCTGGCCATGACCATGATCATGGCGCCGGAGATGCTCTTGCCGGAGACGTCGCCGACGATGAAGCCAAAGCGGTGGTCGTCGAGCTGCACCATGTCGAAGTAGTCACCGCTGACTTCGAGCGCGGCCTGGTAGTAGACCCCGAGGTCGTACCCCGGGATCTGGGGCAGCTCCTGGGGAATGAGCCTCTGCTGGATCTCCTTCGCCTTCTTCATCTCGTCCTGCGTCACGGAGGTGAGCTCGCCCTTGAGCTTCTCCTTTTCCTCCTCGACGAACTTCTCGGCCTCTTCGACGGTCTGCGGGGGCGGCACGGCCTCGATGGCGGGCTTCAGGTCCTCGACCGCGTGCCGGATCCGCGCGCCGTCCACTGGCTTGACCAGGAAGTGTTTCTTGGGGTAGGAGGAGATCTCGAAGGCCTCGGCGAAATTCGAATTCGCGGCCGTGACGACCACGGGGATGTCGCGTCCCTCCTTCTTCAAGCCCGCGAGGATGTCGAGGCCGCTCATCCCGGGGAGACGAATCGAAGTGATGACGCAGTCCAGGGTCTTGGTCGCGCGGATGGCGTCGAAGGCCACCTTGCCGTCCGTGAACGCGAAGATCTTGTACTCGGGGCCGAGGGCCTGACTGTAGGACTGGGTCGCGGCCTGGTCCGTGTCGACGATGATGACGGTGCCGCCGGGCTTCTTCGCGGCGGTCTGCCCCTCCGGCATCGGCAGCAGCTTGAAGAGGGTCGCCATCCGGTCCTGGCGTTCCGTAAGGTCCGGCGTGAGCCGAGCGATCGACTGGGCGATCACGTCCACCATGCTCACGATGTCCTCGGGGTTCGTCGTGTACTTCCCGAACGCCTCCTTGAGCTTGACGGGGTCGATCTTCCCGAGCTTCAGCTCGTTCTGGATGAGGGTGGCCCGGAACTCCGGCGTGAGGCGCGAGACGAAGGCGTCCGGATCGATCTTGTCGGGATCGTCGACGACGGCGCCGAACATTGCCTCCTGGGCTTCCGGGGGGAGGAGGGTGGCGAGTCGCCGCATGTTGTCGCGGGCCGACTCCAGGTCGAGGTCGGCCGTGCTTTGCAGGGCGACGGGTTCGAGGAGGGCCTGGGTCTTGTTCGTGATCTCCTCGCTGGTCCCCTGGAGCCCCCCGGCAAGGGTCGGCATCATGTTCATCATGTCGACCGGCGAAGGGGCGAGGTCCTGGAGCATTTTTTTCAGGTCGTCCTGGGAGGGCGTGCCGCCGTTCAGCTCGTTCGAGAGGAGGTTGCCGCGGAACCGGGGCGAGAGGCGTTGCAGGACCGACGCGGGATCCACTTCCGCGGGGATGGCGTAGCTGCGCCCGAAGATCTGTTCCTGGACCTTCGGCGGGAGGTTGACGACCAGCTCCTGGATGTTCTGTTGCGCGCCGGTGACGCCGAGGGGCTGGAGGGCCCCCTCCGCCATGGACCGGAAGGAAATGGAGAGCTTCTGTTTCAACTCCTCGGGGGAGACGTTCGGATTGTCAAGGGTGGGGAGCATGTCCTTGAAGAACTGGACCGCCTTTTCCATCGCGGCCGGCACGTCCCCCGGCGAGGCCGCGACGGCCTCCTTCATCGTGGTCTTGAGCGACTCCTCGAGCAGCTTCAGCACTTCTTCGCGCGAGATGCCCGCCGCCCCGCCGGCGTTCTCCTGGCCCTCGAACCCGATCTCCTGGATCTTGAGCGTCTGGTAGGTGTTGATCAGGGCGGGATCGAGCCGGTTGTTCTTGATCGCCTCATCCGGCTTCATCAAGAGGAGGCCGGTGAGGGAGAGGAACTCCGTGAAGTTCAGGTTGCCCTGGAAGGTGATGCTGGAGATGTTCTTGTTTTTGATCATGTCGAGGAAGGACTTCGTGGCGAGGGACGTGTCCATCACCGCCTTCCCCTGGACGACCAGCACGCCTTCGTGGGCGGAGAGGACCAGGTTGGGGTCCTTCGCGACGATGGAGGTCATGCTGCTAAAGGCCGCGTTGAGATCCTTTTGCACCTGGGGGTGGTTGGCGGAGTACATCCGTTGTCCGCGGATGGCCTTGTTGAGGGCGCGGAGGAACTCGACGACCGCTGATCGGCTATCCACCGCCATGCTGCAAGACTCCGCGAAGGAAGGGTGGCTCCGTAGGGTCAGGTAGGGAGCGTTCGTTTTCTGGGGACTCGCTTCGCCGTGGTTCCGCTGTCGCCCGGCGGTTGCACGGCCGCGCCGCCACTGTAGCAAACGGGCCGCGTGCCTGTCAAAGACTCCCAGCGCGGCGCGTCCGGGCGGCGGTGCGCGCCGGCCTCCGGGCCCCGTCCTTCACGGTTTGCACGTGCGACACCGACTCTTTCCGGCGTCCAGGGCTCGATCCCGCGTGTCGAAACGAACTCGGTGGCCGGCGGGGAGCTGCGGGACGTGCTCGCAGTCGGGTCGGTGAAACCGCTCGGAGGTCCGGCTGCTCAGGTAGAACGGCGCGGGGTCCGGCGGGGGCAGCGCCCAGATCCCTCTCTTCGCCGCCCGCGCCTCCTGCTGGGCGGCGAGGAGCTCTCGAAAGTGCAAGGCGTTTTGGTGATGGCCGTAGAAGCGGACCATCCCGTTCCTGAGCAGCTCGGCCTGCACCAGGCGAGGCGGCTCTCCCTTCGAGGGGACGACCCACGCATACGCGAGCAGCCGATGGTAGGTGTCCTCGCGCTCGCTGTCGAACTCCAGGTACAGCTCGCCCTTCTCGAGCAGGGACTTCGCGAGGGCGCGCGCGTCGGCGAAGAGCGGCTCGTCATGCTCCGGCGCGTCGACGCCGAGCATCCGCACTTGGTGGCCGGACTTGAGCCGGAAGGAGTCGCCGTCGACCGTGCTCTTGAAGGCTTCGTGTTGCAGCTTTTCGAGATCCGAGGGCGGCTGGAGCGGCGCGGCCGAAGCTGCCGAAGACGCTCGATCCGGCGACGCGGTGGACGAGCCCGCCGGCGGGACGGCAACGGCCGCGGGCGCAGGGGCCGGGTGTCCGGCGTCGGGAGCCGGGAGGTGGGCCGGCTCGGCGTCGTTTCCTCGGAGCGAGGGACGGGTCCCCGGCGCCGGGGGTGCCTCGGCGGCGCTCTCCGCCGACCCGCCGCCGGGCGCCGCGGAAGGGGGCGGCGTCGAGGTCGTGCGCGGCGTGAGGACGCCGCGCAGGGCCGCCAGTGCGACCAGGCCCAGGACGACGCCGAGGGTGAGCGCCGTTCGGGGGGAGGAGGTGTGACGAGCGGGACGCCGCTCCGGCTGGACTCTCGATCGTCCCATCAACGTCCTCGCAGCGAGACGGCGCGTTCCGTCGATTCCGGAGTGCGGTGCGATCGCGTGAGGGGCTCTCGTGCGCGACTTCGGAGGGAGCGGGCGTCTCGCCGCCGCGAGCCCGGAGAAAAGCCCCACGGGGATCGTCAGGCCGTGGCACTCAGGTAGGGTTCGACCGCCCTCACCACCTCGTCGATCGTGAAGGGCTTGGTGAACGTCCCATCGCAGGGGACTTCCTTCGCGGCGGCGCGAGCATCCGGCGTCCACGCCGCCGACATCATCAGGACCAGGGCTTTGGGGTAGAGGGTCCTCGCCGATCTTGCCACGGCGATTCCATCCGCGCGAGGCATGAGGAGGTCGGCGATGACGATCCCAAACGGCTCCGTCTTCAGTCGCTCGATCGCTTCCACGCCGTCGGCGGCGACGACAACGTCCGCGCCCAGGTCCGACAGGAGCGACTCCAGCAGACCCCTCACGCCGTCCTCGTCGTCCACGACCAGAGCTTTTGGCCGGCTCGCCATCGTAAACCCCGATATCGGCTACGCCCTGTTTTGCCGCTGGCCAGACGCAACCGAGCCGCGACGAAATTCAGAAACGGGCGCGACGCCCGCGGCGACCCTCATGCCGCCATCGCGTGCCGTGGGCCGCTTCGGCAAGCGAGGGCCCGACCTCCTCCCCTGCCGGAGGAGAAGGTGGCGGTTGCCCAGGATCCCTTGCGCATTCGGGCACGGTTCAAATCGGGCAGCATGTCGGTGACACGCATTCGTGTCCGGGCGTAGGGGGGGGGCCTTGTGCCCGCCCTGTTGGCGACACCGCGCACTCCAACGGCTTGCGGCCGGTCGTGGGCGCCCACAAGGGGCGCCCCTACGGCCGGCGGCCGGCGGTAACCCACGTTTGAACCATGCCCGCATTCGCGCACATGCTTCCAGGAAATTGCAGCGGATGTCGCGCAACGCGGTCCTGTCGACCCTCCAGGGCGCGGCCGACCGGGAAACGTGGGAGGGAGGAGCCTCCGGGAACCGCTCGCCCCCTTATATCACTGGACGCCACGTCCGTCAATCCCGGGTTGCGGCGAAGGCCCTTCGCGGAGTAGAATGGCCGGAACGAACGTGGGAACGGTTCGGCGGCTCAAGCCCAACCGCTCGTGGCCCGTTGGCGAACTTCGGACGAAGTCGTCAACTCTGTCACGGCGGGTTGTAACCCATGCGGCCGTTCGCGCGGGCCGGAGGCCCGCGCCCCCAGGCATCGTGCCTGGACTTCGTCGACGGGCCACTAGGGGCGCCGCGATCCGCAGCCTCCGGCGAGGGGACCAGCCATGGGAAAGGGAAACCTGACGATCGCTCTCGCTCTCGTGCTCGCCCTCGCTCTCCGCGCGGCCGGTGACGACGGGCCCGCCGGCGCGGACCCGGACGTGGATGCGGCGGAGGCCGCCGCACGATGGACCGCGGAGCTCGCGGACCGCGACCCGGACACCCGCCACGCCGCGGCGTCCGCCCTCGGGCTGCTCGGCACGCGGGCAGGGAAGGCTGTTCCCGCGCTGCTCGCGGCCCTTCACGACCCTGAGGGGCGCGTTCGCCAGGCCGCGGCCTCCGCGCTTGGGCGCATCGGGCCAGTGGGGGAGGTCCCGCCGGCGGAGGCCCTCGGAGCGGCCCTCTCGGACCCCGAAGCGCGGGTCCGGCAGGCGGCGGCGCGTGCGTTGGCCCGATTCGGAGCTGCGGCGCGGGGGGTGGGTCCGGCCCTGCTCGCCGCCCTCACGGATCCCGAAGTAGCGGTCCGCCGTACGGTGGCCCGCGCGCTCGTGAAGGTGCGGCCCGAGCCCGGCAGCGCGGGTCCGGCCCTGCGCCTCGCGCTGCGCGACGCCGATTGGGACGTGCGCCAGTCGGCCGCCGAAGGCCTCTCCGTCTGTTGTCCCCTCGATGCACCGTCCGCGGACGCCCTGCTCGCCGCGCTGTGGGACCCGGACTGGAACGTCCGGCAGGCCGCCGCCGAGGGCCTTGCCCGGAGCAGTTCGGAGTCCGCGCGCATCGTGCCCGTTCTCCTCGGCGCACTTCAAGACGCCGACGTGCACGTGCAAGCGAGGGTCAGCCTCGCGCTCCGCGGGCAAGGCGCCGCCGCGCTGCCCGCGCTTGCGAGGACGCTCAGGGATCGACGTCAGGAGCCGAACGTCCGCTTCTGGGCCGCGTGGGCGCTCGGCATGAGAAACGTCGATGGCGCGCGCGCCCGCGACGCCCTGCTCGAAACCCTTCGCGATCGTCAGGACGACCCCGACGTCCGCAGGGCCGCGGCGGCCGCCCTGGGCGAAATGGGGCCCGAGGCGGAGGACGCGGTGGGGGGGCTGCTCGAGGTCCTTCGCGATCGTGGCGCCGCGCCGGCCCTCCGCGCGGGGACCGGACGCGCGCTCGCCGGGATCGCCGTCCCCGCGGTGGCCGCCCTGGCGTCGGCGCTCGCCGAACCCGACCCCGTCGTCCGGCGCATCGCCGCGGAGTCCCTGGAAAAGATCGGGCCGGACGCGCGGCCCGCGCTCCCCGCCCTCGAACGCTGCCTGGCCGACCCGGATCCCGAAACCCGACGCGCGGCGGAGGAAGCCCTCGAAGTCGTGGGCGGCATGTGAAGGCGAGGGTCCGCCCTCCGTAGGGAGCCGGAAAAAAAAGGTAGGTGTTCACGAAGTACCGCTCCACGGAAGTCGGTGACCCATAGGCGAAGGCAAGTTTGGCAGCCCTCTAGGCGCGCGAGCGAGGCGTAGTAACGGAGCACTACGGCGAGCGAGCGCAACGACGCGGGCGGCCAAAATCGCCGAGAAAATTGGTCAGCCGATTGCGTGGGGCGGTACTAAGGGCCCGTAAGAAAATGACTTGCTCGTTCAACGGGAAGGGGGCGAGACGTCGATCCGTGTGGCCCATGCGCCGCCCGATTTGAACCAGGCCCAAATTTCTCCATTGCATTCTTCGCCGGGGGAGGAGTAAACTGAAGGGGTCCGCACACGGGGGGTCCGGTTTCGATGGTTGACGCGGGGCAGTCCTGCCCCGATGGGAGGCACATATGCGCGGGCGCTTGAGCTTGGCGGCGGCTACGCTTCTTCTGGCCATGGCCCTGCCGGCCGGGGCGGACATCGTCGTGCTGCGGAGCGGCGGCTCCCTCGAGGGGATCGTCACGCAGGCCGGCGACGAAGTCACCGTGGAGCTCACGCTGGGGCGAGTCACCGTACCGCGTCGGGACGTGGCGCAGGTCATTCCCTCACGCACCCCGCTCCGCGAATTCCGCCAACGCGAGGCGGCGCTTCGCTCGGGCGACGCACAGGCCCTGTTCGAGTTGGGGGTGTGGGCGGAGCAGGCGGACCTCCCGGTCCAGGCCAAGAAGGCCTTCCAGCACGCGCTGGTCATCGATCCGGACCACGCGGGCGCGCGGGCGAGGCTGGGCTTTGAGCGGGGAGCGGACGGCCGGTGGCTTTCCGAGGACGACTCGCGGCGGGCCCGCGGCTTCGTGAAGTACGAAGGGGAGTGGGTCAGCAAGGAAGAGGCCGGTCTTCGGCAAGCGCTCGCACAGCAGAAGTCGCTGGAGGCGCGCGCCCGGGCCGAGGAGGCTCGCGCGGAGGCGGAGCGCAAGGCCGCTGAGCGCGCGGAGGCCATCGCCGAGGCCCGTATGCGCGCCCTGGAGTCGCAGTACGCAGCCATCGCCTACCAGGAGGAGCTGCGGCGCTCGCGCAGGTTCTCCGACCCCTATGGTTCCGGCTTCGGCTTCCCGTTCTTCCTCACTCCGACGGTCGTGTCGTCCGGCTCGGTCACGTCCAATTTTGTCCGCGACGGGAACGGCGCCTTCGTGACCGTGACGACCAACAACCTGGGACAGCAGACCTGGGTCCGGCATCCGGGCGGCGGGGCCGCGGACCTCCAGCTCCACGCGGACGGCGACGGTCATTGCGTCCAGCACACCCAGGTCAATGGGCAGCTCGTCCAGTCGCACTTCTCGAACGCGACTTGCACCGGCGCTCCGGACATCACCATTCGAAGCACGTCGGCGCAACACCCGTAGGCCTTCGGCGCAGCCCTCTCAGGGTGGCTGCCCCGTCCGTCCGGGTATCTGCCCGCAAGCTGCCTGTTCACCAGGCCATGCAGCGTGAGGCCACATTGTGGTGCGGGGCCTCCGCCTCCGCGCGCGCGGCGCTTCGGTGGGCGGAGCCGCCCTGCACCCGCTCGCGCGCGGACTGTCGGAACCACCTCCCCAATTTCTCCCGGAGCCATCCCCGCACCCAACGGGCTCGGTGAGATACGAGCGGGTCGCCCCGTCGGTGCAGGGCGGAAGCCCTGCTCCACAAGGGCTCGTGGCCATCCGAAAAGAACAGGGGGAAGCTCGCCCTTCCCTCACTCGGCATCGGATGCTCCGTTTCACTAGTGTCCCGCCTACGCGCATTCTGCTAGTTCGCCGGGCGCTCCGTGGAGGTCGGCTGGCTCCCGTCAGGTAGAGCTTTCAGGGAACCCGTTCGATGCGCTTGTCATCCCTTCGGCCCGGCTCAGGGCAGGCTCTGAGCGAAGCGGAGCGCCGCAGCGCGGAGCGAAGTGAAGGATCCAAACGAAGTCGCGCCCTTTGAGCCGTTTCAAGGTGTCCAGTTCGTCGTTTTTCCAGCGGGGGTCGGGCACGCCGCTCACGAACCAGTCCGACCCGTTGTCCGCCAGGATCATGCCGTAGGCCTTGAGGGCGACGAGGATCACCTGCGCGGTGGGCGGAAAGCGGGAAACATCGAAGGCCGCCTTCAGGCGGACGCGCATCCCCATGGGGGGCAGGTTGGCATCGGTGAGGCGGCTGGCGAAGTGGCGGGCGGGGGGGACGTAGGCGCGGCGGCTGCGCTCGCAAGTGAAGCGGACGGCGTGGCGGATCGCCTGCTGTTCCACCACTTCGTCGTACCGGACGAGGCCGGGCAAAATCGGGAGGCCGGCGGCGTCGGCCGAGGTCCAGCCTGCCGGTCTTTCCCTGTTGGTCTTCAGGTCGAAGATCGCGCCGGAGCCTGCACGCCAGGACCGACCACCCTCGACCGGATGCGCCGACCAGAGCTCGTAGAGCGTCCACGCGTCCCGATCGAGAACCAGCACATGGCGGTCTCCCTTGGCGTCGGACCCGCCTTCGATCGGGGCGTCCGGCGGGATGGGGTAGGGGCCGGGATCGCTTTCGTCCTTGTATTCGAAGGCGACGGGCACCCTGGGCTGCGTCCCCGGGACTACGACATAGGGGATGCCGTAGGTCTTCCGGTCCCACACCCCGAAGTCGGGGTGGAGGCCCTCGTCCGCGCCGATGCTCGCAATGAGCGTGTCCGAGGCCGGATCGACGGGTTCGCGAGCGATCTCCCGATTCCAGAGATTATCGGGCGGAAACAGTCTTCGTCCACCCAGGCTTGCGCCCGGGCCGAGCTGCACGGTCCCGGGCTGTCTTGGTTGCGACCAGGCCCAGCCGGCGGCCAGGAGCAGGATGGCGGCGCAGGCGAGCGGCTTTCCGTGCATTGGTTCTCCTTGTAAGTCGATATGGAAAAGGGTTTTGTAGGACTTGCACTTTTCTCTTCTCTTCGAACGACCGCCCGCGCCCCCGACCGCTCCGGCGATGCAGTTGCGCGTTGGCTCTGCCCCGATCCTTGTGAGCTACGCGCCTCCGGAGCGCAAATTCGGTGCCTGTAAGGGCTCGCATCGAGGCGCTTTCCCTTGACAAGCGGAGGGTAGGGGGGTATACTTCTGAGCGATCTGCAACCCCGCGCCCGTAGCTCAACTGGATAGAGCGCCGGCCTACGAAGCCGTAGGTTGCAAGTTCGAATCTTGCCGGGCGCACCATACTCATGCTCGACCGGGGGAACGAGTTCTTCATGGAGGAGGCCCTCCGGGAGGCCCGGAAGGCCCTGGAGGAGGGGGAAGTCCCGGTCGGTGCGGTCGTGGTGCATGGCGGGGAGATCATCGGCCGCGCGCACAACCAGCGGGAACGGCTGAAGGATCCGACGGCGCACGCGGAGATGGTCGCGTTGACCCAGGCGGCGTCGGCGCTTGACAACTGGCGGCTCACGGGAGCGACGCTCTATGCGACGCTCGAGCCCTGCGCGATGTGCGCCGGGGCGTTGGTCCTGGCGCGCGTGGACCGGTTGGTCTTCGCGACGGCCGACCCGAAGGCCGGCGCCTGCGGCTCCCTGTTCGACATCGTGCGCGACCCTCGGCTCAACCACCGCCTCGACGTGGAAACCGGCGTGTGCGAGGCCGAGGCCGCGTCCCTCTTGCGGGATTTCTTCCGGTCCCGGCGGGGATCGGAACGCGGAGAGGTACCGAAGCGGTTGTAACGGGCCCGCCTCGAAAGCGGGTTGCCTCGAAAGGGGCACGTGGGTTCGAATCCCACCCTCTCCGCCACTCACGATTCTCAAACTGCGGCGAATGCGGCGAGCGGCCGCGTTCGCCTTCCGTGCCCTGGCCCGGAGAGGTGCCTGAGCGGCCGAAAGGGCGCGACTGGAAATCGCGTGTAGGGGCACAAACCTCTACCGAGGGTTCAAATCCCTCCCTCTCCGCCACGCCCGCGGAATGCCGTCTTTTTTTTCGCTCTGTAGGATCAAAAAAAATGCCGCGCTAGACGGGGAGGTAGCGGTGCCCTGAGTCTCCGCAAGGGGACGACCTGCAACCCGCTCCAGCAGGGTCGAATCCCCTCCCGAGGGCAGTTCTTCTGTTCTTCTGTCGTCGTAAGTGGCGTTGAAGATCTGGCCCCGTGCAATGGATGGGTTATCCACCCCGCCAGGACCGGAAGGTAGCAACGGAGATCGCCCTTTCCATGTGCCGCGGGTTTGCCGGGTCGGAGCCGGCTGCGCCGGCAGTTCGCAGAGGGAATGTTCGACGGAGGGTGCGCGGCGTATACACGCCCCGGCGCCGAGCGCGGCGCCGGTTTCCCGCCCAGAGGGACCGACATGGCGAACGACCCGTCCTATCAGGTGATCGCCCGGCGCTACCGCCCCCAGACCTTTGAAGAGGTCGTGGGGCAGGAGCATGTCGCCACCACCCTCACGAACGCCATTTCCGAGAACCGCGTAGCACACGCCTACATCTTCACGGGCACGCGCGGGGTCGGCAAGACCTCCATGGCGCGCATCCTGGCCAAGGCGCTCAACTGCGCCCGCGGCCCCACCGGCGAGCCTTGCGGCGACTGCGCCTCCTGCCGCGAAATCACCGACGGCTCCTCCCCGGACGTGATCGAGATCGACGCCGCCTCCAACACCGGCGTCGACGACGTCCGCGGCCTCCGGGAGAGCATCCAGTACCTCCCGCTCCGGTCCCGTCGCAAGATCTACATCGTCGACGAGGCCCACATGCTCTCCAAGGCGGCCTGGAACGCCTTCCTGAAGACCCTCGAAGAGCCCCCGCCCCACGCCGCTTTTATTTTCGCGACCACCGAGGCCAACCGGCTGCCGGAAACGATTCGCTCCCGCTGCCAGCCGTTCGAGTTCCGGAGGATCACCACCGACGACATCGTGCGCCGCCTCGGCCAGGTCTGCGCCCGCGAAAAGGTCAAGGCCGCCGAGGACGTCCTCCGCGCCGTGGCCCGCGCCGGGCGCGGCTCCATGCGCGACGCCCAGTCCCTCCTCGACCAGGTCATCGCCGCCTCGGGCGCGGACGCCATCGCCCGTGCGGACGTCGACCGCGTCGTCGGCGCTCTGCCCGGCGAGCGACTCACCGCCGTTCTCGACGCCGTCGAGCGGCAGGACCTCCGCACGCTCTTCGAAACGGTCGACGCGCTCGTCGCCGAGGGGCACGACCAGGGCCTCTTCCTCGAACAGCTCGCCGACCACTGCCGGCAGCTCCTCGTGGTCCAGGCCTGCGGTCCCGCCTCGCCGCTGGTCGACGCGCCGGACGACCTGCGGGCGAAATTCGCGGAGCAGGCCAAGCTCTTCCCCGTCGATCGGCTCCTCGCCTTCGCGCAGGTCCTCGCCGATGCGCGCCGCCGGCTGCGGGATGTCGCGAACGCCCGGCTCCTCCTCGAAATCACGCTCGTCAAGCTCGCGCGGCTCCGCGACCTGCAGACGGTGGCCGACCTCGTGGACCGGCTCGCGCGGGCCGAGGCGCCCGGCGCCGCGGTTGACCCCGCGACCGCGGCCCCGGCGCCACGCGTGGCGACCGAGTCCCCACGGCCGGCTCCGCCGTCCCCCGCTCCCGCACCTGCCGCACCAGCCGCGGCTGCCGCCCCCGCGAGGGCCGTCCGGGAGAGTGCACCGCCGCCGCCTGCGCCCCTCAGGCCCGCTTCGCCCCCGCCGCCTGCGACCGCGAAGCCGTCCCCCGCGCCCGCCCCGCCGAGCGCGTCCCCCGTCGCCGCGGAAAACCCCGCGGGTCCCGTGGACCTGGAGCTCGTCCGCAAGAACTGGGGGCGCATCCTCGAACGGGCCGGGGCCGAGAAGAAACCGGTGCAGGCGCTGCTGCGCGAGGGGGAGCCTCGACAGCTCTCCGGCCTGCACCTGACGATCGCGTTCGACAAGGCCCACACCTTTCACATGAGCGGCCTCGAGGGGCCGGACCGGATGGCGGTCGTGGAAAACGCGGTCGCCGCGGTCGTGGGGCGTCGCCTGGCGGTGAAGCTCGCGCTCTCGGACACGCCGGTGACGCCGCTCGTGGCCCCGCGGGATCCGGACGGGGAGCCCCCGGACCCGGAGCGCCTTCCGGACGGCCCGGCGACCGGCGGCGCCGAGGCCGGAGGATCCCTGCCTCCGCCGGCGGGAAGCGGCGGCGACCCGCGCGACCGCTCCGAGCCCGCCCCGGAGGGAACCGCCGCCGGCCGGAACCGCAACGAACGGATCCAGGAGGCGCGCCGGGACCCGATCGTGCTCAAGGCCGAGAAACTCTTCGATGCCCGCGTCCTCAACGTGGAGGATTGAAACATGGCCCGGAACATGGGCGGGTTCGACATGGGCAAGCTGATGAAACAGGCCCAGGACCTGCAGAAAAACGTCTCAAAGGTCCAGGAAGAGCTGAAGGAGCGCGTGGTCGAGGCCGACGCGGGCTCCGGGATGGTGAAGGTCCAGGTGAACGGCGCGCAGGAGGTCGTCTCCATCCGGATCTCGCCGGACATCGTTTCGAAGGACGACGTTTCCATGCTCGAAGACCTCGTGCTCCTCGCGGTCCAGCAGGGGATGAAAAAGGCGAAAGAGCTGGCCGACGCCGAGCTGGCCAAAGTGACCGGCGGCATGCCGCTCCCCGGCTTCGGCATGTAGACCGCGAATTGCGCGAATTCATGGAGGGCCACGGAACCGCGACCGTCAGGGAGCGGCCTCGAGGCGTCCTCCCGCTCCGGAAGTTCGACTTCCAGCCTCGTTCGAGGCGGAACGCGCGTCGTACGGCGACGACTCCCGCCTCCGGGTTTGGATCGCGAGTCTCAAAAAAAACAATTGGCGAAATCGGCGTAATTCGCGGTTTCCTTCCTTGGCGGTAGCGAATGGGCGCGTATCCCGACACTCTCGTGCGGTTGATCGACGAGCTGGGCCGTCTCCCCGGCGTGGGGGAGCGGACCGCGGAGCGGATGGCCTTCCACCTCCTGCGCGTGCCCGACGCGGAGGCGCTGGCCCTGGCGGACGCTATCCGCGCGGTCAAGGCCCGCGTGCGGGCGTGCTCGGTTTGCGCGACCTTGACCGACCTGGAGGTCTGCGCGATCTGCGAGGACCCGGGCCGGCAGCGGGACCTCCTCTGCGTCGTGGAGCAGCCGAACGACATGTGGGCCCTGGAGAAGGTCGGCAGCTACCGCGGACTCTACCACGTGCTGCAGGGGCGGATCGCGCCCCTCGAAGGCGTCGGCCCCGAGCACCTGACCGTCGGGCGGCTCCTCGAGCGCGTACGCGCCGGGGGCGTCCGCGAGGTGATCCTGGCCACGAACCCCAATCTCGAGGGGGACGGCACCGCCCTCTATCTCCAGCGGAGCCTGGCTCCGCTCGGCGTCCGGACCACGCGGATCGCGAAGGGCATCCCCTCCGGGAGCACCCTGGAATACGCGAGTCGCGCCATCCTGGCCGACGCCCTCGACGGGCGCCGGGACTTGTGAGGAGTTCGGCATGAAGATGGAACTCGGCCTCCAGCATCGCCAAGAGATGCGGCTGAAGCTGGCGCCGCAAATCATCCAGTCCATCGAGATCCTCCAGCTTCCGATGCTGGACCTCCAGGAGCTCATCAAGCAGGAGCTGGAGGACAACCCGACCCTCGAGCTCGAGAGCGAAGTCGACCCCAAGCTCGACCCGGTCAAGGAGGGGGACAAGGCCGAAGACGCCTCGCCCGCGGAGGAGAAGCCCGAGGCGGACGATCACGTGGAACGGGAATCGGTGCAAGAGCTGAGCGCGGAGGAGACGGCGGAGGCCGAGGCGGAGCGGGACCGCGGGCTCGACGAAAACCTCAACCTCCTCGAGCAGCTCGAGCGCGAATGGAAGGAGTTCTCCCCGACCCGGACCGGCGGGGACGACCCCCTCAAGGACAAAAAGCTCGAGGCGATGCAGAACACGCCCGCCCGCAGCGAGAGCCTGCAGGAGCACCTGAACCAGCAGTTCGTCCTGGCGGCCCGCACCGAGCGCATCCGACGGATCGGCCAGCACCTCATCTACAACATCAGCCCGAACGGCTACCTCAAGGTCCCGCTCCCGGAGATCACCGCCTCGGTCAACGGCTCGATCGACGAGCAGGTGAGGTCGATCCTGGACGGGGCCGCGCGCCTCGCCGCCGAGGCCGCGGGGGAGAAGACCGCCAAGGAGCTGGCGTACGAACTCTTCCTCGAGGACGAGGACAAGGACCGGGAGCTGAAGACGCACGTGTTCGAGCGCATGGACCCGGGCGGCAAGCCCCTGATGTCGTTCGAGGAAACCGTGGCCCCGCTCCACGTGACGCTCGAGGAGGTCGAGCAGGTCCTCCACGCCATCCAGCACCTCGACCCCCAGGGCGTGGGCGCGCGCGACGTGAAAGAGTGCCTCCTCTTGCAGCTCGACCCGC
The DNA here is from genome assembly GCA_016197205.1 of Planctomycetota bacterium. Taxonomy (GTDB): domain Bacteria; phylum Planctomycetota; class MHYJ01; order WSZJ01; family JACPWG01; genus JACPWG01. The sequence continues at coordinate 43,161 of JACPWG010000054.1, forward strand.
AGGACCCCGACCACGACGCCCTCTCCACCCTGATTCGCACCAGTCTCGAGGACATCGGCGCCAACAAGCTGCCGAAAGTGGCGAAGGACACCGGGCAGTCCGTGCCGGAGATCAAGCGACTCGTGGACAAGCTCGCCCTCCTGAATCCGCGACCGGGCCGTGACTTCTCCGACGACAACGTCCCCTACATCATCCCGGAGATCCAGGTGGACGTGATCGACGGCGAGTACGTGGTCCGGACGAAGGAGACCTACCTGCCCCGCCTCTGCATCAGCCCGTACTGCCACCGGATCCTCGCGGATCGCGGCGCGAACCCCAAGGTGAAGGAATTCGTGCGGCGGAAGATCGAGGCCGCGAAGCGGCTCATCGGTTCGATCGAGCAGCGTCAGCACACGCTGTGGCGCATCTCGGACCGCATCGTCCAGATCCAGCGGCCCTTCTTCGAGCACGGGATCTCCCACCTCAAGCCCCTGCGCATGCAGGAGGTCGCGGACGAGCTGGGCATCCACGTGTCCACGGTCAGCCGTGCGATCTCCGAGAAGTACGTCCAGAGCCCGCGCGGGATCTTTGCCCTGAAGTACTTCTTCTCGGGCGCCACGGAGTGCTCCGAGGGGGAGGACAAGTCCCGGATGAGCGTGGTGAATCGCATCAAGGAACTCATCGAAGGGGAGGACAAGGAGAATCCCCTTGGGGACTCGAAAATCGTGGAGATCCTGCGGAAGGAAGGGCTCGACATCGCCCGCCGGACCGTGACCAAGTATCGGAAGGTCCTGGGCGTCTCGTCGTCGCGCCAGAGGAAGAAGTACTGACCCGCCCCCCGCTCTCTCGCCCTCCGCGTCACTTCCCGGCCCCCCGCGCCCTTGGCACGGGGGGCCGGTGCACAATCCGACCCGGCCCGCCTCCGGCCCCACTTCTCTGTCTAGCCGGCGATTTCGAACCGAACCTGTTTGTAGTTCAACCTTTGGGCGGACCGTTGTGGCGCACGGCCACCGCCTCGCCGCACGCCCCGACTGAAGGGGCTGTCGCAAAAGCCGCGACAGCCTCAATTCGTCGCCCGCAAAGCCGTGTGAATGCTGGGGCGGTTCGGGGGCCGCGACCCTTCTGCGACAGCCTCTGAAGGCGGAACTACCCACAGCACTGTGGTCTTCGGGAGTGGGTAGCCTAGCCGAGGTCCACCGACGCTTCGCCAGACCGCACAAAGGTGCGCGGGAGTGTTCGGAAACCGAACGGTGGAGTGTAAGGCACGTTTTTGAGCCGGGTTCACGCATGACTTCTGTTCGTTTATTCGCCGTTATGAGTGCTCGGTCAGCGATGCGCTTTGTGCATGCAATTATCGCGTAATGAGTTGCGTCATGATTTCGCCTGATTCGTCTTACGACGCATGCCGGCTCCCCATGGCTTCCCCCATTTATTCGCGCTGAGATAGCCCCTGATTCGTCCAGATTCCCAAAAGCTGGATCGTTTCGAAACTTGACACTATTCTAATTAGAATTTACGTAATTTCGCAATACATTTACTATAAAGCAGTTACGACACGTTATTATTATACACAAGCAGGCATGGTTCGTGCTATATTGTTCGTCGATCCCCACAACGGGGAGCGGGTAACAGACAGGTAGGTGGACGAGATTGGAGGAAAAAGGATGCAGTTGCGACGTTGGGCTCTTGGGTTGACGGCGGGGATCCTGGGCACGGTTGGTTTCGCGGCGCGCGAGGCCGATGCCTTCTTCTACAAGTTCGAACAGATCCAGCTCATCGAAACCGCGAACGCGGACGGCGCAGTGACGACCGTCACGGTGTGGGATAACCTTCTGGGCACGGTCAAGTCGAAGGCCCTCGGCGGCAAGGAAAAGAGCTTCAAGTTCACGCAGTTCCAGGTGAACCAGTGGACCCAGAAGTTTCGCGCCGCCGGCTTCACGGACATGGACGGCCAGGTCTTCAGCGCCGCCACGACGGACCCGAAGGGCTCGCAGCAGGACATCGTGTTCTACGATCCGAACGACTTCTACTCCTGGTACTACGGGAGCTGGGTGACGACCGCCTCGAACGCGGACGAGCCTGCGAAGGTCAAGGGCTGCAAGGCCCTGCTGGCCAACGTGAAAAACTACGTCCTTGCCAGCGGCGCAGTGGCTCCCGCCCTGGACGCCAAGGCCGTCGCCACGGTCTCCAACGGTAAGGTCTCCTGCACGAACTACATCTGGAACCAGACCAGCGACAAGGTGACCCTGACCTGGACCAGCTATCCTCAGTTCGACTGGGTGTGCTACAATCAGTCCGCTCAGGTCGCCTTCAAGTGGTCCACGGGCAAGACGTTCCCCTCGGGCAAGCCCAAGAACATGACCCTCTACCCGAACAGCTACGCCCGCTTCACCACGACCTGGGACAAGCCGCCCGCCGGCGCCTACTACAGCGACGCCTTCCTCCTCTCGAAGCCGGAAGGCCACGCTCGGACGACCTTCGCCGTCCCGACCTCCTCCAACTAGTCCAGCCCGCTCCGAAGACTCTCCAGGGGAACCGCCGGTCACCGGCGGTTCCCCTCTTTTTTTGGGCAGGGCTCAAACTGCCGCCCACGCCGGGCCCGGCCGGCTATTGCGCCTCGCCTCGTGGGCACGGCAGCGCCGTTCCCGCGACGCCGAACACCAGCTTGTGCGCCACGCCCGCGATCACCTGCCACGGTAGGGGCACGGCGTTGCCGTGCCCGCGAGGCGAACCCCGGCGTCCGGTCTTGCGCCACTGCACCGGCGGTTCCAAGCCTGCCGCCCCCCCGGCGCTGATTCGTGCAGACCCGCGGTCGGCGCGTGGCCGGGCTACCCTCGCATGCCGCGCCCGCGCAGGAGGCCTTCGGTCCACGACGCGAAGGTGGGCGGCAGGGGAGGGGCCGGTTCGCCGGAGTAGTCCACATCCTCGGCGTAGCGGCCCCGGTCGTACAGGCGGTCCAGCAACGCCTGAAGATCGGCCACGGCGTCCGGGTCCTTGCCGGCGAGCGGGACGCCGATCCGGGGCAGGCGCTGGGTGAGGCGGATGGGGTAGAGATCGAACACCTCCCGGTCCGTGCTCCGGTTCACGGAGACCAGGTACTCGAACTCGCCGACGTCGCGCGCGACCGGCTCCGGCACCGCGACGGTCCACGCGCCCGCGCGCAGCAGGTCGATCTCGACGAGGTGGACGTCGCTCCCCCGCACCTCGCGTTGTCTTTTTTGATAAAGCTCCCGGCCCTCGCTCCCCGGCGTCTTGTTCGACGGCGACAGGATCTCGATGACCGTCACAACCCGCCCCCCGCGCGGTAGCCGCAGTTCCAGGTAAGCTTCCCGGAACTCGGCCGTGGCCGCCCGCACGCGCACCGCTGCGTCCGGCTCGGCCGTCGCGACGCCGCCCTCCCTCGGCCGCCGCTCGACCACCATGACTTCCGGGTAGATGTTTCGTGCTCGGTCGGGCGGTGCCTCCCTCACGACGCGCTCTCCAGCTCGGGCGAGGTAGCGACCCCGCAGTCGGTCGTTCAGCTCGTCGCCCAAATATGAGATGAAGCTGGTTTGGATGTTCAGCCACCCGCTGGGATCTTCCAGGAATGGGTCCATCCCGGGAAAGGGAGAGGGCATTGCGGTTCACCTCCGCTGGGGTCGGGCCACGCGCTTGAGATCTGCGCGCGGAAGACGCTCGGCGGCGCTCCCGCCGCTTCCCCCATTGTACGATGGAGCGGCGTGGAGAGGAAGGGGGAACGAAGGCTCAAGGCTCAAGCGTCAAGGTTCAACAAGGCTCAAGACGCAAGACTCAAGGCTCAGCGCGTCATTCGCCGGCGTGGTCCGAAGCGCCGGAAACCCGCTGACAAGGCAGCGAGTGGCCCGTTGACGAAGTCCAGGCACGATGCCTGGGGGCGCGGGCCTCCGGCCCGCGCGAACGGCCGCATGGGTTACGACCCGCCGTGACCGAGTTGACGCCCGTGTCCGAAGTTCCTCAACGGGCCACTTGGCGGAGATCCGAGTTTACGTCGCTCCTTGCCGTGAGCGTCGAGGCTTGATTGGGCCTTGATCATTGGATCCCTACTGCGCAACTTCTGGAAGTCTCTTCGAGATATTCGCGAGGCCGGATTTTCGAAACCACAGATTTCACGGATTTTTCGGGATTTCACAGATTCCGAATCTGTGAAATCGCCGTTAATCTGTGAAATCTGTGGTTCCCTTTCGGTTTCGGGCGCGAGCGCGCGGAAGAGCGCCTCGTGGAACCGCCAGTCCGGCGGAAAGGCGCGAATGGCCCGCTCGAACTGGTCGCCCGCCCGGTCATATTCGCCGGCGTTCAGCGCCAGTACCCCCTTCGCGTACAGGCCGCCCGCCCGGAGCAAGGCCAGAGCCGATGCACGGTTCCAGTAGCGCTGCGCGTCCCCAAAAGCACCCGCTTGCCAAGCCGCCAGCCCCGCAAGGTAGTGCAGCTCCTCGCTCTGCGGGCGGGCCAGGAGGCAGGCCTTCGCGAGGTTCAGCGCGCCGGCGATCTCCTCGGTCGTCGCCCCGGGCCGCGTCCCATAGGCGGCCAGCGTGCGCGCCAGCTCCACGTCCACGGGCTCCTGACGCGCCTGCCCCTCCGCGAGTCGCGCCTTCAGCCGCTGGAACACCGGATGGTCCCACAGCCCCGCCCGCGTCGCCGTCCAGCCGGCCAGGATGTCCTGGCCCGGGTCAGGCTCCAAGGCGCGGACCGCCTCGTCGAATTTCCCCGCTTCCGACAACACGAGGGCGAGCGTCCGCCGCGCCGCCGCATGGCCGGGCTCCGCGGCCAACAGCGCGCGCAGCAGCTCCGCGGCCCGGGCGTGCTCGAGTTCTTTCCACGCAATGCGCGCCTCCAGGAATTGCCGCGTCGCCGCATCCCTGCCGGGGAACGGGAGCGCAAGCAGGGTCTTTGCGCGCGGCAGCTCGAGTCGGTCCACGAGCTTCTCCAGCAACTCCAGGTCGGTCGCGACGGCCTCCATCCCCGCCACGCACGAAAGCGGATGCACCCCCAGCTCGCCGAGCCAGCGGACCAATTCCCGCGAGCTGTCGGTCCACGAATAGACTAGGCCGGGCAGGTGCGTCTCCACGAAAGCGTTGTCATCCGTGTTGGCGTCTACCCCGGACGAGATCCGTGCCGCGGCGGCCGGATCCAGCACCAGACAGCCGAGCAGATCCACGGCCCTGGGGTAGCCGATCGCCGACAGCACCCTGCCCAGTTTCTCGTCGGCCAGCCTGGCCGCCGCCGTGCTCCCATCCAGCGCGCCGGGCTCCGAGCGGCCCACGAGGAGCAGCGCGCCGGTCCCCACCTGAAAGCCGCAAGCCGAGGGGAACGCCTCGTGGAACGCCGCGACGACCGAGCGCAGGCACTGCGTGTCCATGGTGAAGAGATTCAGCCACTGGCAGAAGGCCCCGCCTTCCCGGAGGTTTGCGCGGGCGAGTTGGAAATACTCCCGGGTGAAGAGGTTCGCCACGCCCGACAGCCAGGGGTGCGAGGGCTGCGAGGCGATGAGGTCGTAACCCTTCCCGCTCCCGCAGGCGCCGTGCAGGAGGTGGTTTCGGCCGTCGCCGAGCGTGACGTGCACGCGCGGGTCGCTCGTGGGCGCCTGCCGGCCGGGGTACAGGAAGGGCAGCGCCTCGACGACGGCCCGCTCCAGTTCGACCACCTCGATCTCGGGGATCGCGGTCTGCGCGAGGGCATCGACCGTGATGCCCCCTCCCAGCCCCACCACGAGCGCCCGCTCCGGCCGGGCGGCGAACAGATAGGGGAGGATGCCCAGGAGCACCTCCCCGCTGTTCACGGGTTGCAGCCCCGTAGTCAGCATCTGGGCCTCATTCAGGCCGTCGTGCTTCAGGCACAGAATCCCCTGGACGTCGTGCACCGTCACGGTGGAGCCGTCCCCCTCGCGGTAGAACAACACCTGGCCGTTCTGCCGTCGGAGGAGGTCCTGCAACTGCGAGGTGGATTCGGCCGCAAGGCGCCCGGGATTGACGTACACGCCGCTGATGCCGAGCTCCGGGTTTCCTCGGGGGACGGAGGTCGCCGCCAGGAGCACGGCTGCGGCGACCAAGCCGAGCCGCAGGGCACGCGGGCGTCGCGCCGTCTCGCCCCCTTCCGTCGAAGCCTGCGCGAAGACAAGGGCGGCGCAGGCGAGGTGAACCCCGATGGCGGCGAGGATCGAGTTCGAGATGCCGAGGCACGGGATGGCAAGGTGGGCGGTGATCAGAGAGCCCGCGATCCCGGCCAACGTGTTGGCGAAATACGCCCTGCCCATCGTCGGGCCCGCGTCCTCCGCCCGCCGCGCAAGCAGCCGGACGACCAGCGGGAAGCTCGCCCCGAAGAGGAGCGTCGGGGGGAGCATCGACGCCGCCGAGAGAAGAGCGCGTGCGGAGAGTGGATCGAGGCTTCCTTGCAGGCTCGCCCCCAGGCGCAGCGCCCACAGGGGAGCCTGCTCGAGCGCGAAGCAGGTCCAGAGCACGGACAGGCCGAGACACAGCTCCACCCAGCCCAGCGCCTGCCCGGGGCGGCGCAGCTTCGCGAAGAAGGTGCCCCCGGCGGCCCCTCCCAGCGCGAGACCCAGGAGAAACGTGCCGAGCATCGTGCTGAACCCGTACACCGTGCCGCCGACGATCGGCACGAGCCTTCGCGTGAAGGCGATTTCGTACAGGACGGACGTGAAGCCATGGGCGGCGAAGATCGCGAGCACCAGCCGTGGCGAAAGCTCGAAGCCGATCCCCGGCCCGGTCGATGCCGCGGGGTCTGCCGCCGCGGCGGTCGTGAGGTCGGTTCCCTCGGCCTCCCGACCGCCCTTGATGCGCGAGAGCAGGGAGGCCACGAACGCGACGAGGAGGTTGAGCGCCGCCGCCGCGTGGACCGTGTGGGCGACGCCCAGCCGCGGCAGCAGCCAGAAGCCGGCACCCCACGCGCCGAGCACGGCGCCCGCCGTATTGATGCCGTAGAGCCAGCCCGCGGCGGCACCGACGCCGGAGTCCGTCCGCACGACGAATCGGCCCAGCAGCGGGAGCGTGGCGCCCATGGCAAGCGTCGGGAGACTCATGAGGAGAAGCGCCGCGACCATGCCTGCGCCGGCCCGGTACTCCGCGCCCTCCAGGCCGAGCGCGCCGAGAAGCGGCTCGAGAACCAGGTGGGCCCGCGCGATCCCCAACGTGACGAGGGGGGCGGAGACCGCGATCACGGCCTCGAGGGTGGCGTAGGCGCGGAGGGGGGAGTGGATGCGCAGGGCCCGGCGGGCGCTCGCGAAGCTGCCGCCGGCCATGCCGAGGAAGAAGGCTGTGAGGACCGTGGAGAGGGCGAGGTTGGTGCCGCCCAGCGTGAGTCCGAAGAGCCGGACCCACATGACCTCGTAGACGATGCCGCTGAAGCCGGAGGCGAAGAAGCATGCGGCCGTCGCGAGCAGGACCGCGTACCGGCGAGTCCGAACAGGTGCGCCCGGCGGACCCATGGTTAGCGCTCTCCCGTGCAGCTCCGGTAAGACGCAAACGGAGGAGAGGGAGGAGGGAGGGCGTGCCCGGGGGAGCCCGTCACTTTCTGACTGCGACGGCCGTCGAGACGGGGGGGTCGAAGATCAGCCGCTGTTCGGTCGTGAGTCCGCCGGAGATGCGTGCGCGAAGCCGAGTCTCGATGGCTTGCGCCTCCAGCTCGAGCGCATCGGCGGAGATTTCCTTGCGCTTCCGTTGCAGCGCCACCAGGTCCTCTTCCCGCGACTGCAGGGCCTCCCAGACCCGATCGCGTTGGAGCGGCGAGAGAGAGAGGCGCCGGGTGTCGGCGGCGAGGGCGTTGGCGTGCATGCGTTGGAGGCTCGCACGATATGCGGAGAGATCTTCTTCGGCCTCCCCCGCGTCCGACGCTTCCCCGGCCGGCGCTTCATAGGAGCGATCGCCGGAAGCGAGGGGCGGGTCGACGACGGCGCCGACATCGCCGGCCAAGGCTGGTCCCCTGGGGGCGTGGGTGCGTCGCCGCTTCGAACTGGGGGCGGGACCGTCCGCGAGCGCAACCGGGGAAGCGGTGGTCTTCCCCTTGACCAACTCGGCGGGGTCGCTTGCGGTCGGCAGGTCTTCCCTGGAGTTCGCGACCGCTGCGCGCACGACCGAGGTGAGGGCGCCGAGCGCGCCGCGAACCCGGTCCCCTTCCTGCCCGCCGACGAACTTGCTGGGGCCGCCTTGGCGGAGCAGGGCGTCCCTTTCCAACTGGAGCGCGAGCACTTCACGTTCGACCGCCCGGACCCAGGCCAGCAAGCCGGCGGTCGTCAACACGAACGCGCCGGCGACGAGCGTGAGCCCGAGGGCGAGTTTACGCTCGCCCATGGATGCGCACCCGGCGGCGGAGGGAGACTGCGGCGGCCGCAAGGATGACGAGCGCGAGAAGAGCGCGGCCCCGGTTCGAGGACCCCTCGTCCTGGGCGGCGCCGAGCGCCCCCACGAAGCACTTGTGATCGCTCTTCCCAAGATGGGAGCCGGGCGGCTCGCCGGCCTTGGTAGAGATCCCGCGGTTGGTGATCGAGCTGGGTCGGACGCCGATCGACAACGGGGCGCTCAGGCTGCCGGCGACGATCAGGCCCGTGGCGGCGTTGACGCGGAAGGTGCGGAGAGCGCCGGCGCCCAGGCCGCGGTCAAGGATCACGTACCCACGCGTACCGTCTCGGGTGAAGGCGACGCCCACAGGCACCTCGCCCGCGATGAACTGGAGGGTGTTGGTGGCGTCGTCGGCGGGATTGACGGCGGCCACGCCCGAGATGATGAAGACCTCCAGCCGGCCCGTTTGCTGAACGGCCGTGGTGTCGAATTCGGAGGCGTACAGCACCAAGCCGTTCGGGTGAGCATTCACACCGACGAACTCGAACTGTGCGGTGCCGTCGTCGAACGAATCGAACAGGTTGGGGTCCTCGACCCGATGAATGTGGAGCTCCGAGTGGTCGTAGACGATGGGGAACCCAGCGCCGCCGGGGGAAGTCGCGATCACAAGCCCGATCCGGCGGTTCAGCGGATCAAGCGTAAGGATGTGACCCGAGCGAATGTCCTGGTTGGCGGCGAGGACGGAGCTGTTCACGCCGGTAAAGCTCCCAGGGGAACCCGTCGTGCCACCGCCGGTGTTCGAGAGTGCCTCCTGGACGAAGCCGCCGGCGGGGAAGCTGGATACACGCAGGGCGGGGGGGACAAAGCCGACCGCGGCCCCTGGGTCTGACGTTCCCGACTCCGAGGTGTAGACAACGCCTGAACCGTCCGGGGCGATGGCGCAGTCCAGCACCGGATTGGCGCCCGCGTCGGCGGCGCCCAGCGCCGGAATGAACGGGATGTTCGTGTTCGCGCCGAGTTGGAAAAAGCTGATGGTGGTCCCAGCGGGCGTGCCCGCGTCGATGTTTCCCTCGGCCACCATGATCAGCGTGTCTCCCGCGACGCCAGGGAACGGGCCGGTCGCGACGCCGTAGGGTCCATTCCCCGCGGCAGCGGACTGCGAGGTGACCGCGTTTCCGTTGAAGGTGTCGACGGCCAGACTGGACATGGTGCCGATCGAGTTGACGAACAGCATCTGTCCGTTCGGCGAGAACGCGGCGTCCTGCGGCTGGATGAGGCCGAGAGCGAACGTGTTCTTGATCACCGGGATGTCCCCGCTCGCGGACCCGACGACCGTGAGGGTTCCCGAGACGCGGTTCGTGATCCAGACCTCGTCCTCGACGCCTTGCGCCGCGGTGAGCTGGGCGAAGCCGAAAATGGCCACGCCGAGCAGCACCGACCACGCGCGATGCGAGCACGCACCCATAGACACCCTCCTGCTCTACGATCCCCTGACGCCCGTTTTGACGCCGTTTTTTGCCACTTCGACACGTCTCCGTGGATTGGAAGGACGCGCATTCTAGCAGCGAGAAGTCCGAAGTCAAGGGAAATTATCGCTCGCCGTTATCGGCATCCCTCCATCGGTGTTATCGGCGAAAGCGCCCGCAAGCCGTAGCGGAAATCGGGCACGGTTCAAATCAGACGGCGTGCGGGTAACGCCACTCCGAGTCCGAACGCAGGGTCGGGCCTTGTGCCCGCCCTTTTGGCGACACCGCGCACTCCAGCGACTTGTGGTCGATCGCGGGCGCCCACCAGGGCCGCCCCTACGGTAGGCGGCCGACGCCAGGCCGTACCCCAGGTCTGAACCATGCCCGAAATCGAGAGGAGCGGCCCACGCCGCCTTCGCCGTCCCGCCCGCTTGCAATTCGGCACCCGGGTGCTATAATGCGCCGGGTCGCTTCTTTCCCCCCGTTCCCCGCCCCAGCCTCCTCCTCTCGCGCACGAGGGAGCCCCCGCATGGAGTCGAAGCCCGCGTCGCCGGTCGCCGCCACCCCCGCCGCCGCGCCCGTCTCGGAGAGGGACGTCGAAGCGGCGGTCCGACGTTTCCGCGAGTGCCTCGCCGCGCTGCGGGCCGAGATCGGCAAGGTCATCGTCGGCCACGCGGAAATCGTCGACCAGGTCCTCCTCGCCCTCGTCGCCGGCGGCCACGTGCTGCTCGAAGGCGTCCCCGGTCTCGGCAAGACGCTCCTCGTGAAAACGCTTTCCGAGTCGCTCGCGCTCCGCTTCGCGCGCGTCCAGTTCACGCCCGATCTCATGCCCGCCGACATCACCGGCACCACCATCGTCGCCGAGGACGCGGAGGGCGCGCGGACCTTCCAGTTCCAGCAGGGGCCCGTCTTCACCAACGTCCTCCTCGCGGATGAAATCAATCGCGCGACCCCGAAGACGCAGTCCGCCCTGCTGGAGGCCATGCAGGAGCGAAGCGTCACCGTCGCCGGCACGCGCTACGCCCTCGAGGATCCCTTCTTCGTGCTCGCCACGCAGAACCCGATCGAGATGGAGGGGACCTTTCCGCTTCCCGAGGCGCAGACCGACCGTTTTTTTTTCAAGGTCGAAGTGCAGCCGTCCAAACTCGACGACCTCGTCGAGATCCTGGACCGCACGACGCGGCGCGCGACCGCGCAACCGCGCGCGGTCTTGACGGCGGAGGACGTGCGCTGGCTGCGTGACCTGTCGCGCGACGTCCCGATCGCCTCGCACGTGACCCGCTACGCGGCGCGTCTCGTCCTCGCCACGCACCCCGAAACCCCCGAGGCCGCGCCCGCGGCGCGCAAGTACGTGCGCTACGGCGCCAGCCCGCGCGGCGCGCAGGCCCTCGTACTCGGCGCGAAAATCCTCGCCCTCGACAAGGGCCGCTACAACGTCAGCTTCGAGGACGTCCGCGCCGTCGCCTTTCCCGCGCTCCGGCACCGCGTGATCCTGAACTTCGAAGGGGAGGCTGAGGGCATCCGGCCCGACACCTTGCTCCAGAAAGTGCTCGCGGACGTCCCCGAAGTCGATCGCGCGAAAAAGTAGCACGGGAGTCCCGGCCTCACCGGTCCCCTCTCGGCGGAGACGCTCCCCGTTTTCGTGCTACCACAGCTCCTCTGCGCCTCTGCGTCTCCGCGGTTCGTGAACCCGTCCGTAGGCCGCGCCGCCTGTCGATGGGAATACCCGATGTTCGACGGACCCCTGCTCGAACAGGCTCCAATGCCCGATAACCTGCCCAGCCTCCCAGGAACACGACGGCTCCGGGGAGTGGCGTTGCTGCTCTCTCGCTTCCTCTTCCCGCTCGCAATCGGGCTGCTCCTTGCCCTCCCCCCCCTCCCCGCCCTCGCCCAGGACCCCGCCTCCGACCCCCAAGGCGTCTCCCTCTCCTTCGAGCCCTGCTTCGACGACCTCGGCGAGCCGGGGTGGATCCCGGTCGCCGTCTCCCTCTCCAACAAGGGGCGGACCGAGGTCTCCGGCCAGGTGCGCGTCGTCGGTCGCATCCTGGACTTCGACCTCGCCCATGCCTGGCGGGACGTGACGCTTCCGCCAGGCGCGAACCACCGGTACTTCATCTATATATATCTCCCGGACGTGACCGGCCCGGGAGCGGATCTCCGCGTCGACTTCTTCCGCAATGGCGCCCGTCGCGCGGAGGGAAGCTCGACCCGACCCATCCCCTTCGATGCGTGCTCGAATGTCGTGGTCGTGGGGCCGAATCCGGCGCTGCTCAACGTCTTCAACAGCAACAACCCGACCAGCGATCCGACCGGGGACGGCGCGACCCCCGTCCGCATGCGGGTGGTCGGGGCCCGCGCGGCCTCCCTCCCCGACCGCTGGATCGGGTACGAGCGGCTCGAGGTCCTCGTCCTCAACGATGCCCCGTCCACGGGACTGTCCGAAGAGCAGCAGGCCGCGATCCTGGATTGGGTCCGGTCGGGCGGGACCGTGCTCGTCTCGCCCGGGCCCGACCCGCTGCGCTTCTCCGAGCCGCTCTACCGGACGCTGCTGGGTGGCCTGCCGGTCGTCACCGAGACCGTCAACTCCCTGCCCGACCTCGAAGCCCTCGGTCGCGTGCCGTTCGAAGTCCGCAGCCCGTTCGTCGTCCATCGCCCCCAGGGCGGCGCGCCGCTCCGGGAGGGCGTCAAGCCCGGAACCGTGACGGCGATTCCGTGCGGGTTCGGCACGGTCGTCTTCGCCTGCTTCGACCTGAGCCGCCCGCCTTTCGCCGGCTGGTCCGGCAGCCAGGCCCTTTGGCGCGCGCTCCTCAAGCCTCTCCTGGGTCGCAATCCCCACAAGGAACCCCATCAGCCGCCCAACACCTTCGGCTGGCTGGCCCGCTCCCCGGATGCCCGCATCTCCGTTCTCGGGAAGGGGCTGTCCCGTCTCCCCTCGATGCTTCTCCTCGTGCTCGTCATCGTCTTGTACCTGGCCGCCATCGGACCCGTGAACTACCTCCTCCTTCGCCGGTACAACCTCCATCTCTATACCGTCGTGACCATCCCGGCGATCGCGATCGTCTTCGTGTTCCTGATCGTCGGGCTCGGGTACGTGACGAACGGCGCGAGCACCGTCTTCCAGCGGGGCGCGATCGTTTCCGTCCGGTCCGGAGAGCCGTTCGCCCATGACGCGTCGTCCCTTTGCCTCTTCTCCTCCGCGCCGCGTACGTACGACCTCTCCTACGACGAGCTCTCCAATCCGCACCCGCTCTTCGAGTCCGCCGAGTCGGCGACCGCTGCGGGCGTGCGCCTGGAAGAGACCGGGTCCTTCGCCTTGCGCAGCTTCCCGCTCAAGCTGTGGGAGGAAGGCTACTTCGTCTCGCAAGCGCTGCGGCCGCTACCCACGCCGATCCAGCTCGCGCCCGCCTCGGGGGGGGGCTGGACGGTGACGAACGGCCCGGACGCTCCGCTTCTCGGCGGCGGGTTCGTGGACACGGCGACCTGGCAGGTCGTGGCCACGGTGGGCGCGGTGGCGGCGGGCGCGTCCGCGACGGGTTCGCCCGTCCCCGTGGTCGCCGCGTCGCCGGACACGCTCTTCCCCGCCCTCGACCTGCCTTCCGACCGGTTCCGTTGTGCGTTCATCGCCCATGCGCTGGACGGGGCGCGAAGGCAGTCGACGCAGTCCGGGCCCGGCGCGCGGCCGATCCTATTCGTTGGGCTGCTCGCGCGGGAGCCGGCGCGGCCCACGGTGAATGCCGGCTGGACCCGCGAGGGGGAGCAGGCCGCCGTCCTGCTCGTTTGGGGCCCGCCATGATCGAGCTGGAGGGTCTGAGCAAGAGCTTCGAGGGCTTCACCGCGCTCGCCGACGTCTCCTTCACGGTGGAGAAGGGGGACATCTTCGGCTTCATCGGGCCCAACGGAGCGGGCAAGACGACCACGATCCGCATTCTCTCGACCCTGCTCGACCCGACGCGGGGGTCGGCCCGGGTCGACGGGCACTGCGTGGTGAACGAGTGGGAGCGCGTCCGGCGCGCGATCGGGTACATGCCCGACTACTACGGCGTGTACGACGGCGTCTCCGTCTGGGAGTACCTGGACTTCTTCGCGGCCTGCTACGGCATTCCGAGGGCCGGCCGCCGTCGCGTGGTGGACGGCGTCATGGAACTGACGGACCTCACCGGCCTGAAGCACCGGCTGGTCGCCGAGCTGTCGAAGGGCATGAAGCAGCGGCTCTGCCTGGCGAAGACCCTGGTGCACGACCCGAAGGTCTTGATTCTCGACGAGCCCGCCTCCGGGCTGGATCCACGGGCGCGCATCGAGTTTCGCGTGCTCCTCAAGGAACTGCGGGAGATGGGGAAAACGATCTTCATCTCCTCCCACATCCTGACCGAGCTGTCGGACGTGTGTACCAAGGTGGCGATCCTGGAGCGGGGCCGGCTCGTGGCGTCGGGCTCGATCGACGAGATCGTGAAGCGGATCAGTCCCCACCGGTCCGTGACCGTGCGCGTCCTCTCCGGGGAGGCCAAGGCGGTCGAGCTGGTGCGGTCCTTCCCCTTCGTCGTCGCCGTGGAATTGCGCGGCAAGGAGCTGTGCTTGAAGTGCCAGGGGGAGGCGGACATCCCGGCCGTGGTGCGGAGGCTTACGGAGAACGACGTGCCGATCCTTGGCGTGAAAGAGGAGCAGATGGACCTGGAAGACATCTTCATGAAGATCACGAGAGGCGAGGTCGCGTAGCGGAGTGTTGGATCGCCGGGGAAGCGAGGCGAGGAGCCCGGGGTGGACGCCGGCGGGTAGGGGTCTCGATTTCAAAATTCAAATTTCAAAGGGCAAATTTCAAATTTCAGCTTCGCTTGGTTTGCGAGCCCAATTTGAAATTTGACCTTTTGCAATTTGCAATTTGAAATCGTTTTTTGCCCGGCGCCCGCGCATGGCAACGACCCCCACGAAGGGGGCTCCCGCCGCGCGCTGCCTGCCGCCTTCTGCCGTCCGCCGTCCCCTCGTCTCTCGCCCGTCCGTCCTTCGGTTGCTCTCCGATGCCCGACACCGCTCTCGCCTATCGCCGTCCGTCGCCTCTCGCGCGGGCGTTCGACCTGGTCTTCAACCCGATCCTCGTCAAAGAGCTGCGGGCCACGTTTCGCGGGCTGCGCTTCTTCTACACGCACCTGGTCGTGAACTCCCTGACCGCGCTGATCTTTCTTTCCGTGCTCTACTTCGCGCTCCGGGAGGAGCGGAAGCAGGCGAGCGAGGTCGGGTCGGAAATTTTCAGCGCGTTCCTGCTGTGCGAGGTCCTCGTGACCTTCCTCGTGTTTCCCGCGTTCGGCTGCACGTCGATCGTTTCGGAGCGGCAGCAGAAGAGCATCGACCTCCTTCTCACGACCACGCTCCGCCCCTGGCAGATCGTCTGGGGAAAGTTCAGCGCGGCGATGAGCTACGGGGTGGTCTTTCTTTTTTCCACGCTTCCCCTCGTGTCCCTCTGCTTCTTGTTCGGGGGCGTGGCGGTCCAGGACCTCGTGGTCGCCTGCGTCGGCATCCTCGCGCTCGCGGTGCTGGTCAACATCTTCGCGATCTACGTCTCCGCGGTCTCCCAGAATGCCCAGCGGGCCGTCAGCGGCGGGTACGCCTTCCTCCTTCTCCTGGGCCTCGTCTCCCTCCTGGCCTTCCTCCCGCTTCTCCTGTGGCGCGGGCCCGGGTCGTTCAGCTCGGTTGCGCTCGCGCTGCAGTCGCTCGATCCGGAAAATGGGTTCTTGCTCGCCGGCGGGCTCGCGTATCTGAATGCCTCCTGGTTCTGGCTTTTTTTTCTGCTGGCGACCAACCGCCTCCAGCCCACGACGGGCAACCGCTCGACGGGCCTCCGCATCTTCGCCCTCCTGTTCCTCGGCCTCGGCCTCGCCCTCTCGCTGGGCTTCCTGGTGCACAACTGGGCTTCGTTCGGGGGGGACGAGCGTTTCAACGCCACGGTCGCCCTCGCGGCGGTGGCGTCGCTCCTCTTGCTCGGCACCAGCCTCTTCTCGTGCGAGGATCGGGCCGCCTCCCCGCGCCTGCGGCGCTTCCTGGAGCGGGTCCCGTGGCCCCTCGCGTGGATCCGGCTCTTTCTCCCCGGCGCGGTGAGCGGCGCGCTCTTTTCGCTCCTCTTGACCGTGGGCGTGTACGCGGGGCTCGTCTTCGGCATGGGCTCGTGGTGTCCCGCGGAGGCGCGGCTGGCCGGCTCCGTCGGAGAGAGGGCCCGTCTCGCCGCCCTCGCGGACTGGGGGCCTCCGCTGGTCGTCTTCGTGCTCTTTGCGAACAGCCTCGGACTCTGCCTCGCCTCGGCGCTGCGGAGGGAGTGGCTGCGTCGCGCGCTGCTCTGCGGGCTGCTGTTTCTGCTCGCCCTCGTGCCGGTCGTTCTCTATGTTACGGAGGCGAACGACACCCACGCCGCGGCTGCGGCACAGTCGCCGGCCACAGGGGAAGGCGATCCGCCGGCCGGGGCCGGCAACCTGTTTGTGGCCAGTCCGGTCCTCGTGTTCGCCTCCACCTGGAAAGGTGCGTGGTCCGGCGCGGACGGCGGTGACGGGAACGCCGGGAGGGTCCCCATCCGGACCACCTGGCCCTTTCCCGCACGCATTGTCGACCTCTTCGGGCTCTCGTACGCGTCCGTGAGCGCCCTCCTCCTCGTGGTCGCCATCCTGCTCGGTCGCCGGCGCATCGAGGACGCGCCCGCGCCCGCGCCTGAGCGAGGGGCGTGACGTGGCGGCGGCAAGATCGCTCGGTGGGATCCTGTGGAGCCCGATCGTCACCAACGAACTGAGATCGCGCTTCCGGCAGCGGAGCTTCGTGATCGTCCTCTTCGCCGCGGTCCTGCTCTTCGCGGCCGTGTTGGTGGGCGCGCTCGCCCTGACCGTCGGGACCCTGCCGGTCGGCACGCCCTCGCCGCTGCGGGCCAGTGAGATCGGCGAACGGATCTTTCTCGGGTTCGTGAGCTTCCTGACGTGCGTGATCTTCGTCGTGTTCCCGTCGTTCACGTGTACGGCGCTGGTTTCCGAACGCGAACGCCAGACGCTGGACAGCCTGCTGGTGACCGGGATCAGCCCGTTCGAGCTGGTCTGGGGGAAGTTCCTGGCGTGCATGCTCTATGCCGTGCTCTACGTGTTCGCGCTCAGCCCGCTCGCCGCGGTGGGCATGCTGTACGGCGGGACCGACCTTGGTTTGATCCTCTCCGGGATCGTCGCCCTCCTCCTCCTCGCGGGCCTGGTGTCGATCTTCGGCCTCTGGATTTCCGCGCTGTCCCGGACCGCGCGGGGGGCGGTCCTCATCACCTACGGGCCTATTTTCCTGGTCGGCCTCAATTGCCTCTGTCCGTGCAACTGCCTGGGCCTCGGAGGGGCCTTCCTGGCGGTCGGCCGAAACGTCGGGTCGCCGCTCGGCTTCCTCGTCGTGGGGCTCTCGCGGCTCCGGATCTGGACGGCATCGATGGCCGGGATCGAGGAGTTCCTGTTCGCGGTCGTGGCGCCGCTCCTGGCGTTCGGCTCGGTATTTTGTTTTCTATTCCTGCTGAGCGCGAACGAGCTGGCCCCGACGTGGGCGAACCGCGCGACGCCGCTCCGCGTGTGCTTCGGGGTCGTCCTCTCGCTGGGGACGGCGGTCGGCCTGGCCGCGGTCTTTCACGGCCTTCCCGGGCTGGATCCGGCCGGCCGCGCGCAGCTCGTGTCCGGCTTCTGGACGGGGCTGCTCGCGCTCTCGTCGGTCGCGCTTCCCCTCGCCTCCCAGGAGATCCGGGTGCGCGAATCGGTGGCCGCGCGCCTCGCAAGCCGGCGCGGGGGCGCGCGGGCGCTCGCTCTCCTCTATCCGGGGCACCGGACGGGCGCGCTGTTCCTGCTGGTGACGCTCTGCGCCGCCTCGGGCGTGTCGATCGTGACGCTGGCGCTCGGGCTTCCGGAGGACCCGGTTTCCCCGTGGCTCCGCGGGGGCGCGTCCGCGTCCGCCCTGCTCGGCCTCGTGGCCTTCGCGGGGGGGATCGGGGCCCTGCTGGCGCGCCGGCGGGTCCTCCCGCGAGGGAGGGCGTGGCTGGTGTTCGCGCTCGCCGCGGCCCTGGTGCTGGTCCCTCTGGGGCTGGGCTCGCTCTCCGATTTCGGCGAAGGCGCCAGGGCGTGGGCGGCGTGGACGAACCCCGTCGATGCGGTGGCGGCTGCCTGGTCCGAGCGGAGTGCGGAGGCCGCGGCCGCGCCCGCGCTCGCGTTCGGGTGGGCGTTGGGGCTGGTCGGCGCGTTCCTCCTCGCGCTCTCGGGCCCGGGTGAATTGGAGCGGCGCGCCCCATGAGCGTGCAGGAAACCCATGCGTCGCACGGTGGCACTGAAAGCCGGCCGGCCGCGTCCGAGGAGCGGGAGGCGGGGCGTGCCGCCGCGCTCTTCGAAGCGCGACTCCGCGACGTCGCCCGCGCCGGGGAGGCCGCCGTGCCGGCGATCGTGGCCGGCGTGCTCGAAGAAGCTGTCCGGCGCGGGGCGAGCGACGTACACTGGGAGCCGTTGAAGGACGAGGTGGAGGTCCGGCTCCGGGTCGATGGCGTGCTGACCCCGGCGGCGCGGCTCGACGGCCGCCTCCGCGAAAATCTCGTCGCGCGGCTGAAGGTGCTCGCCGACCTCCTGACCTACCGGTGCGACCTGCCGCAGGAGGGCCGGATCCGGAGCGAAGGCACGGAGGCGGGCCGCGACCTCCGGCTCTCGACGTTCCCGACCGTTTTCGGCGAGAAGGCCGTGGTGCGGATCTTCGACGCCTCGCGCGCGGCCCTGCCGCTCGACGAACTGGGCCTGCCCGCGCCGGTGCTGGCGCTCCTGGGGCGCGCGGTCCTGGAGCGGTCCCAGGGCATGGTCCTCCTGACCGGCCCGAGCGGAAGCGGGAAGACCACGACGCTCTACGCCTGCCTTCGCATGCTCGCGGCCCGGTGGAAGGGGATGAAGAGCCTGGTGACGTTGGAAGATCCGGTGGAGCTGCACGTCCCGGGCGTGACGCAGACGCTGATCCGTCCGGCGGCCGGGCTGAGCTTCGCCGCGGCGCTGCGCTCCGTCCTTCGGCAGGACCCGGAAGTGCTCCTGGTGGGCGAGATCCGCGACCCGGAGACCGCGCGCATCGCCACCGAGGCCTCGCTCACGGGGCACCTCGTGCTTTCGACGGTACACAGCGGGACGGCGATCGGCGTCTTCGCCCGCCTGCTGGAGATGGGCGTGGAGCCCTATCTCGTGTGCTCGTCCGTGAGCGCCGTGGCCGCCCAGCGCCTGGTGCGCGTCCTGTGTCCGTCGTGTGCGCCCGGCCGGGCCACAGGCTGCGCCGCCTGTTTCGGCAGCGGCTTTCGCGGGCGCCGGGTCCTGGCCGAGGCCGTGGACGTGGACGACGGCCTGCGCGCCGCCATCCTGCGGAAGGCCCCGCTCAGGGAGCTCGCGGCCGCGGCGGGCCGCAGGACGCCGACGCTCGCCGAGGCCGCGCGCGAAGCGGTCGCCGCGGGCGTGACGACGGTCGAAGAAGTGAGAAGGGTGTTGGGGGAAGGGGCCCCATGATTCGAGTGGACGGGAATGTGAAATTTGAAATTTGACCTTTTGCAATTTGGAATTTGAAATGGGTGTGGCTACTTTTCGTAGGCCCCCTGAAGGGGGTACTACAAGCAATGGGTGCTGCTCTCGGAACCTACTGTTCGTAGTACCGCCTTCAGGCGGTCTGGACGCTGTCGTCGAAAAGTAGCCACACCCATTTGAAATCGTCCCCCTCCACGATTTCAAGATTCAAATTGCAAATCTCAAAGCTCAAATTGGACGGCCGACGCACACTGCGGAGCCGAACGACGGGGATCAGAAGTTACTGAGCACACGGAGAACACATGCGCTTCCGAGCCACTGGCCTCGACAAGGAAAGTCGGCCTGCGAATCGCGACGTGGAGGCCGCGAGCGCCGAGGAGGCGCTCCGTCTCCTGTCGGCGGACTGGAAGCAAGTGTCGTCCGTCGTCGGGGAGCCCGCGCCGCGTCCGTCCCGGATGCGCGCGTCGCCCGCGGACCTCGCGTTCGTCACCTCCCACCTGGCCTCGGTGGTGCGGACGGAGATGCCGATCCCGCGGGCGGTCGCCGAGCTGGCCCGCGACCTTCGACGCGGCAGGCTCGCCCAGGGCCTCGAGCAGGTCGCGCGGGAGCTCGAGAACGGCAAGTCGCTCCGCGACGCCTTCGCCTCCCGGCCCGACCTGTTTCCCCCGCTCCTGTCCGCGACGCTGGTCGCCGGGGAAAAGAGCGGCAACCTGTCCGTCGCCCTTTCCCAGCTCTCGGAGCATTTCACGCTCTTCCGGGAGATCCGGCACCGCTGGATCGAGGCGGCGGTCTATCCCTCGATCGTGCTCTTCCTCGGGCTGTGGGTGGGCTGGCTGC
Source organism: Planctomycetota bacterium (assembly GCA_016197205.1). Classification (GTDB taxonomy): domain Bacteria; phylum Planctomycetota; class MHYJ01; order WSZJ01; family JACPWG01; genus JACPWG01. Next base: position 63,270 of record JACPWG010000054.1, read on the forward strand.
TGGGCACGACGGTGCGCTCGTTCCGCCGGGTCTTCCTGGACCTGGGCCGGAGCCTCCCTCCGATCACGCAGGTGACCCTCTACCTGGGGGAGCATGCGCACCTGGTCGTCGCGTGCATTCTGCTCGGCTTGCTCGCGTTCGTGGCGACGGGCGCGTCGCTCTTCACGTTCGACGGAGGCCGCCGCTGGGTCGATCGCTTTCTCCTGCGCCTCCCGGTCGTCGGCAGGATCCTGTCCGCGGGCTTCGTGGCGCGCTTCTGCCACACGATGGGGATGCTGCTCAAGAACGGCGTCCCGGTGCCCGAGAGCCTCGACCTGTGCGGCCCGGTGCTCGGGAGCGCCGTGTTTCGCGACGCGGTCGCCGACCTGCGCGCCCATGTCCTCGCCGGCGGAGGCATCGCCCGGTTCGTGGAAATGAACCCTCTCTTCCCCAACACCATCTCCTGGATGGTCTCCTGCGGCGAGTCGCGGGGCGACCTGCCGGGCGCCCTCCTCGAGGCCGGGCGCCTCTACGCCCAGGAGGTGCGGCATCGCTTCGCGATCCTCGACATGGTCGTCGCCCCGTTCCTGCTCCTGGTCGCCGGCATCTCGGTCTTCGGCTTGATGTGCCTCGGGCTCTTCCTTCCGCTGATCGACTTGATCAAGGCGATGTCCTGATGAGAGAGACGCTCGCGATCACCCTGCTCCTCGTGCTCACGCTGGGTTGGTTCTCGCCCGCGTTCCTGCTCCTGCTGGCCTACGCGCACCGGGACCGGAGCCAGCAGCTCGAGGTCTTCTGCCGGCACCTGGCCTCGGTCGTCCGCCAGAACCTGCCGATTCCCGGCGGCCTCGCCGCGCTCGAGGCCGATACCAGCGCGGGCTTCGCCCGTCGTTGCCGCCGGCTGCGGCTGGCGCTCGAATCGGGCGCGAGCCTTTCGAAAGCCCTGCAGCTTTTTCCGCGAGCCTTCGCCCTGCCCTTCGTCCGCGCGATCGAGGCGGCCGAACGGACGGGGAACCTGGCGAGCGTGCTCGAGGAATTCGCGGGCTCCGCCCAGCACCGCGCGGAGCTCTTCTCGCGGGTCTACGGCGCCGCCGCGTATCTCGTGCTCCTCGTTTCCGCCTGGATCCTGCCCGTCTCCTGGATCTACGTGATGCCGTCGTTTGAAAAGGTCTTCTCGGACCTCGGCAAGCCGTTCCCGCCGCTCGTCCAGGCCTCCCGGCTGTACGAGCGGTACGCCTCGGTCGGCGTGGCCTTCCTCGGCTTCGGCCTCCTTTGTATTCCCGCCGTCGGCCTGGTGCTGGACGGCCCCCTCCTGCGACGTTTTCTCTGGCTCCGGTGGCCGCTCGACCTGCTGCAGCGCTGCACGCCGCTCGCCTGGTCGATCGCACGGACGACCGCGACGATCCGCTTCGCACGGATGCTCGCGCTCCTGCTCCGCGGCGGCACGCCGATGAGGGAGGCGATGGAGCTGGCGACGCGGCTGGAAGCGCAGCGGGTGCTCGACGGCCGCTTCCGGTACTTCGCCGCCTTGTGGGGGGCGGGCGTTTCGCTCGCCGACGCGGCCCGTCGCGCGGCCCTCCCGCGGTCCCTCGTGTGGATGCTCGACGTGGGGGAGCGAAACGGAGACCTGCCGGACCTTTTGGATCGTTGCGCCCGGCACCTGGAGGAAGACCTCCGCACGCGCGTGGAGCGCCTTCGCCAGGTCATCCTCCCGGCGTGCGTGCTTTTTGCCGGCTCGGTCGTCGCGGCGCACGCATTCGTGACCTTTGAAAGCCTCATTGACCTGATCCGAGGCATGGCATGAACGCGACAAGCCCGAGGAGTGCGCCGCGCGGGGCCCGGGGCCGGCTTGGGATCACGCTGATGGAGTTGAGCGTGGCGCTCATGATCTTCACGGGCGGGATCCTCGGGTCGGTCACGCTCTACGACCGTGCGGTCGTCTTGACGCGTCGCGTCAATGACCGGCTTCGGGCCGAGACCTGGATTGCCTCGAAGCTGGACGAGTGCCGGGGCTGGTCGCGCGCGGAGCTGGCGGCGCCCGCGGCGCCGGACACGGCCGGGGTCGCCGAGCTGCCGGGGGTCGAGCCCGCGCGACGTGTGCGCCCGATCGAGGGGCGGCCGGGGGTCTGGGAGGTCACGGTCACGGTGCGCTGGCGACCGTCGGAGGGGCGCGAGGAGGAGCTGACCTTGACGACGTGGACGGGGGGGCGCGAATGAGGGCTCTTGCGCGCGGAGCGTCGAATGGGGCCCTCTCGGGCGGCGAGGCCCTCACCCCGGCCCTCTCCCGCCGTGCGGGAGAGGGGGATCGTCGTCCGGTGGGCGACGCATCGGCTTCCTCCGGCTTGCGGGGCGGCCGGCACATCGCTCCCGGGTCGCGCGGCTATTCCTTCACCGAGCTCCTGTCGGTGATGGCGATCCTCGGCGGGCTGGTCGGCCTGCTCTGGGGGTGCTTCTGGCAGGCCTGGAAGCTGCAGCTCGTCTGTCTCGCGCGGGTGCAGCGCGCGGAGGAGGTCGCGGACTTCGATCGGCTCCTGCGACGACACGTCCACCGGGCCGGCGCGGCGCGCGTGCAAGCGGCCGCGGCGGGGGAGGGGCCGTGGCTGGTCCTGGCCGGGCCGGACGGCGAGGTCCGCTTCGGCCGCGTCGAGGACCGGCTCGTCGAAAGACGGGGCAGCGAAGGGGAGGTCCTCGAGACCCTGCGCGTCCGGGACGTGGCGGACGCCGCCTTCGAAGTCGACGGCGGCGCGCCGGAAGCGGCCGGGCCCTGCCGCGTGACCGTGCGACTTCGGTTCGTGCTGTCGACCGAGCGCACCGGACCGCGGTCCACGGTGGAGCTCTCGGCCGTCTCGCGTCGGGAGGCCGGCAGATGAGGGTTTCGAAGCGACGGCGGCCTGGCGGGGCCGGGCGCGAGGGCATGGCTCTCCTCGTGGCGCTGCTGGTGAGCGCCTGCCTGGGCGTGCTGGCCGGCGCGCTCGTGGCGTCGGTCGTGCACGGGCTGGCCCGGCAGGACGAGCGGCTGGCGCGCGATCAGGCGGCGGCGGCGGCCGAGGCCGGAGTGGCCGCGGCGCGTGCACGACTCGCGACCGACCCGAGCTATGCGGGGGAGGGGCCGGTCGCCTTGGGGCCGGCGAGCTTCGAGGTGCGCGTCACGCCCGCCGGCGAGGACGAGCGCGACGTGGAAGCCCGCGGCGGCATCCTCGAGCCGCGGAGCGCGCAGTGGGTCGTGACCGCGCGGCTGCGGAAGCTCGCGGGTCCCGGCGGCGCGCGGTGGGCCGTGGTCGAGTGGGACGAACGATGATGCGCCTGCGATTTGCCGCGTGCGTGCTCCTGGTCGGACTTTGGCCGGCCTTCGCGTCTCCGGCGCGAGCGCAGGAAGAGGTCAGGGTCGAGGTGGAGGCCGGCCTCGGCGGGTCGGCTCGGGAGAACCACCTGGTCCCTGTGCGCGTCACCGTCGGCCGGCCGGAAGTCGACAATCGCTCCCGCGGTGCAGTGGACAAGCCGCTGGAAGTCGACGTGACGGTGGGCGGCGGCGCCGTGCTGCTCCGGCCGCCTCCCGACCGGCTCACCTTCGAGCGCGTGTCCGTCGATCCAGGGGGTCGGAAAGCGGCGGATGGCGTCGCGGTTCTGGGGCCCTTGGTTTCGTGGTGGACGCCGCGGCGGAACGCGACCCGTTCCGCGGGCTACCGCAGCATTTCGTCGGACGAGGGGTTCTTCGTCGTGACGCTGGGCGGGACGCCGGGGTGGCTTCAGTTCCTCGAAGGGCACGTGACGTTCAACGGCGCGGCCGACGCGCCTCGGAACGCCGAAGAGGCGGTGGGCCGGCGCCACGTGCAAGCCGGTCCCGGGGCGTTCGCGCCGGGCGTCACGCTGGATGTGGTGGTCGTGTCGCCGCCGCCGGCCGCGCTTCCGGCGAGCTATCTCGGGTATCACAGCGCCGAGTTGGTGGTGGTCGGGGATCCGGCCGGCCTTGCCCTCTCCCCGGCGCAGGCGGACGCGCTGCGGCTCTTCGTCGTGTCGGGCGGCGCGCTGCTTTTCATGGGCGGTCCGGCCGGGGCCGCGGCGGCGAAGAGTCCCTTCGCCGCGCTGCTTCCGGGCCCGGTGCTGGAGCCGGCCGATCGACCCTCCCTGGCGCCGTATGCGTCTGCGCTCGGGCTCACGGGGGCGTTTCCCGAAGGAGCGGTCGTCACGCTGCCGCTGGGAGCGGGGCCTGGGGAGGTCCTGCTGCGGACGTCCGAGGGGGAGGCCTTTGTCTGGCGGCGCCGGTACGGCCTGGGGTATGTCCTTTATACGAGCCTCGAGCTGGGAGCGCCCCCGCTCGCCGGTTGGGAGCGTGCCTGGGAGGTGTGGGTCCGGCTCCTCTCGCGCTGCCTGCCGCCCCAGACGCACGCGCGCGGATGCACGGGAAAGGCCTTCCCTGCGGACGCGTCTCCGGCGGAAATCCACCCGCCGGGGCGCGGCTTCGTCGTCGCCTTTCTGCTCGTGTACGTCCTGGTGGTGGGGCCGCTCAACTTCGGCGTCCTCCGCGCCCTGGACCGGTCGGAATGGCTGTGGCTGTCCACGCCGGCGCTAATCCTGCTTTTTTTTGCGGGGAGCTTCTCCTTCGCCTTCGTGGGCGCGGACACGCTGACCGTGGTCCGGAAGCTGACCGTCGTGCGGGCGGAGGCCGGCGAGCCTTTGGCGGCGAGCACGACGTTCGTCCGCGTCTTCTCGGCGCGGGGACAGGCGGTCAGCCTGGCGGTCGAGGACCCGCTGGCGGCGATCCGGCTCTTCGAACCGCCGGACTGGGCCGGCAGCGGGGTGCCGGAGTCGGCGCTGGGCAAGAGCGTGTCCGGGGTGCACGTGGGCCCGATCTCGCTCGTGCGGTGGGCGGAGCGCGACTTCTACGTGGACGGCGTCGCGGTCGCACCCGACGTGGAAACCATGCGAAGCGCGGCCGGTGGGGCCGCCGGCGCGGGTGGACGCGGGCCGGGGAAGTACCTGGCGGCGGTCGAGGTCCAGCCCTTTGCCTCGCCGGAGGTCCGCTGGGAAGGCGGCAGACTGCCGAGACTTTCCGTGTCGCCGGGGGAGGCGTCCTGGAGCCCGGGCCTTGGGCGCGTCGCGCCGGCTTCCTGGCTCTCGGGCGTCGAGTCGCCGGCGCGGCTGGAGGATCCGGTGCTGGCGGGTTACATCGGCCTCGGCGCCCTGGATGGGGAGTTTCTGCTTGCGGCGTCCGAGGGGGCGACGGAAGGCGCGCCGCGGATTTCCGTGGAGGCCCGGCGGCCGCGCGTGAGCGAGAAGACGCTCTGGATCGTGCACCTCCCGCGGATCGCCGCGGCGGCGGCCGCGGCCGGGGACAAACGGAAGTGAGTCTGGCGTTCGAAAAAGGGTCGTGGCATGCCGGAAGCGTCGGTCCCCGCGGTCGTGGAGGCCCTCGGCGTCACGCGCCGCTTCGGGGAGCACCTCGCGCTGCGTGGGGTGTCGCTCGAGGTCCGTCGCGGCGAGATTTTCGGCCTGCTCGGGACGAACGGGGCCGGCAAGACGACGCTGCTGCGGATCCTGGCGACGATCCTCGAACCGACGGCGGGCTCGGTGCTGGTGAACGGGATGGCGCTCTGGCGCCAACGGGACGAGGTGCGCCGCCAGATCGGGTATCTGCCGGACCCCTTCGTCCCGTACGACGAGCTGCGGGCGATCGAGTACCTGGAGTACTTCGCCCGGATTTTCCGCGTGCGGCCCTGGGAGCCGCTGTCGGGGGAACTCCTGAAGCTCGTCGGCCTGGAGGGCATGGGCCGTCGTCTGGTCGGCGCGTTCTCGAAGGGCATGAAGCAACGGCTGGGCGTGGCGCGGTGCCTGCTCCACGACCCGCGCCTGCTCTTGCTCGACGAGCCGGCGAGCGGACTGGACCCGCGTGGGCGCGTGGAGCTGCTCGAGCTGTGCCGGGAGCTGCGCGCGATGGGAAAGACCGTGATCGTGACGTCGCACATCCTGCCGGAGCTGGAAGCCGTTTGCGATCGGTTCGCGATCCTGGACGGCGGCCGCATGATGCGGCAGGGCACCCTCGAGCAGCTTCGCACGGCGCCTCCGGACGGGGCGCGGGTGCTCCTGCGCGTGGAGGGTGGGGAGCTCGAGCTGGAGGCGCTCCTGCGCGGTCGGCCCGGCGTGGCCGTGGTGTCCGGCGGGGGGGGGGAGTGGGTGCTCCACCTGCGCGGGGGAGCGGAGGCGCGCTCGCGCTTGCTCGCCGACGTTACGCGTGCGGGAGTCCGCGTGCGGGAATTCCGGGAGCAGCCCCTTGGCCTGGACGATGTTTTTCTCGATGCGACGGGGACGGGGGGGAATTGAGAATTGAGAATTGAGAATTGAGAATTGGGTTCGTCCCTGAGTTTGGGATTTGGATCCCTACTGCGCAGGCTCTGTAGGTCTCCTCGAGATGTCCGCGAGGTCGGATTTGCGAAACCAAAAATTTTTCGGGATTTCACAGAGGACGAATCTATGAAATCGCCGTTCAACTGTGACACAACCTCGCAGAAGATTGCTTTTTCGGCCACAACATTCCCCCAGCAGGCAATCGGTTGCGAGACCGAACCCGAGGGAACTGAAGGACGCGCTGAGACCGCTCCCTCACGGTCGCGGTTCCGATCGGCTGCGCCGGTCGATTCGCGAGCGTTTCGTCATGCGGCGCTTTCGGTGGCCCGTCCCTTTGGTTGCGGCCATCGGCTGCCCTGGGAAATCTGTGGCTCCCTTTCGGTTGCGGGCGCGAGCCCGATTTGGACACCTACCGGTGAACTTCTTGAAAGCGTATCCAGATTCGCAGGCGACGAAACCACAAAGACTCGAAGTCACTAAGACCACAAAGGAGCATTTCGGCCGAGCCAAACTCGCCCCCCTCACTGACGGTCCTTCGTGGTCTTCGTGCCTTGGTGGCTTGGTGGTTTCGTCGTCCGTTTGGGTTTCGGGCCTTCGCCCGAGTTGGGCTTTGGGATTTTCGTCGCCATGAGCCTTCGCTCCACCTTCGGACCGACGCTAAAAAAAGAACGCCTGGGTCGCATCCGCGCCCGGGGGGCCATGGCGTGGTTTATGGCCTACACGCTGCTCCTGGCGGTCGGGTGCGGCACGGTGTACTTTCTGGAAAACCCGCGCGCCACGCCCGTCCCGGGCGTGGGCTGGAACGCGGGCGGGCCGATGTTCCGGGCCATGGCGCACGTGCAGTTGCTGCTCATCGTGCTGGTCGCGCCGGGGCTGGCGTGTTCGGTCTTTTCGCAGGAGAAGGAGCGGGGGACGCTGGAGCTGTTGGTGACGGTGCCGGTGGACGCCGGCGACCTCGTGATGGGCAAGCTGCTGGCCTCCCTTGCGCTGCTCTTGCTGCTCGTGAGCGCGTCCCTCCCCATGGCGGGCATCTGCCTGCTGTTGGGCGGGATCGACCCGGGGACCGTGCTTGCGACCTATGCGACCATGGCGGTCACCGTGCTCTCGACCGGCATGGTGGGGACCTGGGCCTCGGCTCGCTTCCTCCGGACCGGCGTCGCGGGCATCGCCGCTTACGGGCTGGTCGCGGGCGCGTTCGCGCTCGGCATCCTTGAGCTCGTATTCCCCCGGTCGTCGGCCTTCCTCTTGGTGCAGGCCGTCGTGATGACGATCGCGGTTCTCTGGATCGGGTGGGCGGTGGCGCGTCCCGTGGCGAACTACTTCCATCGTGGTTACAGCCAGACGGGCTGCATCGGAGTCGTCCTCCTCTATTTGGGCGTGGGCGGTCCGCTCCTGCTCGGGCTCGCCGGCGGCGTGCCGCTCCTGCTGGTTGCGCTCAATCCGTTTCTGCTCGTCGAGGCGCTCTGTTCGGGTGCTGCCTTCCACTCGGTCGGCAGCGGCGACGTCGGGCTGCTGGCGACGGCGGGCGGGATCTGCCATGCGATCCTCGCGGGGCTTTTCTGGTTCTGGACGCGCGCCGAGCTGCGACCGGTCCTGGCGGGGAGCCCGTCCGAGCGCGCGGATCGGCGGGCGATCGAAGGGGTGAACGTATGAGCCCTCGCGGGCCTCGCCTGTTGCCGCTCGTCGTCGTGCTCTGGCTGCTCTTTTCGGCGGGCCGGCGGCCGGTGGACGCGGCGAACGATCCGAGCCTCGTCCTCGACGTGGACGTGGGACTCGCCGGCGTCCACGTGTCCGGGCGCTGGGCGCCGCTCCGTGTCGTCGTCACGAACCTCGGGCCGGATTTCGTGGGGGAACTCGTCGTGCTGCCCGTGGACAATGTCCACGAGTGGGAGCGGCACTCCCGGCCGGTCGAGCTTCCGCGGAATTCGCGCAAGGCGTTCTGCCTGTACGCCTGCCTCCCCGCGCAGGGGAGCGTGGCGGTCGGCCTTTCCTCGCGCGACCGCCGGCACTGGGTGGAGCTGACGCTCCAACAGGAGCCCGAGGGGGCGGTCGTGGGGCTGGTCGGAAAGGCGATGCCTCATGCGGACCCGCTCTCGCGGGTGACGACGCCCGCGGCGCGCGTGGTCGCGCTCGAGCCCGAGAATCTCCCGGACCGGTGGCAGGGCTATCAGGCCCTCGACTGGGCGATCGTGTATCAGCCCGATTCCTCGACCTTCGCGAGGCCGGAGCAGGCCCAGGCGTTCGCGACTTGGATTCGTGCCGGAGGTCGGGCGGTCGTCGTCGCGTCCCGCGGGGCCGACCCGATCCGCGGAACGGTCTTCGAGTCCCTGCTCCCGGCGACCCTCGGCGAGATGCGGGAACTGGCCAGGGCGACCGGCAGCCCGCAGGTGCCGGCGGGCCCCTTCACCATTTCGCGGGTCACGAACGTCCGGGGCAAGGTCGTGGCCTCCGAACCTGGGGATCCAGTGGTGATCCGAGGGCGCACGGGCGTGGGGGAGGTGCTCCTGCTCACCTTCGATCCCGCGGCGGCCCCGTTCTCGACGTGGGAAGCGCTCCCCACCTTCTGGAAAAACCTCTATCGGCCCAAGACCTCTTCCACGGAAGAAACCAAGGAGACGCGGGACTCCGCTCCTTGGCGTGGCGCGTGGGGAGCGGATCCCGTCGTGGAACTGCTCGAACGCTACCCGGTCGCCGAGCCGGTCAGCTTCGGCTGGCTGTCTCTCCTCTTCCTCGTGTACGCCCTCGTGCTGGGACCGGGGGACTGGTTCCTCCTGCGTCGCCTGCGGAGGCCGGGCTGGATGTGGGGGACGCTGCTCCTGTGGGTCGGCGTGTTCGGCTACGCGGTGTTCTGGGTGAGCATGCGCGGTCGCGGCGAGAATCTGTCGCTGCGACGGATCTCGATCATGGACATGGACGGAGAGGCGAGCTGGGCGACCGGGCGCGTGTACGCCGCGCTCTACACGCCGTCCGCGGGCAGGTTCGACGTCGCGGGGGAGGACGGGAGCGCGTTCGTCGCGCACCGGTCCGCGATCGGTGCGGGAGTCGGAGGCGGCTACCGGCCGTCCCGCCGACAGCCCTTCGAGTCGGGCGGCGGGGTCTACGAGGAGTCGGACGGCGTCTCGCTGCGCGGCGTCTGGATGTGGAGTGCGATGATGAAGCACTTCGATGCTTCCTGGTCGAGCGAGATGCCGGCCCGCTCGCTGGGGCTGCGCGCGAGGCTCGTCAGGGGAAAGCTGGAGCTGTCGAACGAGGGCAGGATGGAGCTGGCCGATTTGGCGCTCGTGGGCAAGGGACAGGTATGGGCGCACCTGGGCAACTTGGGCGCGGGACAGGTGCGTACGGCGGAGCTCGGGGAGCCGATCTCCTGGGACGCCTGGGGCCAACAGCTTAGCGTCGGGGGCGAGCCGGCGGACTGGCGTTACGGTCACCGCTCCGTGCTTCGGGAGTGGCCGGTGTTCTCGAAAGTGGTCCGCAACGCGATCTGCGCGGCGTCGATCGCTCCCGCGTCCAAGGAGTCTGGGTTTCGACGACGCTCCGGTTCGGAGCTTTGCAACGGTGTTTCCTCGTGGGTGGCCGGCGGCGGGAAGGTGCTCTTGGGCACGCTGCCCCGCGCGCCGTACGCCGTTGGGGCGCCTGGGACGAGACCAGAGGAGCTGGACGTGACCGTCGTTCGGCTCTTCCTCCCGGAAACGGAGTGACGGCCGAGCTTCGGGCTTTGCAACGAATCCGCAGTCGAGGCGTGCGATGCGATGATCGAGATGAAGGACCTCTGCAAGAGCTATGAGGGCACGCTCGCCGTGCGTGGCCTCACCCTGCAGGTCGAGAAGGGGGACATCTACGGTTTCATCGGGCCGAACGGCGCGGGGAAGACGACGACGATCCGGATGCTGGCGACGCTACTGCCCCCCAGCTCTGGGGAGGCGAAGGTGTGCGGGTTCAGCGTGAACGGCCAATCGCGGGACGTGCGGCGCGTGATCGGGTACATGCCCGACTCGTTCGGCGTCTACGAGGAGATGCGGGTCGACGAGTACCTCGAGTTCTTCGCCGCCGCGTACGGGATCCGGCGCGGGTCGCGGCAGAAAGTCGTGAAGGACATCCTGGAACTGGTCGACCTGTGGCACAAGCGCGAGGACGTGATCGGAAACCTGTCGCGCGGGACGCAGCAGCGGCTGGGGTTGGCGCGCGTGCTGGTACACGACCCGCAAGTGCTGCTGCTCGACGAGCCGGCGTCGGGGCTGGATCCGCGGGCGCGGATCGAGATTCGGGAACTGATCCGCGAGCTGGGGAAGATGGGGAAGACGATCCTGATTTCGTCCCACATCCTGCCCGAGCTGGGCGACCTGTGCAACAAGGTTGGGATCATCGAAAAGGGGGGGCTCGTCTACAGCGGCCCGGTCTCCGAGATCGCGCGCAAGGTGCAGGCCTTCCGGACGGTCGTGATCCGGCTCGGAGGCGGACGCGAAACGGAGGCGGAGCAACTGCTCGGGCGGCGGCCGGAGGTCACGTCGGTGAAAATCGAGGACGGGGCGCTGGTGCTTGCGCTCGCGGAGAGCGTGACCGACATCAGTTTCCTGCCGGAGCTGCTGGTGAAGGAGGGGTACCGGATCGTCGCGTTTCGCGAGGACACGCCGGACCTCGAAGACGCGTTCATGCGCCTCACGAAGGGGATCGTCTCTTGAAGGTGCCGGGTGCGGCGATCCTCGGCCGCGAGCTGGGCTCGGTGGCGCGCAGATGGACGAGTTACGCGGTCCGGGCGCTCTTCGTCTTCTTCCTGGCCGCGATCATCGTGCTGGTCTGGAGTGTGCGGTCACCAGAAGACGGGATGGGCTACTCCCAAAGGAGCGAGCTTGGGCACGGCCTGTTCTTGGGTCTCTTCGGAACCGAGATGTTCCTCGTCACACTCGTGGGGCCGCTCCTGACGGGCGGGCTGATCGCGGACGAACGGGAGCGGAGGACGCTCGAGCTCCTGCTGCTCACGCCGATGCATGGACTGGAGATCGTGTTTGGAAAATTCCTCTCCCGCATGGCGTACTTGCTGGGTGTGCTGCTTTTGGCGACGCCGGTCCTCTTGGGGTGCATGACCTTCGGGGGGGTTGCGCCGGACGAGATCCTGCTCGGGAATGCCCTGGTGTTTGGGGCGGGCGTGTGGAGCGGGGCGATCGGCTTCACGCTCTCTGGTCGGGTGCGACGGGGCTACCTGGCGGTCATCGGGAGCTACGCGATCCTGCTCCTGCAGACCCTCGGGTTGTTCCTGTTTTGCGCGTACCTGCTTCGGGGAACGGGGCGCCCGCCGGCGCTGCTGTTCCTCACCAGCCCGCAGATGTACGGTGCGGCGCGAATCCTGAGCGGAGGCGAGGTGAGCTTCTGGGGGATGGACATCTGGCCGCAGGTCCTCGTCGTGACGCTCCTCCTGTCGCTGCTCCTGGTCGCCGGCTCGGTCGGGTTCCTGCGAAGCGTGCCCGGCATGGCCGTGTCCGCCGGGATGGAGACCCAGGTGCGACGGCGGGTCCGGCGCACACGGGCGGACTCGTCGGTCTGGGTGCGGTTCGCCCTCGGAGTGCTCGGGGGGGGCTGGGCCGTGTTCGTGAGCGCGACGTGCATGGAGACGGTCGAGGAGAGTCGCGGCCTCGCGCTGTTGACGTTGCCGGGGATGGCGTACGCCCTGATCCGGCTGGTCCGAGGGAGCGCCGTGTCTCCGTGGGCGGAGAGGCGTGTCTGGGACAACCCCGTCGCCTGGAGAGAGGTCGCGCACGGTCGCTCCACTCCGATGGCGCGAATCGTGAACCTGTGCCTGCTCGCGCTGTCCGTTCTCCTCTACGTGTTTTTCTGGGGGCAGCCGTCGACAGCTCACGAATTGGAATTCCATGCGGCCTTCCTGAGCCTGGAATTGTGCGTGGTGCTCGTGCTCTCGATCGTGCTGGGCGCGGCGTCGATCGCGCAGGAAGCCGAGGCCGGGCACTTGGACCTGCTCCTGGCGACCCCGATTCCGCCGGCGAAAATCCTGGCGGGAAAGACCCTCGCGGTCTGGACCGGCGCCGCCCCTCTCCTGTCCTTTCTGGCCATGCACGCCTTCGGTCTCCTCGTGCTGCCGCAAGGGTCGCTCCTGTCCGCGCTGCTGGTCATGGCCCTCGCGGGCGTCCTCATCTATTTCCACTCGACCGTGGCCCTCGCCCTGAGTCTGTGGATCCGGCGGGTCGGGGTCGTGATCGGCCTCTGTCTCACCGCGGGGCTCCTCGGCTACCTCTTCCTGCCGATCCTCCTCGAGCTGACGAGCTCGAATGGGCCGAACCCGATCGCCCAGGTGCGGCAGTTCTTCAATCCTGTCACCGCGATGACCTGGGCGGTAACGGGTCACGGTGATGGGCTCTCTCGCACGTGGGATTGGTTCCCCGCCATGCTCGGGTGGCCGCTCTCCCTTGGGACCTACCTCGGCGCCGGCCTCGCGCTCCGGTACCTCCTCGTGTGCAAGTTCGACTGGTTCTCCCGCCGCTGCCGGTAGTCGGTCGCGCGGCTTCGTCTCGGAGGTTCCTCCACATGCCACGCGGCTGGTTCGGCGCGGCGATCCTGAGCCGGGAGCTCGGCTCCGTGGCCCGGCGCGGCTCGAACTACGCCCTGCGCGCGTGTTTCGTGCTCTTCCTCGCGCTGATCGTCAGCGTGGCGTGGCTGGAGGGGCGGAGGGGCGTGGGCGGCGGGAGCTATTCCGAGCTGAGCCGGATCGGGCGGGGGCTCTTCTGCGCGCTCTTCGTGTCGGAGGTGTTCCTCGTCTCCCTGGTTGCGCCCCTGGTGACCGGCGGGCTGATCGCCGGGGAGCGTCAAAAGAAGACGCTGGACCTGCTCTTCCTCACGCCGATGACCGCGCTCGAGATCGTCCTCGGGAAGTTCCTCGCCCGCATGACCTTCGTCGCCGGCCTCCTGCTGCTTGCGGTCCCCGTCCTTCTCGGGTGCCTGATCTTCGGCGGGGTCGGGCCCGAGGAGATCCTCCTCGGGAGCCTCCTCGTGTTCCTGTGCGGGCTCTGGAGCGGCGCGCTCGGGCTCTTCCTGTCGTGCCTGTCCGTGCAGCCGTACCTGGCGGTCATCGCCACCTACTTCCTTCTCCTGCTCCAGACGTTCGGGGTCCTCTTCGGGTGGCTTGTGCTCACGCAAGGGCGTGGGGCGCCGTCGGCCTGGCTTTTTTTGACAAGCCCTCAGCTCTTCGCCATTGCCCGCATCGTGCTGTCGGAAGAGCTCTCCTTCGGCGGAGATCCCTGGCCGGAAATGGCGGGCGGGACCGTCGCGGCCGTGCTCCTTGCCGTCGCGGCGGCCGTCTGGTTTCTCCGGCGCACCCCGGGGGAGCCCGCGTCGGCGGGCGCCGCTCCGCGTGGAACGAAAAGCCGGCGCAAGGCGCGTGCGCCGCGGGACTGGGCCGCCGGCTGCCTCTCGTTCCTGGTCGGCGCGAGCGTCTTTCTCGCCGGCGCCTCGATGACGGTCTTCGCGCCGTGGGCCCTGGCCCGCTCGCACGGGATGGCCCTGCTGCCGCTGGTCGGGCTCTCGTACGTCGTCCTGCGCGCTTTCCTGGCCCGGCGCGCCCGGCCGGCCCAGGCGCGTCGGGTCTGGGACAACCCGGTCGCCTGGCGGGAAGTGGTGACGAACCGCTCCTGGACCGTCGACCGGCTGGTCCATCTCGCGCTCCTGACGCTCCTTTTTTTTATGTACGTCTGTCTCGCCACGGAGCGGAGCGCGTGGGGGGACCGCGATTTTCACGGGGTCTATCTCGGCTTCGAGCTGTGCGTGACGCTCGTCGTCGCCATCGTTCTCGCGTCGGTCTCGATGGCGCAGGAGGCGGAGAGCGGCCGGCTCGACCTCCTCGTGGCGACGACGCTGGCGCCGTCGCGGATCCTGTTCGGCAAGTTCCTCGGCGTGGCCGCGTCCGTCTCTCCGCTCGTGGCCCTGCTGGCGTTGCACGCAGCCATGTCCCTGGCCGTGCGCGACCGCGTCGAGGCCGCGGAGGCCCTCCTCGCCCTCACGGTGGCCGGGGTGTTCGTGTTCTTCCATGCGTCGCTCGCGCTCGTGCTCGGCCTGCGGACCCGCCGGGTCGGCGTCACGATCGGCGTGTGCCTGACGCTCTCGCTCGTCGTCTACCTCTTTTGTCCGATTCTCGCGGGGATCGTTTCCCGCGGGGACCGGTCGGCGCTGTTCGGCTTTTTCCTCTACTTGAATCCCCCCTGCATGGTTTGGGGAGCGCTCTGCGGCGGGAAGGATTACGTCTTCCGCAATGGGGAAATCCCTTTCGGTTTCGGCATCGGCATGACGATTCTCGGCCATTTGGGGGCCGGCCTCGGTTTGTACGCCTGGGCCGTGCGTCGTTTCGAGCGGCTGACCCGGTCGAGCGGCTAGCGGCCCGTTGACCAACTTCGGACACAGTCCTCAACTCTGTTCCGGCGGGTCGTAACCCATGCGGCCGTTCGCGCGGGCCGGAGGCCCGCGCCCCCAGGCATCGTGTCTGGACTTCGTCAACGGGCCACGAGCGCGATATTTTTCTTGACAACGACCCGCGCATCGCTACAATACCCGCCTCGAATCGTTCCCCCCCCGGAACTGGCCGGCCCCGCGCCGGCCCACCCCGCGAGGGCGTCCTGGGGGCCCCGTGTCTCCGGGCGTCCACGGCAAACCTGCCCCACACGTCCCAGGGACCCCAGCTCCAGCGGCCACGCGTCCGGGGAGTCCTCGTCTCCGCGTGGCGCGACCGCGGTCCTGTTATCGAAGGTGAGCGTCGATGGCTGAAGAGAAGAAGGGCCCCGCGGCGGGGACCGAAAAGGCCCCGCGGACGGTCGTCGGGGTGGTGATCTCGGACAAGATGACCAAGACGATCACGGTCCGCTCGGAACACACGATCAAGCATCCGAAGTTCGGGAAGTTCCTGCGCCGGTACACGAAGTACAAGGCGCACGACGAAAAAGCGCAGGCGAAGGTGGGGGACCAGGTCGAGCTGGTGGCGAGCCGGCCGATCTCGAAGACGAAGCATTGGACGCTGCTGCGCGTGCTGCTGCGTCCAGGCGCCCCGGCAGGCGCGGCCGCGGAGACCGTCGCCGCCAAGTAGCGCGCGTTGGCGGGACAGAGGAAAGGCAACCATAGGGCGCCGCGCGGGGCGCGGGCCCTCGTGAGGGACGACGAACCATGATCATGCTGCGAACCAAGCTGGATGTGGCCGACAACACGGGCGCGAAGATCGTCGGCTGCATCAAGGTGATGGGCGGCTCGAAGCGCCGGTACGGCGCGGTCGGCGACATCGTGATGGGCGCCGTGAAGAAGGTCCTACCCGGCGGCGACATCAAGCAGGGGGACATCGTCCGGGGCGTCATCGTCCGGACGCGTTCGGCCCTGCGCCGGGACGACGGCAGCTACGTCCGTTTCGACCGGAACGCCATCGTCCTCCTGGACAACGAGAACAATCCGCGCGGGACGCGCATCTTCGGCGCGGTTCCCCGGGAGCTGCGGAAGAACTTCATGAAGATCATCAGCCTAGCGGCGGAGGTCGTCTAGATGCACGTCCGCAAAAACGACAACGTCAAGGTCATGTCGGGCGACGACCGGGGGAAGGAAGGGCGCGTGGTCCGCGTGATCACGAAGACCGACCGGCTCGTCGTGCAGGGGATCAACCTCGTTTTCAAGCACGTCAAGCGCAGCATGGACTATCCGCACGGCGCGCGGATCCAGAAGGAGGCGCCGATCGCGGCCTCCCGCGTCCTCTTGGTGTGCCCGGCCTGCAACCGGCCCACGCGCGTGTCGATGACGCCCGCGAAGGACGGCCGGCGGGCGCGAACGTGCAAGAAGTGCAAGCAAGCCATCACGGTAGAGGAGTAAACCATGCCGCGTCTCCTCGAGCGCTATCAGCAGGAGATCGTCCCGAAGCTTCAGGAGAAGCTGTCCAAGAAGAACGTCCTCGCCCTGCCGAAGCTCACGAAGATCGTGCTCAACATGGGCGTCGGGAAGGCGACCGAGAACAAGAACCGCATCGAGGCGGCGACGAAGGACCTCGCGCAGATCGCCGGGCAGAAGCCGATGATCACGCGGGCCCGGAAGAGCGTCGCCACCTTCAAGCTCCGCGAGGGGGACGCGATCGGCTGCATGGTCACCCTGCGCGGCACGCGGATGTACGAGTTCCTGGACCGGCTGATTTCCGTCGTCCTGCCCCGTATCCGCGACTTCCGCGGACTGTCCGCGAAGGCCTTTGACGGCCGGGGAAACTATTCCCTGGGCCTGTCGGAGCAGGTCGTGTTCCCGGAAATCAACCTGGACCAGGTCGAGTTCATCCAGGGCATGAACGTGACGCTCTGCATCTCGGGCGGGAGCGACGCCGCCTCCTTCGAGCTCTTGACGCTGATGGGAATGCCGTTCCGGAAGTAAAGAGGTGAAAGTCCGATGGCGAAGAAGTGCCTCCGCCTGAAGCAGAAGGCCGTCCCGAAGTTCTCGACGCGGAAATACAACCGATGCCAGATCTGTGGACGTCGGCGAGGGTATTACCGCAAGTTTCAGATCTGCCGCATCTGTTTCCGGAACATGGCCTCCCGGGGAGAGATCCCCGGGGTACGCAAGGCCTCCTGGTAGCGGCCTTGCCGCCGGGCGCCCCTCGTCGGGAGGGGGACGCCGTCCCGTAGGGCCACCCGCCGGTGCGGTAGAGGGCCCGGGTTCCTGACGAATTTCGCTGGAGTCTTTTCCATGGCCGTGTGCGATCCCATCGCGGACATGCTCACCCGGATTCGGAACGCCAACCGGGTTGGACACGCGAGCGCCGACGTTCCGTCCTCCCACTTCAAGAAAGCCATCGTCAAGGTCTTGAAGGAGGAGGGCTACATCAAGGACTTCACCTTCTTCGAGAGCCCCACGCCCAGGGGGCACAAGGTGGAGATGATGAAAGTCTACCTGAAGTACGGCAACCACGGAGAGCGGATCCTGACGAACCTGGATCTCGTCTCGAAGCAGGGGCGCCGGATCTTCAAGGGCGTGGATGACCTGCCTCGGATCCTGGACGGGCTCGGGATCGGCGTCCTCTCCACCTCGAAGGGGGTGATGAGCGATCGCGAAGCCCGCAAGCTCCGCCTCGGCGGCGAGCTGATTTGCCGCGTCTGGTGACCGGCGGCGAACGCCCGTCCCGCGGCCCCCTGCGGCGCGGGCGGCGTCCCGGATCCCCCCTGACCCGAGGACCCATCGAGGAGAACCTTCCGTGTCACGACTTGGCAAGAAACCCGTCGAGATCCCCGACGGCGTGAAGCTGTCCTTGGGGAACGGCGTGCTTACGGGGGAAGGGCCGAAGGGGAAGCTCACCCTTTCGCTCCACCCCGAAATGAAGGTGGCGATCGAAGCGGCGAACAAGAAGGTCGTCATCTCCCGCCCCTCCGACTCGCGGAAGCACCGCGAGCTGCACGGCCTCACCCGCAGCCTGATCGCGAACGTGGTCAAGGGCGTGCAGGTCGGCTACGAGAAGAAGCTCGAGCTGATCGGCGTCGGTTACACCGCCAAGCTCTCCGGCAAGCAGATCACGCTCACGCTCGGGTTTTCGCACCCGGTGGTGATGGAAGTGCCGGACGGGCTGACCGTGAAGGTGCCCAGCACCACGATGGTGGAGATCGCCGGCTGCGACAAGCGGCTCGTCGGGCAGTTCGCCGCCGACGTCCGCTTCAACCGCCCCTGCGAGCCGTACAACTCCAAGGGCATCAAGTACACGGATGAGGTCGTGCGCCGCAAGGCCGGCAAGACCTTCGTCACGGGCGCCTAGGCGCCGCTTCACCCTTTGCGACGGGGACTACGATGGACCAGCACCGTTTCAAGACCCAGCAGCGGGATCGGCGGCACCTGCGCACCCGCCGGAAGATGACCGGCACCGCCGAGCGCCCTCGCCTTTCCGTCTACCGGAGCCTGGCCAACATGTACGCCCAGGTGATCGACGACACGACCGGCAACACCCTCGTGGCCGCCTCGACCCAGTCGAAGGCCCTCCGCGAGACGGTCAAGTACGGCGGAAACGTCGCCGCCGCCAAGGTCGTGGGCAGGCAGATCGCCCAGGAGGCCCTCAAATTGGGCATCAAGAAAGTCGTCTTCGACCGTGGCGGATTTCTCTACCACGGCCGCGTGAAGGCCCTGGCCGACGCGGCTCGCCAGGCCGGCCTGAGCTTCTAAACTTCGGGAGGATTCCACCGTGGCAGAACGCCGCGATCGGGACCGGGATGACAAGTTCGAAGAAATCGTCGTCAAGGTGAAGCGCTGCGCCAAGGTCATGAAGGGCGGGAAGCGCTTCAGCTTCAGCGCGCTCGTCGTCGTCGGCGATCGCGCGGGGACCGTCGGCTGGGGACACGGCAAGGCGAACGAAGTGCCCTTCGCCGTGGAGAAGGCCATCAAGGACGCGAAGAAGGCCCTCGTGAAGGTCCCGATCAAGGACACGACCCTGCCCCACACCGTGCGCGCGAACCACGGGGCCAGCAGCGTGCTCCTCCGTCCCGCGTGCCGCGGCACCGGGCTCAAGGCCGGCGCCTCGGTCCGCGCCGTGCTCGAGATGGCGGGCGTCAAGGATGTCCTGACCAAGGTCTTTGGAAGCACGAACCCCACGAACGTCGTGAAGGCCACGATGAACGGGCTTCGGGCGCTCCGATCCAAGAAGCAGATCGAGAAGATCCGTGGAGTGAAGATCGCATGAATCTGTGCGACGCCAAGAAACCCTATACGCACCGGGATCGCCATTTCACCATCTGCCGGGGCAAGGGCACCGGCAGGGGAAAGACCGGCGGCCGCGGCGGCAAGGGCCAGTCCGCCCGCTCCGGCTACAGCCGTCATGACTACTTCGAAGGCGGCACGATGCCGCTGATCCGGCGCCTCCCGAAGCGCGGCTTCAACAACAAGCGGTTCGCGCGAAAAGTGGCCGCCGTGAACCTCCGCGACCTCAACCGGTTCGACGCGAACACGACCGTGAACCCCGAGGCCCTCGTGCGCGCGGGGCTCGTCAAGCATGTGTTCGAGTGGGTGAAGATCCTCGGCGAGGGCGTCCTGGACCGGCCGCTCACCGTCGCGGCGCACCGCTTCAGCGAGGATGCCGTCCTGAAGATCCAGAAGGCCGGCGGCAAGGTCGAGTGGCTCTTGCCGGCGCCGGAGGCCAAGCCTGAGCCCCCGAAGGCGGAGGGCCCGGTGAAGAGCCAGGAACAGCGGAAGGCCGAGCGCAAGGCGAAGCGGCGAGCGGCCCGCGCCGCGGCCGCGGCCGTCCCGGCCAAGGGTGCTCCCGCGGCCAAGGGCAAGGCCAAGGAAGGGAAGGAAGGCAAGGAGCACAAGGAAGCCAAGGAGCACAAGGAAGGGAAGCCCAAGGAGGGCAAGGCCCCCAAGGCGCAGCAGGGCGACGCGAAGAAGGGCTAGTCAATGGAACGCATCAAAGAAGTCCTCAGCAACATCTTCAAGATCCCGGAGCTTCGGCGCCGGATCCTGATGACCTTCGGCCTCCTCGCCATCTTCCGGTTCGGGTGCTATGTCGCCCTGCCCGGCGTGGACGTGGCCACGATCCAGAAGTGGATGGCCTCCCGTGAAGACGAAATGGGGCGGATGCTCGGCCTGCTGAGCATCTTCTCCGGCGGCGCCTTCACGAACCTCTCGATCTTCTCGCTGGGCATCATGCCCTACATCAGCGCGTCGATCATCTTCCAGTTGCTCGTCAAGATCGTGCCCAGCCTCGAGGCGCTGGCGAAGGAAGGGCCTTCGGGCTATCGCAAGATCGCGCAATACACGCGGCTCGCGACGCTGCCCATTTGCGTGATCCAGGGCCTCGTGATGGTCCGGACCCTCGAAGGCACCAGCCTCGCCGCCGGGCAGCCGATCGTGCTGTCCCCCGGCTGGGGCTTCCGCATCACCTCGATCCTCGCTTTCACCGCCGGCACGATGTTCGTCATGTGGCTCGGCGAGCAGATCACCGAGCACGGCATCGGCAACGGCTCCTCCCTCATCATCATGGCCGGCATCATCGCCCGCATGCCCCAGGCCGCGCTCGAGCTCTGGCGGCAGCGCGAGACCCATGGACCGGACAAGCCGATCATCCTCCTCCTGCTGTACCTCGGCGTGATCATCGCCGTCGTCTACACGACGCAGGCCCAGCGCCGCATCCAGGTCCAGCACGCGCGCCACACCCGCGGCCGGCGCGTGTACGGCGGCCACCGCCATTACCTCCCGCTGCGCGTCAACCAGGCCGGGGTCATGCCCGTGATCTTCGCCTCCTCCCTCATGGTCATCCCCGACATGATCGCGAAGATCGGCAAGATCCAGTGGCTCCAGGACATCTTCCTGCGCACCGGCTTCTGGTTCTCCATCATCTACATGGCGCTCGTGTTCTTCTTCTCCTACTTCTGGACCGCCCTTTTCTTCCAGCCCGTCGAAATGGCGAACCAGTTGAAGGAGTACGGGAGCTTCGTCCCGGGCATCCGGCCCGGCCGCCGCACGGCGGAGTACCTTGAGTTCATCATGAATCGCGTCACGCTCGCCGGCGCGACGTTCCTCTGCTTCATCGCCCTGATGCCGGACCTCGTCGCCGAGATGCTCGACGTGGGCCGCTACATCACGGCCTTCCTCGGCGGGACCGGCATCCTGATCGTCGTCGGCGTCGGTCTCGACATGATGCAGAAGATCGAGTCGCACCTGCTCATGCGACAGTACGAAGGGTTCATGAAGAAAGGCCGCGTGCGGGGGAGGCGGTGATGCGCCTCGTCTTCCTCGGCCCTCCCGGCGTAGGCAAGGGCACCCAGTCGAAGCGTGTCGGGGAGACGCTGGGCATTCCCCACATCGCGACGGGGGACATCCTGCGCGACGCGGTGGCCCGCGAGACCGAGACGGGCAGGAAGGCGAAGGGCTTCATGGACCGCGGGGACCTGGTGCCCGACGCCCTGGTCATCGAGGTGTTCAAGGACCGATTGCGGCAGCCGGACACGAAGGCCGGGTTCCTGCTGGACGGCTTTCCGCGGACGATCGAGCAATGTCGCGCGCTGGACGCCTGCCTGCTCGAGCTGGGAACCCCGCTGGACCGGGCGATCAACTTGGAGGCCGCGAGAAGCGCGATCATCGAGAGGTTGTCGGGCCGCTTGCTGTGCCGGTCCTGCCAGGCCGGCTATCACGTGAAGCATCTGCCGCCGAAGTGCGCGGGGAAGTGCGACGCGTGCGGCGGGGAGCTGTACCAGCGCGCCGACGACAATCCGCAGACGATCGGCAACCGCCTGGACGTGTACGAGCGGCAGACGGCGCCCGTCGTGGAGTTCTTTCGGGCGAAGCGGCTGTTGACCGCGGTCGATGCGGATGCCGAGGTCGAGACGGTGTATCGGGCCACGCTTGCCGCGCTGGGACGGTGACGACGTGATCAAGCGGAAGTCTCCGCGCGAACTGGACCTCATGCGCGTGGCCGGGCGCGTGGTCGCCGAAGCGCTCGCCTACGGCGTGAGCCTGGCGAAGCCCGGCGTCACGACCGAAGAGATCGACCGCGCGATCGAGGGCTTCATCCGCGGTCGCCAATGCGCCCCGACGTTCAAGGGCTACCGGGGCTATCCAAAGACGATTTGCGCGTCCGTGAACGAGGAAGTGGTGCACGGGATCCCCGGCGCCCGCAAGCTGGCGGAAGGGGACATCCTCTCCATCGACATGGGCGCGACGTACAAGAATTACATCGGCGACGCGGCGCTGACGATCCCGATCGGCCAGATCTCGAAGAAGGCCGACCGGCTGATCCGCGTGACGAAGACTTGCCTGGAGCTGGCGATCAAGCGCGTGGTGCCCGGCGGGCGCCTGTCCGACGTGTCCGAAGCCGTGCAGCGCTTCGCCGAGGCGCAAGGCTACGGGGTGGTGCGCAAGTATGCGGGACACGGCGTCGGCAGCGCGCTCCATGAGGACCCGCAGGTGCCGAACTACGTGACGGAGCCGCGGGACGAGAACGAGGTGATCCTGAAGCCGGGGATGGTGATCGCCATCGAGCCGATGCTGAACGAGGGGACCTACGACGTCGAGGTGCTGAAGGACGGCTGGACGGTGGTGACGAAGGACCGGCGTCTGTCGGCGCATTTCGAGCATACGGTGGCCGTGACCGAGAGCGGCAACGAGATCTTTACGGCGCTCCCTGCCTGAGGCGCGCGCGGCGCGCGTGCGTGGGCGGGGGAGGCGAGTGGCCATTCCGAAGGACCCCGGGGAACGAACGACATGCCCAAGGAAGAACCGATCAAGGTCGAAGCGATCGTCAAGGAAGCCTTGCCGAACGCGATGTTCAAGGTGCAGCTCAAGAACGGTCACCTGTTGCTGGCCCACATCTCGGGCAAGATGCGGATGAACTTCATCCGGATCCTGCCGGGGGACAAGGTGACGGTGGAGATGTCGCCCTACGACCTTACGAAGGGGCGCATCGTCTACCGCGAGCACTAGGCTGCGAAACCGGCTGATTTGCGCGGCGTGAGCCGCGACCGGCCGCCGGCCGCCGGCCGGCGGCGACTCGAAATAGGGGACGTCCCATGAAAGTCCGCCCTTCCGTCAAGCGGATCTGCGAGAAGTGCCAGATCATCAAGCGCCGGGGAACGGTGCGGGTGATCTGCGCGAACCCGAAGCACAAGCAGCGCCAGGGGAATTGAAGCCAGGTTAACAGCGGAGAAAACGAATGGCTCGTATCGCGGGCGTGGAGCTGCCGCTCGACAAGCGCATCCTCTACGGCCTCCAGAACGTATTCGGCATCGGCCAGGCCACGGCCCGTCGCATCCTGAAGGAAACGGGGATCGATGAGAACGCGCGGGGGAAGGCCCTGACCGAGGACCAGGTCAACCGCCTGAACGCCTTCATCGACAAGAACGCGACGGTCGAAGGCGCCCTCCGCCGACAGAACCAGCAGAATATCCAGCGCCTGAAGGAAATCGGCTGCTACCGCGGCCTCCGGCATCGCCGGGGCCTGCCGGTGCGCGGCCAGCGCACCCGCACGAACGCCCGCACCCGGAAGGGCCCGCGGAAGACGGTCGCCGGGAAGAAGCAGTCGAAGACCACGACGTAGCGGCCCGTTGGCGAACTTCGTACACCGTCGTCCCCGCAGCTACGGCGCAGCTTAGGCCAGGTGCCGGCTCGCGCGGGCCGGAGGCCCGCGCCCCCGGGCATCGTGTCTGCGCTGCCTTGACGGGCCGGTAGTCGGGGTCGAGCCCTTTTTTTTGAGGAGATCCGCGGGGACTCGCCCGTCCCGCGGGGACCTGATCCAGGGCACGTCGAGAAAGGAACCGCGAATGCCCACTCCGGAAACGCCCCAGACGCCCGCGACCGGCACGGCGGCGCCCGCCGCACCGGCCGCCCCGAGCGCCCCCGCCCTCGCCCCCGCGCCTCCTGCCGCGGCGCCTGCCGCAGCCGCCGGCGCGGCCGCC
>JACPWG010000150.1 GCA_016197205.1 Planctomycetota bacterium
CCCGCATCGCCGAGCTCGACCTGAACAACCTGCCGGATACCGACACGCTTCACTGCCCATCGGGCCCCATCCTGGAGGCCGAACGGCTGCTGGCAGCGGCGTACGGCGTCGAGCAGTCCTTCCTCCTCGTCGGCGGCAGCACGGTCGGCAACGTGGCCTCCGTGCTCTCCGCGTGCCGCCCGAGGGAGTCGCTCCTGGTCCAGCGCAACTCCCACAAGTCGGTCATCGCGGGCGTGATCCAGGCCGGCGTGCGCCCCGTCTGGCTGCCGCCGCACGTTGACCCGGACTACGGCATCGCGCACGGCCTCTCGGCCGACCAGGTGGATGCGGCCTTCCGGGAACACCCGCAAGCTCGCGGACTGTTCGCGTTGAATCCGACGTACTTCGGCACGGTCCCCGACATTCGCGCGCTACGCCGGGTCTGCGACCGGCACGGGAAACTCCTGCTGGTCGACCAGGCGCACGGGCCCCACTTCCGGTTCCACCCCGACCTCCCCTGCGCCGCGGAGGACGCCGGCGCCGACCTCGTCGTGCAGTCCACGCACAAGCTCCTCTCCGCCCTGAGCCAGGCCGCGGTCCTCCACCGCGGCACCGCCCGCGTCGAGGAGGCGAGGATCCGGATGATGCTGCAGCTCTTGCAGACCACCAGCCCGAACTTCGCGATCATGGCCTCCATCGACCTGGCCCGCCGCCAGATGGCGACGGAGGGGCGCTCTCGCTGGGAGGGGGTGATCGGTCTGGCCCGGAGCGCGCGGGAGCGGCTCGCCGCCCTCCCGGGAATTCGCCTGCTCGGACGGGAAGCGGTCCGCGGTGATGGGTCGGGCCTTTATGCGCTCGACGAGACCAAACTGGTGATCGGCACGCGCGGGCTAGGCCTGTCGGGCGGGCAAGTCCAGGCGATCCTGAACCGGGAGCACGGGATCCAGCCGGAGCTGGCCGGTCCGTCCTACCTCCTGTGCATCCTGACGGTCGGGAGCCGTGCGGTGGACCTCGACCGCCTGGTCGACGCGTTCCGGGCCATCTCCGAGCGGCGCCTTCGCGGCCCGGAGGACGGTTCGGCGAGCGGTGGAGAGACCGGGGGGAAAGCGGTGATCCCCTCGGACCTCGACGTGGCGAGCCCCCGGGAGATGCCGGAGCCGGTCCTCCTCCCTCGCGAAGCCTTCTTCGCGCCGTCCACGTCGATTCCGGTCGGGAGCTCGGCGGGGAGGGTGTGCGCCGAGGTCGTCACGCCGTATCCGCCCGGCATCCCGGTCCTCGTGCCGGGCGAGCGCGTCTCGCCCGCCCTGCTCGGTTTCCTGGCCTCCGTCCGGCGCGCGGGCTGTCCGATCAGCGCGTCCGATCCTTCGTTCGCGACCCTGCGGGTGGTGGCCGAATCGGGGGACGAGGGAGAGTCGGGGGAGCCGTCCCGGCGAATTCAGCAGGGGGTCGGATGCTCGAGAGGTTGACGGTCGACTCTCCCCACTATGCGGAGGCGTGGCGCCTGTACGAGGCGAGTTTTCCCGCCGACATGCGCCGCGCGCCGGAGGATCAGCGCCGCGCCCTGACGGACCCGCGATACGCGTTTGTCGCGCGGGCCGGGGGGGATGGGGGGAAAGGGGTTGAGGCCGTGTTCGGCCTCTGGTCCCTGGAGGGGTTTTCGTTTCTGGAGTACTTCGCAGTCCGGCCCGAGCTGCGGGGGCGGGGGATTGGGACGCTCGTGATGCGCGACCTGCTTGCGGGGAGCGCGTCGATGGTGCTCGAGGTCGAGCCTCCCCACGACGAGGAGTCGAGGCGGAGGATCTCGTTCTACGAGGGGCTGGGCTTCGTGCTGAATCCCTTCCCGTACCTGCAGCCGCCGTACGGGCCGGGCAAGCAGGCCGTGGGCTTCCTGTTGATGTCTCATCCAGGAGGGCTGCGGGCGGAGGACTTCGACCGGGTTCGTCGTCGGCTGTACGCGGACGTGTACGGCGTCGCGCGCCCACTGGAAGGGGAGTCGCTCCCGACGTAGAGCGGGCCTGAGCGAAGACCGGGGGGCCATTTCCGTGGCCGCATTGGCCGGCAAGCGAGGGGCGGAGGTCCCCGTCGCCCCGCACACGGCGGCGAGGCCGGGGTGAGTTCGACCGGCACGGCAGGGGGCCCGAAAAAACAAGGGGGAGGGGGCTCCCGCGTTTTGCCGGCTGCGCCGATAATCTAGACGTGCGCGCTTGCGCCGGATCGCGTGTGCGGTCGGCTCCGCCGCGCCGACATGCCATGACCCCGGGTGATTTCCGCTGCGGCGCGAGTCCTCCTGGACCCTGGCATGCGGCTTTCCGTTCCCCCACTTTCGGGAGATTGGAAATGACGCTTCGGATCGTCGTGGCGCTTCTCGCGGGCGCGCTCGCCTTCGGCGCCGGCAGGGCGTTTGGCCAGGAGGGAGGGTCACCCGCCCCCGCGGGGACGGCAACCGGGGCAGGGAACCCGGCCGACGCGGTGACCGCCGACGCCGTCGCGGCGACCGGGGAGGGCGGCTTCGCGGCGAGGATCGCCGCCCTGGAGCAAAAGGCGAAGGAGATCGGCATCAGCATCTCGGGCTCGCTCTCCCTCTCCTACAACTACAACCTCGCCGGTCCGGACAGCCGGATCAACCGGATTCGGGTCTTCGATGCCGAGGCGAACGAATTCAACGCCAATCTGCTCGACCTCGTCATCCAGAAAAAGGCCGAAGAGCCCGGGGCCTGGGGCTTCCGCGCCGACCTGGACTTCGGCGAAGATGCGGCGATCTTCCAGGCGGCCGGCTTCGCGGACGGCGATAATTTCGAGCTCCAGCAGGCCTACGTCACCTGGGTCGCCCCGGTCGGGGATGGCCTCACGCTTACGCTCGGCAAGTTCGTCAGTCTCCACGGCGCCGAGGTCATCGAAAGCGCCGACGACATGAACACCTCCCGCTCCTTCCTGTTCGGCTTCGCCGAGCCGGCGACCCACACGGGCTTTCTGGCCTCCTATACCTTCTTCAAGCAGGTGTGCCTCATCGCCGGGGTGGTCAACGGCTGGGACAACGTCGACGACAACAACGACGCGAAGACCTTCCACGGGTGCCTTCGGTACACCCCGTGCGACACTTTCAACCTGACCGTAACGGGTTCCTACGGCGCGGAGCAGCCGAACAACACCCGCGACCATCGCGGCTTCCTGGGCGTCACGGCGACGGCCACGCCGACTCGGGACTGGACCTTCGTACTGGCGGTCGACTGGGCGCAAGAGGAGCATGCCGGCGTGGGCGTCGATGCGGGCGAGGACGCCACGTGGCAGGGTTTCGCCGGCTACGTCCAGTACCAGCTCTGCCCCGCCTGGTCCGTGCGGGCCCGCTACGAACTCTTCGACGACCCCGAGGGCGCGCGCCTGGGCGTCCCCGGCCAGACCGTTCAGGAAGCGACCCTCACGCTCTCCTGGCGACCCGTGGACCCGGCCGAGGTGCGCCTCGAGTTCCGACACGACGTGTCGGACCAGCACGCCTTCGACGACGGCGACCGCGTGCAGGACGCCCGAACCCAGGACACCCTCTCGCTGGAGGCCATTTTTCGCTTCTAGTGGCCCGTTGACGAAGTCCAGGCACGATGCCTGGTGGCGCGGGCCTCCGGCCCGCGCGAACGGCCGCATGGGTTACGACCCGCCGTGACAGAGTTGACGACTGTGTCCGAAGTTGGTCAACGGGCCACTAGCACCCATGCCAGGGAGGCAACCCGCACGTCGAGGACCTGGAAGCCTGCGGTCACGGGGATCGGGCCCGATCGCGGGGAGGCCGGGGGAGAGCTTCGACAAGGTGCGCGGGAGCGCCGCCGTGAGGGCGGTGCTCGACAGGCACTGAGTCGCCGAGCGGTGCTTCAACAGCTTGGGCAGGCAGACTCTCCCCGCGTGAGGGATGCGGTGTGTGGGCGCAACGCAGGTCGCGCGTGGGCAATCGAGAGGGCCCAGCGTTGGGCCGTCGCTCCTGGCGCGGCTGGACCTCTCTGCCGGCCTACGGAAGGTACGCAATCCGTGAACCCATCCAACGCACTTGTCATCCTGAGCGTAGCGAAGCGCCGCAGCGCGTAGCAAAGCGAAGGATCCAGGCCATCCCCGATGCACGCCTTTCTCAACACCCATCCGGGCTGTCCCTGGGCTGGAAGGGCGACCTGCGACCCGATGAGTGCAGGAAGGTGCAGTGCGGCGAACGCCACTTCAAGGGCGCGCTCGGCGTGGAGTACAGGGTGGTCACGAAGGCGAGCGAGCTGCCGTGAGGGTGGGGGGGCCGACCGGTGCGGGGGGCCCGGCGATCCTGTCGTCGGTGCCAGCCCCGCCCTCCCTATGGCCAGGGCCGCCGGCGCACGTGCCTCGAGCGTCCTGGGGAGGAGCTTCACGCGAGCCCCAGTTCGCGGATCTTGTAGTGGAGCGTGCGGACGCTGATCCCGAGCAGCTTGGCTGCTCGCTCCTTGTGTTTCCCGGTGGCATCAAGGGCCTGCAGGATGGCTTCCCGCTCCGCCCGGCGTACGGCATCGCCGAGCCGCAGGCTCGGTGGCGAGGGTTCGCACCGCAGGTCCTCGGGAAGATCGGCCGGCGTCACCAGCTCCTCGACCGTGGTGATGACGGCGCGTTCCAGGACGTTCCTCAGTTGTCGAATGTTGCCCGGCCACGCATACTCCAGCAGGGCTCGCAGCGCCGCGGTGGACAGGCTCCGGCGGCCTTTTCCATGAACCACGGACAGCTCTTCGAGGAACTGCTCCGCGAGGAGGGGGATGTCCTCCCGGCGTTCCCGCAGCGGCGGCAGGGTGAGAGGGAGGACGTTCAGGCGATAGAAGAGGTCTTCGCGGAATTTTCCTTCACGCACCATGGCTCCGACGTCGCGGTTTGAAGCGGCGATCAACCGGACGTCCACCGCGACCTTCCGTTCGCTCCCGACCCTGCGCAGCTCCCGCTCCTGGATCACGCGGAGGAGGGCGACCTGATTCTTCTCCGGGATTTCCGTCACCTCGTCCAGGAAGAGCGTCCCGCCGTCCGCCTGCTCGAAGAGGCCCCGCCGGGCCTGCCTCGCTCCGGTGAAGGCGCCCGCCTCGTGTCCGAAGATCTCGCTCTCGAAGAGGCTCTCTGGCAGCGCGCCGCAATTGGCGGCGACGAACGCGCCCGCCTTTCGGGGGCTGCGGGCGTGGAGGACGCGGGCGAGGACTTCTTTCCCCGTTCCGCTTTCCCCCTGGAGCAGGACGGTGGCATCGCTGCCCGCGACCTGTTCGACCGTCGTCATGATGCGCTTCATGGCCGGGCTCGTTGCGACGACCTCCAGCCCTTCGACCCGCAGACGGAGCTGTCGACGGAGGCGTTCATTTTCCCCCAGCAGCGTGAGCTTCTCCACGGCCTTGCGGACCTGCAAACGGATCTGCTGCAGGTTGAGCGGCTTCGTGATGAAGTCGTAGGCCCCGAGGCGCATGGCCTCCACCGCGCCATCCACGGTGGCGAACGCCGTGATGACGATCACGATGGTGTCGGGTCGAAGTTCCTTCACACGACGCAAGAGTTCGAGACCGCCGACTCCGCCGGGCATCCGGAGATCCGTCAGGAGCAGCGGACACTCCTCCTCCCGGACGAGCCGCAACGCCTCGTCCCCGGTGGCCGCGGTGTGCACGTCCAGGTCCAGGGACGCGAGCGCGTCCTTGAGCCCCTCCCGGATGTGGATCTCATCATCCACGATGAGCGTTCGCAAGCGAAGCTGGGACATGCGAAGGACCCCCCGTTCGGGGAAGCTGCACGACGATCGACGTGCCCGAACCGGCCTCCTCGAGGCCGATGGACCCGCCGTGTTCGGAAACGATGCGCTGCGCGATCGGAAGCCCGAGCCCGGTGCCGCCTTCCTTGGTCGTGAAGAAGGGCTCGAAGATCCTCTCCCGGTGTTCGGGGGGGATGCCGGGTCCGTTGTCGCGGACCTCGACGCGCACCCAGGCCGGGGACGCGAGCATGCTTACCTCCAGGCTCCCCCCGCTCGACAAGGCCTGGACCGCGTTCAGGACGAGGTTCAGGAAGGCTTGTTGAAGCTGCCCCTCGTCGGCCTCGAGGACGAGGCCGTCGGGCGGGAACCCCTCCTTGCGGACCTGGATGCCCCTTGCGCGGCACTCCGGCTCGACCAATTCCAAGATGCCCGCGAGGAGGCCGTCCAATCGGAGCGGGGCCCGGGAGAGTGGGGAAGGGCGGGCGAAGCGGAGGAAGTTCTCGACGATCCCGTTCAAGCGCGCGCTCTCCGTCTGAACGATGTCGAGATACCGCCGGGCCTTCGCTGGGCCGCGATCCCGGACCAGGGCCTCGCGGAGAAGCTGGAGGTGGATATCGATGGCGGAGAGTGGATTTCGGATCTCGTGGGCGATGCCGGCGGCCAGCGTGCCGAGCCCCGCGAGCCTCTCGGTACGCGCCGCCTCCTTCTCGAGTTCGCGTAACTGGGTGACGTCGGCTAGCTCGAGCACCATGCCGACGAAACGTCCCTCGCGGGTGTGAAGGAAGCTCCCCGCGACCCGCAGATCGAGCCTCTTGCCCTCCCTTTCCAAGGTGAGATCGACGTGGGCGAAGGGCCTTTCTTCCGAGAGGTGCCACTCCGCGAGCGCCCGCAGCCCCGGCACCGAGGCCGTCACTTCCGAAAGAGGGACCTGCGTGCGGGCGGCAGCGAGGCCGAGCAGTCCCACGGCCCGCTCGTTCATGGCGGTGACCCGCGCTTGCCGGTCGATCGTGATCACGCCCACCGACAGGGACTCCAAGATGTCGAAGGCATACTGCCGTGTGAACGCGAGCCGGTCTTTGGTCCGCGAGTATGCGCGAAACGTGGTGAGAGTCGCGAGGCCGACGGCGACGCCGACCACGACCAGCGCCACGGCGAGGATCAGGTCCCCCTCGAGGTAGGCCGCGACGAGGCGAAGCGCTTCCTCGGGAGACGAGCCTCCGGAGCGGAGTGCGGCGCGCAGGATCAGCCGTTTGACGACGATGTGGTACGTGAGGATCCCCGAGCTGCCGAGCGTGATCAGCAGGCAGACGAGCAGTGCCAACTGGATCGGAACCCGCGTGCCGACCCGGGGTGTAGGTTCGGAGCGAAACAAGGGGGGGTGGACGCTCCAGGGGGGAACTGCGAAACGCCCGGACCCGGCGCTAACCAGTCGATGATAGCGGAAGGCGCCAAGACTTGCAAGACGGAGCGGCGGACCGCGGGCTCGAGAGCGAGCAGCCCTGTGGTTGCGAATCGAGCGCCGGCGCGCAGAGTCATCAACCTCTGTGCCCAAGCGCAGGGCACCACCAAAGAGGCACATTCCCCCTTCATGTCGGAGTGGCAGCCTACGGCGAGGGCGCGGCCCCTGCTGATCCTGCCAAGGGCGGCTCCCAATTCCGGGCCCATTTGGAATGCAATTTCCTGCATTCCTTCCGCAAGTTCTTGCACTCATCGAGAAGTGACGGCCCGTTCCGGCCCCCCGCCTCCCCGTGCGCTCCGCCCGGAAGTCGAGGCGGGACGGACGCAAGACAAGCCTATCCCGCGAATCGAGGTGCGACGCGTCCGGGCACGAGGGTTGCGTTTCTCTCCGTCCTTCCGACGGCGATAGTGACGTGCGCGTGAGGCCGGAGCCGGAATCCGGAACCCGACGCAGGAACCAAGCGGAGGAGGTCGGCGCGTATGAACGAAATACCGAGCGGGGCATCCGCTGAGGGCATCGCAGCCGTCGAGCACGCGGCGCACCGGGGCTTCGCGCGCCTCGTCGTTGACCATCCGGTCGGTTGGTCGGAGCGCCTGCTCCGTGTGCTGCTTGCGGCCGGCGCATTTCCGCGGGCCACGGGCTACGCGCGGGGCGACCACGGCGGACACACGTCCGAATTCTGGGTGGAGTACGACGGTCCATCGCACCTCGACCGCGTGGTCCGAGCCCTGGTCGCGTCTCCCGGCACGAACGTGCGGGAAACCTGCGTGCTGGTCTCCGCCATAGGACTTGAGCGGGACGTAACGCCCTATCCGGGGCAGGCGCTCGTCCCCGGAGGATCCTTGAACCCGCCCCCCGACGTTTCGGATGGCGCACGCGCGGGACGGCAGCCGTGAGCCGCTGCCGGCCCGAGTTCGGGTGCGCCCTCGACTCCTTTTGCGAGAAGTGCCATATGGGGATGGAGGTCGAACGATCGCCCGAGCAAGCTCACCTCCGGAACTGGCTGGAACGTGCGGATGCAAACAGGCTGAAGTGCATGATCTGCCGCTGGATCGCGGATACGAATCGGGGGACGGCGGAGGCGCTGCGGCCGTTCCACCTCGGAGGCGTCGAGCTTTCGCCGCAAGCGCAGTGGGATCACCTGTTACGTTGCGTGGGACGCAAGGAGCTGGTGCCCCCGGTTCCAGGAAGGGAATTGCCATGAATCTCTCTCCCTATCTGTCGGAGTTCCTTGTTTTTCCGGCACTCAAACGGGAAACTCCCGAGGCTGCCACTCTTGAACTGTTGAGAGCGACGGCCGAAGTGCTCAGAGTGTCCCCGCCCAAGGTGGGGTATCGGGAGCTGCTCCATTCCCGTGTCCTTGGCTGCGTCGTCTATGCCAGCGAGGAACTTGCGGTTCTCATCTGGCGGCTGCCCCAGGGGGAAACCAGCGTCGAGTTGCATCCCGAAGGGCTGGCGATCGTCGCGGGCTGGCGACCGACGGGCTGGTCCGGCTGGTCTAGGTGCGCCGCCCTTGTCAGGGCCATCCTGTTGGTCGTCGCCCGCCCTGATGTCCAGTCGGGCCAGATCCTGTCGGTCCTGACCGAGCTCCGCCGCCTCTACGCGGACCGTCGCGTCGTCCGCTCCCTCGCCTCCTTCGCCAGGGAGGAGGAAGCCCTGCAGTATCTGCGCGAGGTCGAGGCCCGTCGTCAGCGCACGGCGGCCGCACGCGCGGATTGAACCTCGAAGGAAGAAGCCTGAGACCCACTTATTGGGAGATTGGCCATGGCCGTTTTGCGTCCCCGCAAAAAGTCGAAATCTCTCGTCAGCCCGCCGCCGGCCGCACCCCCTGAGGTGGCGCCGGGTTCGAATGCGCCGGCGACGTCGCAGCATCCGGCGGCGGGATCGGCAGCGGTCCCTGCAGCCGCGGCACCTCGCGCGGAGCCCGCCGCCGCGCCTGGCGCCACCTCGTCGGCGCTCGGCCCGGCTTTGCCGGCTGGCAACGCCGCTGATCCTCCTGAAAATTCGCCTTCGTCCTCCCCCCCCTCCCCATAGGCCGTGTCGGGTAACGCCACGTCGACCGGTGCGGCTCGTGCGGACTCGTCCTCAGTACCGCCCCACAGAATTGGGTGACCCATTTGCTCGGCGATTTTGGCCGCCCGCTTCGTTGCGCTCGCTCGCCGTAGTTCTCCGTTACTACGCCTTGCTCGCGCGCCTCGCGGGTAGCCAAACTTGCCCTCGCCTATTGGTCACCGACTTCCGTGGGGCGGTACTCAGCCGGCTCGTGAGCCTCGTTGGCCCTTCGGGGCCGGGGCGAGCGCGCATCCGCGGTGAACGGGTCGAGTTCCGCGCGGAGGTGCGTGGTCCCCGTTCCGTGTGTGGCGGCAGGTGCTCGGACGCGGGGTCCGAATACGGGCGCGTCGCGCCCGGGAGGTTTTCATGTCGTACCGTGTGCGTGTCATCATCGCAGGACACCGGGGGCACCGCTGGGCGACCCGGGTCCAGAGCATTGTGCGTCATGCGGGCGGGAAGATCGAGGAGCGCCAGTGGCGCGCGACGTCGGACGGCGGCCTGGACCTGGTGTTGACGCTGGCGGTGGAAAGCGAAGGGCTGCTGCCGGGCATGCTCGCCCAGGTCGAGCGCATCCCCGGGGCGGCGGTCCGTGAGATGACGCTCTATTCGGCGAGTTGCGGGCGATCCGGCTCGTAGCCGCACTCCTCCTTCGGAGACCGGGCCCCTCGACAAACAGTACCGGCCGCCGCCTTTCCGACCCGGGGTGCTCGAGGGTGGAGCAGAGGTCACGCCGGCTCCCGAGGAGCGAGGTTCCTCCGGTGCCGGGTCGTGGTTCCCAGCCCTCTCTCCACCCTCCACCCCTTCCGGGTTCCGACATTCTCCTTGACAGTGTGAGTCTCGCGAGGTTGAATGCCGCCCCCTACGTTTGACCCTGCGAGATGGCGAACCACCCTCCGCCACGGGTCGAGGCGCGGGCCAGGGGGAGCGGGGCGTTCGTTCGCCGGCATGCGGCGCACGTCCGGCATCCTTGGTTCGCGTTGGAGTGACACCTCTCCGTGCAACTCACGCTGCGAGACGCCGCGCGTCTCCTCCATGTGGACGAGGACCAGATCGTCCGCTGGATCAAGGAGGGCGGCCTTCCCGCGTCGCTGTCGAACGAGCAGTACCGGATCAATCGCGCGCAGTTGCTCGAGTGGTCCACGACCTCCGGCGTCCAGGTCTCGCCGCGGATCTTCGCCGATGCGGGCTCGGGCGAGGCCTCCCCGCCCTCGTTGCGCGATGCCTTGCATGCGGGCGGCGTCCGCCACGGCATCCGCGGCAGTGACGCCGCCGCGGTCCTCCGTTCGATCGTCGACGTGCTTCCCCTGCCCGACGATCTGGACCGCGAGTTCCTGCACTCCATGCTCCTCGCCCGGGAGAAGCTCGGTTCCACCGGGGTCGGAGACGGCATCGCCATCCCCCACGTCCGCAACCCGATCGTGCTGCACGTCGAATGCCCCCTCGTGGCGCTCAGTTTCCTCGAACAGCCGGTGGACTTCGGCGCGATGGACGGCAAGCCGGTCCACTGCCTCTTCACGCTGGTCAGCCCGACCATGAAGAACCACCTCCACCTCCTTTCCCGTCTCGCCTTCGCGTTGCGCGACGCGGACCTGCGGAAGGCGATCGCCGAACGGGCCCCGGCCGACCGGGTCCTCGGGTGCGTCGGGGCCGTCGACCTCCGCATCAGGGACTCCCAGACGACCGTGGTGCGGAAGACGGGCGACGCATGAGCGCCTTCCTCCTCGTGGCTCTCGCGGCGCAGGCCGCGGGCGCCGTCCTCGGTTTCCTCCTCGCCCGCTCCCGGCCCGAGTGGGCGGCAAGGGCCGCCGCGGGGGGCGCGGCTCTCGGCGCGGTGGCGGGACTGCTGCCGACGACGGCGGTCGTGCTCACCGGCGAGGCCGTCTCGCTGCGGCTGCCCTGGTCCCTCGTCGCCGGCGAGTTCCCGATCGACTTTCACCTGGCGGTCGATCCGCTGTCGGCCGTCTTTCTGCTGGCGATCCTGCCCCTCTCGGCCCTGACCTCGCTCTACGGCGTCGAGTCGTTGTCCTCGCACGCCGGCCACGGCGGCTCCAGGTCGCAGGGGGCAGCCCACCTTTTTTTTAACCTCCTCGTCGCCGCCATGGTCCTCGTCGTGACGGCCCGCAACGCCGTCCTCTTCCTGCTGGCGTGGGAAGTGATGGCGCTGTCGTCCTTCTTCCTGATCGCCTACGACCATGAGCGCGAGGAGGTGCGCGAGGCCGGCCGCATCTACCTCCTCGCGACGCATCTCGGCACCGCCTTCCTCTTCGTGCTGTTCGCGGTCCTCGGCGGTTGCGCGCGCTCGTACGACTTCGACGACTTCGCCGCGCTCGGCGGCTTGTCGTCGGGTCTTGCCGGCGCGCTCTTCCTGCTGGCCGTGGTGGGCTTCGGGTCGAAGGCGGGGCTGGTGCCGTTCCACGTGTGGCTGCCCCACGCGTACCCCGCGGCCCCGAGCCACGTCTCCGCGCTGCTTTCGGGCGCCATGAGCAAGACGGGCATCTACGGCCTTTGCCGGATCCTCCTGTTTCTGGGACCGCCGGGCGGCTGGTGGGGCTACGTCCTCCTGGGCCTCGGCCTCGCCTCGGCGCTGGTCGGGGTGCTTTTCGCCCTGGCCCAGCAGGACCTGAAGCGGCTCCTGGCCTACTCCAGCGTCGAAAACCTCGGGCTGGTCGCGATGGGGCTCGGGCTCGGGCTGCTGGGTCGGTCGGCCGGGCTGCCGGTGCTCGCCGCGCTGGGGTTCGCCGCCGCGCTCGTGCATTGCGTGAATCACGCCTTCATGAAGGGGCTGCTCTTCCTCGGCGCGGGCGCGGTCGTTTCCGCCACGGGGACGAGGCGTCTGGATCGCCTGGGCGGCCTGCTCCAGCGGATGCCTTGGACCGGCGCGCTCTTCTGCCTGGGGGCCGCGGCCATGGCCGGGATCCCGCCGCTCAACGGTTTCGTGAGCGAGTGGCTGCTGCTCTCGGCGCTCTTCGAAGCGGCGCTTCGGCACCCGATCATCCCCGCCTTCGTCTGCCTCGTCGGCGTGCCCGGCCTGGCCGCGGTCGCCGGCCTCGCCGCGGCCTGCTTCGCCAAGGGTTTCGGCATCGCCTTCTGCGGCCAGGCGCGGGGGGAGGCGGCCGCGGGGGCGCGCGAGTGCGGACCCGGCATGCGCCGGCCGATGGTCGTGCTGGCCGGGGCGTGCGCGACGCTCGGCCTCCTCCCGTGGCTCGGCGTGGGCCTGGTCTTCCCGGCCGTCGCGCAGCTCGAGGCGGCCCCCGGTCTCAGTTCCGACTGGCTCTCCCCGGCCCTCGCCCAACTCCGTGCCGTGGGCCTGCTCCTCACCGTCCTCCTGGCCGCGCTCGTCGGGCTGGTGGCGCTGCGGAAGCGGCTGCTCGCGGGGCGCGACGTGCGCGAGGCCGGGACCTGGGGGTGCGGTTTCACGCTGCCGACGCCGCGGATGCAGTATTCGGGCTCTTCGTTTTCGCGACCGCTGGGCCTCTTGACGCGCGTCGTGCTCGGGCTCCGGTCCCGGTCGACGCCGCCCGTCGGCTACTTCCCGTCCCAGGCCGCGTTCGCCTCCTCCACGACCGATCTCGCGGAGGCGAGGCTCTACACGCCGCTCTTCGCGTGGGTGGGCCGACGCGTGGAGGCCCTCCGCTGGCTGCAGCAGGGGCGCATCCAGCTCTATCTGCTCTACATCTTCGTGACGCTCGTGGCGCTCTTGCTCTGGCAGGCGATCGCATGATTCTTTTTTTGACGCTCGTCTACCAGTGCGCCCTGCTGCTGGTCGTTTCCCCGCTGCTCCTGGGCATCATCGCGCGGACCAAAGCCCGCTTCGCGGGACGCGTCGGGCCGCCGCTCCTGCAGCCCTACTGGGACCTGCTACGGCTGCTCGGCAAGGGCGCGGTCTACAGCCGCACGACCACGTGGCTCTTCCGGGCGGGACCGATGGTGTCCCTGGCCGCCCTGTTCACCGCGGGCCTGCTCGTGCCCTTCGGCGGGCTGCAGGCCCCGCTCGGTTTCAGCGGCGACCTGCTGCTCTTCATCGGCCTCCTGGCCCTCTCGCGCTTCGCGACGGTCCTCGCGGCGCTCGACACCGGGTCGAGCTTCGAGGGCATGGGCGCCAGCCGGGAAGTGACCTTCGCCGCGCTCGCCGAGCCCACGCTGGCGGTCTCTCTCCTCGTCCTCGCCAAGGGGGCGGGCCACCTCTCGCTGTCCGGCATCCTGGGCGCGAGCCTGGTGCAAGCCTGGGCCGAGGCGGGTCCCGCGCTGGCCCTGGTCGCCGCGGGCCTCGGCATCTGCTTTCTCACCGAGAACTGCCGCATGCCGGTCGACGATCCCACGACCCACCTCGAGCTGACCATGATCCACGAAGTGATGGTCCTCGACCACAGCGGCCCGGATTTCGCCTTCATCCTGCACGGCGCGGCGATGAAGCTGATGGTCCTCGGCGCGGTCCTGGTACGGCTGGTCCTGCCCGTGGAGGGCGTGCCGGCCGGCCAGGCGGCCTTTCTGACCGGGCTGGTCGTGCTCGCCGTCGCGGTCGGGGTCCTCGAGTCCGCGCTCGCTCGGCTGCGGCTGCTCTTCATCCCGCAGTTCCTGGTCGCGGCCGCGGTCCTCGCGGCCTTCGGCGTCGTGATCGTCTTGAGGTAGGTAACGACCCAGTCAGGCTCCCGCCCGAAACCTAAACGGAACCACAGCTTTCACAGCGCGGCGGTGCCGCAGCCAAGCGACGACGGAACCACAGCTTTCCCAGAGTAACGACGATTTCACAGATTCGTAATCTGTGGTATCGCGTAGAAGCTGTGACACAACAGCCAAAAAGCTTGTTTTTTTGGCAACCTTTCTCGGTGATCCCGGGGTCGACGAAACCACAGATTGCACAGATTTCACAGATTAGAATCGTCGCAATCTGTGTAATCTGTGAAATCTGTGGTTCGTCGAGCTTTGGTTGCGGCCGGCGGCGGCTCTGGGAAATCTGTGGTTTCTGAGGTGTTCGATCCCAGGAGAATCGTCGCAAGAAAACAGTCTTCGAACGATCAACGGAACCGTAGGGATCCCATGCACACGTTGACCGATGCCGCGCTCGTGGGGGTCGTGCTCGCCTCCTTCCTGGCCCTCGGCACGAGCCGTCTGACCTCCTGCATCCGCGCGACGGCGATCCAAGGCTGGCTCCTTGCGCTGCTGTCGGTGGCGATCCACGAGTGGCCCCCGACGGGGCACACGTTTTTCATCGCCGCGGTGAGCCTCGTCATGAAGGGCATCCTCATCCCCATCCTCCTCGAACGCGCCATCCGCCAGGCCTCGGTCCGGCGCGAGGTCGAGCCCTTCATCGGCTATGCCAGCTCGCTCGTCCTGGGCGGCATCCTCGTGGTCACCGCGTTCGGCATCGCGGGTCGGCTCCCCCTTCCCCACCAGACGTCGAGCACGCTCCTCGTGCCCACGGCCCTCTCCACGCTCATGATCGGACTCCTGCTCTTGGTGAGCCGCACGAAGGCCCTCAACCAGGTCGTGGGCTACCTCGTCGCGGAGAACGGCATTTTTATTTTCGGGATGAGCCTCACCCGCGAGGTCCCGCTCCTCATCGAGGCCGGGATCCTGCTCGACGTCTTCGTCGGCGTCTTCGTGATGGGGATCGTCATGTACCAGATCAACCAGGAATTCGACCGGCTCGACACGCGGAACCTGAACCTGCTGAAGGACTGAAATGCTGCGACTGCTCGTGCTCGCCCCGGCCGCGGCCGGCGCCCTGGCCTTCCTGCTGCGTGCGAACGCGCACCGGCTGGCGCTCCTCGTTGCCGTGGCGCTCCTCCACGCGGGGCTGGTGTTGGGGACGTGGACCGCCCTGCCTCCCGCGGACCTCGACGGGCATCTTGCCCTCGACGCGCTCGGGCAGCTTTTTTTGACGCTGCTCTCCGTGCTGTTCGTCCCGGTTTCGGCGTATGCCTGCGCCTACCTGTCCCACGACACGGGGCGCCCGAACCGCACGTTCGTGGGCTGCCTGCTCTTCTTCCTCTCGGCCATGACGCTCGTCACGCTGAGCCAGAGCCTGGGCCTGCTCTGGGTCGCGGTCGAGGCCACGACGCTCGCCAGCGCGCCGCTCATCTACCATCACCGGTCCCCGCGCGCGCTCGAGGCGACGTGGAAGTACCTCGTGATCTGCTCCGTGGGCATCGCGCTGGCCCTGCTCGGGACCTTTTTCCTCGCGATGGCCGCAAGCGATCCGCGGTCGGGCGCGACGCCCTTGCTCCTCCCGGAGCTCGTTCTTCTCGCGCGCGCCCACGCGCTCTCCATTCCATGGCTCCGCGGCGGCTTCGTCCTCCTCCTGATCGGCTACGGGACGAAGATGGGGCTCGCGCCGCTCCACACCTGGCTCCCCGACGCGCACAGCGAGGCGCCGTCCCCGGCCTCCGCGCTCCTCTCCGGGGCGCTGCTCAACTGCGCGTTTCTCGGCATCCTCCGGGTCCTGCACGTCTGCGTGGCCGCGGACCAGGCGGCCTTCGCGCAGGACCTGCTCGTCGTCCTCGGCCTCGGGTCCATGGGCGTGGCGGCCGCCTTCATCCTGAAGCAGCCGGATTACAAGCGCATGCTGGCCTATTCCAGCGTCGAGCACATGGGCATCCTCGCGCTCGGCGTCGGGCTGGGCGGGGCGGGCGTGTTCGGCGCGCTCTTCCACGCGGTCAATCACTCGCTCACGAAGGCGCTCCTCTTCCTGGCCGCGGGCAACCTGCTCCTCGCCTACCAAAGCAAGTCGGTGTCGGACGTGACCGGGGCGCTTCGGCGGTTGCCCCTCACGGGCGTGCTCTTCCTCGCCGGCTTTTTCGCCATCACCGGCACGCCGCCGTTCGGCATGTTCCTGAGCGAGTTCACGATCCTCTCCGTGGCGGCGACGCACGGGCGGTACCTGGTGGCGACGCTCTACGTGGGCTTCCTCGCCATGGTGTTCATCGGGATGGGGAACATCGTCCTGCGCATGGTCCAGGGAGATGCGCCGGCGCCGGCCGCGTCTGGCCATGGACCGCCGTCCTCGCACGCGCCCTCCCCGGCCGCCGCGTCGCGCGAGTCCTGGTTCCTGACCGCGCCGCCGTGCTGCCTGGCGGCCGCCGCGCTGCTCCTGGGGGTCTGGATGCCGCCGGGCGTCCACGCCGCGCTCGACCGGGCCGTCGCCGCCGTGGCAGGGTAGGAGTCGCTCGATGCCGGAGGCACTCCAGATCCGGAATGGGCAGGCGCTCCCCGAAGAGAGCGCCCCGCTCCTTCGGCTTGCCGAGTGGGACGCCGCCGTTCGGGAGCGACTCCGCAAGGGCGCGCGTCTCGTGCTGCTCTTCGGGCGGCCGGTGGGCGAGTTCGTGCGGCTGTACGCGGTGCTCGGGCAGGACTCCACCGGCGGCATGGCCATCCTGCGCGCGGAGGCGCGCGACGCCTTTCCGTCGCTGACACCCGAGTTTCCCCAGGCCCACCTCTTCGAGCGCGAGCTGGCCGAGCAATGGTCGCTTCGGCCGGAAGGGCACCCGTGGCTCAAGCCCGTCCGCTTCCATGCGCCCTACCGCGTGGCCCCAGGGGCGGTGGTGGGAAAGCCCGCGGGTCCGATCCCGACGGGGCACGCGTTCTTCGCGGTGGAGGGGGAGGAGGTCCACGAGGTGGCGGTGGGGCCCGTGCATGCGGGGACGATCGAGCCCGGCCATTTCCGCTTTCAGTGCGCCGGCGAACGCGTCCTCCACCTGGAGATCGCCCTCGGCTACCAGCACCGGGGGGCGGAGCGGATGCTCGAGAAAGGGCCGGACCGGCGCACCGCGGTGGGCGTGGAATCGCTGTCCGGCGACACCGCGGTCGGTCATGCGCTGGCGTGGTGCCAGGCCATGGAGGCCCTCGCCGCGTGCAAAGTCCCTGCGCGGGCGCAGGCGCTTCGCGGCGTGGCGCTCGAGCTGGAGCGGTTGTCCAATCACGTCGGCGACCTGGGCGCGCTCGGGACCGACATCGGCTTCCTCCCGGCCGCCGCCTGGTTCGGCCGACTCCGCGGCGAGTTCCTGAACGAGCTGATGGAGTGGTCCGGGAACCGCTTCGGGCGAGGACTCCTTCGCCCGGGTGGCGTCGCCCTCGACCTGCCCGACGCGATGGCCGCGGACTTCCGCCGGCGGCTGGCGCGCGCGCGTGCGGAGCTGGAGCGGATCGCGGGTTTGTTTTTCGGCACGGCGACGGTCCTGGCGCGGCTCGAGGGGACGGGTACGCTCTCGAAGGAGGTCGCGAAAGACCTCGGCCTCGTGGGCCCCGCGGCGCGGGCGTGCGGTCTCTCCCACGACGTGCGGCAGGACTACCCGGTCGGGATCTACCGGTTCGTACACCTGCCCATCTCGGTCGTCGAGACCGGGGACGTCCTGGCCCGAGCGATGGTCCGGTGGCTGGAGACGCAGCGGTCGCTCGAATTCCTGGATGACCAACTCTCGCACGTCCCCGAGGGGCAACTTCGGAGGGAGTGCGGTCCGCTCGCCCCCGACTCGATCGCGGTGTCGATGGTGGAGGGGTGGCGAGGGGAGCTCGTGCACGCGGTGGTGACGGGGCCGGAGGGCCGCTTCGTCCGTTACAAGCCGAAGGACCCCTCCTTCCACAACTGGACCGGGCTGGCGATGGCGCTTCGCGGCCAGCAGATCTCCGATTTTCCGCTCTGCAACAAGAGCTTCAACCTGGCGTACGCGGGGACGGACCTGTAGGGATTGGGGACTTGAGATTGGAGAATTGAGAATTGGACCCCTAGGGTTCGACTTCTTGAGAGCCTTTCGCGATTCTGGAAGCCGTGCGCTCCGCCCCCGGAAGGACGAGCCACTGAAGACGCCGAAGACGCCGAACGACCCGTCGTGAAATTCGGCGTCGTCAGCGTCTTCGGTAGCTACTCATCGTCTTTGGGTTTCGGGCGCGCGCCTGCCTTGGATCCCTACTGCGCAACTTCTGGAAGTCTCTTCGAGATGTTCGCGAGGCCGGATTTTCGAAACCACAGATTTCCCAGATTCTTCGGGATTTCACAGATTACGAATCTGTGTAATCTACGTTAATCTGTGAAATCTGTGGTTCCCTTTCGGTTTCGGGCGAAAGCCTGACTTGGGATTTGGGATTTGGGATTTTCAGGTTGCGGGTGCGAACGACATGTGGAATCTGCTTCGGACCAGATGGGAGCAAGGGCAGCGGACCAGCGCGTTCCCGGCGGCGCCGCCGGACCTGCCGGAGCGGTTCCAGGGCCGGCCGGTGCTGGACGCGACCAAGTGCCCGGACGGGTGCCGCGCCTGCGAGGAGGCGTGTCCGACGGAGGCCGTG
This sequence comes from Planctomycetota bacterium, assembly GCA_016197205.1. Classification (GTDB taxonomy): domain Bacteria; phylum Planctomycetota; class MHYJ01; order WSZJ01; family JACPWG01; genus JACPWG01. The sequence continues at coordinate 18,483 of JACPWG010000150.1, forward strand.
CGCGCGGTCAACGGCCTCACGATGGACCTGGGACGTTGCCTCTTCTGCCAGGAGTGCGTTCGGGTCTGTCCGGCGGGGGCGATCCGGTACACGCCGGATCCTCGGCTCGCCGCGAGCCGGCGTGACGCGCTGGTGGTCGGCGGTGCGACGGGCCAGGACGTGGAGGCGCGCCTCGCCTCCGCCTTGAACGCCGAGATGCGCCGCCTGTTCGGCCGCTCGCTCAAGCTCCGCCAGGTCTCCGCGGGGGGGTGCACCGGCTGCGAGGCCGAATTGGTCGCCACCGGCAACGTGGTCTTCGACCTCGGCCGTTTCGGGATCCAGTTCGTCGCCTCTCCTCGGCACGCCGACGGGCTCGTGCTGACGGGGCCGGTGACGGAGAACATGCGAGAGGCGCTGCGCCTTGCTTGGGAGGCGACGCCCTCGCCGCGGATCGTCGTCTCGGTCGGCGCGTGCGCCATCAGCGGCGGCCCTTTCCGTGGAAACCCGGAGGTGCACGACGGCGCGGACGGGATCGTTCCGGTGGACCTGTACATCCCGGGCTGTCCCCCGCATCCGTTCACGATCCTGGAGGGTCTGCTCCGCCTCCTGGGGCGGCTGGAGGGGCAGGGGCGGGCCGCGCCCCGCCGTGAAGTCGAGGCACGATGAGTCCGGAAAGCACGGAACCCGTGGCCGTCGCGCCCGCGGGCGCCGCTCCCGAGCGGTGGCGCGAGCGCACGCTCTCCGCCTCGGTCAAGGACGCGGTCGCGTACTCGGTCATGCAAGGGTTGGGGGAGCGCACCGTCCAGCCGTTCGCGGCCTTCCTGGGCGCCTCCGAGTCCGCCTTCGGGCTGCTCACGGCGCTCTCGAACCTCGCCGGCGGCCTCTTCCAGGTCGTGGGCGCGAACGTCGTCGACGAAGCGGGCCGGCGCAAGCGCTACTTCGTCGCCGGCGGCGTGGTGCAGGCCCTTTCCTGGACGCTCGCCCTGTTCGCGCTCGGCCTCCCCGCCTCGTGGGGCGTGGCCGCGCTCGTGCTTTCCCAGGTCGTCTACCTGGGCGCCGTCCATTTCACCATCCCGCCCTGGGCGAGCGTCATGGGGGACGTGGTCCCGGAGGACCGTCGGGGCCGCTACTTCGGCGGGCGGAATTTCTGGTCCGGGGCCGCGCAGATCGCGAGCTTCACGGTCGCCGCCTTCCTCCTCGACGCCCTGAAGCCGCACGGCTTGACCGCGACGGGTTTTTTCGCCCTCTTCGCGGGCGCCCTCCTCGCGCGCCTCGTCTCGGTCCACTACTTGACGCGCATGCACGAACCCGTCTACCTCCTCGCGCCGTCCGACCGCTTCTCCCTGGCCGACTTTCTGCGGCGCGCGCCACGCGCCAATTTCGGCCGCTTCGTCTTTTTCGTCATGGCCTTTTTTTTCGGCGTGGCGCTCGCCGGTCCCTTCTTCGGCTACTACATGCTGAAGGACCTGGGCTGGTCCTACACGGACTTCATGATCGGGCAGAACCTTCAGATGCTCGCGCTCTTCGCCACGCAGCCCTTCTGGGGGCGGATCGCCGACCGCATCGGAAACAAGAGGGTGATGGCGCTCGGCGGCTTCGGCGTCGCGCTCATCCCCGTGCTCTGGCTCTTTTCCGCCGACAAGTGGTTCCTTTGGGCCGCGCTCGTGTACGACGGCGTCGTCTGGTCGGCCTACCAACTCTCGACGTCGAACTACCTCTACGACGCGGTCACGCCGCCCAAGCGTTCCCGCTGCACCGCCTACTACAACCTCTTCATGAACGTCGGCGTCTTCGGCGGGGCGATGCTGGGCGGCGGGATCAGCCGGTGGTTTCCGGCGGCGGTCTCGGGGGGAAAGCCGGGAGGGCTCACGGCGTTCGTCGTGCTCTTGCTCGCGTCCGCGGTCGGCCGTTTCGCCGCCTGCGCCCTGTTCCTGCCGGGCCTGCGCGAGCTGCGGGTGGGCCCGGTCTGGGGCGGCCCGGAAACCGTTCCCGTGTTGGCGGCGCCGGTGCCCACGGGAAACGCGGCGACGGAGCAGGTTTGAACCCCGCATCGCAAGGCTAGCGCCCGCGCAAAAATAACTGCGCAGATTCGGACCTCGCGGCTCCTGGGGGCGCGGCCCTCTGGGCCGCGCTGCGCGGGCCGGAGGCCCGCGCCCCCAGGCATCGGTCGATCCACGAAAATGTAATTGAATCCTTGCGCGGGCGCCTACGGCCGCAACCGGATCGCCGCAAGCACGGCCGCGACGTTTTTCTCCGTGCCGGCGGCCCCCCGCTCCACCTCCAGCGTGACCATCGGGAGCCCGCGCTCGAGCCCGGCCCACGTCCCGAAAGAGCCGGGCGTCGGATAACCGATCGAGGAGCGGACCGGGTAGCCGTTCTGCGCCGCCATCGCCCGCGCGAGCCCCTCGCCGGCCGGGCCGTCGTAGTTGTTCATGCGCAGCGGGGAGTGGATGGAGAGGATCCTTGCGGGTCGATAGCGCTCCACCAGCGCCATCACCGCCTGCGTCTCCGGCTCGGAGCCGGGGTACGGTCCTGCCTCATAGCGGGTGTTCACCCTGCCCGCCCCCCAATCCCGCGTCGGGAAATTCCGGTTCAGGTCCACGTGCCGCGCATTCGTCCGCCTACCCGCCGCCCGGCCGTCCGGGTTCACCGCGGGCACGACCACCACGCGCCGTCCCGCCAGGAGCCCCTCCCGCTCCGCCTCCGCCAGCCGTCGCACGAGCGCCGTTCCCACGCGCTCCGCCGGCCGCTCATCCCCATGGAAGCCGCAAAAGACCAGCGTGGTCTCGGGTCCCGGCCCGAACTCGAGTGCGCGAAGCTCGCGGCCCTCCACGGACGAGCCCACGACCCGGTTCGCCGCTCCGGCGGAGCCGTGCTCCGTCGGCGGGTTGCCGTCGGAGCGTGCTTCTTTCGCCGACCCGCCGCTCGTGCAGCCGAGCAGCAGGCCGGGCACGGCGCAGGCCACCGCTGCGAGGAGGACGCGCAGCCGTCTTCGGCAACGGGAGGCGAACGAGTCGGCGTCGGTCATGGGGGATGGACTCGACAGCAACGTACACGCGGGGTTCCAAATCGAAGGCCGGCGGCGCGCCGGACCACGGACATGGGGGAGGGAACGCCCGCGGGAGCGGGATTCTAACCGCGGTGACCGCCACGGGCAAGCTCTCGTGACGAGCGGACCGGGCAACGGAGCCGCTCGATGCCGCACTTTCCCGTTGCCCTTCACCGGGGGCCGCCGCTACAATTTGCCGCATGGTTGAAAACAGCCCTCTCACGCTGAGCTGCCCCCGCTGCGGCGCCTCCTACCAGCTCCGCGACCACGATCCCAAGCAACGCTACCGTTGCCGTTCGTGCTCGGGCGTGCTCGCGTCCTCGACGCCCACCGCGGACGCGAACGCGGTCAGCGGCGCGGTCGCCTCCTCGTCGTTCGACGAGCCGCTGCCGGACGAGGTCTACCAGGCGCAGAAAGACCCCGAGAACCGCATCGGCCGGTTTCTGCGCGTCCGCGTCCTTGGGAGCGGCGCGAAGGGCGTGGTCCACAAGGCTTGGGACCTCGATCTTGGCCGGTGGGTCGCGATCAAGCTCCTGCTGGGCGACGACGACTCGCCGGAGGAGCGGGCCCGGTTCCGGCGCGAGGCCCAGCTCGCCGCGCGGCTGGATCATCCCAACATCGCCCCGGTGTACGAAGTCGGCGAGCACCTCGGCGCGCGGTACATTGTCATGAAGTTCATCGAGGGGGCCACGCTCGACGTCGCGCCGCTGCCGGACGCCCGCGCCCAGGTTGCGTGCGTGCGCGATGCCTGTCGCGGCGTCGGGTATGCGCACGAACGCGGGACCGTGCACCGCGACCTCAAGCCGAAAAACCTGCTGGTCGATCCCGAGGGCCGGGTCTACGTCACCGACTTTGGATTGGCGAAATCGCTCGGGGCGAAGGGCATGGACCTCACGAACGCGGATGCGCTCCTTGGGACGCCGGCCTACATGGCGCCGGAGCAGGCGCGCGGCGGCGTGAAGGAGATCGACACGCGAACGGACGTGTACGCTCTGGGCGCCACGCTCTGGACGATCCTTGCGGGTCGGTATCCGCACAACGGCGAGACCCCCTTGCAGATCCTGCTGAAAATCATCCTGGGGCCTTCCCCGCCCATCCGGGGCGCGCGGCCGGACCTGCCGGAGGCGCTCGAGCGGGTGCTGCTCCGCGCCATGTCTCACCAGAAGGAAGGGCGACAGCGCACGGCGGACGTGCTGGCGGCGGAGCTGACCGAGCTGCTGGACCGACCGATCTGGGCGGGGCTCGCGGCCGGCAAGTTCGGCGCTCCGGCGCCCCTCGCCGCGGTGTCGTCGACGGCCGTGCCCCAGGTCCCGTCGGCCGGCGTCGAGCCCCAGGTGGAAGCGGCCATGGATGACCTGGTGGAGCCGATCGTGGAGCCGATCGTGGAGCCTCTTCCGGACCTGGACCTCGGCATGGCCGGCCGGGGGGCGGGCGCGCCCGGCCTGAGCGACGCGACGCACGCCGTCCCGGGGCCAGTGGTTCGACCGAGCGACTCCGGACGGATCGAGTCGCTGGAGTCGGGCGTGCGGGCCGCGCAGAAGCGGGCGGGTACGGTGGAAGCCCCTTCGCCGCTGAGCGCCCCCGTGTCGATGCGCCCGGCGGCGGCCGGGACCGACGTGGACCGGCTCGTTCGCGGCTGCATCGAGGAGGGGCGACGCCACCTGGCCGCCCGGTCCTGGCAGGAGGCGCGGTTCGCCTTTGCGAAGGCCCTCGCGTCCAGGCCGGGCGAGGCCTTCGCGCAAGCGGGCATGGCGGAGGCCCTGGAGCGGATGGCGCGCGACCCCGCCGGCTTGCAGGAGGCGGGGTCGCTCGACCAGGAGGGAGACGCCGTGCGCTGCGTCGCGTTCAGCCCGAGCGGAAAGTTGCTGGCCGTCGGCGGCGCGCGCTCGCTGCGGCTGTGGGATGTCGCGCGCCGTGCCCTCGTCGTACGTTGCAAGGGGCAGGTCGGCGGCGTGGTCGAGGCCGCCTTCGACCCCGGTCAGCCCGCGCTCATCGCGGCGGTCGAGGGGCATTGCCAGACCTGGGATCTTAGGTCCGGCCACTCGACACGGACCTTCGCCTGCGGCGGAGGCGGAGGAAGCGCGCTTGCGCTGTCACCGGACGGACGGTTTCTCGCGGCGGGCGATGCGGACGGGCGCATCGAGGTGTGGGATGCGGCGACCGCTCGCGTCCTGCGCACCCTCGGCACGGGACGCGGCGCCGTGATCGCGCTCGCTTTCGGGCCCGCGGGGAGGCTCCTTGCCTTCGCCACGCTGCGCGGGGAGCTGGGGCTCCTGCCGTGCGATCCGCAGGGCGAGGCGGCGCCGCTGCCGGGTCGCTCGGGCCTGCTCGCCGCGCTCGCCTTCAACCGGGAGGGCACGTCGCTGGCGACGGCCGGGGCGGACCGGGCCGTGCGCGTGTTGGAACTCGCCGGCAGGCGGGAAGTCGCGACGCTCGCGGGGCACGAGGGGCAGGTGGGGGCGGTAGGGTACTCACCGGATGGGGAGACGCTCGCGTCGGGCGGGCGCGACCACCTCGTACGGCTCTGGGACCTCGGCCGCGGCCGGGAGGTCCGGTCGCTCGGCGGGCACGAAGGCGCGATCAACTGCGTTGCCTTCAGCCCGGACGGGAAGCTCCTCGTATCGGGGGGAGCGGAGGGAGTTGTGCGCTGCTGGTCGGCCCGCTAGGGCCCGTAAAGGAATAACTCATGCAGATCGGAAACCAGGGAACTCGTCATGAAAAGGCTCAAGACTCAATGAGCAATTTCCAACTCGGGCGAAGGCCCGAAACCCAAACGGACGACGAAACCACCAAGCCACCAGGGCACGAAGACCACGAAGGACCGTCAGTGAGGGGGGGAGTTTGGCTCGGCCGAAAAGCGCCTTTGTGGTCTTCGTGACTTCGGGTCTTTGTGGTTTCGTCGCCTGCGAATCTGGATACGCTTTCAAGAAGTTCACCGGTAGGGGTCCAGACACGGCTCAAAGTTCAAGGCTCAGAGTGCGCGATTCCGTGCCCGAGCTGTGTTCCCTGCTGGTCGTTGAGAATTGAACCTTGAGCCTTGTCTGCGTTTAGAAATTTGAGCATTGAGAATTCAATTCGCTCCCCTGTCCGTCAAACGAGCAAGTCATTTTCTTACGGGGCCGTTGGGCCCGCGACCGCCCGCTACAGGGCGCCGACTCCCGTCGGCTGGGCGCAGTCGACGCAAGCCGGAGCCGGGGTCTCCTCCGCCCGCAGCCACGGCAGGATGGTCAGCGGCAGTGCCAGCGCTTCCCGCGCCAAGGTCGTAAACGGCTCGATCTCGATCGGCGTGGTGGCGGTCGCGACGTACCCAAGCCGAAGGGCCGCGTCACGCTCGGCGTTGGTCCAAGACGGCGCGAGCGCCACGACCTTGCAGGGCAGTCGCGAATCCACGACGTGACCGAGCACCGCGCCACGCGTCGCGCTCTTCGCATCCGTGCAGAGGATGATGAGGTCGGGCAGGAAGCGCAGAATCATCCGCAGTGAACGCCCCGCCTCCGCCCCGCCCACAAGTTCCACGCCCATGCCTCGTAGAATCGCCTCGATCAAGCTCCGTTCTGCCGGATCCTGGGTCAACACCATTCCTGTTTTCGAATCTAGCGACATCCAAGACCTCCTTCCCAAACCACCATCGCTCCCATCCCCTACGAGATGTTCAGGCGATGGGTGACGCAACGGTCGGGCCAGAGTACTCTTGGGAAGGAAATGCTGGATGTCCGGACCTTGTTGTGCCTTCGGAGTGTTGGTGTCTACGGGATAACCGAGTCCCGACGATTCTCGTAGGTGCCTGTGGACAAACGAGAAGCGTATCGCGGAGCGTCGGGTGACTCGGGCGGTTGGTCTCAGAGGCGGGGCATGGCAGGAAGAGTCGATCCGAGAGCGCAGCTAGGGTCTCGTGCAGTCCTGTTCACGTGCGTGAACATACTTTTCCGGACAATCTGGCGGCAGTGACATAGGTGAGAATAGCGGGTAACTCGTGATGGCTTTCGGGCATGCGTGAGGGGGGGCCGGGACCCCAGCCGGCGCCTGCTGCCCCGGGCGATGGGCCCGAGAGTGTGCTGTAGTGTGAACATCGTAAATCGCAAGAAATTGCGATTCAGCGTGTTGCGGCGTTTTATGGCATTGTGCAGCCGGTTAGCCAATCCAGCCCATGGCGGAAATTCCCCAAAGCAGTGCTACCCCGACCACGGTGGTGACCACGGTTACGGGGAGGCCGGCGCGGAAGTAGGTGAGGAACCCGATCGGCGCGACCTCCCGGGACATTTCGAGGACGATGATGTTGGCGACCGAGCCGACGACGGTCAGGTTGCCGGCGAACGTGGACGCGGCCGCGAGGACGTACCACATCAACTCGGGACGGGCGAACGAGGGCACCCACTCCCGCGCCACGAGGACGTAGGGGACGTTCGACACCACCTGGCTCGCGGCCACCGACAGGAGCGTGAAGGAGGCGGTCTGCGTCCCCGCGCCCTCCCCGAAGAAGGGGAGGACCGCCTCGTGCATGCGCTCCAGCACGCCCACCTTCGCGACGCCCGCGATGACGATGAAGAGCCCGCTAAAAAAAAGGAGCAGCGACCAGTCCACGTGCAGGAAGGCCTGGCGCGGACGGTAGCGGCCCACGAGGATGGCGAGGACCGCCCCGGCGGAGGCGACGAGGGGGAGCTTCTGGCCGGTGGTGATCCCGGGGATCGCCCGTTCGAGCGGTAGCAGGAAGCCGAGGAGCATCAGCGTCAACACGCCGGCCATCCGCAGGACCACGGTCACGTGCATTCGGGGCGGCTGTCGGGTCGCGTGCGAGAACCGTTCGGGGAGCCGGCCCCGGAAGAGCCGGAGCAGGAGCGCGGAGTTCAGCGCGAGGCAGACCCCGCCGAGGGGGAGCATCACCAGGAAGAATTTGCCGAAGTGGATGCCCGACGAGATCCCGATCAGCATGTTCTGGGGGTTGCCGGTAAGCATCGCCACGCTGCCGATGTTCGAGGAGGTGACGAGGGCGATGAGGTAGGGCACGGGATCCAGCTCGGCGTGGAGCACCGCGGAGAGGAGGATCGGCGTGAAGAGGAAGCAGATCGTGTCGTTGACGAAGAGCGCGGAGAGCAGCCCGGAGGCGAAGGCCAGCAGCACGAGCATGCGGCGGGGATTGCCGGCGTGATTCAGGATCCAGGCGGAGGTGAACTGGAAGAAGCGGGCCATCCGGAGGTAGGCGATGACGACCATCATGCCGAGGAGCAGCGCCAGCGTGTCGTGGTTGATGGCCCGGTAGGCCTCGTCCAGCGTGAGGACACCCGAGACGACCATGAGGATCGCCCCGCCGAACGCCGTCGAGGGCCGGTCGAGGTTGAGGAAGTCGATTTTGTGAATGGAGATCAGGACGTAGGTGGCGGTGAAGATCGCCACCGCGGCGACGGCGTGATTCATGATAGCGGGCATGATAGTAGGCCCCGGGGGATTGTCAAGAGATCGCGGAGGGTCGAGCGGCTCGGCGCCGCGGTCCGCCCGCTTGCCGGTGGGGTGACAAGGCCGAATCTTCTTGTGGCTCGGGCCGGGCCTTGCATAAAATGGCCGGCGCATCCGCTGCTGTCGTCCCCCTCCCCACCCGCCACGGGACGCGACACTCGCCGTGGAACGGTTGGAGTCCCCCTTTTCCCCACAACAAGCGGAAGTGCAGCCAAGATCGATCTCTCAGTGCATTGCGAGAGACGATCGCCGGTAGGGGACGCACGACTCAGCACCCGGCCTCTGCGTCTCCGCGTCTCTGTGCTAAAGTCCCGCATTCGACCCACACGGCCGGTTCGAATTTCAAATTTCAAATTGCAAAAAAGTCAAATTTCAAATTTCGCCCGGGTGTAGCAGGGACAGGGAGCCATGATCCCGCCACTTGCCCCCCTCGGCCAAGTTGAGCCTCCGTTCGGGTCGTTGTCTTCCCATGCCTGAAGTCGCTTGCCCTTCGTGCCAGGCCCGGATCCAGTCCGGGAAGCGCTACTGCCCGAGCTGCGGCGCGCGCCAGCCCTCGGCCGAGGCCGCTCCTTCCCCGCCACCGGCCGGGGCGACCGCGCTCGCCGGCGCCGACGCTGCTGGAACGCTCGCCCCGGGGCTATCGACCGCACTGTGGAAGTCCGACCCGGGCGCGGAGTCCCCGCTCTCCGCCGAACCCGCTCGGCCCCCCGCCTCCGCAGCGGCCGCCGGCTCGGGCGACGAACTCATCCCGCCGGACTCGGTCATCGACGGCAAATACCGCGTCGTGGAGCGACTCGGGGCCGGGGGCTTCGGCTCCGTCTACCGCGTCAAGCACAGCCTCCTGGATCGCAGCTTCGCCCTCAAGACCCTCCACGCGACCCTCGTCGCCGACCCCCAGGTCCGCGAACGGTTTTTTCGCGAGGCCCGCGTCCTCATGGATCTGGTCCATCCCAACGTCGTCCCCGTGCGCGAGGTGGGGGAGTGGCAGGGGCAGCTCTACCTCGTGATGGACCTCTGTCCGGGTGAACCCCTGGCCGCTTGGATCGAGCGCAGGCGGCGCTTTCCCGCGGAAGCCGCGGCCAACCTCGCGCTCCAGGTCCTGCCCGCGCTCGACTACGCGCATGGCAAGGGGATCGTTCACCGCGACCTCAAGCCCGCGAACCTGCTCGTCGATTTCGACAGCGAGGGGCGCTGGGCCATCAAGATCGTCGATTTCGGCGTCGCGAAGGTCGTCAACCAGGAGGAGGCCTCGACGGAAGACAGTCCGCTCACCGGCGCCGGCGCCCTCCTCGGCACGCCCGCGTACATGAGCCCCGAACAGGCCCAGGGCATCGCCGTGGACGGCCGCGCGGACCTGTATTCGCTCGCCGTGATCCTCTACGAAATGACGGTGGGCCGCCGCCCCATCCAGGCGAACAACATCCTCCAGTTCTTGAGCCGCATCCTGCAGGATCCGCCCCCGCCTTTTGCCGAGGCGGGCGTGCAGGACGAGCTGCCGGGCTTCGAGGCGCTTGTGCTCCGGACGCTCGCGAAGGATCCGAAGGACCGACCCGCGACCGCGCGGGAGATGCTGCGCGAGGTCGAGGGGATCCTGCAGCGCGCGCGGCGCGGCTCGCAGGCAGGACTTGTCGGCCTGGCCGGCGTCGCCGCCGGCTCCGCGGATGCGAACGCGGTCGCCGCCCTTGCCCCGATGCATGCGCACGCGCGCCCGCCCGCGAACCCGGTTGCGCACCCGGCTGGGCACGGCGCTCCACCTGCGCCGGCCGTGCACGCCAGGCCCGTCGCCCCGGCTGCGCCTGCTTCACCGCCCGCGCCTCCGACTCCAAGCGCTCCTGCCTCGCCCGCGCGCCGGCTCTCTTCGCCTGCCCTGCCTGCGCTCCGTTCGCCCGCGGGTCCGCCCGCGGCGTCCGCGGACGCGGAACGCTCCGGTCGTGTCCCCGTCCCTTCCTCCCCCTCGCCGCGGCCGGCAGCCCCCCGGCCGGCCCCTCGCGTCGAGTCCGCTCCCTCGCCCCTGCGAAAGACGGCCGCGCCGCGCGGTGCCGCCCTCGCAGCCGACGCCTCGGCCTGGCAGTCCTTTCGTACCCCCGCGCTCGTCGGCGCCGCCGTCCTGGCGGGGCTGGTCTGGTGGCTGGCAAGCGGACCGTCGGAGGTCGGCGGCGGCAAGCCCCCGGTCCGGTCCGGCGGGTCGCCCGACCCGCCGCCCGACCCGGTGCCGGACGGTGACGCAGCCGCCGAGGCGGCCCGTCTGGAAAGCGCGCGCAAGGAGTTCGCACGCGTGAAGGCGAAGGCCGACGCGGCGATTCCCTCGGGGGAGCTCCTCGCCGAAGAGCACCCCTTTCGCGAGGCCACGCAGCAACTCCGCGTCTTCGCGGAGATCACCTGCGCCGACATTCAGGCCGTTGCGGCGGAGGCCCGGGCCTACCTTGCCGACCTCGAACGACGCGAGAGCGCCGCGGTGAAGGCCGCTCACGACAAGGCCCTGGTCGAAGCGCGGGAGCGGCGGAAAGCGGGCAGTGCCTCGGCCGCCCTGGCTTCCGTCAAGCGGGCCCTGGCCTTCCTGCCCCAGTCGGAAGAAGCCAGGCGCGCAGGCGAGGAGCTTCAGGTCGGCGTGGCGAAGGAGCTGCTCGCCGCGGTGCGGGACCGGGCGAAGTCCGCGATCCCCATCGGGGAACTGCCGGCGGAGGAGCATCCGCACAAGGAGGCGATCCGGATCGTGCGTGTCTTCGCCGAGAGCGCCGACGCCGCGCTGGTGCGGGCCGATGCCCGCGAGCTGGTCCGGGCGATGGAGGAGCGCGAGGGACGGGAGGTGCGGACGGCCTTGGATGCGGCCCTCGTCGAGGCGAGGCGCAAGTTGGCGGCCAAGGACTGGGCCGCGGCCGCGGCTGCTTTGCGGCGGGCGTTGGCCCTTCGGCCGAAATCCGACGAGGCGAAGGACCTCAACGCGCAGCTCCAGGCCGCGCGCGGCCCCGGCGGCCGGTGACCCGGTTGGGGCCTCCATCCGAAGCTTCGAGCCGCCGCCTTCCCACTCCCGGTCTCCGTTGCGCTGATCGTCGGTTGACCCAGTGCGCTCAGCGTCCGCGAAGGCCGACCCCGCCGTTCGTAGTTCCGCCTTCAGGCGGCGCGTCTGGCGGCACGGCGGTGGAGGGCGGAACCATCGGTCGGGGAGCGGTCTCTGGAGGACCGTTGACGAAGTCCAGGCACGATGCCTGGGGGCGCGGGCCTCCGGCCCACGCGAACGGCCGCATGGGTTACGACCCGTTGTGACAGGGTTGACGACGGTGCCCGAAGTTCGTCAACGGCCCTTACGGCGGCGCGAAGCGCGTCTCCGTTTGGTCGTGTTCCGCGGGCAGTCGCGCGAAGGCGCGCGCGATGGCGGCCTCGTAGTTCGGGATGGCGTGGTCGACGAGGAAGCGGACCTTCACCATGCCCGGGCGAAACCAGGGCAAGTGGGCGGCATACCGGTAGACGCCCAGCACCTGGTCGCGCAGGAGCCTGCCCGCCGTCGGCTCGACTCGGAGCCTGGCGCCGGACGTGAGGAAGCGGAGCGTGCCGGCGTGCCGGTAGCCGAGCAGCTCGGGCGGGAGCGTGGGGATCACGTCGCAGCAGTGGACGAAGCGTTCGATCCGGCCGGCGTCGAGGTCGCGCACGAAGGCCTCGTTGCCGACCCGGGGGGAGCCGAACGTGACAAGGCCGGCGGGTGGGCGGCGGGAGGCGGCGAGCGTGGAGAGGGCGGCGCCGAGGCTGTGACCCGTGTACCAGACGGGGAGGCCCCGCGCCGCGAACGAGACGAGTAGGGTGTTTACCTGAGACCAGACCGGGTCGAGCGCCTCCTGGAAGCCCTGGTGCACGCGGCCGTCCGTCGCGGGGGTCGTGCTTACGGCGGCGAGCGGGAAGCGTCGCGTAGGGCGGGCGTCGTCCGCGGCGGAGCGCGGCTCGCGGACGGGCGTCGGCCCCTCGGCGGGGGCCCGGTCGCCGCCCGCCGGCGTGAGAAAGAGCATGGCGTCGGCCCGCAGGTCCGCGAGGTCGGTCGCCTGCGTCCCGCGGAACGAGAGCACGGCGAAGGTCGCGCCGGCCGCGAGAAAGCCCTGCGTGCTCCCGACGTCGAAGAACTCGACCAGTTCCATGCCGACGCGCGCAAGCTCGCGCGCCACTCCGTCCCGCTCGTAGTAGGCGAGGTGGGCGGCGTTCGCGAGCCACCAGGCGTTGCCGAGGTGGAGGCCCTCTGCGCGCGGCTGGAACGCGGGCATCCGATCCGCGCCGACGAAGACGGGGCGGGTCGCCGGTTGGAAAAGGGCCTCGTGGCTGAAGTCGTAGCCCATGCGGCGCTGCCTCCCGATGTGCGGGCGCGGGCGGGCCGTCGACGGCTCGAATCGAAGCGGCGGCCCGCTGCGGCCCCAGGAACGAAGTCCAGACACGATGCCTGGGTGCGCGCCTCCGCCGGCGTCGAACCCTTGTGGTGCACGGCTTCCGCCCTGCACCGGCGGGACAACTCGTGTGGAAATCACGCAGCCCGTTGGGCGCGGGCCCGGCTCGACGGGAGGCGAGGAGGTGCTTCGGACGCTCCATGGGGGGCCGCGTGCAGGGCGGACCCGTCCACCGAAGCGCCGCGCGCGAAGTCGGAAGCCCTGCACCACAATGCGGTCTCAAGCCGCAGGCTCAAGCAAAAGTCTGATTACGGGGAGCGAAAGGTAGGCTTTCAGTAAACCCATTGTCCGGGATTGTCATCCTGAGCGGAGCGCCGCAGCGCGTAGCGAAGGATCCATGCTACACCTGAGCCTCGCTTTTCTCAACTGGTCCCCGGCACCTCCACTGACAGCCCATGCCGCTGTTGAGAAAGGCGCGCATCAGTGATGGCTTGGATCCTTCGCTTCGCTCAGGATGACAAATGCGTTGGATGGGTTCACTGAATGCGTACAGCGAGAGTGTTGCAACACCACCTTGAAGGGTCTGCCTCAGTACTCTAGAGCTCGCCGCCGCGCGAGCGCGACTCGTTCGCGCCGCCCGGGACCGCGAAGCGCGGCAGCCAAAGGTGCCCACCCTCCTGCCATCCGCCTTGGCAGGGGGGGCCGTCGGCGAACTGGACCGCCGGGCGCTCGCGGGGCGTCGCGGGCACGCGGACGATGGTCGACGAACGCGTCCCGTAGGGGCCGGCGTGGACGCACGCGGCGCGCGTCTGCGGCGGCGAGGCCGGGCGCGGTTCGCCGTCATTCCGCGCATCGTCGGCGGCCGGGACGTCGTCCTCGACTGCAGCGGCCGGGACGTCGTGATCAGCCAGGAGCGCGCGGAGTCCCCGGACGAGGCTTTCCTCCCCGGCGCCGGCGAGCGCTTCGAGCCTTCGCCGCGCGCTTGCCGCCTTTGCCGAGGGAGCGTCGATCGGTCGATTCTCCAGCACGTGGAGCCCGGGCGGGAGTTCGCGCACCTCCGGGCGCACGTTCCCCGCCACGATCACGTAGAAGAGCGCCTCGCGATCGCCGGCCAGCAGCCAGCAGGGATTATAGTCAGCGCAGCGCACCGAGTCTCGGAAATGCGCGACGGCTTCCCGCGCGTTCCGTTCTGCGGCGAGAAGGAGCGGCAGCTCCCCGCGCGAGCGCTTCGCGGGGTCTCGCCCCGACGCCGGTCGATTGGTGAGGCCGGCCACGACGCCGTGCTCGTTGACGGCGAGCCAGGTTCCGCCGGCCAGGAGGTCGCGCCCACCCAGGATGCGGGGGTCCGTGTCGCGCAGCGTTTGAAGGGGGGCGGCCGGGCGTGCAAGGAATTCATCCCTGTTGGCCGCGACCACCAGAGGCCACGCGCCCGCGGCCTGGAAGGAGACTGCGAGGAGGCACATGGCTCACGCAACTCGAGTGTGAGTGGGACGGGGACGCGGGAGACGTGCCGGAGCTGCTGCCTGGGCGCCCCGGGAATTCCGCGCGCTCGCTCGAACTCGTGTGTGTCGTGTCTGCGTGGTGGCGGGCGGGAGCCGTGGTCAGTGGGTGTCCTGAGTTTACCTGGCCGCCACCGCCGGATGGCGTAGGGGCACGGCGCTGCCGTGCCCGTCGCGCCGCGCCGTGCCCTCGGGGGTGCCCCCCGTGGACGAGCTCAGAACCGGACCGACACACCGCCCGCGAATACGTCCTGCTCGTACCCCAGTTCGTCCACGCTGGAGTGGTCGGTGGTGTGGGTCCAACCGACGTAGACGGTCAGATTCTCGTTGATCGGCCGTTCGAGGTTCAGGAAGAACGAGTGCCGGTGGTCGCTCCGGAAGCCTTGGAAGAGCCGGATGCTCTGCTTCGCGAAGTAGTCCTCGTGCGTGTAAGTGTACCCGGCCTCGGCCACGACCTCCCACGCGAGCGGGTGACGGAGGCGGAGCCTCGTGGCCTCCCAGAAATAGTCGAAGTCGCTGCCGTCGCTGTCCGTCTGGCCGCGCTCGACGCTCACGCGCGCCTCAAGGTCCGTGCCGGGCACGTTCACGACCTGGGTGAATCGTCCCACGTAGGTTTCGCCGTCGCGGTCCTGCTGGTCGATCACGTCGAGGAAATAGTCGGACCGGAGGAAGTCGAATTCGAGCGCGCTCAGCGTCCAGTCGGTCCAGCGGTAGGAGACGCCGGGTCGGACGATGAAGGTCTCGCGGAAGGGCGCTTCGTCCACGCGGACGCCTTCGTAGGAGACCTGGAACCCGGCCCGCCACTGGTCCGCGAAGTCCCACATCAAGCGGATGCCGCCGAGGTGTTGCTGGAAGTTGGCCTCCGTCACGTCGAAATTCGCGGTTGCGTTGAGCGAGTAGTCCGCCCAGACCTGCACGCGCGGGGTGTGGACGATGCGGTAGCCCGCGCCGAAGGCCCCTTCGAAGCGGCCGGTCTCCGTCTCGGTGACCTGGCCGGCGATGAGGTCCTCGTCCGCGATGGCGAGGACGTTCGTGTCGTAGGCGAACCCGACGTTGGCCGCGACGTACCAGTCCTTGTCGGGCCGGCCGGGCAGCAGGGAACGTGGGTTGATGCCGTAGCCGCGGAGGAGCGAGTCCGCCTCGTCGACCTGCGTGGAAGTGGCGTAGCCTTGCCACTCGGGCAGGGCGGCGAGCTTGCGATAGGCGGAGAGGTGGGACTTGGCGACCTCGGCATCGCCGGCGGCGCGGGCGGCGAGTGCGAGCGCCCGTTCACCGGCCACGCGCAGTTCACGGAACTTGCGTTCGTAGAAGAAGGGGCGAACGTCCGTCTGGCCCATGTCCTCGACGAAGCGCTCGAGGACTTCCTTGGCCTCGGCCGCCTTGCCCGTGGCGAGGAGGGCCTCGCCGAGGTAGTAGGCCGCCCACGCGGGGTCGCTGGAGGGCGCGGAAAGCGTTTCCTTGGGCGGCGGCAAGAGGCTGGCGCGGAGCGCGGCGGTGGCCTCCGTGACCTTTCCCTGCATATACAGCGAACACCCTAGAGCGCCCTGGCGGGCCTTCTCGTTGGGGATCTTGCGGGCGTAGGCGGCCGCGTCGTCGTAGCGCGCCTGGCGGAAGCGAAGCTCGGAGAGGATGCGGCACGCGACGTCGAGCCGGGCCGCGCCTGTGCGGGTGTCGGCCGCGGCGGCCTGCTCTTCGGCGAGGGCCCAAGCCTCGGCCCCGGCGACGTCGCCGTCGGAGAGTGCTTGCCAGGCGTCCGTGGGGGAGGCGATCGCGGGCCCCGGCTGCGCGGCCGGCGCGGGCGCCGGCTGCTGGGCGGACGCGGGGTCGGCGAAGAGGGCGAGGATTGCGAGAATGAACACCGGTCCGCAGGCGGGTCCGAGTCGAGTGCTCGGATGACCGTCGGGCATGCGAGGCGAGCGATTCACGCTATGTCGTCCTCCGTGGTGGGAAGGGTGTGAGCCAAGTGATGTGTCGGCGAAATCCAGACACGACTCCTGGGGGCGCGGGCCTCCGGCCCGCGCGAACGGCCACATGGGGTGCGACTCGCTATGAGATGACCGACGACCGTTTCCGAACTCCGTCAACACTCATCAGGACCAGCGCGATGAACGAACAGCGGGGCAGGAATCGGTGGTTTCGTTCCCTACTTCAGGCATGGTTCAAACGTGGGTTACAGCCTGCCGTCGGCCGTCTGCCGTAGGGGCGCCCCTTGTGGGCGCCCACGACTGGCCGCAAGCCGTTGGAGTGCGCGGGGTCGCCAACAGGGCGGGCACAAGGCCCGCCCCTACGTCCGGACACGAAAGCGTGTTACCCACACACTGCCCGATTTGAACCATGCCCTACTTCAGCTCCGCGATCGTGCGGTCCAGGTGCGCGAGCGAGCCGGCAACGGTGCGATAGACGTACTCTTCCGTGGGACTCGGCGCGCGTCGGGCGGCGCTCCGCTCGATCCCCGCGAGCCGGTGCCGGAACACGTACTCGACCGCGGCGCGCGTGCGGCGCTGTCCGAGCGTCGTGCGCAGCCTGGCGACGGCCTCGCCGAACGTGACGCCCCTGTTCACGAGGTCCGCGAGTGACTCGAGGTCGCCGGTGTCGCGCCCCTTGGACCGGATCGCATCTCCGAGCGTCCACCCCCAACCGTCGGGGAGACGGGAGAGGACGGCGGGGGGGACGAAGGGGGGCGGGGTGTGGCGGCCTCCGGATGTGTCTGAAGCAAGGTTTGCTCCAGTTGGGAGGTTACTCAGAAGACCACCCGACGGGGGTGGCTCGATGTTGGAGCCGAAATTGCCGTTGAGAAGGGCGTCACCTGCATTCGGTGTAACCTGGAGGGAAATGAGCTTGTAGGTGGCCGGAGCGCAACCCGGGTTGGTGCTGCTCAGCACGGCGATGCTCCCCGGAGGCGGGTCGCGGAAGAGGATCGCGTTCGGTTCAGGGAGGCAGTGTTCGGGTACCCCGAGGGCCACCAAGTCGAGGCCCTTCCCGAGGACCTCCACCCGCCCACCTGCGTTAAGCTGGACGGGTTCGCCGCCACTCTGGGCGAGCGCGGAGCCAGCGGTCAGGCCGACGCCGCAGATCAGAGTTGCAATGCTTGTAGGAGCGAGTCTCATTCCGATCCCCCCAGCAGAAGAGATGGTCAGAAAATGAGGCGGTCCCGACCCTGCCGTAAGAAGGTCCACGATCTCACTTTGACAGCAGGAAGTCAAGGGAAAAGCTCTGACAGGGGAAGGCGATCGGTCATCAGCGTTTTAGAGCCGCTTCGATCCACTTCAGGATCCCTCGTGCTTCGCCTGCCCGCTCTCCTTGGGGCTCCTGATCAACGTACCTTTGGAGGTATTTCTGCGCCTCTCGCAAGTTGATGTTCTTCTTCCGGAAGTGGCAGAGACCGAGCATGAGGTTGTCCTGCGGTTCCTCCATGGGAGTGCCCACGATTCTTGCGAAGTCTTCGATCGCCTTGTCGTAGGCCTCGATTCGAAACACCTCGTACCCTCGAAGTCGCCTTGTGGATGCGCAGTTCTGGTCGCATTCGATCCCGCGGCTGAAATCAGCGATGGCCTCCACGGTACTCCCTTGCTGTTGGCGGATCCCTCCCCGGAGAATCCATCCCTCCTTGGGAGGGTCAGGCTTCTTGAGCAGCTCATCCAACACCGCGAGGGCCCGGTCCGTCTTGCCCGCCTTGTGAAGTGCGCGCGCCTGGTCCACAACGAGTGTTCTTTGAACCGGCCGGCGATGCGACGCCTCGGCGAAATCACTGGCTGCCTCCTCGAACAGACCTCTCGCGTATCGAACAGATGCTCGGAGTCGGTATGCACCGACACTCAAGGAGTTCAGCTTGAGGCTCCTGTCGACCACGCCCTCGGCCTGGACCAATTCCTGAGCCTCAGCGTGCAACGCACTCCTGGCAATGAGCGCCTCCGAAAGATCGGGCTCTTCTCTCATCACACTTTCAATGAGCTCGATGGCTTTGGCGTTTTGCCCCTGCGCACGGGCATATTGCCCCTGGAGGAGCTGGATCTGAGACTTCCCAAGGATGCTCTCGGGCATAACGTTGAAAAAGGCACCAAGCTCGGCCATTCTCTCCGACCCTAAGAGCGCCCAGCCCTTCACCGCAAGCATTTCGACATCCTCTGGGCCCCTCTTGATCGCGGCATTCGCCTCCTCCTCTGCCTCCTGCCACTTCTGCTGTCCGATGTGGAAGTGCATCCGCACCAGCCTCTCCTCCCTCCCCTCCGGCCGGCACCGAATGGCCTCCGCGAAATCCGCCTCCGCGTCGCGTACATCCCCCATCGCCTCCCGCGTCCAGCCCCGCCGCACCCACCGACCAGGGTTTTGCACCTCCCAGGCAACCGCCTCATCCATGTCCTTCAGCGCGACGTCCCAGTCCGACTCCGTTCCCCGGGCCGCATGCGCCCGGCTCCGGGCCTCCCAGGCCTCCGCAGACGAGGGTGCCACCTTGACCAGATGTTCCCCCACACTTACCGCCTCGTCCCACTTGCCCGCCCCCAGGGCCGCTTGCCACTTGCCGAGGAGGGCCTCCACGCAATCCGGATCTGCTGCCAGCGCCTGCTCGAAGACCTTTGCCGCCTCCTCCTTCACCTCGCTGCGGATCTCTCGCAACTCACCGTCGGCGAAGGCCGTTCGACCCGGCCACTGGGCCCAGCCCCACGCGGCCAATGCACGCGCACGCGCCCGGGCCGGCAGCGCCGGCGTTCTCGCCACCACCTCCAGTGCATGGTCCGCGCGCGGGAACGGATCCGTCCCGTTCACGCACGCAACCTTCGCGTTGGGGTGATGCTTGAGGAGCAGCGAATACTCGGTCCACGCCTCCACGTCATTCGGGAGGTCGGCGACCACCGCTTCCAGGTCCTCCACCGCACCCTCCCAGCGGTGCATCCTGGCTCGCACGCGACCTCGCAGCCATCGCGCGCGCGTGTCGTGGTTGCGGCTGCGCGAGGCCACCGTGTCCGCCTCTTGGTGCGCGCTCTTCCATTGCCCGGTCGCTTCCAACAGCACCCCAAGGAGGATCCGCGCCTCCACCTGCTCGGCGTCCCACGCCAGGGCCTGCCGGCAGACGGCTACGGCCTCCTCGAGCGCCTTGCGGCCGAGGCTGCTCTCTTCCGTGGCATCCTTCAGGGCGGCCGCCGCTCCCTCCGACACCGCAAGCTGTCCCTTCAGGAGAAGGGCGAAATCCAGGTGCGGCGGATGCCCTCGCCCCTCGGCGCGCACCGCGCCTGCCCGGATCCACGCCTCCAGGTAAGACGTCTCCGCGGAGTACCCACCCGACTTTCGGGCCCGCTGGATGGCCTGGTACGCCCGCGCCGGATCTCCCTCAAGAATCGCAAGACGAGCCGCGGCGAGCGCACCTTCGCTGAATTCGGAAAAGCCGCTCGCGAGCGCACGCAACTCCTCCAGGGCCGTGCCTGACTCCCCCTCCGCCTCGATGCGCAGTCGGGCCAGCTCGTAGCGCGCCTTGAGCCGACACCCCTCGTCCAGCCCCGGCATGCCCGCCATCGTCTGCAAGTCGGCTTTCGCGTGTTGGTAGTCACCCAGCCGCGCCCACGCCTTCACGCGGTCCCACCAGGCCTCTTCCATAAAAGGGTCGAACGCGATGGCCTCCGACCACAGCGCGATGGCTCTCCCATCCGCCTCTTCCGCCTCGGCGGTGGCTTCCGGATTTCGATTCGCCTGCCGCTGACCTGCTTCGTGCCTCAGATGAGCAAGTTCCTGGGCACGATGTCGCAGAGCTTCCTTTGCGAACAGCCCCCCCACCGCCATCGCCGCCACCACCCCCACCGCCGCGGCCCCGCCCAGCGCCGGGTGACGCCGGGCCCACCGGCGCGCACGTTCCGCGCGTCCCAACGGCCGCATCGAGATCGCCTCGCCCGCGAGGAACCGGCCCAGGTCTTCCGCGAGCGCGCCCGCGGTCGCGTAGCGGCGCTCGGGCTTCTTCTCCAGCGCCCGCAGGCAGATCGTGTCCAGGTCGAGCGGCACTCGACCCGCCGCGACGTACGCGCTCGGCGGCGCCGGATCGTCGGTCGCCAGCTTCACCATGATGTCCTGGATCGTCTCGCCGACGAACGGCGTCCGGCCCGCGAGGCACTCGTACAGGATCACGCCGAGGCTCCAGATGTCCGTCCCCGCGCCCACGTCCTCCGCGCCGCGCGCCTGCTCCGGGCTCATGTACATCGGCGTCCCCATGACGACCGGCGCGCGCGTCAGCCGCACGTCGCTCTCCAGGATCCGCGCGAGCCCGAAATCCGTGACGACCGGCGTCTCGTCGCGGTCCATCAGGATGTTCTGGGGCTTGAGGTCGCGGTGCAGCACCTTGTGCTCGTGCGCGTACTGGATGCCCGCCGCCACGTCCCGCACGACCCGCGCCGCCGCAAGGGGCGGGATGGGCGGCGCCGGCAGCCGGCCCCCGGCGGCCGCGTCGAGCCTCCGCCCAAAGCGCGCACGCGCGCGCGCCACGAGCTTCGTGACCCACTCGAGGGCCGCGCTCCCGCGCCGACGCGTCTCGCCCTCCGCGCCCAGTGCGCGCCCGGCACTGCCGGCGCCGCCCGTGACGCTGGTTGCGCCGGGGCCGACCCCGGCCCGGTCGTCCAGGATGGTCCCGCCCGGCCCGGCAGCCTCGGCCTTCGGCGCCGGCCGCCAACGCTCCAACCCGCGTTCGATCCGGTCCGAGAGCGAGCCGCCCTCCACCAGGTCCATCGTGAAGAACGGCTCCTTTGCGCCGTCCGGCCGCGCCGCCTCCCCGACCTGGTACACGCGAATGAGGTGTCGATGCTGGAGCTTCGCCGCGGCCTGCGCCTCCGTGATGAAGCGCGCGCGTGTCTGCGGGTCGATCGCGGCCGGGCGCGGTCGCCCCGTCAACGGGTCGTACTCCACGCCCTGGACGCGCAGGCGCTTCAGCGCGACGTCGCGTTGCAACGCCGGATCGAAGGCGCGGTACACTACGCCCATCCCGCCTTCGCCGAGCGTGGCGAGGAGCTTGAAGCCCGCAAATTCTTCCTTCTGCGGCTCGTCGTGGATGCGCACGCTCGCGCTGGAAGCGGGCGTCGGCGCGGCGGCGATCCCCAGCGCGAAGCCCGGCCCTGCGCCGCCGCCCCCGCCGGCGCCGCCGCCCGGACCCTGCCGTCGACTCGCGGCGCGGGCGGCGCCGGAGGGCGTGGGCATCTCCTCCGGGATCGTCGTCGCGCCCAGCGCTGCCGGGGCCGGGACGTGGGGCTTGGACGGAATGACCATCGTGGCCCCCATCGGCGCGCCGTCGCGTTGCGGCGCCACGGGGAGCGCGGGAAGGGTGTCGCCTGCGGCCTGCGCGGGACCGAGGCCTGCGGCGGCACCGGGCGCGCCGACGCCCGCCTTCCGCCGGTTCTCCTCGACGGCACGCTCCGCCGCCGCCCTCGCCTCGTCGGCCGGGATCGCCAAGGTCCCCGGCATGGCGTCGCGGCGCGGCGTCGCAAGGAGGATCTGCGTCCCATTGCCGCCGCCCGATGCGTAGGCGAGGAAGTGGTCCTTCCAACGCTGGGCGCCCTCCGGCGTCGCGATCCCCTGCTCGACCATGATGCGGGCCATGTGCTCGGCCATGTCGGCGTCCGCGCTGGTCCCGCCGGGTAGCGCGGCCGGGGTGAGCGCGGCGAAGAACGGCGCGGGTGCAGGGGGCGTCGCCAGGCCGAGAGCCGACGGCGCGTCCAGGGCGGCCGGCGTCGCGAGGGCGCCGGGCGCGGGTTCGAGGATCGTGGCTGCCGCGGCGCCCGCACTCGTGCCGCGGTGGGGTGGCGTCCGGGCGCCATTTCCGCCCGCGCCCGGGGCCTCGTCGATCACCGTGCCCGTTCCGGCGCCGGTTCGGGCGTCAAAGCCGGCGGGGAAGGGCGAAGCCGCGGTTTGCGCCAGGCCGCCGCCCGCTCCCTGGCCGCTCGGCGGAGCGACGGTCGCGGACGGGGCAAGCTCCCCGGTGTCGCCAAGCTCCCGGCGCAGCTTCACGAGCTGCGGCTCGGTGAGCAGGCCGCGCTCGACGAGGAGGGCCGCCATGGGCCGAAGACCCTTGGACTCGCGGTGCAGCTTCTCGCAGGCCGCGAGGTCGAGCGGCGACACGAAGCCGTGCGCGAGCGCAAGTTGTCCAAGGCGAGTGTCGTCCATCCGTTGTCCTCTCCGCGGTGGCGACGGGTCGGGCGCCTTTGCGCTTGGGGGGGAGCCATCCCCTCTTTCATGTTATCGGCCGATCGGAGGAAAGGGTGGAGCGCCGACTGATGAAGTGCATTGTAGGATCGGAGTGGAAGGGAAGGCAAGGGCAATCGGCTGCTGCGGCACAGCGGCAGGGTCAGGGCCCGTCCAGAAACAACTCATGCAGATCGGAAACCAGGGAGCTCTTCATGAGAAGGCTCAAGGCTCAATGATCAATTTCCAACTCGGGCGAAGGCCCGAAACCCAAACGGACGACGAAACCACCAAGCCACCAAGGCACGAAGACCACGAAGGACGTCAGTGAGGGGGGCGAGTTTGGCTCGGCCGAAATGCGCCTTTGTGGTCTTAGTGACTTCGAGTCTTTGTGGTTTCGTCGCCTGCGAACCTGGATACGCTTTCAAGAAGTTCACCGGTAGGGGTCCAGACAAGGCTCAAAGTTCAAGGCTCAGAGTCCGCGATTCCGTGCCCGGGCTGCGTTCCATGGTGGTCATTGAGAATTGAACCTTGAGCACCGCCCCGCGGAATCAGGTGACCAGTTTGCTCGGCGTTTTCGGCCGCCTGGTTCCCCCCTTCGCGTGGGGGCGCCTCGGGGCGCAGGCCGTTGCGCTCGCTCGCCGTGCTTCTCGGTCAGTACGGCTCGCTCGCGCGCCTCGCGGGCGGTCGAACTTGCCCGCGCCTCCTGGCCACCGACTTCCGCGGAGCGGTACGTAGCCCCTTCACGAGGCGACCAGCTCTTGGCCCTTGCGAAACGGAGCGGCGACCGCTCGAGTGCGGAAGGGCGCGCTGTTCCCAGTGGTTGCCTCCGCCGGGCACGACCCCTTGTGGTGCAGGGCTTCCGCCCTGCACCGACGGGGCGACCCGGTTGAATAACACCGAGCCCGTTGGGTGCGGGGCTGGCAACGAGAAGAGGCGGGGAGATGCTCCTGACGGTCCGTGCGCGAGCGGGTGCAGGGCGGAAGCCCTGCACCACAACACCAGGATCCGCATCGCAGCCCTGCACCACGAGAAACCGGGCGCGGGGCGGCGGTGAAAGATCCGGGTGATCGGGGAGAGAGGGGCTGGGCCCAACACTCGGCGAGCGTCAATCCGGGTTCCACGGTTCGAGGCGTGCGTTGACGACTCTCCGGATCGGTGGTATCCTGGGCATCGTCCAGCCCTAGGGGCCCGTTGACGAACTTCGGACAGAGTCGTCAACTCTGTCACGGCGTGTCGTAACCCATGCGGCCGCTCGCGCGGGCCGGCCTGCGCTCCGTAGCTCGCGGCGAGCGAGCGAGGGAGGGAGGCCCGCGCCCCCCAGGCATCGTGTCTGGACTTCGTCAACGGTCCACTCGCGACCCTGGTCCGGTCGCCGGCCCCGCTTTTCGTCCTGTTCACCGGAGCGAGATCGACAGCCATGTCCGCGATCGAACCCGTCCGTTGCACCGGCTGCCAGGCGGCGATCCCGCCGGATGCGAGGTTTTGCCCGGATTGCGGGCTCCACGTGCCTGTCCGGGCCGCGCCGGCCCAGCCCGCCGCGCCGGCCCCGGAAAGCGCGGAGCCGCCTGGGGCCAAGGGCACGCACAGGGATCCGGCGGCCCCGTCCACGCTTTCCGAGCGCCTCTCGGCCGCGCTCCAGCCCGAGCCCCCCGCGCACGTCGAACAGACGGCGAAGACGCTCACCCGCGGGGCGCTCGTGGACGGCAAGTACGAAGTGCAGGAGCGGCTGGGGGTCGGTGGGTTCGGGGAGGTCTTCCGCGTCCGCCACAAGACGCTACAGCGCGACCTCGCGCTCAAGACGCTCCATCCGGTCCTCGCTTCGAACGAGGGAATGCGCGGCCGTTTTTTTCGCGAGGCCCGCGTACTCATGGACCTCTCCCACTCCTCCCTCGTCGCCATGCACGACGCGGGGGAGTGGCACGGCCATCTCTACATGGTCATGGCGTACTGCCCGGGCGAGACGCTGGCGGGCATGCTCCGGAAAAGGGGATGGTTCCCAGGGCTCGACGCGATCGCCATCACGCTCCCCATCCTCGACGCGCTTGAGTACGCGCATGGGCGCGGCGTCGTGCACCGCGACCTCAAGCCCGCGAACATCGTCGTCACGCAGCGGAGCGACGGTGCGTGGGACGTTAAGCTGCTGGACTTCGGCGTGGCCAAGGTGCTCCACGATGCGGGCTCGGGGGAGGGGGCGGTGGCTACGCTCACGGCGGCCGGCATGACCGTGGGGACGCTCGCCTACATGAGCCCGGAGCAGGCCCAGGGCGCGGACATCGATCGTCGCGCGGATGTCTACTCGATGGGGGTGATCCTCTACCAGATGGTCACCGGCATCCGTCCGTTCGAGGCGGAGAATCACAGCCAGCTTTACCGCAAGATCCTGCTCGAGCCCCCCGCCCCCTTCGCCGCCTCCGGCGCGCCGGACGAACCGGCCGGGGTCGAGGCCGTCATCAAGCGGTCGCTGGGCAAGAAGCGCGAGGAGAGGTTCGCCTCCGCGCTCGAGATGCACGAGGCCCTGGCGGTCCTGGTGGGCGGAGCAAGCGGCGGTCGCGGACGCTGAGCGTCCGTCGGGTCCGAGGGCGGCGGGGTCCGGCGAACGCCAGGAAGCGGCCGGCTATCCGCCTCGCGCCATTTCCAGCAGCAATTTCCACTGCCGCTCGCTGACCGGCATCACCGAGAGCCGGGAAATGCGGACCAGGCCCAGGTCGGCGAACTCCGGCCGGGCCTTGAGCTCCGAGAGGGGGACGGCTCGGGACAGTTTCTTTCCGACGCGCAAGTCCACCACTACCAGCTTCGGGTCCCCCTCCGTCGGGTCCGCATAGGGACCCGTCTTCACGCGCGCGGTCCCGACCACGCTCTTTTCCTCGCCGGAATGGTAGATCAGGAGTTCGTCCCCCGCCTTCATGGCGCGCAGGTGGATGAGCGCCTGGTTGTTCCTCACCCCGTCCCACCGCGTCTCGCGCTCCCGCAAAAGGTCCTCGTACCCATACGTGTCGGGGTCGGACTTGAGGATCCAGCGATTGGGCATGCATGCTCCTCGATGTGGCGCCGCGTGCAGCGCGGGAATGGGCGGTACTGAGGAAGGGGGCCTCGCTCCTACGGCGCGCCGTCGGCCGGCGGCGACGTTCCGCCCGCTGGGGCGGCTGCCGACGCTGCGCCCGGCTCCGGGGGTCGCTGCGAAAAAAGCCAGGCGATGCACGCGCCGCAACCGGTGAGGGCGAGGTATGGGAAGACCACGAACCAGCCGACCACCGGAAAGAGGGACGCGAGGTAGAACACGCTCGCCCCGAGCAGAAGGCGACCCAGCCGGCTCAGGTCCGAGCGGGTCAAGGCGAGGACGCGCTGTCCCAGTTCGTCGCTCACCGCGGTCGTACCGAGAAGCAGCAGCAGGGCGAGGAGGGGCACGACCACGAACGCGAGCTTTCCTCTCGTGAGCACCAGGAGAAAGAGGAGGAAGAGCGCGTTCACGAGGCCGAGCAAAAAGCACTTCGCCTGGGACGCACGGAACTCGGCGGCAATGCGGGAGGTCGTCGCGGGCGCGGTGGCGGCGACGAGCGCCACGAGAGCGAGCATGGAAGCGAGGGCGGCGACGAAGAACACCGCGCCGCCGGCGGCGGCCGCAAGCCCGTGGAGCGCCTCGGCCACGCGGAGTGCGGGGTCGGTCGCGGTTTCCGCCGGAGGTCGCATCGGCTCGGCGTCGGCCGGCGTCGCGCCGAACTCGGCCATCCAGAGCGAGAGCCCCGCCCAGGCCGCTGTTGCGGGCAGAACGAGCCGGCGGGCGCGGGGGCGCACTTGGCCGGCGTCATGCGCGGACAAACCAACGCTCATGCAACTGGCTCCCACTTCGCCGCGCGACGCGCGTGACCGCGCTCAAACATGAGGCCCCATCGCGCCGCTGCCCTTGCCGAACTCGTGTGGCTGCCTGAACAGCCACGCGTTCGCAAACGCCGCGGCGAGCACCGCTGCCAGGCATAGGGCCATGCCGGTCGGAGAGCCGGCGTCCGGAAGCCCGCTCGACGGCATCGCCTGAAGAAGAGGATGCACCAGGCCGGCGAGTCCCGCGACCATCGGAGCGCACCAGGACGCGAGCACGGTCGGCGCCCGCGCGACGGACTCCGGCGCGGACCAGAGCGCCGCGCCCATTTCGCCGGGCGTCGGCCAGACGCCCCAGGCCGCCGCCCACAGCCCGACCGCGCCGAGCAGCGTCGCGGCCGCGAGGGCGAGCGGGAGCGCCTCCCGCCGGAAGAGTCGCAGCGGCGGCTCCTCCGCGCGCTCCGCCTCGATGCGTCGCAGAAGGGCCGGTAGCAGTCCGGCCGGCGGCGTGGCCGGCGCATAGCGCCGCCGGACCAACGATTCGGTGGCCGCAAGTTCGTCGCGTGCGACGCCGCACGCCGCGCATTCCGCGATATGCGCATCGAGCCGCGCCGCGGCCCCCGCGTCCAGCCGCCCGACCATCCGCTCCTGGATCAGGTCGCGCGCCTCGTCGCAGTTCATCTGCCTTCTCCCGATCCATCGTTCGTTTTCGGTTCCCCTACCGCTGCTCCGGCAGGCAGCGTCGCAGCCGGGCCCGCAGCTTCTCCCGGGCGCGAAAGAGCCAGGTCTTCACGGTGCCCACCGGGATCGACATCACCTCGGCGATCCGGGCGACATCCATCTCCTCGTGGTAGTGGAGGGCGACGACCATCCGGTAATCCGCCGGCAAGGCGCCGACGGCCCGGTTCACCTCGTCGACCACTCCCTGCACGTCGTTCTTGCTGTCGAGCGCGGGATCCGGCGCGGCAGGGTCGATCGACCGGTCCCTGCCTTCGTCTCCGCTTCCGCCGGTGGACCCTGCAAGCGAAACCGTCTTGAGGCGCGCCTTCGCGATCCAGTTGCGGCAAAGGTTCGCGGCGACGGTCAGGAACCAAGGGCCGAACTCGCGGGTGGGGTCGAACTTGCCGAGGTTCCGGTAGAGCCGGAGGAAGACCTCCTGGGTCAGGTCGGCGGCCTCGTCCCGCGAGAAGGTCCAGTGGTACGCCAGATTGTAAATCCGGGTCTCGTAGGCGCGTACGATCTCGGTGAAGGCCTCCGCATCGCCGTCGCGCGCCCGGAGGACGACCTCCTTTTCAAGCTCGCGGGCCGGCATCGGCGCATCCTCCTTCCCCCCAGTACAGCGCGGATGGCCGTGTGGTTTCAAGGAAAAAGAGCGCGGCCGGGATCCGGTGGGGATCCCGGCCGCGCCGAGTGTGATGGAGGGTGTCGGGGCGCTGACTCTTTCCTACCGCTGCTCCGCATGCGGCTCGAGGCCGACCAACTCGGCCATCTCGAGGAGCGCCTCCTGGAGCTGGTTGTCCCCCTGGAGGTCGCAGGCGTAGCGGAAGTTCTTCGTGTCCTGCACGCGCCGCCGCACGGCCAGGCGCACGGCCTCGCGCGCCTGGTCCTGGGTGAGCTGCGTCTGCAGGCCCTGGTACCAGCCTTCGAAGTTCGGATAGGCGGACGCGTCGTACCCGTCGTACTTCGCGAGCTTCTCGAACGTCGAGGCGTTCGACTTCCAGTTCGCGTCGAGGTACTTCTCGATGGCGCCGGACTCCCGAAGGGCCCACAGCCGCTCAAAGGTCTCCGCGCTCGGGCGGTTCGCCACGACCTCGCGGTTCGGCACCACGCCCGTCCCGTGGATGGAACGGCCCGTCGGCAGGTAGTAGCGCATGACGGTCAGGTACAGGTAGCGCTGCGGCATCGGGAAGCCCGTCTTCCAGAGCGGGATCGCCGTCTGGCCGACGCCCTTGCCGTAGGTCGTCTCGCCCAGCACCCGCGCGCGCTTCAGGTCCTGGAGCGCGCCCGTGAGCAGCTCCGAGGCGCTTGCCGACGCGTGGTCGACCAGCACCACCATGGGGTAGTCCTCGTAGGGATACCGCTTGCCCGCATAGAAGTCCGAAGCCATCTCGGGCATCCCGGGGAGCTTGATCGGGAGGTTCACCTTGTAGTTCGACTCGGTCTTGGTGATCAGCTCCTTGCCCTTGATGAACTCGTCCGCGACGTCGACCGCCGCGTTCAGGGCGCCGCCCGGATTGTGACGCAGGTCGAGGATGATCCCGGTCATCCCCTGCTTGGCGAGCTTGTCGAGCGCCGTCTTCACGGCCGTCCCGAGCGCCATGTCGAAAATCGTGAGACGCAGATAGCCGATCTTCCCGGGCAGAAGCTTCGAAATCACGTCACGCCCCTGGTTCACGCGCTGCAGGAGCGTGAACTCGTGCGGGTGCAGCCAGCCGGCGCGCTGAAGAGTCAGCTTGACGGTCTGGCCGGGCTTCGCCTGGATCCGCTGGTTGATCTCGAGCGGGGTGAGGTCCTCGACCGACTTGCCGTTCACCGCCAGCACGTCGTCCCCCATCTCGATCCCGGCCTCGTACGCCACGTAGCCGTACATCACGTACGCGACCGAGTACTTGCCGTTCTCGGGCTTGATCGAAAGGCCCAGGCTCTCATCGCGCGCCTCGCCCATCATGGAGCGGACGAGCTTCTGGATCTCTTCGGCATTGAAGATGTGGGAGTAGGGGTCGCGCGCGCTGCCCACCATCTCCTTGGCGCCCGCGTCCGCGAGCTGCTCCAGGTCGACGGTGAGGTCGTGCTCCGTGAGGTACTGGTCAACGGCGGCGACCAGCTCGGTCACCTTCGTCCACTCTCCCTGCTGGAGCCACTCGAGGAAGGCATGACGGACAGCCTTCGGGAGCTTGGTGTTCTCGTCGCCGATCTTGTCCTCGAAGCCTCGCACGCAGGCGGCCACCAGATCCTTGTCCTTCAGGTCCTTACCATTGATGAATGACTTCTTGAGGTGATTCTTGACCTCGACCAGGTAATTCTTGACCCAATCGATGGTCGCCTTGGGCCCATCTTTCCGCGGGGCCATGCCGAGCTCCTGGGCACGGGCCATCGCCCCCGACCCGAGGATCGACACCGCCAGTAGGGTTGACGCCACCCTGCGCACGAACGACATCCCGTTCCTCCTGCAAAAAGACCCCTGTTGGTAGCCACCGCGCCGTGCGTGGCGTCCCCTTATACGCAGAGGCGGTCCGCTCGTTTGGAGGAGTGGCACAAAAAGAGGACACCGCTGGACTCCGGGGAACCGGACCTCCGCTCCCTTCGATCGTGCGCGGGGGTTCTAATCCGCGAGTGCGGCACGGGTTGGAGAGTGGCGTCGCGCGGATGCGTGCAGGTATGGCACTTGCAATTCCAGTCCGACAACCAGAAGGTCCCCACGATTTTCCCCGGGTTGATACACTGGAGGATGAAACCATGAAAGAGTTTGCCTTGCCCACGATCCTGGCGCTGCTCGGAACCGCGGGAACGATGCTGATGGGACAGGAGAGCGTGCGTTCGCGTCTCGGAGCGGCCGATGGCGTTGCGCCGGCGACGGTCCAGCGCGACACGGAAGGACCGGCGGCGGGCCCGGCCGCTGCCGACGAAAACTGCGAGGAATGCAAGGTCAAGGCGGCAGCCAAGGCCGCGCGGCTCGCTCCAGCTCCGGCCCCGGCGCCGGAGAGTCTCGATACTCGGCCCCCTGCGAGGCCCCAGGCGCGCCCGACCGCGCAGGGGCCGGATCCAGCTTCGACGGCACGGCCCCCGGTTCAGGCGGCCGAGGAATTTGGCCGGTGCGACCCGGGGTGCCTCCGGCTTCCCGTGCGCGGGCGGAGCTTCCCCCCGTATCGCTGCCAGGGCGGCCCGCCCCAGGACGCGGACTGGGGCTGCGGGAGGCTGCTCCGGTGACCGGCCCGCCTCCAAAAAAAAGAACGCATCAAAGCCCCGGACGCGTACTGTCCGATAGTTCTTCTGGACAGCGAACTCCCGGGTGACGGGGCCCTCGACAATTCGGTTGAATGCGGCGACCCTGCCTTCCCTTGACCGGGGGAGGCAGGGTTCGTTTTGGGCTCCGAGGCGCGCCCGGGCCGGGACGCCTCGTGGGCACCGGCGGCGAGGCGTCCGATCGCGTGGGATCCTGCGCGAGGAGGGTGTCATGCAGAAGCGTCTCGCCGCGGCCGCGACCGTCGTGCTCCTGGCGCCGAGCCTGGTCGGCTGCCAGATCGGCGCGCGGATCCGGCTTCCCAAGCCGGTTCGAACCGAACGGCCGCCGTCGGTCGTCCCGTCGCCCGGCAGCACCGGGATCCCGGCGGCGCCGCCGCCCCGGCCCTCCGGCTCCCGCCTCCGCCTGCCCTCCCGCGTGGAGTGGGAGGATGGGTTGTCCATCGACGAGGCGCTGGCACTCCGCCGGAGTCAAGCGCCCCCCGTGGCGGCCGACGCGGGGGTCCGCGGCCGAGCCGCCGGAGCGGGCCGCGCCGGCACAGGGGAGCGTCGACCTGGCGGCCATCCCTCCGCCGGGGTAGGCGCCGGGGCCGAGGGAGAAGAGGACCTGGAAAGCGCCGCCGAACGTATCGAGCGGGCCGACGCCGAACGGACGGTCTTCGCCGAAGTCCGGTCCGCCTACTACGCGGTCCTCGGCGCGGAACGTCGGCTGGAGCGCGCGTGCAACGAGGAGGGGTGGCTCGGCCGTCTCGTGGCGACCACCCTGGCGGCGAGCCCGGACTCGCGCGGGCTCGACAAGGACGCCGCGCTCGTCGAGGATGCCCATCGCCGGGCGGCGCGCGAATGCGCCTCCCTTCGCGAGGGCCTCCTCGAGGAGCGCGCGCGCCTCGCCTCGCTTCTCGGCGCCGCTCCGCGCGCGAACTTCGCCCTCACCAGCGACTTTCCCCCTCGCCTGGAACTGCCCCCTCGCTCGGAGCTGCTCGCTCGGGCCCTCGCGGAGCGCGGGGATCTGGTCGCGGCAAGGCTTCGGGAACGCGCGACGATCGGCGACTCCGGGCCGGCGCCCCAGCCTGCGACCGCGGGGCCCCAGGCCCTCGAGGCCCACGTCCGCGCGACCCTGGGCGCCTCCTACGGTCGGGTACTGCAGGCGGTCGGCCGGGTCGAGTACTACGAGCGCATCCTGCAACCGGAGCCCGCTGCCGAGCCCCAGCGCGCGGGCGGGGGGACCAGCGTCGCCGAGGGACCCGACGACTTGCGCGAAGCGCTCCGGAAGCGGACGGAAGCCGCCCGCTGCGGGACGGAGTACCTGGAGGCGCTCCTGGCCTACGCGGAGGCGCGTGTCGGGCTGGACACAGCCGTCGGGGCGGTGGGGGCCGCGGACCCGATGCCCGTGTGCGATGGAGAGGCTGAGTACCGCTCCACGGAAGTCGGTGGCCCATAGCCCAAGGCAAGTGCGGCCGCCCGCGAGGCGCGCGAGCGAGGCGTAGTGACGGAGAACCACGTCGAGCAAGCGCAACGCTTGCGCCCCGAAGCGCCGCAGCGCGAAGGGGGGAAGCAGGCGGCCGAAATCGCCGAGGAAATGGGTCACCCAATTCTGTGACGCGGTACTGAGGAGGTCCCCCGTGCAAGTGGATCGTGACGCTGCCCGGCGGATCGCCGTGCGCCACGCCTCGGCGTACGCGGTTCGGCTGTCGATCCCGGCCCTGCTCGGAGCGGCCGCTCTCGTCTACATGATCCTCCGGCCCATCCCTACGGTGCCGATCGAGCTCTTGGGTGCGCTCCTCCTGGTCCTCTCGATGATTCAGGCCAGTCTGACGCGCGACCTCCACCTCCTGGCGAGCTACGTCGAGGAGCAGACCCGCGCTGGGCCGGGAGAAACGCCGGGAAAGAGTTGAGGAGGCCGTCTGCGTCGCGGGGCCAAGCGCGTGAAGCGGATGTGGGGTCTGGGGCGGAAGGCGGCGTGGGGGGGGGGCGGGGGCGAAGCTCCGCAAATCGCTTGACCGTCGCCAGGGTCCGGTGCTACGATTTCCGGCCTTCCGTGGCATGACGGCGCCCCGCAAACGACCGCGTCGCATGGGCATGCCAGGGGACAACACTCGCCCGCTTCCAAGCTCCTCGCCGGCGATCCCGTTCGGCTAGCCTTCCATGGTCAGCTCATGCCGCAGATGATCATCAGGGAACCCGGGGGCTCGCGCACCGCGCAGGTCACGGGGGAGCTCACCTCGATCGGGCGCGCGGCGGAAAACCAGCTCCCGCTCCGGGACACCTCCCTCTCCCGGAAACACTGCGAGATCCGCCGGAAGGGCAAGCACTTCATCCTCTGCGACCTCGGCAGTCGCAACGGCACCCTGGTGAACGGCGCCTCGATCAAGGAACACCGGCTGGAGCGGGGCGACAAGATCGAGATCGGGAATTCCATGCTCATCTTCGAGGAGGAAATTCCCGGTCGGGACTACGGCGTGACGCACTCGTCCGGAGGGGCGGCGCGCTCGAGCTCGGATGAGTCGGGGACCCGGACCACCACGAAGCGGGCCGTGGAGCGGTCGCTCGCGACCCCCGACGATTACCTGAGCTGGTCGCGGGCGTCCAACCCTCTTCCCTGGGTCCTCTCGTCGGCGGCGGTCGTCCTCCTCGGCGCGGGTGCATGGGGGATCTCGGCGTGGCGCGACGCCCGCCCGCGCGCAACGTTCCAGGCCGCGGACCTCCTCGCGCCGATCGGTTCCTTCGAAGAGGCCGAGGCCGGCGGCGGCGGGCCGAAGGGCTGGGAGCTGCGCCCCGGCGAGGGGGGAACGATGGCGCGTTCGGATGCGGTGGCGAGGACCGGAAAGGCCTCGCTCCGGCTGGATGCGGCCGCGGCCGGGTCGGCGACCTGCGTCGGCAAGTGCGAGGTGCCCGCGGCGCGCGGCGGGGGCCAGGGCTACCTTGCCGCGGTCTGGTGCCGGCTCGAAGGCGGAGGCGGCGCCTTCCTGCGCGTCTCCTGGCCGGGCACGGAGGCGCCCGCCGACCTGGCCGTCGCCGCCGGCGGCTCGTCCAAGGAGTGGGTCCGCCTGGAGGTTCCCTGCAGCGCTCCCGAAGGCGCGAAGCAGGCGGAACTCGCGCTGGGGGTGCTCGGCTCGGTGGCCGTTTTCTTCGATGACGCCTCGCTGGTCGCCGGGAGCGTGCCCGCGACCGCGCCCCCGGCCCGCGCGCTCGGGCCCTTCGCGGCAAGCCTGCAGCCAGGGCGACCCTTCGCCCTGCGCCTCGGGGAAGCGCCCGTACTTGCGGAAGGGATCGCGTTCCTGCGCAAGGGGGACGCCGTGCTGTCCCATGTTTATCTCGCTGAGGCAAGGGTCGCGGCCCGCGCCTCGCCCTACGGTGAACGCCTGAGCCTCTCCGGCCGGCTCCCGGTGCCGTCGTCCGCCGCGGTCGAGGAGTTGGGGCTGGACTTCACGCCGGCGGCGGACGGCGCCGGTCTGTCGCTCGCCCCTCCGGCGGAGAAGGCTTCGGCCGAAGTCGTGCGGGGCATCGGGTTCCTGCTGCCCGGACGCGCCTCGGCGCGGGTGCGCGGCTCGACCGGCGAAGAAGAAGTCCGTGAGCGCGCCGAGGTCTCCGGGGTCTCGCTGTTGGTGGCGGGTGCGGGCGCCTCCGCCTTCGTGCTGCGTTACGCCCGGCCCGCGACCGTGCGGGTGGCGCAGGCGCCCGGCGGGCTCTGGATCGAGCAGTGGCTCGTGGACGCGGACGCGGACGGAGCGCGGGTCGGGTTGTCCTTCCTGGTCGCCGCGGGCGAGGGCGCGCTGGCCGCCGTCTCGTCCGGCGCCTCGCTGGAAAACGCGAAGACCCTCGAGGCGGCGGGCTCGCTCGGCAAGGCGCTCGCAGCCTATCGCGAAGCGGTGAAGCTCGGCAAGCTGCCGCCGATCGACCTCGCGGAGTCGTCCTCCCGCGGAAAGGCGCTGGAACGGCGCGCGACCGCCGCCCTCGCGGACCTCCGCCGGCAGGCCGAAGAGGCGCCCGTGCCGGCCGAACCCGAGGCGTGCGACGACGTCGCCCGGGAGATCAACGCCTTCCTGCACGACTACGAGGGGAGCGAATTCGCCGAGCAGGCGAAACCGCTTCTCGAGGCCTGCGAAAAGGCGAAGGTCGCCCTCCGTCAGACCCGGGAGCGAGCGGAGGCGACGCGCTTGCTGGGACTGGCGAGGCAATTCCTCGCCGACCAGAAGCCGACCCTCGCGGCCTTACACCTGCGCGACCTGCTGGAGCGCCTGCCGTCGTCGGAGTCCGCGGCCGAGGCGCGCGACCTGCTCGCCAAATGCGTACCGCGCCGCTGACGCCTGGATGCTGCCCTAGCTCTGTTTTTTCTCAACAACCCGAACTGAGGCTAAACTCGACCGACGGCGGCAAATGGCTGGATCATGGCTCCGCGTCCCAGCTAGACGCGGGCGAAATTTGAGATTTGAAATTTGACTTTTTGCAATTTGAAATTCGGCCCGGCCGTGTGGGTCGAACGCGAGACTCTACCACAGAGACGCGGAGACGCAGAGGCCGGGCGCTGAGTCCACCGTCCTCTACCGGCGATCATCTGCGGCAACGGACGGAGAGATCGATTTTAGCTTCACTTCGGCTTGTTGTTTTTTCTTCGACCCGTTCGGACGGCTCCCCGCGCGTGGCCACAGGACTCGACATCGGCAGCTACTCGATCAAGGCGCTCCGCCTGCGCCGCCGCAACTCCCGGCTGCAGGTGACCGGGGTCGCGCGCACGCGCCTCTTCGCGGGCCAGGAGCCCGGCGCCGACCCGCGCGCCCGCGCCGCCGAGGAGCTGCCCCGCCTCGCCGCGGCCGCCGGGCTCGGCGGCGGCGCCCTCGTCGGGCTCACCGGCCGCGACCTCAATCTGCGCTTCACGCAGGTCCCGCCGGTCGCTCCCGACCAGGTCCAGGCCATGATGGAGCACGAGGTGATCCAGATCGCCGGCAAGAGCGGCGGCCTCGTCTACTCGGACCACCTCGGCCTCGACTACCCCTGGAAGCCCCTCCCCATCCCCATGATCGTCGCGCTCGGAAAGACCGCGTTCGTCGACGAGCGCATGCTCCTCCTTGCGCGCGGCGGCGTCCGCGTCCGCGACCTCGTCCCGAACTCGATCGCCCTCTTCCACGCCTGGCGTGCCCTCACGCCCGTCTCGCCGGAGACGATCCTCCTCGTGGATGTGGGCGCCGAGAACCTGGAACTGGTCTTTGCGCGCGAAGGCCGGCTCGTCTTCGCCCGCAACGTCGCGGGCGGCGGCCGGGTGTTCACCGAGGCCCTCGCCGGCACGTTGAAAGTCACGCCCGCGAAGGCGGAGGAGCTGAAGTGCCGCGAGGGCTCGCTGAACCACGCGGCCACGGACGGGGCGCGGATGGCGCTCCTCAACGCGGCGGGACAGATCCAGTCCCTGATCCAGTCCTCCATCAGTTTTGCGCGGACGCAGACGCAGCTCCCCGACCTGAGCCCGGACCGGGTCCTGGTCTCGGGCGGCGGGGCGCGCGTGGACGGGCTCCTGGCCAACCTCGCCAAGTTCCTCGACAAGCCCGTCGAGCCCTTCGACCCCGCGTCCGCGCTCGACCTTTCCCTGCTCGGCGAGAAGGACGCCCGCCACGTGCGCGAGCAGCCTACCGACTTGGCGATCGCGCTCGGCCTCGCCGTCGTCGACCTGGACGCGCCGGGCGTTTCCCTTTCGCTGCTGCCCGACGCCGAGAAGACCCGCCGCCGTTTCTGGCGAAAAGAGGTGCTGCTCTACGCCGCCGCGGCCGTCCTGCTGCTCGGCCTCGGGCTCGTGGGGGCGCGTGCAGCCCACGCCCGAGCCGTCCAGGCCGCCTTCAAGCAGGAGCTCGACGCGACGAAACGCAAAGCGGACGGCTGGTCGTCGGAGTTCGACGAGCTCGAAGGCAAACGAAAGCTCGCGCGCGCCCGCGCGTCGGCGATCGCCGCGCCGGTGCGGGAGTCGGCGTTCCTCTTCCAGGCCCTGGCCGGCCTCCGCGCCGCCCGCTCCGAAGGGCTCTGGCTCACCCGCATCGCCGCCGAGCCGACGGTCGAGCGCTCCGCCGGTGAGGCGGGGCTGCCTGTCCTCTCCGTGCGGGGCGTGGTCGGGGAAGCGCCGGCCGCGGCGCGCCGGATCCTGCAGGCCTTCCTCGGCCGGCTCGGCGCGCAAGTGCCCGGCGTGCGCGTGGAGACGAAGAGTAGCCACAAGGCCGCGGACAGCGACCGGACCGAGTTCGAGCTGCTCGTGCGCGCCCCCGGCGAGCCCGCCGGCACGGCGCACGTAGGGCGCGAAGAGGAGGACCGATGAAGCCGGCCCGGAAGCGCTTGCTCCTCGTCAGCCTGTCGTGCGGCGGCGCCGTGCTCCTCGTGGCCCTCGTCGTGGTGCTGCCCCTGCGCTCGGCGGCGGCCGGCGCGGGGGAGTCGGCGGACCAGGCGCGGAGAATCCTGGAGAAGCGGCTGGCCTCCTCCGATTTTCACGGCGAGAGGGATCTCGACCGCTCGCGCCAAGAGTTGAAAAGCCTGGAACAGTCGGTCACGACGCTCGCGGAGTCCGTCGCCCTCGCGGACGACCCGGCCTTTACCGTCCGAGACGACGCCTCCGACCGGCTGATCGTCTACAGCTCGGCGGTCGAGTCGGTGAAGCAGGCGTTGCGAAAGCTGGCTGCGGGCCGGGACGTTGCGATGCCCGACGCCCTCGGCTTTCCGGAAGGCGAGGTGCCCGGCGCGGAGATCCCGTCGCTCCTCCGGCGGCTGCAGGTGGTGGACCGCGTCCTTCGGCTTGCGATGGAGCTGGGCGTGCGCGCGATCCTTTCCGTGGCGCCGCGCGGGGACAAGGAAGACGAACGGACGGACGCGGTGCTCGAACGCGAGGCGGTGACCCTCGAGCTGCAGACGGGCTTCGACCCGCTGCTCCGGCTCGTGCACGCCCTGGGGCAGAAAGGGGCGTTTTTGGAGGTGAGAAAGCTCGTCGTGGACGGCGTGGATCCCGAGAAGGACGTGCTGAAAGCGAAGCTGGTGGTCGCGGGTCTGCGCGTGCGGCTGGAGGCTCCGCCGCCGGAAGAAGAGGGTTCGCCGCGAGGCGGGGGCAGCGGCGGTGGCGGTGGCAAGAAGCCGGCCGCGGGAGGAACGTGGCGACCGGGGAGATAGAGAGATCGAGGGATAGACGGATCGAGAGATAGACGGATCGATCGAACCTTGCTGCGGGAAGTGGAAATCGGGTGGTGTGACGATTTCAAAATCCAAATTTCAAAATGTCAAATTTCAAATTGCAATGCCGTCGGGGGCTGCAACCGCCGAGGCCAGGTTCGCGAGATCGAAGACCGCGCGAAGCCCCGCGGGCGGGGCGGAGTGCCGGAGCGCGCACGGCGCGAAAATGAGCCCACCTGCAGCCCCACGACGGCGCCGTCGCCCAAATTTGAAATTTGAAATTTTGCAATTTGCTATTTGAAATGCGGCCCCAGTCGCCGCTCCCGCATGCGCGGGCAATTTCCGCTTCAAAGCGTCTCGTCGACCGTTCCGAGGGGCTCTCTCTTGTCCATGGAACGCGCGCTCTTCCTCGCTGCCGCGATCGCGTCTCTCGCACTCTGCGCCCTCAGTCTGCTCGGCTGGGAGCCGCCGGTCGCCTGGTCGCCGCCGTCCCTTGACGCGGACAATTATCGGCCTGCCGACTTGCCGACCGCGCCGTTCCTGCCGCCCGCGTTTGCGGACGCCGGCGCAGGAGCGGCGGGCGCCGCCAGCCCGTTTGCCGCCGCCTCCGAGAAGCGCGAGCTCCCGCCGGAGGCCCTCGAGGTCCCGGAGCCGCCGCTCGGGCTCCCGGTCGCGCTCCCGTTCGAGCCGTCTCCGGACTTCGCCGCACCTGGGTACGAGCCCTTTTGTTTTCGGCATCCCGCCGCCCGTGCAGTCCCGAAGCCCGAGGACCTGCCGGGCGCCGAGACGCTCGAACCGCTCAAGGCCCTGGTCTCGAACCTGCCCGCCGCGCCGGCCCCGGCCAAGGACCCCAAGGCGCCCGAGGTGGACCGCGTGATCTCCAAGTCGAAGGGCATGCTGGAAGGGACCCTTGTCGAGGACACGGAGCAGCAGGTGCGCCTGCGTGACAGGTCGGGCGCCGTCCTGGTGCTTCCCCGGCGCGACGTGCAGCAAGTGCTCCGCGCGACGCGGCTGTCCGAACAGTACGAGCAGCGACGCGCGGCCGTGCCGCCGAGCGACGTGAAGGCCCTGACGGATTTCGCGGCGTGGTGCGCGGAGCGCGGACTCGCCCGGGAGGCTGCCCAGGCGTACGAGGCGGCCATCGCCGCCGGAAAGACCGATCCGCGGGGCTACTTCGGGCTGGCCGAGCTCGCACGGCGCGAGGGGGACCTCGACGCCGAGTGCGACGCCTGCCTGCGGGCCGTGGCGGGCGGGACAAGCGGCGTGGAACAATTCCTGGTGCGGTTGTCGTGGATCTACGCCGACCTCGGTCTCGCCGAGCCCGGGCAGAAGACGCTCGAGGCGGCCACGAAGGCCCACCCCACGTTCGTGGAGGGACGCCTCCTCTATTGCCTGGCGCTCCTGGAGGCGGGTCGGCTCGAGAAGGCGGCGGAGCAGCTCGGCAGGGCCTTGGAGATCCCGCCCGCCGATCCGGTCGCCGCGTCCTTCCTCGCGTACGTGGACGGGCGGCTGCTGCTCGCGAAAAACGATCCCAAGGGCGCGGTCGCGTCGCTCCAGAAGGCCGTCGCCGTTCCGGCCGCCGCCTCAGGTGTTTCCCCTAGGGATCCGGCCGGCGCCTGGCGCGCCCTGGGCTCGGCGCAGGCGCACCTGGGCGCCTTCAAGGAAGCGGCGAACGCCTTCGTGGAGGCGGTCCGCGTCGCGCCGGACGACCCGCGCGCATGGGTGGACCTCGCCACGCTCTATCTGCTCGCGGACCGCCTCGCCGAGGCGCGCGTCTGCTGCGAAGAGGCGCGCCGCCGGGACCCGTCGACCGCGGCGCCGTGGGTGGGACTCGCGCTCGCTGCGCTCCTCGAACAGAAACCGGACGACGCCTTCGCGCTCGTACAGTCCGCGACGAAGCTCGACCCGGGGGACGGGTTTGTGCGGGCCCTGCTCGCCCATCTCCTCCTGGTGCGCGGCGACCCCGCCGGCGCCGCGCGCGAGCTGTCCGCACCGCTGGGCCGCGCACGCGGCTTCCCGGGGGCCGTCTACGACTTCGGCCTCGCCTCGCTGCGCCAGAAGTCCTTCGGCCTCGCCGCCGGGTCGTTCGCCCGGCTCGTGACCGCGGACACGACGCGCCCCGAGCTGCCGTGCGCCCTCGGCCTCGCCCTCCTCGGGCGCGGCGAGGTCGCGCGCGCCGAGACCCGGCTCCGGCAGGCCCTGCGGCTGGCACCGGAGTATCCCCCCGCCTTGGAGGGGCTCGCCTACCTCGACTACGTTTCGGGGCGCGTCCCCGAGGCGGTCGCGGGCCTGAACCGCGTCCTTGCCGCCGCCGCGGGGGAGGCCTACGCCACCCGCGCCCTCGCGCTCATCCAGGAGGCGGCGACCCGCACCTTTTGGGAAGATGCCTTCGACCGCGCGGACGCGGATCAGGTCGGCAAGGGTTGGTTCCAAAGCGAAAAGTTCGGGGTGCAAGTTTCGCTTGCAGGGCGGCGCGCGCGCTTCGCCGGGACGCAGGCCCTGGAGGACGGCGGCGAATCCGCGCTCGAGCGCGTGGTGCGGGCGGACGCCTTCGTGCGCGTCGAGGCGGACCTCGACCTCGCCGACGCCGGGAATGCGCTGCTGGGCTTGCGCGTCGCGTTCAAGACGCAGGGCGGCGCGCGCCAGTCCGGCCTTCGCTTCGGGCGAAACGCGAAGGGGAAGCTCGTCTGTTCCGTCGCAGCCGAGGGGGACGCCGGGCCCCGTTGGCGTGAAGTGGCGGACGCGCCCGCGGGCTCGACCCTGCGCCTCGGACTGGAGAAAGTGACCACCGAGCAGGAGCCGACCTATGCCCTCCTCGTGGACGGCAAGACGGTCGGCAGCCAGAAGGCGGCGCTGCTCGAGGTAGGCGGGGAGAACGTCATCTGCGGCGTCTTCGGTCAGGCCGCCAAAGGCGAGAAGTGGGGCCTCGCGGTCACCCGGTTCCGCATCGTCGAACGGAAGAGAAAGTAGAGAGGACCCAAGGATGCCGAGAGGAAGGCGCGGCGGCGCGGCGTTCACGCTCATCGAGCTCCTGGTGGTGATTTCGATCATCGGCATCCTCGCGGCACTCGTCGTGCCGGCCCTGGTGGGCGCGAAGCGGCAGGCGCGCGTCAAGGCCGCGGAGTCGGACATCGCGGGGATCAAGGCCGCGCTGGAGGTCTACAACTCGCGCTTCGGCGACTACCCGCCTACGTCGCTCAAGGACTACGGCCTGAAGGACAACGAGACCAACTCGGGCAACGAGGCCATGGTCGCGTGCCTCCAGACCTCGCTCAAGAACGGTCCTTTCGGCGACTGGAAAGAAGAGCGGTACGCGAATCTCGATCATGACGAGGCCGGGAAGAACCTGACGAACTGGTGGTTCGGCGACAACCAACTCCGCGAGCTGGTGGACGATTGGGGAAACCCTTACGTGTACTTCCACTCTCGTGATTATGCGAAGCCGGAGGCGGTCTCGAAGTACCTGGTGAACGGCGAAACCGTGGAGTGCGCTCCGCAGAAGAGCGAGAAGACGAAGGCGTACCACAACGCGCATGGGTATCAGCTCTGGTCGTGCGGGCCGGACATGAAGAACGCGAATGGCGAAGAAGACGATATTCATGGGTGGTGAAGAGGAGGGGTTGGATTCGAAAGGGCCGTGCGAGACTCGCACGAGGAGTGGAACCGGGGAGAGACGATTTCAAAATTCAAATTGCAAATTGCAAATTGCAAATCTCAAATTGCACAGGCTGCGGGGCCAGTTCGAGAATTTGAAATTTGACTTTTTGCAATTTGCAGTTCCAGGGGTTCCCCGCCGAAGAATCGTTGCCTGGCAGGCCTTGGAGCGGCGTCTCCGCATGACGCAACATCCTTTGAGACTCGCCCACGCACCTCCTCGCACCGTCGGCTTCACCCTCGTCGAAATGCTCGTGGTCCTCGCGATCCTGGGCGTGCTCCTGGGCCTCGGCGCGGGTCTCCTGTCGCAGGCGAACAAGGGCCTGGGGCTGGCCGCGGGCGTGAACCTCGTCGCGTCCTCCCTTCGTCTGGCCCGCAACAAGGCCATGACGGATCACGCGCCGTGCTGGCTGTTGATCGATCCGGCGGAGCGCTCGGTCCGCACGCTGGGTCGCCAGACGATCGGGCTCTGGCACCTGGAGGACAAGGAGGAGGGCGTAACGACCGGGGCCTTCGGCCGCAACGGCGCGGTCCAGGGGGCCTCGCTCATCCCCGGTCGCGCCGGGCAGGCCCTCCTTTTCGCGGGCGCGGGCTGCGTGACGTGCGACGACTTCCCGAGGGACCCCTCGGATGCGGGCCTCGTGCTGGAGGCCTGGTGCCTGCTCGGGGACCGGCCCGGCGGCGTCATCGTTCGAAAAGGGGACGAGTACGGTCTGCGCCTCACCTCCGCGGGCCGCCTGCGGTTCGATTTGGGCGCCAAGCGCCTCGACTCCGGGTCCGCGGTCCCGCTCCACCGCTGGTTCCACGTGGAGGCGATCTACGACGGGGCAGCGGCCTCCCTATACGTGAACGAAGAGCCCGTCGCGGACGAGGAACTCACCGCGGACCTGCCGGTGACTTCCGCGCCACTTACGCTCAGCGACGCGCAGTCTCCGTTCCAGGGCGCCCTCGATGAGGTGCGTGTCAGTGCTCTCGTCCTCGGCGAAGAGCGACGCCTTCCCTCCGACTGCGCCGTGGACTCCGAGGCCCCCATTCGCATCCGGTTCGATCCCCGCGGTCGCCTCTCCGCCCCCGTCACGGTCACCCTCAAGGCCCACGAAGAATCGCAGAGCCTGACGGTGGGGATCCTGGGGGTGGTCGAGTGATTGGACACCTACCGGTGAACTTCTTGAAAGCGTATCCAGATTCGCAGGCGACGAAACCACAAAGACTCGAAGTCACTAAGACCACAAAGGCGCATTTCGGCCGAGCCAAACTCGCCCCCCTCACTGATGGTCCTTCGTGGTGACACGCAAGGGAGCTCCACTGGAAAAGGCTCAAGGCTCAAGGCTCAATTTTCAGGCAAGGCTCAAAGTTCAAGGCTCAGAGTCCGCGATTCCGGGCCCGGGCTACGTTCCGTGGTGGTCATTGAGAATTGAGCCTTGAGAATTCTTGTCGCCCCCCTGCCCGTTGAACGAGCAAGTTATTTTCTTACGGGCCCTTACGTCCGTGCAATTTGAAATTTGACTTTTGCAATTTGGAATTTGAAATTCGACGGGATCCCTCATGCACGACCTCGAGCCCCCCGGGCAAGTTCCCTCGGCTTCCACCGTTCGTCTTCCTCCCCCCGCGCGGCGCCGTCGCCGTCGGCGCGCCATGGCTCTCGTCCTCGTCCTCGTGGTCCTCGCCGCGCTCGCCGTCATCGCGACGCCCTTCGCGGTCACGATGGTCCAGCAGGATCGCATCGCCCGGAACCAGGTCGATGAGGCCCGGGCACGCTACGCCGCTCTTGGGGCGCGAAACGCCGCCGTGGCGCAGCTCGTCCTCGGCCACGACACGCAGGAGTCCGCGGCACGGGCGGCC
The DNA here is from genome assembly GCA_016197205.1 of Planctomycetota bacterium. Taxonomy (GTDB): domain Bacteria; phylum Planctomycetota; class MHYJ01; order WSZJ01; family JACPWG01; genus JACPWG01. The sequence goes on from JACPWG010000150.1 coordinate 61,382, forward strand.
GCGCCGTTCGACAACCCCGCGGTCGACACGCTCGCCGAGGTCGCGCCCTCGCTCGATTTCGTGGAGGAGGACGCCAACGCCCGGGCCGCCGCCGCCCCTCCTTCCGCCGACGCCGAGTCCACCACGCAGGCTGCGCCCCCGCGCCGCCGCTTCCGCATCCGTGACCCGCGTGGGGCGATCTGGGGCGCGAGCGCACAAGACGAGCAGGGGAAGGTGAACGTCCGCACTGCCCCCGGTCGCGTAGTGAGCGCCCTGCGCGCCCGCGCCGCCGCGCTCCACGTCTCGCCGCGCGAGTTCCTCACCGACGCCTCCTCGGTCCCGTCCGCCTGGATCACGCCGCGCACCGTCCGCTCCACCGGCGTCGACCCCTCCGCGGCCGGCGGGCCCGCGCGGTGGATCTCCGTCGACGAGTCGGAGTGGTTCGGCGTCGGCACGCGCCTCCGTTTCTGGAACGGCAAGGCCTACCTCTTTGGGCGCGTCGCCACGTCCGACGGCCTCCTCGTCCTCGACGGGGACTTCCCCGGAGGGTACGACGCCGATCGCCTCTCCCTGGAGGCCGAGGCCCGGCACCCCGTCAACCTGAACACCGCGCCGCGCGAGGTCCTCGTCGCCCTCCTCGACGGGCTTGCCTGGCCCGATTTGCAAAAAAAAGACTCCACGTACGTGCTGCCCCGTGGCACCGCGGAGCTGGTGGCCGACCTGATCGTCGCGCAGGAGAAGGGGCTGGGCGGCTGGGAGGACCTGGGCAAGCTCCTCGCCGGCGCACGCACGGCCGCCGGCACGCCCCTTCGACAGGAGGAGTTGTCGTCCATCGCGGCGAACGCGGTCAACCCCGGCCTGCGCCTGCTCGGTGGCTCGGGCACGATGCCCTTCGCGTTTGCGGGCGGAGACGTGTACCGGCTCGACGCCGTGGGCCTCGCGAACGACCCGGCCGGGAACCAGGCCGCGCGGTACTCGTTCGCCGACACGGTCGAGGTGGCCCCGTCCGGCCCCTTGACCTGGTCGCTCTCCTCGCAGGTGCATTTCGACAAGTACCTCACCCTGCGGTCGCATGTCGGCTCGATCCTCGGCGGCGGGGGAGGCGGCCGGCCCGGCGCGCGCGGCGAGCCGTTCGGCCACCTCGTCGTCACCCATCCGAACCGGAGCTGGCTGTCCGAGGAACCGGACTCTTCGACCCTGGCCGGCAAAGGGGACGTGCGGCTCGCGGCGGCGCGGGACGAGCGGGGGGGCGGGTACGCGATCGAGGAGTCGTTCGACCAGACGCACGAAGGCGTGGACCTGGGCGGTAAGGGGCTGTCCTATGCGCCCGGCAAGGCGATCCCGGTGCCGCCCGCCGGGGGGGACATCGGAAGCGGTGGTTTCCAGGCCTGGTGGCAATTCCGCGGGGGCGTGCCTACCGGCGTGACGCTGCTCGACGTCGCGCAGGCGGAGTGGATGAACCGGCTGCGGGTGTACGTGGAGGGCGGGGAGCTGGTGCTCTCGGCGAGCGACGCGTGCGCGGACGAGCTTGCGGCGCAAGTGCGGGCGCCGTTCGACGCTCGGCCGGACCGGTGGGTGCACGTGGGGGCCTTCTGGAAGAGCAACCTCGCGGGTCATTTGCTCCTGACGCTTGACGGCCTGCCGGCCGGGCGCTTCACCTATTACTCGGGTCGGACGAGCCGGGCGGAGATGACGACCCTCACCACGGACCTGGCCGTGGGCTCGACGGGCCTCGCTCTCTCGAATCAATGGGCGCAAACCGTGGGCGGCCAGGTTGTGCAGCTCGGGGACGAGGCGATCGAGCTGCCCCCCTCGGGCGCGGCGGTGCGGGGCGCGCGCGGCACCATCGCCAGGCCTCACCCGGCGGGCTCGCTCGTGGCCCCGTTCGGCTACGCGAATCCGCTGATCTCATTCAACGTGCCCGTCCCCGGCGGGACGTTCGGGCTCGATCGGATCCCGGCGACGGCCGGACGCGTGCGCGAGGGCTTCGGCGTGAAGACCTTCGCGCAGCTTCCGCCCCCGCCGCCGTCGCGGCCCGGCGTGCGGCCGCCGCCGTTGCTCTTGAAGACCGCGACGGTCATTCCCGTGGTGGCGGGTCCGGGCGGCGGAAACCCGACCGATGACTTCCCCTCGCGCGGCATTCTGCTCGTCGGTGTCCCGGGTTCGCCGACGATGGAGCTGGTGTACTACGAGAGCAAGAGTGCGGCATCGTTCCAGGTGGGCGCGAACGGGCGGGGTGTGTCCGTGCCGCTCCTTGCCACGCAGGCCCAGGACCACCAGGGGGACGAGCCGGTCGTGCTCTTCTCGTTGCCGGTGGACGGGGTCTCCACGAACTACTGCGCGCCGGGTTCGAGCGGCTGCCTGGTGCAGATCGACGACGAGTGGATGTTCGGGGCTCCCTTCTTTTGGCCGCCCACGAGCGGCGCGGGTGGCGCCGGCGCCGGAGCCGGAGGCGGCAAGGAAGGGTACCTGGTCGGTTTGACCGCCGTCGGGGCCTACTACCTGCCGCCGGGGGTGCCGACCGGTTTCGGGCGGGCCTTCGCGTACACGCTGCACGCGCCGCACGCGGCCGGCGCTTTGGTGCTCCCGGTCTTCGCGGTACGGGACGGCCCCGCGCGCGACCCGAACGGGCCCGGACCGAGCGCGGCGCCCTACGGCAAGCTGACGATGCAGGCCGGGGCGGGGGTCGTGGACCAGGGGCTGTGCGGCGCGGGCGACGTGGTCACGCTCGACGAGGCCGATCCGCAGCCGCTGCCGAAGGAGCAGGCGACGGTGCGGCAGTCGCGTTCGCTCCGGCTTGCGTTGGGCGGAACCTTGCAGACGATCGCGAACTTCGTGGCCCTCTCCGCGCCGGTCTCGCGCGACCATGTCGCGGCGCCGGCCGGCGCGGCGCGGCTGTTGAAATTTCCCTCGGGCGACCTGGCCGCCTCCACCCCGGGCCCGACGTGGGTCGGCGCGGGCGAGAAGGTGGGGAAGCCGGGGACGCCGGCCGTGACCGGGCTCGTGGACGAGGTGCGCTTCACGCAGGCCGGCCGCGGCGATTTCCGGCTGGACCAGGCCGTGGCCGCGGGCGATCCCGCGGTTCGCATCGCGATTTACACACAGGGGGGCGGCGGAGGGCAGCTCGGTTTCGTGGCGACCGGGGGCGCGATCAAACTCGAAGACGAGGTGCTCGGGTACGCGTCGTTCGCGGACGTGGGCACGCGTTCCGAGCCCGCGCCGTCGGGGCAGTACACGGTTCGCCTGGTGGAGCTGTCGGGCTGCGAGCGCGGCTTCTTGAAGACGAAGGCCGTCGCCCACGGCGTAGGCGCGCGCGTTTTCAATCTGACTTTTTTTTCTGTCGGCGCGTTGGGCGGGGCCATCTCCGCGACGTCGGCGTCGTTCGGCATGTCCGCGCCCGCGCCGGGCCAGCCGCAGGGCTTTCCCAGGGAGGGGTACGTGCTCCTCGGCGAGGAGCTGCTGGGGTACACGCGGAATACGGGCAAGGAGCTGCGCATGCCCACGGGGCGGGACGGCGTGGGGCTTTGGCGGGGGGCGTTCGGGACGCTGCCGGCGGCTCATGGGCTGCGGGAGCTGGCCTATGCGATGCCGTTCCGGTACTGGGACCGCTCGCGTCCGCGGGTGGAGGACGACACCCAGGCGTGCTACCAGATCGAGCGGCGGGCCACGGGCGCGCTCTGGAAGCGGCTGACGTGGCAGGCGCGCTGCCCCGACCCCCGTCTCGTCGTGCGCGCCCTCGTCCGACTCGACGGCCGGCCGGCCTGGGACCAGGAGCCGACGGGCAAGCCGGGCGGGCTCTGGGAATTCAAGGACGGGGACGGGAAGAACCGGCTCGACGCGCGCGGCGATCGGATCGAGGTGCGCTTCCTCTTCGAGTATTTGGATGGGGCGTACGCGGCCGGGGCGTGGAAAGACACGCCCGCGCTGGACTCGGTGAAGGTCGAATTCGAACAGCCGACGGTGACGCACCTGCACGAGGAGTAGGGACGGGGGAGGGGGGGCGGGCGCAGAGCGTAAACCGGGCGTGGTTCAACCTGCCGATGGCTCAGTACCGCTCCACGGAAGTCGGTGACCAATAGGCGAAGGCAAGTTTGGCCGCCCGCTAGGCGCGCGAGCGAGGCGTAGTAACGGAGAACTACGGCGAGCGAGCGCAACGGCCTGCGCCCCGAAGCGCCGCAGCGCGAAGGGGGGACGCGGGCGGCCAAAATCGCCGAGAAAAGTGGTCACCCAATTGCGTGGGGCGGTACTCAGGGCACAATCGGCCCCGCCTCCGCGCGACGGCAGGGGCAGTTCGAACCACGCCGGAAATGTGCTTGCTCTGCTCCTCTCGCCGAGAGTAGGATGAGGCTAGCGAGCCGGTCCAACTCCATCCAGGAGACGCCGAATGGCGTTCGCATGGGACGATCTGCAGGAGAAATGGCTGGAGCGCCGGCTGGCCCCCGCGGCTCGGCGGTTCGAGAGCAAAGTGACGGTAGCCGGAGGCAACCTGGAACTCGACGCCGTCGCCGAGAAACCTCGCGGAGATGCCTTCCTCGATTTTCTGACACGCTGGTCCGTTTTCGAAAACAAGGCGCCGAAGACGGCGTTCGGCTTGGCGGACCTGTACCTGCTGGGCGCGAGGACGCTGCTGTTCGCCGAGCGACGCGAGCTGGGCCTTTCGGAGCTTGCTGACCTGACCCAGGTCGTGCTCTGCTCGCACGCCACGAAGGAGGTTCGCCGCGAGGTAGGACGACAGGAGTTGCACCCCGGGGTTCTGGAGGGCCGCTTCGTCGCGCGGCTCGTCCTGGTGGAGGCGAACCGCGTGCCGGTGAGCGAGGAATCGCTGGGCTTCCTGCTCTATTGGGCCTCGGGGAAAAGGCTGCGCGAGGCTATCGAAGCGACGGTCGATGGGGAGAGGCGCGAGTACTACTCCATGCTCTGGTTCATGCGGAAGGACGAATTCAGGGAGGTCCTGGCCATGAAAGGGAAGACGCTGGACGAGACGACCCTCTCGGTCCGAGAGGCGGTCGAGGAGCTCGGCATCGAGCGCGTGGTGGATGCGGTGGGGCTGGAACGCGTGGTGGCTGCGGTGGGGCTGGAACGCGTAGTGGACGCGGTGGGGCTGGAACAGATTGGTGATTCTGTAGGCGTCGAGAGGATCCGCGCGCTGCTGCGGCGCATGGAGGCGCGAGTAGCGCGAAGGCCGGCCGCCCGAAGGAAGCCCGCACGGCGGCGGTAACGAGGGCAAGGAGACAGCCCGGATCGCAGCGCTCGCGGACCCGCACCCCGCGTGCTCGCCGGCCGTGGCTGCGGACCGTTGGAGAAGATGCATGGAGGGTTCGGAAGCAGCCTGCCTCGCCTGCCAAGCGCCGATCCCGACAGGAGCGGAGGCCTGCCCGGCCTGTCGGACGCCGGTCCCCCGGGCGAAATCGGCGCGGCTGGGCCGCGGTCCGTCCCCCTCCGGCCCTGCGCCGGCATCCGCCGCCCAGGGGCCCGCCCTCGCCCCCCCTCCTTCGCAGCAGCCGCCGCCGGCGGGCTCGTCGCTCGCCACGCCGCCTACCGCGATCCCCCTCGGCACCGTCGTGGACGACAAGTACGAGGTCCGCGCCGTCCTCGGCGCGGGCGGCTTCGGGGAGGTCTACCGCGTCCACCACCGGGTCCTCCGCTGCGACCTCGCCCTGAAGACGCTGCACCCCGGTCTGGTCCCCGACCCCAACATCCGGGAGCGCTTCTTCCGCGAGGCGCGCATCCTCATGGGGC
>JACPWG010000151.1 GCA_016197205.1 Planctomycetota bacterium
GATCGAAGCGATGGAGCAGCTCATCGAGAAGACGAAGAAGACGCGGACGAACGCGGAGTTCTTGATGAGCCTGAACATCTCGTAGCGGCGAGGACGGGAAGGCGGTCGGACGGATCTGTCGGGGCGCTGGGGCGTGGCGCCGCGGGGTCCCTTCGCGACGTGCGGCCGCATGCGACAGGCAGTGGTACTGCAAGCTGGGAAAGCACGCCAGGACCCGGATCAAGCCCCCTTCGTGAAATTCGCGCAGTTCGTCGATGCCTTTGTTCCCGCAAAACGGCCCGAATTGAATCAGGCCCCGATGTTCGATGCCGTCATTTGCCGACCCACCCAGCTCCGGCAGGCGGCACTGGCGCTGTCGTGCTGCCAGCGCGGGCGTCTCGTCCCGCTCATCGTGCTGGAACCCCCGCCGGTGAGCGAGGAGCGCTACCGACAGCTCTACGAGCAGTACCTGGTGGCACGCAACGCACGCGACGACATGGCGAACCGCATCCGTGCCTCGGGCCAGCCGTTCGATCCGGTTGCGGCCCACAAGCTGAGCAAGGCCACGGACATGGCCGCCGGCGTGCTCACGCCATTTCGATCGTGGTGGAAGCAGAATCGCCAGGCGGCGCGATTCCTGGAGCAGCTCCACCCGAAGCGGCTGCTTGCGCTCTGCCGGCCGCCCCTCGAAGAGGCACATCCCATCCACCCGATTCCCGTCAGCAGGATCACCGACACGCGGAGCGATCTGCTCCCCTCGACGGCGCACGTCGAGTTCGTGCTCCCTGCGACGGAGGCGGGCGGAACACCACCGGCCGGCTGCAGGGTGTTCAGTTCCCTGGCCGAGCTCGCCACGACGTGCTGGGCGCTGGCTCATCCCGGCGTGTCCTTCCCGGCGACTTGCGTTCCGGTCGCGGATGACCAGGTCGCGTCCTACCTCGAGGGGCTTCACCAGGCCCTCGATGCCGGCATGCCCCTGCTCCCGGACGCCGGCCCCGGGGCGGTCCCCGTACCCTCACCCACGTCGCCGGTCGCGCCCACCGAGGCGGTCCTCGTCGAAGCCGTGGACGAGGCATGGCTCCTGGTCGGCGTGCTCCAGGCACACGCGCGACGCTCGCGCCTGGTCGTGTATCCCCGCCCGAACCGCGACACGGTGGACCGCGCACTACGCGGGATGCGGGAGCTGGTGGAGTCGCTGGCCGAGCGTTCGAAGCGCTCTGCGCGCCGCCCCAAGCCAGGCCCTGTCCTCGGCCGCGCGCTCGATAACCTTCATGCGCACAAGCTGAGAGAGATCGAGGACGCGGTCTCGTCGCTCGTTCCCGACCGTGTCTTCGCTTCCATCGGGTCGTTGCCGCTCACAGCGTACACCGATGGCATTCCTTACACTTTCGCGCGGCATCACGAGTTCGACTGGCGTGAAAAGTCCATCGGCCACGTCACCCCCGACGCAACACTCGTCGTGCTCCACGAGTTGACCGGCGTATCATCCGACGACGCGGTGGGCTTTCACCTTGTCTTCGACACCGGAGCCTTCGGGACGCCCGAGACCCGCGACGTGGTGAAGGCTCTGGAGTTCCGCGCCTCCTCAACGCTGGTGCTGAGAGACTTCGCCGCGACGGGCCTCGCTTTGATCCATCTGACCCAGGAGCTGCCGGTGGACGTGGTGTTCTTCAACACCCACGGCTCGGACCAGGGCATCGCGATGAAGGACGCGGACCTTCCCGCGTTCAAGCTTGTGCAGCGTGTGGACCTGTCGAGCAGGCCCATCGTGTTTAACAACTCCTGCCTCTCTTGGGTGTCCGTGGGCCGCGAATTCCTGCGCATCGGGGCGCGAGCCTACGTCGGAAGCCTCTGGAGCATCGACAGCGCGGACGCCGCGAAGGTGGCCGCGGTCGTGCTCCGTCGCATGGTGAGGGAGGGGCAGCCGGTCTGCCGGGCCCTGCTCGACACGGGCGCGGGCATCGGCACCGAACGCGCCTACATCACGATCGGAACGTGCACGACCGGCCTGCCGCAGCAGCCTGCCTATCTCGGCCGCGAACGGAAGTGGCTGCTCCTGCTGCTGGAGAAGCTCTTCTCCGCGGCCCAGCGCTGGGTGCGCGACCGGCGTGGAGTCCGGTCTCCGGTGGACTTCGTCGGTCCGCTGGAGGATGCGCTGCTGGCAGAAGCGGATCGCCTGGGCGAAGCGTTCGACCAAGGGTGGCCCGCGCCGTCGCTCGAACGCGTGCAGGTCTGGATCCAGCAGCTGCAGTACCTGGGCATGATGGCCCAGCGCCGGCCGAAAGCGGCGGGAGCTCGGCTGGACCTGATCGAGCGGGCTCGGCGGAGCCTGGATGCACTCGACGGTCCGGGTGTGGAAGAATCCCGCGCGGAGCTTTTCAAGGTCGCGGGTGAGCTCCTCGCAGCATTGGGGCGATACCCCGGAGCGCTCGAGCTGCTCGAGGGCTCTCTCGCGTCCGACGGTTGCTCCCGGACCTTGCGCGGGGGGACCCTCTTGAGCTACTCAGACGTCCTCAAGGTGCTCGGCCGGATAGAGGACGCGCTCGGGGCAGCCGAGCAGGCACGAGAGCTCTTTGACGCCCCACAGCCAACTCCGGCAGATCGCTGGCACCAGTTGCTGGCCCTCGGCCGTGTCGCTCAAGCGAGCAACCGGCTCGGGCGGCACACTCAGGCGCTCCTCAGCGCCCGGCACGGTCTCGCTCTGGCGAGCCAGCTGGACAACACGGTTGAGATCGCGCTATTCAAATGCGATGAAGCGAAGGCGCTACTCGGCCTCCGCCGTTTTCCCGATGCGCTGGAAGCGGCGCAGGAGGCGGCGAGGCTGGCAGGTCGGGCCTACGACGACTCCCAGGAGCTGGAAGCCATGGAGGTCACCGTCCGCGTCCTCGTCGAGATGGGTGATTTCGAAGGGGCGTTGGGCGGAGCCATGCGCGGGCTGGCTCGTGCGAGGGCACAGGGCGATCAGTACAGGGATCAGAACTTTCAGAGGATCATCGAATTTATCGAGAGCGCGCCGCCGGGGTGAGTGCTATACGTTGAGTCGCTCAGCAAGGATCCAGATTTCTCGAAGCCCAGGAGGAGTCCGATGACGCGAATGGACCAGGAAGGCTCGCTGACGCGGGGTGCCGTGCCGTACAAGCCCACCCTGACGCATTCCGAGGCCCTCGCGGAAATCGAGAAGGCCATCGGGAAGCCCAGGAGCCTGCAGAAACTGCGTGATGCCCTTCCGATCGCGGCTCACGGTCGTCCGGCCAGGGCCTTGGCTGAGGCTGTGCGCGGGGCGAAGCCGAAACTCAAGGCGGCGGCCACGACTCCGGCGGATGCGGCTGTCGGCGGCGTGCCGGCGCTGACCACGGCGCAGCGGCTGGTGCTCATCGACCAGGCGAAGCTGTTGCTCCAGGAGGTCTATGCGCACCTGCCGCTCAAGCGGGCCATGCATGCGATCGATCCCATCCAGTCCCTCCAGCTGCTCCGGTTGCGCCACGAGGGTCTGAATGAACGCGAGTTCCAGTCCGAGCTGCTGGAAGTCTTCGTGAGCCTGCGCGACCTCCACACGAACTACTTCTTGCCGAAAGCGTACTTCCAGAGGGTTGCGTACCTGCCTTTCCGCGTGGAGGAGTACTACGTCGACAAACAGCGGCGGTATCTGGTCTCTTGGGTCGCGCCAGAGAACAGAGAGCCGAAGCTCAAGGCGGGCGTGGAGGTCACGCACTGGAACGGAATGCCGATCGACCTGGCGGTCGCCCGCAACGCGGCGCGTGAGGCGGGCAGCAACACGGAGGCGCGGCGCGCGCGGGGACTCGAGGCGCTGACGCTCCGATGGTTCGGGACCTCGCTGCCGCCCGACGAGGACTGGGTCACATTGACGTTCCTCGATGGAGGTCAGACAGCGGAGACCCGCCACGAGTGGAACGTGGTGAGCCCGTCGACGCCGATCATCGGGAACATCTTCGCGGCTGGCTCCGGAGGCGCGTCCGGGGCGGGGCTGGGACTCGATTTCAAGACCGAGGTCCTGCGGCGGGTGCGCAAGGCCCTGTTCGACGCCCCGGCGTTGCAGGCCGAGGCGGAGATGGCCAAGCTCCGCGCGAGCAGGTCTGCGCCGCGTGCGGACGCGAGCCGGCTCCCCGACGTCTTCCCGCGGTTCGGTACGGTGGCCACGCCATCGGGGGAATTTGGCTACGTGCGGCTGGCCACCTTCGCCCCGCCGGGCAATGATGCCGACAAGGCGGTGAACGACGCGGTTGACGAGTTCGTGCGCATCTTGCGCACGCTGCCAGCGACCGGCCTTGTCCTGGATCTGCGCGGCAATGGCGGTGGGTACATCAACTTCGGCGAGCGGATCCTCCAGACGCTCACGCCCCGGACGATCATGCCTGAGCCCTTCCACTTCTTGACCACGGCGTTCACCTTGAGGCTGAGCGAGTCGGTCCCCTGGCTCGAGGCATGGGCTGTTCCGCTCGCCACCGCGCTGTCCACCGGCGCAGGCCACTCGCAGGGCTTCCCTCTGACCGAGCCGGGGACGTGCAACGCTATCGGCCAAGTCTACCAGGGGCCTGTGGTGCTAGTGACGGACGCGTTCTGCTACAGCACGACAGACATCTTCGCCGCCGGCTTCCAGGACCACGAGATCGGCACTATCCTCGGCTGCCACAACAACACCGGGGCCGGTGGTGCCAACGTCTGGGACCATGCGGCTCTACGCCAGATCGTCCCAGGCCCGCAGAATCCTTTCGTTGCGCTGCCCGGAGGCGCGGGAATGCGGGTCGCCATCCGGCGCTCCACGCGCGTCGGCGCCCGCTCGGGGGTCCCGCTCGAGGATCTCGGCGTGGTGCCGGACGAACGCCACTTCATGACTCGGGACGATCTCCTCGAGCACAACACCGACCTCATCGCCCACGCAGGCCGGCTCCTGGCCGGGAAGAGGTCCCACTCGCTCCAGATGGGCCGCCTCGGCGCGGTCTCCGTGACGGGCCTCATCCTTACCGCGCGCAACATCGATCGCGTGGACCTGATGGTCAACGACCGACCGGTGCTGTCGCACAACCAGACTGGTGGAGTCATGGAGGTTCAGCTCCCGAAGCCCGCCCCCTCAGGGACCCTCATCTCGGCCCAGGGGTTCGAGAACGGCGTCCTGGTGTCGAGCGTGCGCCTGAGAGTGTAGGTCGACCCGGGCTCGGACAGCATGTGTACGGGCGCGGAACGACCGGCTGCTTTTTTGTGTCCGAACGGGTAAGGGGCCGCGCGGAAAGGATAAGCTCATGCTCTGAATAGCGAACCGTATTTTTGACACTTCACTCCCCTATGCCGACTCCCCAGAGGGCCGCAAAGCGGCTAAGGGACAATGTTGCCGAAAGGCAAGGAATGACGCATCGAGTCATAGTCCAAAATCGGCAAGTGGAGTTGACCATATCGCAGGGTTTGGAAGGGGGCCTACATGCCTGCGAACGGAATTCTTCCGCATCTTCGCAGCAGGGCAAGCAGACTTTGGTCGGCAGTTGACATGACCTACTACCCCTGAAAAAAGCGTGTTTTTAGGACTAGCGGGGGCAGAGGTCACATCCCGAAATTGCTCGAGGCCGGCCTCGACGAGCTGTGCGACGCGCTGATCTTCGTCGCCGCGACGCGCCGTGTCCGCGCCGAGCGGGCCGCCGCCCGCGGGTGGACGGCCGAGGACCTGAAGGTCAGGGAGGGGTTCC
>JACPWG010000152.1 GCA_016197205.1 Planctomycetota bacterium
GACGTTGACCCCACCCGTGAACCCCACCTGCCCGTCGACCACGACGATCTTGCGATGGTTGCGCAGATTCAGGGACCAGCGCCGGAGCAGGGGGTTGACCGGGGCGAAGGCCGCCGTGCGACCGCCGGCCTTGCGCAGGGGCTGGAGGTTGGCGCCCGCAAGCGTCCCGGAGCTCGCCGACCTCGAGGGGCGATTGCCACCGTTCGGCTGCGGCTCCGTGGACATGGCCGGCGCCCTCGCGACCGACTTGTCGCGACTACCTGACAGCCTCGGCGAGGGCTTCAAGGGCCTCCTCACGGCTGAAGGCCCGGGCGGCCTCTACGTTCGGGCGCACCTCAAGGTGGGCATTCAGCGCCTTCAGGGCTGTCCGGAGAAGGTCGGCGGACAGGTCGGCCTTTGCCGCAAAGACGCGGCTAAGCTGTCCGGGATCAATGCCCGTGGCCTCGCAGAAGCGATACCGGGAATCGAAATGCTCTTCGATCAAATCCGCGAGGTAGTCGCGGTAGTCCGGCCAGGCGACCTTGCCTTCGGCGATCCCGAGACGCGCTTCGAGGTCGCGGCAGACCCGAAAGACCAGGGAGCTGTCCGGAAGGCCCGATTCGTTGAATGCCCTGAGCCACCAGGAGGCGAAGCGGTTCCAGCCGCCGGCCTTGCCCACGCGCGCCCGCGCCTCACGAAGAAGGTTCCTCTCGGGCTCCGCGAGCTGCGCGAGGTCGAGCTTTCGGCCCGTGATCGTCAGATAGACGTTGCTCATCGTTCACCTCGCCCAAGATTCAGCACTCCAGCCTCGGGTCGCGCTTCGACGAACTCCACACGACCGGCCACGGAGAGGTAGATTGCCCGCTGGTCAATCGTGTTGGCGGCGCGTCGCAGCATTTGGCGCAAGTCCTCCAGCTTCTCTGCGGGCAGCGCGATCCAGTACTTGCGGCTTTCGTCCCGGGTCAGGCCGGAAGTGGGTGTCTCCTCGTACTCGCCCGGCGTCACATCTTCCTCCCAGTGGAACACCGTCTTCGGGCCCTGGTGACCCTTCGGGTAACGCTTCACCAGGCTCCGTATTTCGATCGTCAAGTCGTCCCACGCGTAAGGCTGGTGCGGTTGTCGATCGCCGTCCCGCAGGATCGGGATCGGAAACGAGCATTCCACGAGCGGCTCATTCATGCTGGGAGTGTATCTGAATGTTGACGCAACGTCAACTAGTGTTTCCTCGACGACCCTCCATGCCCCTCGACCACAGGCCGGCCCACGACGCAGACAGGCCAATCCCCCGCGATCTGGGGGGAAGTACGCTGCATTCCCGCGGGGCCCAAGGATTCAAAGGGTCTGGACGGAGCCGGTCGTCGCGGAACTGCAAGCAAACCGGGACTCCATCGCCCGCGAGTTCGAAGCGTACGCGGCGGATGCCGTCCGGCGAGTCCTGGCGAGAGCGGAGCATTTTCGCCGTCCCTCCCGGCTCCCGTCTCAGCCCTCGGGCCCCCCGTTCTTCCCTCACAGCAGCGGCGCCTGCGCACGCGCTTGCGCCGCAGCCGAGTCACGCCGAACGCCCAGTAGAGGAGCGCGCCGACGAACGGCATGAAGACGATGGCGAGGACCCAGGCGAGGGTCGCGGCGGACTCCCGTCGCTCGGACACGACCCGCGGGACGAGAAAGGCGACGAGCAGCCAGCCGCCGAGGGTTAGGGCGATGGAGACCGCGGCCCAGAACGCGGCCGCTTACCGCCGGCGCCGAAACGGGTGGGGGTACACGCCTGGTGCGCCCAGGCACGATCCGCTGGAGGGACGAGATCGGGTTGGCCGCAGGTGCCGGCCACGTCCCGTCAGGGCGTCGCCCGACCGGAGTCCGTAGCAGCGGACAGTGGGGGCAGGAGGAACATCCTGAAACAGGTTGCGTTCAGCCCCTATTCGCGCCAGTCAGGGGTTCAGCAGCGAGAGGTACGCGGGGAAGTACTGTCTCGGGACGCCGAAAGTCGGGTCATGGGTAGCAGTGCTCCAAGTCCCACCAAGAGACTGAGCGTTGAAGCCGAACACGCCGTCCCGCTCCCTGAACCGCTGGATGTTCTTGTATTTGTTGGTCTTCACCGCCTCGCGGACTCCCCGAGCGAGGAGCACCACTCCGACGCGGTGCTCGATGGCGCGAAGCTTCATCAGGCAGAGAACCTCGTCTAGGTTTGCGGGAGCGGCGTCGGCGAAGAAAGCGATCACATGATGGTCGAACGCTCCCTCCGCAGGTAAGGCCGCGTAAATGGCCAAGCCGTTCCAGAGGACTGTGAGCGGGGCCGCGAGAACTCCCACCCGCCCCGACGCGGTCCGTACCTCGAGCCAGCCGTCCTTTTGGGAGCGGGGGCGACCATTGATCTCCAGGCCGCGCCTCCCTACCCCCAGTCCGATGTCGGCGATCGCGCCTGCGGTGACTCCGATCGTGATGTCCTCGTAGGACCTCTCGGTATACGCCTGCACCTCGGCCTCGGGCGCCGTGTCGGCTGCCTGCCCGGCGTTGTCGATCGCCGATCCCAGGGCGAATACTTGGTAACCACCCGCGCCCCCCCGGCCAGTCGTGCTCGCCACGGGCGCGAGCCGCTTGCCGCTTCTGTACGCCATGGCTCGGCTGCGACCAGTGCGACCGGGGTGGTCGGCCATCGTGCAGAGGAAGGGCTGGTCGGATTCCAGAGAACGTCCGCGCACGACGTTAGCCCACTTGCGAAGGTTCACATTGCCGCCCGTGAGGTCGACCAGTATCCCGGCCCCCTCGCGCCTGAGGCGTTGGGTGACGAGGCCGTAGAACATGTCGTGGCAGATGTGCACCCGGACGTCCCCGAACGAGCGCCTGACCGTGCGAACCGCCCTCGCGGCACGGCGGTAGATGTTCTTCTCGCCCTCCTCCGAGACGACCAGAAGGCCCAGCTGCGCCCCGAGCGCGGTCAGGTTCGCGAGGTCGGACGCCATGGTCTTCGTCGTCGGTTGCGTGCCTTCGACTTCAACGCCGACGATCGGCAGGTGGGTGATGCCCGAGGTGTCCGCGCCCAGCGCCCAAGCCAGCGCTTCCCGCTTCGGTCGGTCAAGCGCGACGCTCCAAAGCAGGTCGATGCGCGGCTGGTAGACAGAATCAAGGCGCAGCCGGAACAGGCTTTCCGAGACTTCCCGGGTCGTCACGAGACCCAGAGACTCGCCGAGTGCGGCAACTTTTTCGTGAATGTCCCTCGTCGCTTCCTTCATTTCAGCGAAATTCCGACGATACGGGCTCCCAGATGGGTGCCGCAAACGCTTATCCTCGCCCCTATCCGAGCGGACAGCGCCCTCCGCCATGCCTCGTACAATGCAGCACAAGCGTGTGGGAGGGTTGTGCCAGAGCCAAAACCGATGGAAGAAACGGCCGAATCCGACGTTTATGAGCGCGTCGAGACCCCACGTCCCTGCCCCGGCTTTGCCCTGGCCTGTCAGCGGAGCGGAGCCCAAGCTGTCGCGGACCGCCAGTTCAGGGAGTCCGTCGCCGTGGAAGTCCGCTAGCAAAGGCGTGCCGCACGGCGCCTGCCCCGCGCGACAGAGCCATTCTGGGACTGCCTATCGCACTGCACAAGCCTGGCTCTGGTTGAGGAATTCCCCAATCTCCAACGCCAGCGTGGCCGCGCAGGCGGGAGACAGCCTGTCCAGGGCCGGGACCGCTACGAGAACTCGGTGCGGCTCCCTCGGACCTACGGCCAAAATCGCCTCCTCAATGGAGGCGCGCAAACTCTGGACTTCGACGGCGTCCGAGGTATCCGCATCCACCACCAGCGCGACCGCCCTCCCGAACACGCCAAGATGCGTTCGTGCCACGGACGCGAGGCTGCCCTTGCCCTGAGCAATGCGCCATTCCACTTCGGCCGCCCGTGGACCCAAGAGCGAACTCAACGCGATGCGGTCCTTCTCTCCCTCAACCACGATGATAGGTTTCATCAGCGCTACTCCGAGGGAACAAAGTCCGGAAGCGATTGGGAAACTGCGAACCGGAGCTTCTGTTTGAGAATTTCTCGGATTCTTCCTTCACCCACAGCTTCAGAGATGTCGGGTTTCAGCCAGAGCAGGACGTTCATTGGCGATAACCGTTGGCGCCCGCGCAAGAATTACTTTACATTTTCGTGGATCGACCGATGCCTGGGGGCGCGGGCCTCCGGCCCGCGCAGCGCGGCCCAGAGGGCCGCGCCCCCAGGAGCCTCGAGGTCCGAATCTGCGCAGTTATTTTTGCGCGGGCGCCAAGCCGCCGGGCAGCGCGGGAAGATCGCCCGAGGTGCGGCGAAACACGTGCGCGGCGAGGGGCGGCGGCGGGGGAACGTAGCGGCGCTCCCGCGTCACCTGGTCCACGTACGCGAGGAGCCCCCGTACGGCTTCCTCGGTATTCATCCGGCGAAACCACATGCCGCGCCCGCCCGCGTACAGGAAGGCGATGTTCCCCTCCTGGCAGGGGCCCAGGCACTTCGTCTGCGTGACGTACGCCCGGGGCATCAGATTCCGCTCCACGTACTCCTCGCGAAGCAGTTCGAGCGTTCGCCCGGTCGACATGCGCGAAGAAGACTTCTCCGCCTTCCCGCAGCATCAGCCGTCACACAAGAAGAGCACCGCGTTGACCGGGTCGGGCATCCGGCGAATCCCCTAAGGGCCCGTGAAAAAACACAACAAGCCGAAGTGAAGCTAAAACCGATCTCTCCGTGCGTTGCCAGAGATCCTCGCCGGTAGAGGACGGTGGACTCAGCGCCCGGCCTCTGCGTCTCCGCGTCTCTGTGTAAAAGTCTCGAATTCGCCCCACGCGGCCGACTGGGCGTCACACGAGCAAGTTCTTTTCCTACGGGCCCCTACTCGAGTCCGAGTCGCTTGAGCGCGCGATAGAGGGCCGGGCGAGTGATGCCCAGGGTGCGGGCGACCTTCAGCTTGTTCCCGTCCGCGGCCGCGAGCGCGGAGCGAAGGAAGCTTCGCTCCCTCTCCGCCAGCTCGAGCTGGAAGCCCTCATAGCTGTTCGGCGCCGGTCCGCCGGAGCCCCAGCCGCCGCCGGCCACCGCGCCGCCGGCCGGGGCCAGCCAGCCCTGGAATTTCTCGAGGTGGGCGAAGGACGCCTCCGTGAGGATCGGGCCGTCCGTGAACACGCACACGTTCTTGAGCGTGTTCTCCAGCTCCCGCACGTTGCCGGGCCAGTCGTACGCAAGCACCAGCCGCATCCCCTCCTTGGCTATCTCCTTCTTCGCCACCCCCGTCTCGCGGGCTACGACCGCCAGAAAGTGCTCCACGAGAGGCGGCACGTCCTCCTTCCGTTCCCGGAGAGGCGGGAGCACGATGTTCACGACGTTCAAGCGATAGAAGAGATCCTCGCGAAATTGCTCCTTCTCGATCATTTTCTTCAGGTCCTGGTTGGTGGCCGAGATGAAGCGCACGTCCACCGTCCGGACCGTTTCCTTCCCGCCCAGCGGTCGGAACTCCTTGTTCTCCAGGACGCGGAGCAGTTTTTTTTGCAGCGAGGAGCTCATCTCGCCGACCTCGTCGAGGAAGAGCGTCCCGCCGTTGGCGATTTCCAGCAGGCCTTTCTTGTTCGCCACCGCGCCCGTGAACGCCCCCTTCACGTAGCCGAACAGTTCGGCCTCGAGCAGGGTCCCCGGCAACGCGGCGCAATTCTCCGCGATGAAGGGCTTGTCCTTTCGCGGGCCATTGTAGTGAATCGCGCGGGCGACCAGCTCCTTCCCCGTCCCGCTCTCCCCCTGAATGAGCACGGGATGGTGCGTCTCGACCACGCGGTCGAGCAGGCTGTAGAGCCGCTGCATCGGTTTCGACTTGCCGATGATGTTGGCGTAGCTGTACTTGGTCTCGAGCTGCTGGAGGCTGGTGGCGAGCACTTCGCGGACTTCGAGGAGTTCCCGGCGCTGCCGCGTGAATTCCCAGGCGTTGCGAAGGATGCCCCCGAGGTACGCCACCGACGATTCGAGAAAGTCGATCTCCTCGGGGCCGAAGCGCCGGCTGCCGCCGGCCTCGACGTAGACGGCCCCGACCACGCGCTCGTCCTGCAGCATGGGCGCGGCGAGCACGGCCCGGTGCGCGCGCCGCTCGGCGCCCGGCGCCGGCAGCACCTGCGTCCGCCGTTCGCGCACGGCCCGGAGCAGGGCCTCCTCGTCGTAGGGGAACTCCGCTCCGCCCTTCTCCTGCGACGCCGCCGCGCGGCGCAGCGTGGCGGGCTCCGGCTCTCCGGTTTCGCCCACGAGCACGACGAGCCCGCGGTCCGCCTTCGTCATTTCGACCAGCGCCGCTGCCACGTGGTCGAGCAGCGCCTCCAGCTCGACCTCCCTGCGGTTCGCCATGCGCGTGATCATGCCGAGCAACGCTCGCCCCTCGCGGGAGAGGACCAGGTGGTCGATCCCGCTCTCGTCGGTATCGGCCGTGCGCTCCCCCGCGGCGGGGAGGTCTCGCGCGGTGAAGATCGTGCCGGGTGCGGTGCGGCGGGCCGCCTCGAGCACCTCCTCCGCGCGCCGGAGCAGGCCTTTCGCGTCGACGCCGTCGCCGGGAAAGGAAACGACGCCGGCCACGATCCCCACTTCGAAGCGGCGGCCACCGTCCTGGAAGGGATGGGCCGCGACCTGTTCCGCCAGGCGGCGCGCGATCTGCGCCGCGGGGTTCGCCGGCGTTTCCGGCAGGAGGAGCGCGAAAACGCCCTCGTGCGTGCGGCCGATGATGTCCACGCGCCGCAGGGTTTTCCGCAGCATGCCGACGAGCGTGGTCAGCACCCGCAGCGCGGCCGGCGCGCCGGAGAGGTCGCGGATCAAGGCGAGCCGGTCGACCTCGACGAGGACCAGGGTGAGCCGGCGCCGGTAGCGTTGGGCCCGGCTGAATTCCTCTTCGAGGCGGGTCGCGAAGTAGCCGGCCGCGAGGACCGAGGTCTCCGCGTCGTGGACCGCGGAGCGGACCAGTCGAAAATTCTCCAGGGCGACGGCGGCGAGGTCACAGAAAGTCAGCAGCCGGTCGCGTTCGGCACGGTCGAGCACGGGCCCGCGTCCGTCCCCGACGCAGAGGGCGCCGAGAAAGCGGTCGCCGGAGGTGAGGGGGAAGGCGGCGGGGTCGCGCGGCGGCTCGGCGCCCGGGCGCGCGGGTTCTTTGCGGCGGGGCAGGAGCGGCAGGACGCGCGGGGCCGCGCCTTTCACAGAGTGGTTGCCCTCGAGGGCGGCGGTGAGGCGTGCCTCGTATTCGCGGTCGAGGCCGAGCGAGGCCGCGGAGACCGCGCGGCCGTCTTCCTCCAGGAGCACGGTGCCCGCCCCCGCGCGCGCGAGGCCCAGCGCCGTCTCGAGGATGTACCGGAGGAGGCCCGCGAGGTCGAGGGCCTGATTGAAGCGAAGGAGGGACCGCAGTTGGGCCCCTTCGGCGGGGGCGTCCGTCATGCCGGCCCCCAAGCTCGCCCTTGCGGTCGGTTCAAGAGCCGCGCGCCCCAAGCACCCCTCCCGCCGGCACGCCGTCCCCGTCCCCCCGTCGAAGGGAGGGCGGGGTGGGGGGCCGACGCGAGCTCCTCCACGCGCCGCCGCGACCGAAGGCACTCGAGGGCATGCAACGGTCCCGCCTAGCTCCGGGGAGTTTGGAGGTCGTACGACTCCAGCGTGGTCCCGAGGGCGCGCCGCAGCTTCACCCAGGCCTTGTGGTAGTCCACGAGCGCCTTGACCTCGGCGAGACGCGCCTCGGCCAGGTCGCGAGTGTACTGCAGGACGAACTGGATCGAAGCGAGCCCGAGGTTGTACTTCTCGGTCTCGGCCTGCAGCTTCTTCTGCGTCAACTCCGTCGCCTTCTTCGTCGCCTCGACGCGTTCCTTCGACGTTTTCGCCTCGCGATAGGCCTCGAGCACCTCGGTTCCGATTTTTCGTTCGACGCCCTGGAGCTTCGCGCGGGACTGGGCGACCTCGAGCTGCGCCTTGCGGATCTTGTTTTTCGCGTCGCGGTTCCCAAGGATCATTTCGAATTCGAGCGTGACGGTGTAGTCGAAGAAGTTCTCGAAGATGCTGTCCCGCACGGCGAAGTCCGAGTCCGGGTCGGCCGCCTGGCGGGCGTAGGAGTACTTGAAGTCCAGCTTCGGGAGCGCGTCGTTCTCGGCGCGGATGACGTCGCAGACCTTGTTCACGATCTCCTTGCGCGCGGCCTTCCACTCCGGCCGCTTGTCCGTCATGTCGGAAACGGAGTCCGCGACCTGGGGCAGTTCGAGGTCGGGTGGGACGGCGTCCGCGACCTGGACGTCCAGCTTCCAATAGTCGGGGTCGCCGAGGGGGAAGAGCAGCTTCTTCAGGTTTTCCTTCGCCGTATTCACGCCGGCCTGTGCCTTGAGCAGGCCGTCCTTCTGCGTGGCAAGGTCGGCCTCGGCCTGGATGGCGGCGACCGTGTCCCCGCCGGTCTGGACCTTTTCGCGCGCGGTGACGAGCAGCTTTTCGGTGAGCTCGTGGGTCAGCTTCCTGCAGTCCAGCTCGCGGTTCGCCGCGGCGAGGTCCCAGTAGGCCTTCTCGACGTTGGAGACGACATCGAGCGTGACCTCGGCGTACTTGGCGTCCGCGATGATCCGGGACACGTCCCCCTGGAAGATCTTCAGGTTGTTGAACGTCCAGCCGAACCCGCGCAGCAGGGGCTGGGTGATCGTGAACTCGCTGCGGTACGTGAACTGCGGGGAAGCCACGTTGAAGATGGAGCTGGTCTTCGTGCGATCCAGCGTGGTCTTGAGCTCGGTCTGCGTGCCCAGCTCCCACTTCTTGCGGATGCCGGCCTCCTCCTTGATGTCGGAGCTCGCGATGGCATCGACGATCCCGAGCTGGGCGAGCACGCCGTCCAGCGGTCCGCCGCCCGCGTCCGTGATCGCCTTGTTCGTGCTCGACTTGAAGAACACGACCGGGTCGAACTCGCCGTAAAGGGAGTCCCGTTCCGCCTTGCGGATCTCGGGGTTGAACCCCTCGACGGCAAGGTCGGAATTGCTGTTCACGGCGAGGCCGACGCACTCCCGCAGGCTGAGGGAGCGCGAGTACGAGTCTGCGGGCTCCGCGGGCTCGTCCGCCCGGAGCGGCGGCTGGGCAGGGAGAAGGCAGAGGCCGAGGGCGAGCGCGACGGCGCCGCCGGCAAGACGGGCTGGACCCATGGCACCCCCGGGAAAGCGGTTCAGGAAAAGGCGGCGGATAATACCAGAGCCCTGGTCGCGTGGCAAGCGGGAAGTGACCTGGGCAAGCGAAAAGCGGCGCGCGACGTGCCGATTCCTCATTCGAATTCGCGAGCCAGGGTGTATACTGCGAGGGAGGGATTTGCCGCCGACCAAGGAAACGCTCTTCAGCAACTCCGGCGACCCGGAGACGCAGAGGTTTTTCATGGTGCTCGTCCCGGATCGCAAGCGACTTTCCCTCGGCCTCCTCCTCCCCCTCCTCGCCGGCCTGCTCGTCGGATTCCTCCGTACACGGCCGTTGTCGGCCGAAGAGGACTGGATCGACGACCCCAATCAACCCCTTCAAATCCGCGCCCGGGTCGGCTTCGATCCGAAGGCGGGCTTTTGCAAGGCCAACCGCTGGCACCCGGTGGTGGTCGAGGTGCGGAACACAGGGGACGAGGTGGAGGGAGTCGTGCAGGTCCTGAAGGACACGCCCGACGAGCGCGGCGAGGAGACGCGTTACTTCCGCACCCTCACGCTCCCCAAAAAGTCGCGCAAAAAGGTCGTGTTCGATTGTCTGCTTGAAAACGGCGACCGAGGGCTGGACGTGGAGCTGCTCGTCCGCCGGTCGACCGCCGCACGGTATCGGCCCACGCTCACGCTGCTCGGAGACGACGAGGACCTCATCGTCGCGCTCGGCGACCGGGCGCCCGCGTACCAGGATCTCGCTCCGCCGCGCCTCTCCGGGTCCGGCCAGGACGCGAGGGTCGCGCCGCGACGACGGGTGCTCTTCGCGAAACCGGACCACCTCCCGGAGTCCTGGCTCGCCTGCTCCGCCGCGGACACCTTTTTCCTCGATGAGCTGCTTCCGAGCGAAGTGTCCGAGGAAAAGGTCGCGGCCCTCCGCGACTATTGCCTCGACGGGGGGACCGTCGTCGTTTGCGTCGGGAAGCTCGCCCAAGCCTACGTGGGCTCTCCCTTGGCGAGCCTCCTGCCCGTCGACCTCCTGGGGAGCCGTCGCGCCGACGTGAAGGCCGCGCTGGCCCTCGTCTACGGCGGGCCGACTCCCGGGCCCCCGGCCGCCGGCGAATCCGAGGAGCTGCTCGTCGCGGAAGGACGCCCTCGGCCGGATGCCGAGGTCTGGTTGGAGACCGTGGACCGACCGGCCGTTCCCCTCGTCGTCCGGGCGCGACTCGGCCTTGGCCAGCTTTTGTTTTTCGCGTTCTCCCCTTCGGAGGCGGTGCTCTCCCGCTCTTCCGGCCGCCTGCGCCTCCTCCAACGTGCGCTCGGCCATCGACCGCAAAAGCTGCTGCGTCATGGCTGGGTGCCGGACGCGCTGAGCTCGCTCCTCCCCGTTCCCGGCATGCTCCTGCGCGTGCCGGAGGGCGCTCGCCCGGCGGAGGGGACCTCGCGCTCCTCGTCGCGAACCGCCATGAACGCGTTCCAGCCGCAGGGGAACGACGACGCGACGGCCGGGAGCCTGCGCGACGCGGTCGCGGGCCGCTTCGGGGACGACTTCTTCCTGAAGATTCCGCCCTGGCAGACCGTCGGCCTCTTCCTTGCCGCTTACGTGGCGGTCCTCGTCCCGATCAATTTCTGGGTCTTCCGCCGACTCGATCGGGTCGAGTGGGCGTGGGCGGCGGGGATCGTGATCACGCTCGCCTTCGCGATGGGCGCGCAGCGCCTCGGGCACGTCGGGACGGCCGCGTCGATCAAGTCCGTGCTCGTCTCCGTCCTGGAGGCTGGCCCGGGCGCGCCCACCGGCAGCGCGTCCAGCTTTCTCGGTCTTTATACGGAAGGACGCGTGGAGGAAGACCTCACCTTCGACGGAGGGCCGACGTTTCCGTGCCGGCTGCGCTCGCGCGAAACCCTACGCGGGCTGGAACGCGAGGCCTTCCATGTGGACGAGCAGGACGCCCCGGTGCTGCGTCACTTCAACATCCTCCCCCGCGCTACGCGCTCCTTCGAGGCGGCGCGTCTGGTGCCCCTCGGGGACGGCTTCGTTGCGCAGATAGGCTTCGGCGAGC
This sequence comes from Planctomycetota bacterium, assembly GCA_016197205.1. Lineage (GTDB taxonomy): Bacteria > Planctomycetota > MHYJ01 > WSZJ01 > JACPWG01 > JACPWG01. Next base: position 11,133 of record JACPWG010000152.1, read on the forward strand.
GGGTCGACTCCCTCCGGCTCGAGAATCACTCCCCCTTCGACCTGCACGACGTGCTTGTGCTGGCGGGCGAGCAGGGGGCATGGGAGATCGGCGATTTGGCGTCGGGCGCCCGGCACGAGGGGACGCCGCGCCCGCAGTCGCCGGACGAGCGCAAACGCGCCACCGAAGCCTGGCGCGAGCGCGCCGCGGCGGCGCGGACGAGCAGGATCCTGGAGAGCCTCGCGCGCGCGGCGATGCAGGACCAGCAGGCCGCCCGGCGTTTCCAGGTCCTGGCCTGGCTCGAGACGTCGCCGATCTCGGTGCGGCTCGCGGGAGAGCCGGTGACCGGGCTGGAGAGAACGCTGGTGAGGGTGCCGTTGGACCTCCGGTTCTCGAAGGGGGCCGTCCGACTCGGCAGGGATTTCTGGCACGTGCGCGTCCTGCGCGCTCCGCAGGGCGCCTTCGAGTGGCAACCTGACGGGCACTTCTCTCTCGGCGGGCCGGGCGAGGCAAACACCGCGGAGCTGGAGTTCACGCCGAAGGCGTGGCCCGACGGCATGACCGTGCAGGGCCTCTCGTGCGAGGCCGCAGGGCCGTCAGGCTTCCGCTATCGCATCCTCCCCGCCGAGACCGTCCGCGGCCTGGCGGAGCCGACGTGGTTGAGCGGCCCTGGGAGGGCGAGCGAGACCTACCCGGGCGGAAAGGTCCAGCCGATTTCCGGGCGCGTGCTCGTGGAGGTCGAGGCGCCCGGCTCGGGTTGGCAGAGGTGGGGCCCCGGCGCCGGTCCGGTGTACGAGCTTCGACTCGAAGAACTCAAAGGGACGAGGTGAGGATTGATCAAGATCGTCAATTTCACCAAGAAATACGACCACTTCCTGGCGGTCGACCGCCTGAACCTCGACATCGAGAAGACCGACATCTACGGGCTGATCGGCCCGAACGGCGCGGGGAAGACGACGACGTTCAAGTTCCTGTCGACCCTGCTGCCGGCGTCGTCGGGGGACGCGACCATCAACGGCTTCAGCGTCGTGCGCCAGATCCAGGACGTGCGGCGTTCCATCGGGTACATGCCGGACGCGTTCGGCGTGTACGACGGCATGCGCGTGTGGGAGTTTCTCGACTTTTTCGGCGTGGCCTACGGCATCCCGCGGCACCGGCGGGCGAAAATCATCGACGACATCCTCGTGCTCGTCGACCTCACAGGCAAGCGGGACGAGTTGGTGAACGGCCTGTCGCGCGGGATGAAACAGCGGCTCTGCCTGGCGAAGACGCTCGTCCACGATCCGCCGGTATTGATCCTGGACGAGCCCGCGTCGGGGCTGGACCCGCGCGCCCGGGTGGAAATGAAGGAACTGCTGCGCGAACTGCGGGCGATGGGGAAGACGATCATCGTCTCCTCCCACATCCTGTCGGAGCTCGCGGAGTATTGCACGAAGATCGGCATCATCGAACGCGGAAAGCTGCGCGCGAACGGCGAGGTGCGGCAGATCCTGGCCCAGATCCGGGAGCATACGCTCATCGAGATCCAGGTGCTGGACCGGGCGAAGGACGCGGAGACGATCGCGAGCCGCTGCCCCATGGTGAAGAACCTGAAGGGGGTCGGGAACGTGCTCCGGCTCGAGTTCAAGGGGCCGGTGGAGAAGATGGCGGAGCTGCACACGGAACTGGTGCAGGCGGGCATCCGGCTGCTCTGGTTCCGGGAAGTGGAACCGAACCTGGAGGAGGCCTTCTTGAAGCTGACGAAGGGTGAGGTCAATTGAAGGCTCAAGGCTCAAGGCTCAATTTTCAAAGCACAACGCGGCCAACTGCCGCAGCCAGGAACCGGCGGAGCCACGAATCTCACAGCGCGGCGGAGCCACGACAAGAGAACCGAATCGCGCCCGTGAGGGAGCGGTCTGGGGGTGTCCTTCGTCGCCCTGGGATTCGATTTCGCCTTGCAAAGCACGGCCGCAACCAGGAACCGCCAATTGCGCGAGTCTCGCAAGTTTTCCCTACCGATCGGGATCGTGGAGGCTTGCTTGGAAGTTCCGGGGCAGTGGATAGCCCGAGTTAAAAATGGAGCCTTGAGTCTGCTTTGAGACTTGAGCATTGAAAACTGAGCCTTCGCCATCGGGTCTCCGGCCTTCACCCAAGTTGGACCTTGCCCAATGATCCTCGATAATGCCGTGCTCCGCCGCGAGCTCCTCACTTCGCTGCGCGCACGGAAATCGTTCGTCGCGCAGCTCGTCTTCATCCTCGTGCTGTGCAGCATCGCCTTCCTCGCCTGGCCGCACGCGGACGAGCGCATCGCCGCCCAGTTCCGTCTCTCCCGCCGACTGTTCGACGTCTTCGCGCTAGGCCAGCTCGCGTTGATCTCCGTCCTCGCGCCTGTCTTCTCCGCCGGCTCCATGACGATGGAAAAAGAGAACCGGTGCATCGACCTTCTCCTCACGACGCCCATGTCGCCGCTCACGATCCTCCTCGGCAAGTTCTTGTCTTCGATCGTCTACCTCCTCTGCATCATCTTCTCGTCGCTGCCCGTGTTGAGCCTGTGTTTCGTGCTCGGCGGCGTCGGCGGCGCGGAGGTTTGGGGCCTCTATGCGGGACTCATCGTCCTCGCCGTCACCTTCGGCATGGTCGGCCTCACCACCTCGACCTATTTCAGCCGCACGCATGCCTCGCTGTCGGTCGCGTACCTCGTCGTGCTCCCCGTGGCGACCGTCTTCCTCCTGCTGGCCGTCTACAGCAGGTCGTACGTGGACTTCACGGTCATCCTGCTCGTCACGTGCGGCATCCTGCTGCCGATCCTCGTCGGGCTGACGCTCCGTCGGTTGGGACAGCCCTTCTCCGACGTCGAAGAATCCGGGGAAGCGGAGGACGTGACCGAGCAGGTCGGGCTGGTGCTCGTCCCCAACCAGTTCCCCGACGCCCTCCTCGCGCCGCGCAAGCGGGACGACCTGATCCCGGACGGCACGAACCCTGTCCTCGACAAGGAACTGCGCTCCGAGATCTTCGGGCGCGGGACGCTCCTCATCCGGCTCATCATCCAGATCTCCACGGCGGTTTCCATCGCGTTTCTCCCGTTCCCGTTCACCGAGCTGGAACCGATCTACGTGTGCTACCTGCTCGCCTTCACCATCCTCGTGACGCCGGCCTTCACCTGCAACTCCTTCACGCAGGAACGCGAACGCGGCACGCTCGACCTGCTCCTCACCACGATGGTCACGCCGGCGCAGGTCCTCATCGGCAAGCTCGTCGCCTCGCTGCGCTGCGCGGCGGTGCTCACGCTCTTTCTCACGATTCCCCTTGTCCTCGGCTGGGTCTTTCAGAACGACCAGGTCACGACCGGCGAGATGCTGGCGCATACCTCGATCGTGCTCACGACCCTCGTCTTCACCGCGATCCTCGCGCTCTTCAATTCCCTGCTCTTCAAAACCACGCTCGTGTCGATGATCGCCACCTACCTCACCGTCCTCTTTCTCTTCATCGTCCCGGGCATCGCGTTCAAGGTCTTGGAGTCCTTCACGGAGGTCAAGTACACGGACATCGCCTGGATGATGGTCCCCAGCCCGTTCTTCGCCTCGTTCTCCGTGGGGACCTGGACCTGGCAGGACAAGATTTTCCCCGCGGGGCAGATGCCCAACGTCTGGCTGGGTTTTCTGCTCCTCTACCTCCCGCTCACGCTCGTGCTCCTCGCGGTGATGTGGCTCGGGTTCGACTTTTTCTGCGTGGGCCCACGCCGGACCGCACGGGCCTGACACCGCAGGCGCCGGCCTGCCCGCCGACTTTTCGCTTGCCCCACCTCCCAGGGCCCGATAAGATATTCCTCCCCCGCGTGGAGCGTGCGACCCCCAATGGACGAACGGATCCGCTGCTTCGTAGCTCTCGAGGTCGACCGCGAAGTCGCAGGTGCGCTGGGCGCCGCGGCTGTGGAGCTGCGGCAGGCGGGCGCGGACGTGAAGTGGACGGACTTGGCCCACTCCCACCTCACGCTGAAGTTCCTCGGCGAGCTGCCGGAAGCGCTGGTCGCGCAAGTCCGGGACGTGGTGGAATCGGTCGCGCGCGGCTACGCGCCCGTCCGACTCCTCTATCGCAGGGTCGGCTGCTTCCCTCCCAGCGGCCCGCCCCGCGTCCTGTGGGCGGGGTGCGAGGACCGGGAAGGGCGGCTTTCCTTGCTGGTTCGCGACCTGGAGACGCGCCTCGCCCTGCTCGGCATCCCCAAGGAGAGCCGGGGGTTCCAGGCCCACGTGACGCTCGGTCGCGTCCGATCCCCGCGGCGTAGCGAACGCCTTCGTCCGCTCCTCGCCTCGCTCGCCGACGCCGAGTTCGGCAGCCAGACGGTCGCCGAAGTCGTGCTTTTCCGGAGCGAGCTTCGCCCCCAAGGCCCCACGTACACGGCGCTCGCCCGTTGTCCTCTGGCAGCCGGCGGCGCCGCATGATTCCTGAGCTCCGCCCCCTGTGGGGACGCGTGGCCCGAAAGCAGCCATCAGCAATCCACCCGCAGCAATTCCCAAGTGGAGTGACCCCCATGGCTCAGCCGCAGCCGTCGCCCGAGGATCGCCGCAAGGAGGCGCTCCAGCAGGCCCTTGCCCAGATCGAAAAGCAGTTCGGGAAGGGCTCGATCATGCGGCTAGGGGACCGCTCGCACATGAGCGTGAGCGGCATCTCGACGGGGTCGCTCTCGCTCGACATCGCCCTCGGAGGGTACGGGATTCCGCGTGGGCGGGTCACCGAGGTCTTCGGCCCTGAGTCCTCGGGAAAGACCACCCTCTGCCTGACGGTCGCCGCGAAGGCCCAGAAGGCGGGCGGCATCGCCGCCTACATCGACGCGGAGCACGCCCTCGATCCCGCCTATTCGCGGCGCCTCGGCGTCGATCTCGACAACCTCCTGCTCTCGCAGCCCGATTCCGGAGAGCAGGCCCTGGAGATCACCGAGCACCTCGTCCGCTCCAACGCGATCGACGTGATCGTCATCGACTCCGTGGCGGCGCTCGTGCCCCGGTCCGAGCTCGAAGGGGAGATGGGGGACGCGACCGTCGGCGGCCAGGCCCGGCTCATGTCCCAAGCGCTCCGCAAGCTCACCGCGGCCATCGCTCGCAGTCATTGCTGCGTGATCTTCGTGAACCAGATCCGCGAAAAGATCGGCGTCATGTTCGGCAACCCGGAGACCACGCCCGGCGGCCGGGCGCTCAAGTTTTATTCGTCGGTCCGCATCGACACGCGGCGTGTCAACCAGATCAAGGACGGCGAGGCCGTCGTCGGGAACCGCACGAAGGCCACGGTCGTAAAAAACAAGATCGCCCCCCCTTTCCAAAAGGCGGAGTTCGACCTCCTCTTCAACGCGGGCATTTCCTGGGAAGGCGACCTCCTCGATCTCGGCGTCGAAAAGGGCGTCGTGGAGAAGTCCGGGACGTGGCTCTCCTACAAGGAGACGCGGCTCGGCCAGGGACGCGACCGGGCCCGCGAGTTCCTGCGGGAGAACGGCGACGTGGCGCGCGCGCTCGAAATCGACGTCCGACGCGCCTTCGGTCTCGAACCCGCGCCGTCCGCCGTCGCCGCGGCGCCCGGCGCCCAGCCTCCGGCACCGCACACGGCCGAGGCGAGCGGAAAGGCGCCGCTGGCGGCGGACGCGCCCGCGCCCGGGCCCGGGCACGAGCGAAAGGAGCCTGTCCGGGCCGCCCCTGCCGCCGCGCTCCGCAAGTAGCCTCCCCTTCAGGCGCGGCGGGCGCGCCTGCGCGAAGGGCGCGGGAGAGTGTAGCTCCTGCATCGGCGCCTTCCTTTACCGGCCCTAAAGCCACCTCGAGCCACACCAGCGGAGTGAGCCGATGAAGAAAACCCTCGTCGCCGACCTGATGAGAAAAAATGTCGTCACGGTCGAACGTGACGTCCCCATTCAAACCGTCGTGGACCGCATGGCCCTGGAGAACATCGGCGCCGTGGTCGTCACCGACAGGAGCTTTCCGGTCGGGATCTTCACGGAACGCGACGCCCTCAAGCGCGTCCTCGCCAAAGGGGTCAATCCGCACGTGAATCGGATCGACTCCGTCATGACCCCGAAATTCGTTTTCGTCGGGCCGGCGGAGGGTCTGCGAGAGGTCGCCCGCAAGATGCACCTGGGCAACTTCCGGCACTTGCCGGTGGTCGAGGACGGGAAGCTCCAGGGTATGCTCTCGATCCGCGACCTGCTGGCAACCTTCGAGTAGCGACGCCCTCCCGCTCACTTTCGGGTTGCAAATCCGCGGCCGGGCGGTATCATAGTCGCCCTTTCCAGCCCCCCCCTACCGCCCCCGTCCCTGGGAGGTCCCGCGGTGAAGACGCTGCTCCGAAAGGTGAGAAAAGCCCTCACCCACCCCGAGCGTATCCTGCCCGCGCTCCGCCATCGCGCCCAGATGCTCCCCTACTACGTCCGGCGCGACGGCACCGCGAACCTCCCCCAGGTGATCTACCTCTCCATCAACAGCATCTGCAACCTCAAGTGCAAAATGTGCGACGTCGGCGTGGAAAACGCTGCGTCCCAGTTCTTCAAGAACCTCTGCATCAGCGAGACCCGACATCCCGAGATCTCGCTCGAGCGGTTCAAGCGCCTGGTCGACGAAGTCAGGTCCTTCAAGCCGAAGATCGCCATCACCTCGACCGAGCCTCTCCTCTACAAGCCGATCGTCGAGGCCATCCGCTACGCGCGCGAGGCCGGCCTGCACGTCCAGGTGACCACGAACGCCTTCCTTCTCGACCGCTACGCCAAGGCGTTCGTCGAGGCGGGCCTGAACGAACTCTGGGTCTCGCTCGACGGGCCGGCGGCCGTACACAACCAGGTCCGCGGCGTCCCGCGCAGCTTCGAGCGCGCGGTGGACGGCATGCTCGCGGTCATGAAGCATCGGAAGGAGCTGAACCGCCGGCTCCCCGTCCTCGCCACCAATTTCGCCATCTCCAACCACAACTTCCACAGCCTCACGGCCTACCTCGACTCGGTCCAGGAGCTGGGGCTGGACCTCGAGCAGCTCGTCTTCTCCCACATGAACTACGTGTTGCCCGAGACGGCCGCGAAACACAACCTCGAGTACGGCCACATCTGCCGCACGACTCCCAGCTCCGTCACGGGTGCGACCCCGCTCGAGGTGGACACCGACGTGCTGTGGGACCAGCTGCTCAAGATCAAGACCGAGTACGCCCACCTCCCGATCGGGTTCACGCCGGAGATGGATCGAGGCGAGTTGGAGGACTTCTATCGTCGTCCCGACCGCTTCATCCACCAAGACCGCTGCCAGGTCCCGTGGTTCATGGCGCAGATCCTCGCGACCGGCGACCTGATTCCGATGACGCGGTGCTTCAACATGCCCCTCGGAAACATCCACGACGGGACCTTCGCGGAGGCGTGGAACGGGGAGAAGATGCGGCAGTTCCGGGTACACCTGCAGCGCTTCGGCACCTTCCCGGCATGCTCGCGCTGCTGCGGGATCCTCTGACCTCGGGCCGGACGCCTACGGCAAGCCGCCTCCCGCCCCTCCCCGCGCCGGCCCGCTCCCACGAGGCGGGAGAGGGCCCCGGCGAACCGAGGGCGTGAGGCCCCGACGGGAGGGCTCCTACTGGGCAGGCCCCAGCCGTACCCATCGATTCGCCAGGACGGCCGCTGCCCGGAGCCACGGCGACCTCGCCCCCGCCTCCCACGCCTTGCCGCGAGCCTCAAGCACGCGCTCGCCGGACCTCCGTCCGACGACCTGCGCGAGAAGCGCTGCGAGCAAGTGGTAGTCGGCGCCCGCGAGCGTACCGAAGCGGCCGTACCGGGTCCAGCGCCCGGCGAAATCCCACAGGGGAAGATTGGCGGCCACGCCCGCCGCTCCGCTCCGGAAGAGCTCCTCGATGGACGCGTCGCCCGTCACCTGCGCCAGTTCGCCAAGACCCACGAGAGCGAAAAGCGACCCGTCGAGCACCAGGGTCTCCGGCCGAATCGGGTACTCTTCGTAGAACACGCTTCCGTTGAGGGTCGTGCGCACGCCGCCCGCGTCGAGGTCGTGGCGGAAGGGCTCGGCGGCCGCCCGCGCCAACGCTAGGAACGACGGGTCGCCGAAGAGGCGTGCCCCGCGGACGAGCGCGGAAATGGCAAGCCCCTGCGCCATGGCGGAGATCCATGGAGCGCGGAGCGTCGACGGCCCGTTCGGCCAGTCGAACTCGTAGCTCCAAACGCGGCCGGTGCCGAAGCACTCGCGCGCGTTCGCACCCAGCCATGCGAGTTGGCGTGCGAAGGCATCCCGGAAGCGCGCTTCGCCCGTCTCGGCCGCGCGGTCGTGGCAGAGAATCCCCCACCACGCGACGTAGGCTGGGTTCCAGCGGGGACCGATGCCGGGATACAGGACGCGGGGAACGCCTTCCACCAGCTCGATCCGCGCCGCGGGCGAATCCGGGTCGAGCCCCCAGAGGCCGCGGCTGGAAATGGGGTACCGCGCGTCTTCCGTCGCGTGCGCCCGCAAGCGGAGCTCGGCCGCCGGACAAAACTCCCGGTACTCCCCCACTGCGAAGGCCGCGCTCGCCAGCCCCGCAGCGGCGAGGCCCGCGGCGGCCGCCCAGGGATCGATCCAGGCCAGCGCCGGAGCGACGACCCATGGGCACAGGACGAGGAGCAACCGATAGCGGAAGCGCATGCGACGGCGTTCGGCTCCCCAGAAGACTTGGGATCGGATTCGCGGGAGTCCCCGTCCGGCCACCGTCCCGGCCGTTCGTAGTTCCGCGAGTGTCGCGTGGACGAGGCACACACGATTCCTGGAGGCGCGGGCCTCCCTCCTTGGCTCGCTGCTCGCGAGCTACGGAGCGCAGGCCGGCCCGCGCGATCTGGCTCGCGGCCTACGCCAGGCCTCACCCTGGGGACGACCGTAAGCGAACTTCGTCAACGCTGAAGCGAGCCTGCGGAAGCGCCATTGTACCCCGCTGATCGGCTCGGTCAACAGAACGGAAAGGGCCACCGAGCCGCCAATCCCCCACCTCGGCGTGGCCGCCGTCGGACGACCTGAGTTCGAGTGTGCGGCCGGCCATCGCGAGACAACCGATTTCGGCGGACCTGCGAACCATGACACGCATCCTGGTCATCACCGCCCACCCGGACGACGAAACGCTGGGCGCAGGCGGCACGCTGGCGCGGGCCGTCCGCGCCGGCAACGACGTCTTCGTCTGCGTCGCATGCGACGTGACCACGTCACGAGAGCCGCGCCCCGGCCCGGGCGTGCTCGAGCGCAGGCGTGCCGAGGCCGGGGAGGCCGCGCGGATCTTGGGGCTGGCGGAGGTGATCAACCTGCGCCTCCCGGACCAGACGCTCGATACCCATCCCCGGCTCTCCCTCGTGAAGCGCATCCGGCAGGTCGCGGCTCGTTGGCGGCCGGACGTCGTGTACACCCACCACCCCGGCGACCCGAATTTCGACCACCGCGTGGTCGCCGAGGCCGCGCTCGCCGTGGCACGCCCGCACGCCGGTTCGCGGGTCCGCCGGCTCCTTTCCTTCGAGATCCCCGGGTGGACGGCGCCCCTGCCCGCGGTCGCTTTCCTGCCGAACGTACATGTGGAGGTCGTCCGCACCCTCGACGTCAAGCTCGCCGCCCTGCGGTCCTACCGCAGCGAGGCCCGCACGTACCCGCACCCGCGCTCGCCCCGCGCCGTCCGGGACTGGGCACGGGCACGCGGCGCCGCCGTCGGCCTGCCGGCAGCCGAGGCCTTCGTCCTCCTGCGGGAACTGGAACGCTCGTAGGCCCTCAGGTTCGATCCTGGGGGTGCACGACATGGGGACGATGGAAGCGGAACGGGCCCGCGACGGACACGCGGAACCGCGACCGTGAGGGAGCGGTCTCCGCGCATTCTTCCAGAGCCGCGGATTCGACCTCGCTGCCCGGTGGGTTCGCAAGGCGCTCCCATCCGGGTCGGCGGCCTCGAACCGGAGGTCATGGCGGAACGCCCCCCAGACCGCTCCCTCACGGTCGCGGTTCGCTTTCCACGCGGGACGCGCCTGCGACGGAAACGAAGGACCTACCGGAACGACCTTGAAGGCCCACGAGTGGCCCGTTGACGAACTTCGGTCACCGTCGTCAACTCTGTCACGGCGGGTGGTAACCCATGCGGCCGTTCGCGCGGGCCGGCCTGCGCTTCGTACCTCGCGAGGAGCGAGCGAAGGAGGGAGGCCCGCGGTCCCGCCGCCCCACGTCTTTTCGCATTGGAATTGTCCGGCGAATCTGCTACTCTCCCGGATTCGATGCCCACGAATTTTCGAGAGTCTTCGATGCGCTTCTGCTATCTCTGCAACGGCCGGCTGGACAAGCAGGACGCGATCAAGATCCACACCCTCGAGGTCGTGCAAAACCTACGCGCCCTCGGGCACGACGTGACCCTCATCACCCCGCGGGCCCTCGTGCACGACCTGGACGGCATTCCGGTCATTTTCACGCCCTCCACGCGCAACCGCCTCGCCTCCACGCTCTACAATGCCGCCATGCTCTACTTCCTCCCGCGCTATACCGCGCAGGCACGACCTCACTTGTTCTATGTGCGACAGTTCAACAAGTGCGCGACGCCCCTCCTCCTCGCACGCCTCTTCCGCAAGCGGCTCGTGCTCGAGGTGAACGGGCTCATCGAGACCGAGACCGAGGTCTGCGGGCGCCGCTTGGGCCGCGTCGACGCGGGCCTCATCGAACTGGCCTATCGGGAAGCCGCGCGGATCATCGCGGTCACGCCGCAGATCCGCGACCACCTCGTCGCCAGGTACGGCGTCCCCCCCGACCGGGTGCGCGTGGTGCCGAACGGCGTGAACACCGACCAGTTCCGCCCGATCCCCTCCGCCGAGGCCCGCCGCGGCCTCGGCCTTGACCCGGACGTCCCGACCATCGGCTTCATCGGCAATTTCGCCACCTGGCAAGGCATCGACCTCTTCCTCCGGGCCGCCCCGATCATCGCGAGGGAGGCCGCGCGACCTCCGCTCTTCCTGGTCGTCGGCTCGGGGGAGCAGGAGGACGAGTATCGCAGGCTCGCCGCCGGCCTCGGCGTGGCCGACCGCGTCCGCTTCACGGGGCAGGTCCCGGTCCGGGAATCGGTCTCGTGGATCAACGCCTTCGACGTCGCGGTCGCGCTGAAGCGCCCTCTTCCCTCCGGCTATTCGCCGCTCAAGCTCTACAGCTACCTCGCCTGCGCGCGTCCGGTAGTCGCCACGCGGACCCACGGTTTCGAAACGCTGGAGGAGCATGAAGCCGGCCTCCTCGTCGATCCCTTCGACGCCCGCGAAGTGGCCGACGCCTGCCTGCGACTGCTTGCCGACCCCGCCCTCCGCCGACGCATGGGCGAGAACGGCCGCAGGTATGTCCTCGACACGTGTTCCTGGCGCCACGTCGCGGAGGAGACCGCTCGCATCTGCGCGGAAGCCGCCGCGGGCGATGCGCTCCCGACGCGGCGGGTGCTGCCCGACTCGACGACCGCGCGACCCCCGGCGCCACAAGAGGCCGCGCCATGGCCTCCACGCCTTCGCCTCCTCCTGGTGATCGACAGCCTCGACGTCGGCGGCGCGGAGAAACAGTTCATCGAGTTGGTCCGTCGGCTCGACCGCGGCCGGTACGACGTGCGCGTGTGCCTCACGGTCGCTCGCGGACGGCTGTTCCAGCACCTCCACGGCGCGTGCGACGAGATCCACGTCTTCCAAAAGCGCCACCGCCTTGACGCCAGCTCCTTCTTCAGCCTCCTCCGCTTGCTCCGTTCGCGCCCCGTGGACGTCGTGCACAGCTTTCTTTACTACTCCAACAATCTTTGCAAGCTCGCGGCCGGCGTCGCGGGCGTCCCGGTCACCATCGTGTCCCAACGAGGTTCCTACGACCGAACGATCAGCCGAGCGAAGCAGTTCTTCGACCGGTGGACCAATCGTCTCGCCGACTTCGTCACGACAAACGCCGAGTCGATCCGTGCGTACCAGATCCGGACCCAGGGCGTCGACGCCGACCGGATCGAGGCGATCGCAAACGGCCTCGACACGAGCGACTACCCGCTCTCCTCGACGGACGGCTACCCGGAGCGGATGGCCACAGAAGGCCGCTTCGTCCTCGCCGCCGTCGGACGCCTCGATCCCTTCAAAGGCTACGACGACCTTTTCGAGGCGCTCTCCATCGTCCGGCGCCGCTTCCCGGGCGTCAGCCTCGCGATCGCAGGCGAGGGACCGCTCCGGGACGAGTTGGAGGCGGACTGCGTGCGGAGGGGGCTGAAGGGCGCCGTCACCTTCCTCGGCTACCACCCGGATGTGCCCGCGCTCCTCTCCTCGTGTTACGCGACCGTGCTTCCCTCTCTGGCCGAGGGCATGCCGAACGTCCTGCTCGAGGCGATGGCCGTGCAACGGCCGGTGGTCGCGACCGCCGTGGACGGCATCACCGAGCTGGTGGTCCCCGGCGAGACGGGCCTTTTGGTGCCCCCGCGCGATCCCGGCGCCCTCGCGCGCGCGCTGGAGGACCTCGTCGCCTCCCCGGAGCGTGCGCGCGAAATGGGACGCGCCGGACGGCGTCGGCTCGAGGCGCGCTTCCGGATCGAGGAGACCGTGCGCCGGTTCGACGCGCTGTACCAGCGGCTGCACGCCCGCAACGGGAGGCGTCGATGCGCGTCCTCCACGTGACGAGCGGTTGGCCCTCGGAGGAAAATCCGGGCCAGGGGGTCTTCATCCAGGAGCAGGTCGCCTCACTCGAAAACGAGGGGGTCGACTGCGAGGTCCTCCGCGTGAACGCCCGGCGAACGCGCTTCTCGTATTTGGAAGCCGCCCTCCGACTTCCCCGCTTGGTGCGGCGGGGCCGGTTCGACCTGTTGCACGCTCACTACGGGTTGTGTGGCATCCTCGTGGCCCCGCTGAGGTCGGTGCCGTCGGTCGTCTCCTTTCTCGGCGACGACGTGCTGGGCACGCCCGGTCCGGATGGCCGACCCACGCGCTGGTCGCGCCTCGTCGCCCATGCCGGCCGCCGCGCCGCCGCGCGTGCTCGCGCCGTGATCGTGAAGTCGCAGCGCATGGCGGTCGCGCTCGGGTTGCCGGGAGTCCGCGTCGTGCCGAACGGCGTGGACCTCGCACGCTTTCGACCGCTCGACCGCGACGAGTGCCGGCGCGAGCTGGGGCTCCCGTGCGAACAAACGCTCGTGCTCTTCAGCGGGGACCCGCGCGTGCCTGTGAAACGCTTCGAGCTGGCCGAGGCGGCGGTTGACCGTGCGCGGCGAGCGGGCGCCAAGCTGGAGCTGCTGCCGATGCTGCGGGTCCCCCGGCCGCGCGTGCCCCTCCTGCTCAACGCCGCGGACTGCCTGCTCCTCACTTCGCATCACGAAGGCTCGCCGAACACGGTCAAGGAGGCCCTCGCGTGCGGCCTGCCCGTGGTCTCCGTGGACGTCGGGGACGTCGCGGAGCGGCTCCGAGGGGTGTCGCGCTCGTACGTTACGCCGCCCGACGCCGACGCGCTCGCGACGGCGCTGCTTGCGGTGCTCGGCTCGCCGGGGAGAAGCAACGGGCCCGAGCATGTCCGCGACCTGGACCTCGGGTCGATCGCGCGTCGGATCCGGTCCATCTACGAAGACGTGCTGAGGAACGGACGATGACGCGACGACTGCAAGCACCGGGAGTCCGCGCGTCGCTGCGAGGCAGGCGCACCGCCGGGCGAGGGAGGTCCGTATGAAAATCCTGGGCGTCCACGACGGACACAATGCCGCCGCCTGCCTCCTGGTCGACGGGCGGGTCGTCGCCGCCCTCCAGGAGGAGCGCCTGTGCCGCGTCAAGAACTGGTCGGGCTTCCCCACGCGCGCGGTCGAGACGTGCCTGAGCCTCGGCGGTCTCGCGGCCCGCGAGCTCGACGTGGTCGCGCTCGCCGGCAACCACATGCCGTACGCGAAGAGCCGGGAGGAGCTCCTTCAGGAATACCGTTCGGCCGATTCTCTCCGGACCCGCCTCAAGCGCATCCTGAAATCGGTCGGCCTCCGCACCGTCCACCAGGCCCGCCGCAGGCGGGAACGGGTCGCGGCCGTCACGGCGATCGGCGTACCCGCGGAGCGCGTCCGGTTCGTGGAGCACCACCTTGCGCACGCCTCGGCCGCCTACTACGGCCTCGGCGAGCACGAGCACGACTGCCTCGTGCTCACCAACGACGGCGCCGGCGACGGCCTCTGTGCCACGGTCTCGATCGGCCGCGCCGGGGACCTCACGCGCGTCGCCGAGGTCGCGGAGTCGGAGTCGATCGGCAACCTGTACGCCATGACGACTTTTCTTCTCGGCATGGTCCCGCTCGAACACGAATACAAGCTGATGGGCATGGCTCCCTACGCGCCGGAGGAGGGCGGGGCGGCGGTTTTCCACGACCTGGAGCGACTGCTGGAGTGGAAGGGGAAGGACGACCTCGCCTGGCACCGCAAGAGCGGTTGTCCCCCGACCTACTACAGCTACGAGTTCCTGCGGCGGCTCTTTGAGCTGCGACGGTTCGACTGTGTGTGCGCCGGCCTCCAGCGCTTCACGGAGTCCATGCTCGTCGAGTGGGCACGCCGCGCGATCCGCCGCACCGGCATCCGCCGGCTGGCGCTGTCCGGCGGCGTCTTCATGAACGTCAAGGCGAACAAGGCGATCCTGGAGCTGCCCGAGGTGGAGTCGCTCTTCGTTTATCCCTCGTGCGGCGACGAGACGAATGCCTTCGGCGCGGCCTATCGCGTGCACGCCGAGGCGCGGCTGGCGCAGGGCCGACTGCCCGACGTCGAGCCACTCGGGCCCGTGTACTTCGGGCCGGAGTACGCTGCAGACCGTATGCAGGCGGCTCTCCGCGCCGCGGGAAGCCGCGTTGCGTGGACGCGCGAGGAGCGGATCGAGGAAGGGGTCGCAAGGCTCCTGGCCGAGGGGGAGGTCGTCGCTCGTTTCGCCGGCCGTTGCGAATTCGGGGCGCGTGCCCTCGGCAACCGCTCGATTCTCGCGGATCCGACGCGGCCGGACGTCGTGCGCGTCATCAACGAAATGATCAAGTCGCGCGATTTCTGGATGCCGTTCGCGCCGTCCATCCTCGCGGAACGGACCGGGGACTACGTCGTGAATCCCAAGCGGGCCGCGTCCCCCTACATGATCCTGGCCTTCGACACGACGGAGCGCCGGGCCGAACTCGCCGCGGCGACCCATCCCTACGACCGCTCGGCGCGACCGCAAGAGGTGCGGGCGGACTGGAATCCCGGCTACCATGCCGTGCTCCGTGAGTTCGAGCGGCGCACCGGGCGCGGGGTCGTGCTGAACACGTCATTCAACATTCATGGTTCGCCGATCGTCGAGACCCCCGAGGACGCCCTTCAGGTCCTCCTCCACTCGGGTCTGCGTCACCTTGCGCTCGGCCCGTTCCTGGTGCGGAAGGTGGTGGATGCCTGATGTGCGGACTTTGCGGTTACGCCCTGGCCGAGGGGACCTCCTGGGCCGGGACCGAAACGCTCTCGGCCATGACCTCGCGACTGGTCCATCGAGGCCCGGACGACGGGGACGTGCGCGTGTTCCAACGCGGCGAGGGCCTCACGGCGGGACGGATCGCGGTCGCGGGGCTCGGCCATCGCAGGCTCTCCATCCTCGACCTGTCGCCTGCGGGTCGGCAACCGATGGGAGACGAGGCCGGGTCCGCGTGGCTCTGCTTGAACGGCGAGATTTACAATCATGCCGAGCTGCGCGCGGGACTCGAACTGTCGGGCGTCCGGTTCCGCTCCGGCGCCGATACGGAGGCGCTCTTGCACCTCCTCCGCGAACGCGGCGCCGCCGCCCTTGCGAGCTTGCGCGGCATGTTCGCATTCGCCTTTCTCGATGTGCGAAAAGGGGAGCTGCTCCTGGCTCGGGACCGGCTCGGGAAAAAACCGCTCTTCTGGGCCGAGGTGCCGGGTGGGCTCGTCTTCGCCTCCGAACCCAAGGCGCTCCTGGCCTGCCCGGCGGTGGATCGCGCGGTCGACCCGGACGGGATCGACGCCCTGCTCACGTACGGCTACGTGCCGGCCCCGGGCACCCTCTTCCGGGGGATCCGCGCACTGGAGCCAGGCACGCTCCTGACCTGGTCGGGCGGCGCCGTCGACAGCCGCCGCTATTGGGAGCCGCGGCCCGCGCCCGGCGTCGCCCCACGGACCGTGGCCGAGGCGGAAGAGGGGCTCCTTGCGCGACTCGAGGAGGCCGTGCGGGTGCGGCTCGGCAGCGACGTCCCTCTCGGCGCGTTTTTGAGCGGAGGGATCGACTCGAGCCTGCTCGTCGCGGCCCTACGCCGGCATGTGACGCGACCGCGAACCTTCACGGTCGGCTTCGAAGATCGTGCGTACGACGAGCGCCCCCATGCGCTCCGCGTGGCCCGCGCGCTCGAGACGGAGCACGAAGAATTCGTCGTGCGCCCCGAGGGGCTCGAGGAGCTTTTCCCGCGCCTCGTGGACATGGGGGAGCAGGGCATGGCCGACTCCTCCACCCTTCCGACCTACTACCTCTCGCGCCTGGCGCGGTCGCGCGTGACGGTCGCGTTGTCCGGCGACGGCGGCGACGAACTCTTCGCGGGCTACAGCCACTACCAGGGGGAGCAGTTCGCCCGAGGGTACGGGATGCTCCCGTACGTCGTCGGAGAGCACCTGGCGAACAGCACGAACGGGCTGCACCTGGCGACCCGTCTCTTCTGGCCGCGCGCTGCCCGCATGTTCGCCCGCGTCAACCGCGTCCTGAAGGACTCGACGCTGGCGATGGACCACCGCTGGCGCCGCAAGCGGTCCCTGATCCGGGGAGACCTGCGGCGCACGCTGTACCAGCCCGCCTTTGCCGGCGCGCTGGACGGCCGAGCCCACCGGGCCATGCAGGCATGCTTCGACGAAGGTCGCAGCGAGGATTTCGTACGCACCCTCGGCTGGATGGATCTCCGCTTCTACCTGCCGAACGACATGCTGATGAAGGTGGACGGGGCGAGCATGGCCGTCGCGCTCGAAGTGCGGACGCCGTTCCTCGACCACGCGCTGGTGGAGTATGCACTCGCCCTCCCCTCGCACTTGAAATTGCGGCGGTTCACGACGAAGTACCTTCTCCGCCGGCTCGCCGACCGGCTGCTGCCGCCGGGCATCGCCTGGCGTCGGAAGCAGGGGTTCGGCGTCCCGCTCTCGGCGTGGTTCCAGGGGAGCCTTGTCGAGCTTGCGAAACGCCGGCTCTTGAGCGCGCACTCCCGCTCCCGCGCCTACCTCCGGGAGGAGAGTGTGCGGCAGATGCTCGACGAAGAGCGTCAGGGCGTTCGGGACCACGCGCAGGGGCTGTGGGTACTGCTGTGGTTGGAGACATGGCTCGCAAAGTACGCAGCCTAGCGGATGGCGACCCCTTGTGGCGATCACGAAACCGCGACCGTGAGGGAGCGGTCTCGAGGCGTTCTTCTAAAGCCTCGGTTTCGACCCCGCCCCCGGCCTTCCTGAATGCCCCGGCCCAGCAGGACCAGCTTTCCCCATGCGTATCCTGACCATCGTCGGCGCGCGGCCGCAATTCGTGAAGGCCGCGCCCGTGAGCGCCGCCCTTCGACGGTCTCACGAGGAAGTGCTGCTGCACACCGGCCAGCACTACGACGAGCTGTTGAGCGACGTGTTCTTCCGTGAGCTGTCGCTTCCGCCCCCCGACATCCGGCTGGAGGTGGGCTCCGGCGGCCACGGGGAGCAGACGGGACGCGGGCTGGTCGGCATCGAGCGCGCAATCCGGGAGCGCAAGCCGGACATGGTTCTCGTCTACGGCGACACGAACGCCACCCTCTCGGGCGCCCTCGCGGCGGCGAAAGCACGAGTGCCGCTCGCGCACATCGAGGCCGGCCTCCGAAGCTTCAATCGGAGGCAGCCCGAAGAGGTGAACCGGGTCGTGGCCGACCGACTTTCGGACCTCCTGCTCTGCCCTACCCAGACGGCCGTTGACAATCTCGGTCGTGAGGGGCTTTCCTCGGGAGTGCACCGCGTCGGCGACGTGATGCTGGACGCCCTGCGGCACTTCCGCCCGGCGGCCGAGGCGCGCCCGACGCCTTCCTGGCGGCCCCAGCGGTATTTTCTGGCCACGATTCACCGGGCGGAAAATGCGGACGACCCCGAGCGGCTCCGAGCCATCCTCGCCGCACTGGCCGCCGCGCCGGAGGAGGTCCTCCTTCCGGTCCACCCACGGACGCGGAAAGCGCTCCCCGCGCTCGGCATCGACGGCGAGCGCCACGGACGCGTGCGCCTCCTGGAACCGCAGGGCTACCTCGACATGCTCGCGCTGGAAGCAGGGGCCGCGCTGATCGTGACGGACAGCGGCGGCGTGCAAAAGGAGGCGTACTTCCTGGGCGTCCCGTGCGTCACCCTCCGCAACGAGACCGAGTGGGTGGAAACGGTCGCGAGCGGATGGAACTTGCTCGCAGCCGCCGACGAAGGCACGATGCAGCGCGCGCTCAATGCGCAACTCGCTCGCGCGACCGGGGAGCGGGCACCCTTCGACGCGGACCTCTTCGGGGCGGGCGACGCGTCGACCCGCATCGCCGGCGTACTGGAAGCCTGGGCGGGCGCCCACCCGCGCCCCCCCGCGGCCTGCTGACGCGCATCACGAATCGAGAGCTTGCCCGATGTGCGGGATCTGTGGGGTCTACGACCCGGGCCTCTTCGCCCCCGCGGCAAACGCGATGCAGGTCGCGCGCATGCGCCGGTCGCTCGTGCTACGGGGCCCGGACGACGAAGGCTCGTACGGCGACGGCGAGCGCGCGTGGCTCGGCCACCGCCGGCTGTCCATTCTGGACGTCAAAGGCGGCCACCAGCCGATGTCCAACGAGGACGGCAAGGTCTGGGTCTCGTACAACGGCGAGGTGTACAACCACGCGGACCTGCGGCGGGAGCTGGAGGCTAAGGGACACGTCTTCCGGACGCGGACCGACACCGAGACCCTGGTGCATGGCTTCGAGGAATGGGGCGAGGAGCTGTTCGGGCGCCTGAACGGGATTTTCGCCCTCGCCCTCTACGACGAACGCGCCAAACGGCTTGTCCTGGCCCGGGACCCTCTCGGCGTGAAGCCGCTCTACTACTGGGAGCATCACGGGAGAATCGCGTTCGCGTCGGAGATCAAGGCCCTCTTCGCAGACCGCGAGCTGTCCCCCGCGGTCGATGAGGAGGCCCTGGATCTCTACCTCGCCTTTCGCTACGTGCCCTCGCCGCGCACGCTTTTCAAGCGGATCCTGCGCCTCCCGCCCGGCCATTTGCTCATCGCAGATTACGAAGGCGCGCGCACGAAGCGCTGGTGGCGGAGCGGGCCTCCCATCGAGCAGCCGGCGGGGATGGAGCTCTTGAGTCGCGAGTTCGAGGAGCGGTTGCGGGCGGCCGTGCGGCGCCAGATGATGAGCGACGTCCCGGTCGGTTCCCTTCTGTCCGGAGGCCTGGATTCCGCGCTCGTCACGCGCTTCATGCAGGAGGAGTCGCCCGACTCGATCCGGACTTTCACCGTCGGGTTCAGGGACGAGCCTGAAGCGAACGAGTGCGAGGCAGCGAGGGAGACCGCCGCGCTCTTGGGGACCCAACATCGCGAGGTCCTCATCAGCCGCCAGGAGTACCTGGACTTCTTCCCCGAGTCGATCCGGCTCCTCGAAGAGCCGATCTCGTCGTCCAGCGCGCTCGCGCTCCACTTCGTCTGCCGTGCGGCGCGGGCGGACGTGAAGGTGCTGCTGTGCGGACAGGGCGCGGACGAACCCCTTGCAGGCTACGGCCGCTACCTCGGCGAATACTACGGCGGGGCGTATCGGCTGCTGCCGCGCTGGCTCCGCGAGGGCGTGGTGCGCCCCCTCGTGGAAGCGACGACGCGACGCGAGTCGCTCCGCCGGGCCGTCCGCTCGCTCGGCGAGGCGGACCCGCTCCGCCGCTTTCTGGCGATCTACTCGGTACTCCCCGAGGAGCGTCGCCGGGCGCTCCTGGGCCCGGACGTTCGCGCTGCCGTGCCCGAGGGCGGTCCCGCCGGTGTCCTGCGCCCCTTCCAGGAGGAAGTACGAGAACTGGACGGCGTTGCGCAGCTCACGCGCATCGACACGCGGCTGTGGCTGCCCGACGACCTGCTCTTGTACGGCGACAAGATGTCGATGGCGGCCTCGGTCGAGCTGCGCGTGCCGTTCCTCGACTTGGAGTTCCTGCGCTTCGCGGAGTCGATCCCTTCCGCGTACAAGATCCGTTGGTTCCGCGGCAAGGCCGTGGAGCGGCGGGCCGCGCGCCGCTTGCTCCCGGGCCGGATCCTGAGGCGCGCGAAGCAGGGCTTCCGCACGCCGATCGACGGGTGGTTCCGCGCGGGGTTGAAGGAATTCGTCTCGGACGCGCTGCTCGGCGAGAGCGCCGCCTGCAGGTCCTATTTCGACCCCGAGGGGGTCGCGTCGCTGGTACGGGAACATGCCGAGGGGCGGGAAGACCACCACCGGATCCTGTTCGCGCTGCTCTCCTTTGAGCTCTGGCATGGACAGTTCGTGAAGAACCGGCCGGCCATCGCGCTGGATCCAGCATCGTGAGGCGACGCGCAATGCGCATCTGGATCGACCTGGCCAACGCGCCTCATGTACTTTTTTTTCGCCCGATCCGGGAGCGGCTCGCGGCGCTCGGGCATGAGGTCCTGGTGACGGCGCGCGCCTACTCCCAGACGCTGGGCCTCGCGGCCCGCTACGGCATCCCGTACGAGTTGGTCGGCGGACACGGCGGCCCGAATCTCTTTCGAAAAGGCGTCCACATCGTGGGGCGCGCCCTGGGGCTCGCCGCCTGGGCCCGCGGCCGGCGGTTGGAGCTGGCCGTCGGGCATAATTCCTACGCGCAGGCGGTGGCGGCCCGCGCGCTGGGCATTCCGCTCGTAACGCTCATGGACTACGAGCACCAGCCGGCGAACCACCTGAATTTCCGACTCGCGCGTCGCGTCGTCGTTCCTCGCGTCTTTCCCGCCGCGGCGCTTCGCCGGTTCGGGGTCGCCGACGCCCGCACGCGTCGCTACGACGGGTTGAAGGAGGAAGTGTATCTCGCGGACTTCCGGCCGGATCCGACGGCCGCGCGTTTCGCGGGCACCTTTTGCGAACGCGGCCGAGCCGAGCCCGCCCGGATCGACCTCGTGACCGAGCGACGCGTGGTGGTCGTCTTGCGCACCCCGCCCACCATGGCGCTGTATCATCGCTTTGAGAGCCCGCTCTTCGAAGCGATCCTCCGACGCATCGCGCGCGAGCAGGACCGCTGCCTCGTCGTCGCGCTCGCCCGCGACGACGCCCAGCGCGAGGCCCTGGCCGCGTCCGGCGCGCGCGTCTTCCTGCCGGAGAGCGCCGTGGACGGACCGACGCTCCTCGCGCACGCCGACCTGCTCGTCGGCGCAGGGGGCACGATGAATCGCGAGGCGGCCGTGCTCGGTACGCCGGCGTACACGGTATTCGCCGGCGCCTTCGCCGCGGTGGACGAGTGGCTCGTCAGCACCGGACGGCTCACGCGACTTGCGACGAGGGCCGACGTGGACTCGCTCCACTTCGAAAAAAAGCGGGACTCCTTCTCGCCGACGGCGACGCGCTCCGTTCTCGAGCAGGTCGTCGGTTTCATCCTGGAGGGCTCCGCGCCGTGAAGCTGCTCCTCGTGGTGGGGGCCCGGCCGAACTTCATGAAGGCCGCCCCGATCCTCAAGGCGCTGCGGGAGTTTCCCGAGGTGCGGTCGCTCCTCGTCCACACGGGGCAGCACTACGACTTCTCGATGTCCCAGGCCTTTTTCCGGGACCTGGAACTGCCTGCCCCGGACGAACACCTGGGGGCCGGGTCCGGCTCCCACGGCGAGCAGACGGCCCGGGTCATGTCCGCCTTCGAGCCCATCCTCGCGCGAGAGCGTCCCGACGGCGTGATCGTCGTCGGGGACGTCAATTCGACCCTCGCCTGCACCCTCTCCGCGGTGAAGCTGCACGTGCCGGTGGCCCACGTGGAGGCGGGGCTGCGGAGCTTCGACCGATCGATGCCGGAAGAGGTGAATCGCCTGGTGACGGACGCGCTGGCGTCCCTCTTGCTCACGCCGAGCGAGGACGCGGACGCGCACCTGCTCGCCGAGGGCGTGCCTGCGGAGCGCATCCACAGGGTCGGGAACGTGATGATCGACTCCCTGCTCGCTTCTCTGCCACGCGCGCGCGCCCTCGGCCGTCCCGCTGCGCTCGGGCTCGTGCCGCGCCGCTACGCCGTGCTCACCATGCATCGACCGTCGAACGTGGACGAGCCGGAGGTGCTCCGGCGGCTCCTCGGCGGGCTCGCGCGCGTGGCGCGGGAGGCGCCCGTCCTCTTCCCCGTCCACCCGCGCACGCGACGCTCGATCGAGGAGGTCGCGGGGGCCGGGCTGCGTCCGCTCCCCGAGGCTTCAGGCTCATTGCCGCAGGGGCTGTACGGCAGCGAGCCGATGGGCTACCTCGATTTTCTCGGCCTCGTGGCGGAGGCGGGCGTGGTCTTGACCGACTCCGGGGGTCTGCAGGAAGAGACCACGGCGCTCGGCGTCCCGTGCGTGACGATGCGCGAAGGCACGGAGCGGCCGGTGACCGTGACGACCGGCACGAACACGCTCGTGGGCACCGACCCCGAGCGTCTGGTCGCCACCGCGCTCGAGGCGCTCGCGGGTCGCGGCAAGCGCGGGGCGGTCCCGCTCCTCTGGGACGGGAGGTCGGCGGAGCGGATCGCGCGAATTCTTCGAAGGGGGATGTCGCTCTAGAAAGGAGCAAGAAGCCATGGCGAAGGCGGCACGTCTTACGCCCCCGGCTCGCAAGCCCGTGGCGGCGCCCGCGAAGTCCGGGCGTATCTGCCTCGGGGAGGGGGTGAAGGTCGACAGCGCGGCGATCGTCGGCTACCTGCCGGGTCGCAAGGTGGAAAGCCTGGACCTGGTGCTCGGGGACGGCTCGTCCGTCCGCGCCGGGACCATCCTGTACCTGGGTTCGCGGATCGGCAAGGACCTGGAGACCGGCCACAACGTGGTCATTCGCGAAGAAAACGTCATCGGGGACCATTTCCGCATCTGGAACAATTCCACGATCGACTACGGGTGCCGGATCGGCCATCGCGTGAAGATCCACTGCAACTGCTACGTGGCGCAATTCACGGAAATCGAGGACGACTGCTTCCTCGCGCCGGGCGTGACGATCGCGAACGACCTGCACCCGGGCTGCAAATACTCGATGCCGTGCCTGAAGGGGCCGACGTTGAAGCGCGGGGTCCAGGTGGGGGTGAACGCGACGATCCTGCCGTACGTGGTGATCGGCGAATACTCCCTCATCGGCGCGGGCGCGGTGGTGACGCGGGACGTGCCGCCGCGGAGCGTGGTGGCGGGCAATCCCGCCCGCGTCGTGAAATCGGTGTACGCGCTCTCCTGCCCGACCGGGCTCACGGAGCGCCCCTACCACGAGGCCGAGCAGCCGGGCGACCTGGGGGGCGTGCCGGAAGGGGTCGTGACGCACCCGTGCTCGCCTTTCCCCACGCCGCGTCCGGTGCCGCTCCCGACGCCGGCGGAGTCGCGAACGGCGCTCTCCCCTCCCGAGTCGCTCGCGCCGCCGGCCTCGCTCGCGCCGCCCGAATCCCTGGCCCCGCCCGAGTCCCTCGCCCCTCGCAGCGCGGGCGGGACGGCGCGCAAGGCCGCGAAGGAACGGACCGTGCGGCACCGGAGGAAGCAGTGAGGCGGGGAAGCCGAACCCGGCCGCAACTTGGTATTGACATTCCGTCCGATAAGCAGTTACGATCTACGGACACACTCTGTCTCCCTTTCGCGGCCCGTGCCGGCGAACGGGAGACAGGTCAGGACTGGACTGGAGGGTCTGGTGGATGCACCGCATCGCGCTGGTGAATCAGAAGGGCGGGGTCGGCAAGACGACGACGGCGGTGAACCTGAGCGCGTGCCTGGCGTCGCTGGGCCGGCGGGTGCTGCTGGTGGATCTCGATCCCCAGGCGAACACGTCCGTGAGCTTCGGCATCCGGCCGGACGAGGGGCAACGCTCCAGTTATAACGTCATCCGCGGCGATTGCCCGCCGGCGAAGGCCTTGCTTTCGATTCGCCCCAACCTGGACCTGCTCCCCTCCAGCATCGACCTGGCCGGGGCGGAGGTGGAGCTGGCGGGCGTCATCGGGCGGGAGTGCGCGCTACGCGACGCGCTCTGCCCGCTCGACCAGTACGATTACGTTCTCGTGGACTGCCCCCCCTCGCTGGGCCTGCTCAACGTGAACGCTCTCGCGTTCGTCTCCGAAGTCTACATCCCGCTCCAGTGCGAGTACTTCGCGCTCCACGGCGTATCGCTGCTCCTCAAGACCATCGAGTTGGTGAAGCGCCGGATCAATCCCACGCTCGAGCTGCGCGGCATCATTCCGTGCATGTATGACGGTCGCACGGGGCTGTCCCGCGAGGTCGTCTCCGAGATCGAGAAGCACTTCCAGGGGCGCGTGTTCAAGACCCGCATCCGGACGAACGTCCGGCTCGCGGAAGCGCCGAGCCATGGGCTGTCGATCATCGAGTATGCCCCGGAATCGAACGGCGCGCTCGACTATCTGGCCCTCGCGCGGGAGGTGATGGCGCTGAACGGCGACCCGCTGCCCGAGGCCGCGGCGCCGGCCGTAGAAAGGGAGAAGCCGGAGCCGGCGAAGGTGGGGGAGGGGGTGCGAACCGACCAGCCCGAGGCGAGCTCCGTCGAAGCGACGGCGCCGGCGGCGGCCCGATCGGCGGGTTCACTCGAGGTTGCGGACGCGAGGACGCAGGTCACGCCTGCGGCGGCAACGACCGGACTGCCTGTCGAGCACGCGCTCCAGCCGGCGGCACGAGCGGTCGCGGAGCCTGCAAAGTCCGAGACTTGTCCCGCGGCGGCGACGGGAGGCGGCTTGCAACGGGAATGGGAAGTGTCCGCCCTCGTGCCGGACCCGGTGCCGCCGGCAGGCCCGGGCGGGGCGCCGGAGTGGCCCCGAAGCTCTGAGAGTTCGCCTCGCTCTCCGGCGCTGTAGGGGCACGGCAGCGCCGTGGCCCTACCGCCCCCTCCCGAAACCGAAACTCGCTCACCTCTCGCGCCGCTGCTCCCTCAGTTTCTGGCTCTCGGTCTTGGGCGGCGCCACCTGCGCGTCCCCCTCTCCCGTACCCGCCTTCTTCTCGTCGAGCTCGTCCCCGAAGCTCTCCGGGAAGAGGATCCGCTCGTCCCACTCCGGCATGTCGAGGCACCCGGAGAGCGTGATCCGGATCTTCCACTCGTCCCCCTCGAGCAGCATGTCGAACCGCTTCTCGTACTGCGGAAAAATGTCGTGTTGGAAGGTCACGATCGCGCGCTTCCCGTCCGCGGAGTAGGTCACATTCGAGATCGTCCAGGCAACGAACAGGTGTCGGATCAGCGAGCCGAAGCGTGTCTGCGTGAACATGAGGTAGTAGTCGAAATACGGGTAGCGCTTCTTCGAGTCGGCGGAGAGGAGGTGATAGGACTTGGCGAAATCGTTTTTCCGGAGAAAGTCGCCGTACTTCTCCCACACCTCCCTGGGGGGAATCTTGGCGAGTCCGACCGGGGCCCTGCCCGCGGAGGGGATGCACCCCGCCGCGACGAGCGAGGCGACGAAGACGGCGATCGCGAGCTTTCGGACCGATGCGAGCACGAACACACCTCCATTCCTTGTCGACGCGCCCACGCCGCAATTCGTCACGGCGAGTCTTTGCTTGGCCCCGTGAGACTGCACGGCTATACTGAATGGCCCCGCAGGGGCGGGCGGCCGCAGCCGCGGGCCCATAGCTCAACGGCGGAGCAGGGGACTCATAATCCCTTGGTTGCCGGTTCGAATCCGGCTGGGCCCATCCTCAGACTGCTGAATGCCGATGGGCGTGGCTACTCCTCGACGGCAGAGCCGCGAGGACACGGAGACGATACGAGCCACAGAGGGCACGGAGGACACGGAGAACTAACAGAAAATGATGCGCACGTTAAGGTTACCCTTCTCTGTGACCTCTGTGAACTCTGTGGCTGGTCTTCTCCGTGGCCTCGACTCGGGGGCATGGCGTCCGAAAGTAGCCACACCCGATGGCGATTGCCGCTTGCTGATTGCTGATGGACGAACTCGGGCATGGTTCAAATCGGGCGGCGCATGGACGACACACCTCGACGTCCGAACCTAGGGGCGGGCCTTGTGCCCGCCCTCGGGGCGACACCGCGCACTCTAACGACCTGCCGCCGATCGCGGGCGCACACAAGGGGCGCCCTACGGGCCGCGGCCTACCGCAAGCTGTAACCCGGATTTGAACCCTGCCCGAACGCGCACTCGCGAGCGCAGTCCCAAAACCGGACACGTTCATAGCGATGGCGAGGGCCCGGCAAGTTCAGCGTAGTTCGGCGCCCGCAGGTTCATCGAATCCGCGAGGACCGCGCAATCGGCGGGGCGATCCGACGCCTCTACTCCTTCGGCACCTGGAAGGTTTCCTTCGCCTTCCCCCACCACGCCTGCCACGCCTTCGCGTCCGTGTGCTTTTCGTGCGTCAGCGCGGCGAGGAGCTTCACGCAAAGGTTGGTCGTCTCCTTGATCGGCTTCCCCTTGATCTGTCCCAGGAGCGAGATCAGGGCTTCGACCGAGGCACGGTCTCGGATTTTGCCGAGCGCCTCGATGCGCCCGAAGTACGGCTTGTCGTCCTTCACCGTCATCAGGTTCTCGGCGAGCAGCGGCACCGCCTTCGGATCGCCGATCGCCCCGAGCGCGGCGGCCGCATCCGCCTGGACCTCCGGCATCTCTTTCTTGTTCTTGAGCACTTCCCCCAGCGCCGGGATCGCGCCCGCATCCTTCAGCTCGCCGAGCGCGCGCGCCGCGGCCGACCGCACCTTGAATTGGGCATGCGCGAGGAGCGACGACAGGAACGGAGCGGTCTTCGGGTTCTTCGATTTCCCCATCGCGTCGATGGCCTTCAGCTTCTCCCCGTCGTCGGGCTTGGCGAAGCTCTTTTTGAAGTCCTCGAGCTGGACGTCTTGCTCCCTTGCGACCCTCGTCGCCTCGATGCCGTCGACGGCCTTGACGGCCTCTTCCGGTTTCGCGAGCTGGGTCGACCGGCAGATTTCCTTCTTGTCCGGCCCGAAGAAAACCAGCGCAGGGCGCTCGGCAGCCTTCACCCCTTCGAACTCTTCCCCGCCCCACGCCAGCGGAACGCACTCCTTGAACTTCTTCACGACCCCCGCGTCCGCCCACAGCGGGTCGGCCGGCCCGACGCCCGGCTTGTCCCCGCCCGCCGCGTAGAAAAGGACGGCGAGCGCCTGCTTCGCTTGCTGCGCCTTGGCCCACGCGCGCGCGGGGTCGTGGAGCCACGGAACCGTCTTCTCCCCGCCGTCCTTGCGGAGCCTGTCGAGGGCCTCGTCGAGGAGCTGGACGAAGCCCGAGGCGCCGCTCTTGGCCGCGACGTCGGCCGCGCCGAACTTCCAGACTTCCTTCGCCTCCGGAGAGAGGACGCGGAAGTCCGGCAGGTCCTTGACCTGGAACTGGCTGGTGTAGCTCGGATT
This sequence comes from Planctomycetota bacterium, assembly GCA_016197205.1. Lineage (GTDB taxonomy): Bacteria > Planctomycetota > MHYJ01 > WSZJ01 > JACPWG01 > JACPWG01. The sequence continues at coordinate 38,533 of JACPWG010000152.1, forward strand.
CTTGGAAAGGTTGATCTCGACGCAAAGGAACTCGCGGCTCGCCGCGGCAACGGGGGCCTGGGGGAAGACACTCTTCCCGAGATGGGCGCAAATCCCTCAGGTGTCGGAATGCAGGTACAAGAGAACGGGGCGCGCCTGCGCTTTGGCAGCCGCCTGGGCCTCGGCCAGGGTCGTGAGCCACTCGATGCCGGCGGGGGCGGCAAACACCGGCAACGCGAGCAAGCTCCCCATGCCCGCGAGCAGCAGCCAGGCCCTCAGCGCCTGCCCGGGCGAAAAACGCGCTCCTGGAAGCGTCGGACGAGACACCATGAGGATGCCTCCTGAGTTGAGTTGGGATCGAAGGAAGCGAGAGTCTAGCACGAGCGGTTTGAAACTTCAACGTTTCGACGCAACTTCCTGTTGACAAACCAGGATGCGCCGGATATCCTCTCGCCCCAATCACGAGGGTGTCCGGGGCCTTTCCCTGGGGTGCTTCCGCAGTCGTAGATCCTCCAGGATCGCGGCGCCGGTGGCTTTTCAAAAAGGGGCAGCATGAAAGTCCTCTTTCTCAATCCGCCTTCCTTCGACGACTTCGACGGCGGGGCCGGCTCACGCTACCAGGCCATCCGCGAGGTGCGGTCTTTCTGGTATCCTACCTGGCTGGCCTATCCGGCCGGCCTCCTGCCCGATAGCCGGCTGCTCGACGCGCCCGCCGCCGGGATCTCGAAAGACAAGACGCTCGAGATCGCGATGGACTACGACCTCGTGGCCTTCTACACGAGCACGCCCTCGCTCCGCAACGACATCGCGACCGCCGAGGAGCTCAAGCGAAAGAAGCCTTCGATCCAGGTCTGCTTCGTCGGTCCCCACACGAGCGTCCTCCCGGAGGAGACGCTGAAGGCCTCGCCCGCGATCGACTTCGTCACCCGCCGCGAGTTCGACCACGTCCTTCCCGAGTACGCGAAGGGGAAACCCCTCGCCGAGCTGGGCAACGTGAGTTTCTGGAAGGACGGCAAGATCGTCCACAACCCGGACAATGCGCCGATCCAGAATCTCGACGAGCTGCCCTTCGTCGCGGAAGTGTACAAGCGCGACCTGCGGATGGAAGACTACGAAATCCCGTGGATGCTTCACCCCTATGTGAGCATCTACACCGGTCGCGGCTGCATCAGCCGCTGCACCTTCTGCCTCTGGCCCCAGACCTTCAGCGGCAACTTCTACCGGCAGCGCTCCGCCGACAACGTCGCTGAAGAGGTGAAGTACATCCACAAGCATTTCCCGGGCATGCGCGAGCTCTTTTTCGAAGACGACACCTTCACGGACAACCGCGCACGCGCAAAGGATATTTCCAACAAGCTCAAGCCGCTGGGTCTCTCCTGGGGCTGCAACGCGAAGGTGAACGTGGACTACGAGACCCTCCGCGTCATGCGCGAGTCCGGCTTCCGCGTCGTGGTCGCGGGCTTCGAGACCGGCAGCCAGAAGATCCTGAGCGGGATCAAGAAGGGCACCACCATCCAGCAGGGCTACGAGTTCGCCAAGAACTGCAAGAAGCTCGGCATCCACGTCCACGGCACCTTCATCGTCGGCCTGCCGGGCGAGACGCGCGAGACGATCCGCGAGTCGATCCGGTACGCGTGCGAGATGGACCTCGGCACGATCCAGGTGTCGCTGGCCTCCCCCTACCCGGGGACGAAGTTCTACGACTGGGCGCGGACGAACGGTTTCCTCACCCAGGACGCCATGGTAAGCGAGGTCGGCTATCAGACCTGCAACGTGAGCTATCCGGAGATCTCGAACGTCGAGATTTTCGAGGCGATGGAGAAGTTCTACAACAAGTTCTACTTCCGCCCGCAATTCATCGCGCGGACGGTGAAGAAGATGATCTTCGATCCGGAAGAGCGGCGCCGCCGGCTGAAGGAGGGGTACGACTTCCTGAAGTTCATGTCGAAGCGCAAGGCCTTCTCGCGCGCCCACAAGGCCGAGTTTGCGGCCGAGCAGGGGCGCAGGCCTGCCACGGTCGCGGCCCCGTCCTCGTCCCCGGCCCTACCCATCACCGGCCCAGGGGCGTTCGCCGCGGTGTCCGCCGCGCACGCGGCCGAGCCCGTCGGCGCTGCCCCGGGCACGCCGGTCGGTTCCCGGTGAGGGCCCGTAAAGGAATCACTCAGGGATCGGCACTTTCGTCGGAGAGAAGAGGCCCTTGTGGTGCAGGCCTTCCGGCCTGCACAGACTGGCGTGAGTGCCTGACTTGTTCCTTTACGGGCCCTAGGGCCCGGACCCCCGTGCGGTCGTGCCGGTGCGGCCGCGTCCTGCGATCCGGTCCCTGCCGTCTCCCGTGACGAGCGCTGCTCCGCCGCCCGCGGAGGCGATGACCGCCGCCGGGGCCCGTTCGCGGGAAATCCGAGGAACTTTGGAGGGTAGATCATTAGCGCCTGGCACATCGTCAGTCTGCTCCTGGTCATTCCGATCGGCAGTTCGATCGTCTATTACGGGCTCGCGCTGTACTGCACGGCTCGCTTTCGGCGACAGCCCGCGGCGCACTTCGCTCTCACCTCCTCGGCACCGTCCGGCGTGCCGACTCCACCAGCCCCTGCGCCCGCCCCCGCTCCCCGCGAGAGCGCAGGTGACGCTCGCCTGAAGGTCCCCGCCGGGGCACCCGCTGCCGGGACTCATGGCCTCGCGCCCTACACGCCGCCCGTCTCGATCCTGAAACCGGTCAAAGGACTGGACGACGAGGCCGAGACGAATTTCGAATCCTTCCTGCGGCAGGATTACCCTGACTTCGAGGTCCTCTTCGGCGTCAGCGATCCCGCCGATCCTGCGATCCCCGTCATCCGGCGGCTCCAGCGCACCCACCCGGAGCGGTCGATCCGGCTGGTGGTCGGAGAGCGCCGGATCGGCACGAACGAGAAGGTGTCGAATCTCCACCACATGCTCGGCGAGGCGCGGCACGAGCTCGTCGTCCTGAGCGACAGCGACATGCGGGTCGGACCCGACTATCTGCGCAACCTTGTCGCCCCGCTTGCGGCCGACGAGGTCGGGCTCACCACGTGCCTCTACCGCGGCTATGGGGCGGACTCGGTCGCCGGAGGCCTGGAGTCCCTGATCATCAACGTGGATTTCATTCCGGCGGTCCTCGTCGCGCTCCGGCTCGAGGGCATTTCCTTCGCGCTCGGCGCTACCATGGCGACGCGGAAGTCGGACCTCGCGGCCATGGGGGGCCTGGAGTCCATCGCCGATTACCTCGCCGACGACTATCAGATCGGCAACCGGATCCATCGCACGGGAAAGCGGATCGAACTCGTCAATTACGCCATCGACGATCTCGTTCGGCGCGATCGCTGGGAAGTATTCCTGGGCCGGCAACTCCGGTGGATGAAGACCTACCGCGTGTGCCGCCCGGCGGGCTTCCTCGGCATGCTGTTGACGCACGGAGGCGCTTTCGCCCTCTTCCTGCTCCTGGCGAACCTCGGCGCCACGTGGGCTGCGAACGTCGCCCTTGCAACCTGGGCCATTCGCGCGGTGACTGCGTTCTTGATCGCCTGGCTGTACACCGGCGATCGCCGAACCCTGCGCTATTTCTGGCTGCTGCCGGTGAAGGACCTACTATCCTTCGGCTTCTGGTGCGCGAGCTTCGTGGGAGATCGCGTGACGTGGCGGGGCACGACGTACAGGCTCCTCCCCGGAGGACGCCTGGAGGCGCTCCGACCCACCGTTGAAGACGTACCCGTTTCCGTCGCGGTCCCCGGTGCTTCTGACCGCGGGTGAACGCTCGCCTCGAGTCCATTCGCTGCCACGGGCAGCCGTTACCTCTCCGTACGATTCCCGCTCTGTCCGGCCCCAGCGCTCTGGAGATCTCTCGGCCATGATCCACAACTGGAAGGTTACAATTTCGCGGGCCCGACGGCGCTTGCCGTGGTCGTATCTCTGCGTCGTCTTTGCGGTCGCCTGCGGACTCGCGATGGCTGATGGCGACCCGAAGCCCGCCGGTGAGCCAAAGCCCGCGGCAGATCCGAAACCTGCCAGCGATCCGAAACCTGCGGACGACCCCAAGCCTGCCGGTGAACCGAAGCCCGCCGGTGAACCGAAGCCTACCGGTGAGCCGAAGCCCGCCGGTGAGCCGAAGCCCGCCGGTGAGCCCAAGCCCGCCGGTGAGCCCAAGCCCGCCGGTGAACCCAAGCCCGCCGGTGAACCGAAGCCCGCCGGTGAACCGAAGCCCGCCGGTGAACCGAAGCCCGCCGGTGAACCGAAGCCCGCCGGCGACCCGAAGCCCGCCGGCGACCCCAAGCCTGCCGGTGACCCCAAGTCTGCCGGTGAGCCGAAGCCCGCTGGCGATCAGAAGCCTGCGGGCGATCCGAAGAAAGCCGGTGATCCGAAGCAAAACGGCGGCACGAAACCCGCCGGCGACTCCAAGCCCACGACGGACCCGAAGGCGGCCGGTGACACCAAACCCGCTGCCGGCACCAAGCCTGCAGGGGACCACAAGCCCGTGGGAGACGCAAAACCGGCGGGTGACCCAAAACCTGCCGGCGAGCCTCAACCCGAGGGAGACGCCAAACCGGAAGGGGAAGGCGAGGGCGAACCCCTGCCCGAGGCAGGGATCACCTTCGGGGGCATTTACGCGATCGTCAACGAGCAAATCCTGCTCATTGCGACCATCCTCGGCGCGGCCGCCACGATTCCCAGCCTTCTCGACTTCATCGTTGAGCGGAGGAAGCGGAAAGAGCGCATCGCGCTCAGCCTGGACGACTCGCCCCTCTCGACCGTCAACCCCAAGCTGGCCGGAATGAGCCACTTGCTCGCGGACCTGGCCGATGTAATCGACCGCGCGCGTGAGCCACACGCCTACGCCGGCGTCGGGGTCGGCAACGACATCCTGGTGATCGGGCCGCCTCAGTCCGGCAAGAAGATGCTCGCGCGGCGGATGGCCAAGGAGGCGGGTCTCGATCGCCTGGTCACCGTCTTCAACCCTCGGAATCCGGCCGCGCTCGCAACCGCGAAGGCTCTCATTTCGAGTGCAAGGCGGCAACGACTCATGCTCCTTGTGCCCCGGATCGATGCAGTGTTCGAGGAAAAGGATGAGGACCAGCTCGCCGAATTGGATGCGCTCGTCGCGACCGGGAGTCGGCTGGACAATGTGTCGGTCGTTGCGACCGCGGTCACTTTCGAACCCGGCACCAAGCTCGACAACCTGTTCGGCATTAAGGTCGTCCTGCCCGGCACGCCGCAGGGAATCGCCAAGTCCCGGCGCATCAACGAGGAGGCACGGCAGGTGTTCGAGGAGGTCTCCCACCTCTACCTGAAGGAAGCGAGGGACGCCGGGTTCCAACTGGACGACATGAACGACCAGGAGTTCGTCGACACCATCACGGCGAAGGTCGACAACGCCGGCGACATCACGGCCATCGTCAGCATTTGCAGGACCTCGGCCATCTACGCGAAGCGCAAGGGAGGTGTGCCCGAGCTTCGCATCTCGCGCGCCATCCTGAAGAAGGCGATCGGCCGGGTCGTGGTCAACGTTGTGGCGCTGCACACGGCAGGAGATGAAGAGGACGTCATGGATTAGCGGCTCGTCGGCGCCGAGCGCCGAGCGTCGCGCTACCCCCGGCGCCGCGGCGGCCCGGGGCCCTGGAGGGGAGGGGGCGGCCGCCAAGCGGACGAGGGCGAAGCGGAAAGGGGAGGTCGGCGGCGTGGGGGGAGGGGGGGGAGCGAGGGAAGAGCCGCACTGCACGAGGCTTTCCCCGATCCACGGGCGGTCCAAGTCAAGCGGCGCGGCCCCTCGTCAGCTCGTCGGGTCACTGCCCGTCGACGAGCCGCGGACACGGTCGTCAGCCGAGTCACAGCGAGTCGAAGCTACGGTGGACCTTTGCGCCGGGCGGCCGGCCCTTTCAAGGTGCGGAGAACGGAACGGCTCTTGTGAGACGGAGCATCAGATGCCGGGTGAGGGAAGGGGCGAGCTTCCCGCTGTTCTTTTCGGATGGCCACGAGCCCTTGTGGTGCAGGGCTTCCGCCCTGCACCGACGGGTCGATCGGCGTTGGGAACACCGAGCCGTAGTGTGCGGGAGCGGCTCTCGGAGATAGCGGGGAAGTGATTTTGAGGGTCCGCGCGCGGGCGGGTGCGGGGCGGAAGCCCTGCACCACAATGCGGGCTCAAGTCGCATCGTCAAGTGAACAGGCTGCTCGCGGCCGGCAGCCGGGCGGAGAAGCCACCTTGAAAGGGCCGGCCGGGCGGCCTGCGGGTGCGTAGCTCGCGAGGAACGAGCGAAGGAGGGAGGGCCGCGCCCACAGGCATCGTGTCTGGACCTCGTCGACAGCCGACTCGTGGAACTTCCGGGATGGTCCTGTGGGTCAGGTTCGGGGCGTAGGGTGGGGCCTTGTGCTTGCCCGGCCCTCAATCAGCCCGTCCGCTACACAGGGCACGCACCAGGGTCGCCCGAGCGAGAACCCATCGAATCGAAGTTGCAGGTCTACTAGAAGCGGATCGACGTCCCGGCGTAGATCGTGAAGTCGTTCAGCGACGAGGGGCCCTGCCCCAGGGGGAACCCCACGTCGAAGTGGAAGGACAGGTCTTCCGACGGGTCGCAGCGCAGCCCCACGCCCGCCCCGAGCAGATCCTCCCTGGCTTCCTCCTCCTCGCTGGCCAGCTGACGGAAGACCTGGGCGTACTCCAGGAAGCTGACGACCTGGAGAAGCGCGCCGTCCTCCAAGGGGGACCAGCGCACCTCCACGCCGATGTTGTAGCCATGGTCTCCGGAGAATTCTCCGGCCTCGTAGCCGCGGACGCTGTCATTGCCGCCGATCTGGAACTGTTCTCCGGAAACCAGAGGCGTGGTCGAACCCTGTCCGCTCGCTTTGAAGATGGCGTAGATGTCCTCGCTGAATTGTTGGATCCGGATCAGGTTCAAGTGGACCCGCGTGAAGCTGTTGTCCCCTCCTTCGCGGCTCGCATTCGGGTCGTTGTCCGGCATGCCGCCGAACACCTCCCCCAAGCCGTACCCGACCTCGGCCGAAGCGATCGTGCGTCCCGACCCGTCGATCGCGCTCCAGCTCGCCCCTTGGATGAGGGAGCGGAGGCGATCGAAACTCACGCGCTCGTTTTCCAGAAAGAGCTGGCTGTCCGCGACATTGAAGCCGACGTAACCGGTAATGGAAGTGAAGCGATCCTTGACCAGGGGATAGGTGAAGGTAACGCCCCCGCCCCTGGAGTCGCCCACGATGTTGAGCGCCGCTTGCTCCTGGTTGATGTTGAAATTGCCCTGGTTGTACTGCAGGGTCAGGGTGGCGCCGGCGGTGCCGACGGGGAGCGTGTAGGAGAGGTCGCCATTCAGCGCCGTGGTCGGGTCTTCCCCGGTCGACCCGCCGAACCCAAAGTTGCTGCCGGGAATGAGGAAGTTCGTGATGTCGACGTCGACGCCGAACTTATGTTCGTTGAGGGGGTGGCCTCCGTAGTTGTCATAGCTGAACGTGACGTGGAGGGGGAGCCGATCGGTGACCGGGACGCGCAGGGTGGTCGTGCCGGGCGTCTTTCCCGGCTCCATCAGCGTAGACACGCGGAGGTCGGAAAACTCATTCAGGAGGAGAATGGCGCGCTCCAGGTCTGGATAGCTGAGCACGCCCTTCCGCACCGAGCGCCGCAGGCGGCCCACGAGGAATTCGGTGGAGTAATGCTTGTTCCCCTCGACGATGATCTCATCGATTGCACCTTCGAGGATCGCGATCGTGAGCGTCTCGTCCTTGATTTCCTGGGGCGGCAGGTAGGCACGCGCGGTGGCAAACCCACGACGCTCGTATTCTCGTGTCACGCGTTCCGTCAGGTCCTGGAGCCCCTCCATCGTGAAGGGACGTCCAAGCAGGGGCGCGAGAAAACGAACAAGGTCTTCGGTCTTCACGGCGGTATTGCCGCTGAAGTTGACTTTCGAGATGCGGATCTTGCCCGCGTCCGCCTCCGCAGGTGCGGCGGCGGCCCCGGGCGCCGGGGGTTGCGCGGGAGTCGAGTCCTTGGTCGCAGGCTGACTCCCCGGAGCACCGGGAGTGGGGGGGGTCTGCGCGGGCGGCGACCCTGCGGGCGGGGCCTGGGCAGGAGGCCCTTTTTCCGGCGGAGTCTGGTTCGGCGGGCCTTGGGCCGGCGGAGTCGTGCCAGGCGGTGTGGCTTCGGGAGGCGACTGCGCCGGGGGCTCCTTGGATGGCGGCGCCTGCGCGGGGGGAGTCTGACCGGGCGGCTCCTGGGCGGGCGGGGCCTCGGCGGGCGGCTGTTGGGCGGGCGGCGCCTGCGCGGGCGGTGCTTGAGCGGGCGGCTGTTCAGCAGGCGGCTGCTCAGCAGGCGGCTGCTCGGCAGGCGGGGCTTGGGCGGGCGGCTGCGCGGCAGGCGGCGCCTGCGCGGGCGGTGCTTGGGCAGGCGGGGCCGTTTCCTGTGCGACGAGCAGGCCGCCCACGACGGCAAGCAGCGGCAAGAGGGCAGGTATTGGTCCCAGGAAGGAGCGGTGACGATGGAAATTCGAGATCACTCGACCCTCGTGCAGTGTGCCGGAGTAACCGTGCGCGAACCGCGAAGACCTCAACGACCGAAGACCGGAGGTAGTCAGCTTGCGGCGCACCTAGGCTGCTTCCTACGGACCGCTAGGGCCCGTCAAGAAACAACTCATGCAGATCGGACACCAGGGAACTCTTCAGGAAAAGGCTCAAGACTCGATGATCAATTTCCAGACCAGGCTCAAATTTCGGCACGGTTCAAATTGGGCGGCGTACGAGTCACACGGATCGTTGTCGGGACGTAGGGGCGGGCCTTGTGCCCGCCCTCGTCTCGACACCGCGCAGTCTAACGCTTTGCAGCCAATCGCGGGCGCCCACAAGGGGCGCCCCTACGGTAGGCGGCCGGCGGCAAGCTGTAACCCGGATTTGAACCATGCTCGAAATTCAAGGCTCAGAGTCCGCGATTCCGTGCTCGAGCTGCGTTCCAGGCGGGGCGTTGAGAATCGAACCTTGAGCCTTGTCTGAGTTTTGAAAATTGAGCAGGGAGAATTCAATTCGCTCCCCTGCCCGTTAAACGGGCAAGTTATCTTCTTACAGGCCCCCACTATGTTATCGCCGAAGTCGATTCCGTCGAGGAAAAGTTTCAGCGAAAAGAGAGAGCACACTCCCTGCGCGGGTAAGGTTGGGTGCAAGGTGCCCCAAGCACGACGCCCGCGTTCGCCTTTGCTCGCGGCATCGCCGCCGTTGGCGCCTCGTCGATCGCGCTTGCCGGGGCAGGCCTTATCACCAGCCCTTTCAAGGTGACCGACATGACCTACCGGCGCATGAACCGCCTGCGACCGGCCGCGCCGGCGATCGCAAACATCGAAACCATGACCGTCACGGTCTCGCGCTGCTTTCGATTCAGGTGGCCGGGTTCGTGAGGCTGAGGCGGCCATTCCGGGAGCTCTTCGACCGGCGGCACGAAACTGACCTCGGCCAGGGCCTCGCCCAAGCCGGCCAGTCCATCCGTGAGCTTGCCCGACGTGCCCGAGAGGGAGCCGCCGCTCGGGAACACGAACCCTCCGGACAGGTTGATGCCGTCCTTGCCTGCAATGGCGCCTTTGCCTCCAAACCCGGCGAGCCCGCCTCGGCCGCCGAGCCCGCGTGCGCCGAACCCACGGGCACCGCGCGCGCCGCGGGCGCCGCGCGCGCCTGCTGCGCCGCGCGCTGCCGCCGCGCCACGCGCCCCCAACGCGCCACGCGCACCGGCGGCGCCACGAGCGCCGCGAGCGCCACCCTTCCCGGCCGCTGAGCCGGTACCACGCCCCGCGCTCGACCCACCCGCTTTCCCAGTACCGCTGCCAGAAGCGGTGCCCTTGCCCGCGCCCG
>JACPWG010000153.1 GCA_016197205.1 Planctomycetota bacterium
TCGCGCGCCTCGCTCCCGAAGAGATAGGCGAAGCGGATCGCCGGGTACTGCGCAAGCACCTCGACGAGTTTTCGACTCGACGCTTCGGGCTTCATTCGGGTCCCTTCGTCGGAGAACGCCTTCGGCCGCCCTTGGCCGCGGTCCGACCGGAGATCTCCCGATTCTAGCTGCCGGAGCCTCCCCACGACAAGGGAAACAACGAGCCAGGGCAAGCGGGCGGGGGGAAGCGTGGCCGTGCTGGCCTTGTCCTCCTCAGGACCTCCCCACGGAATCGGGGGCCCGGTTGGCTCGGCGATGTCGGCCCCCTGCTTCCCCCCTTCGCGCTGCGGCGCTTCGGGGCGCAGGCGCCGCACTCGCTCGTCGTGGTTCTCCAGGACTACGCCTGGCTCACTCCTCGCGGGCGGCCGGACTCGCCTTCGTCCACTGGACACCGGCTGCCGTGGAGCGGTACTCAGGGTTCCCCGGGAGCGCGCAGCCCGGGTGTCGAACGGGGCGTGGCCTCCAAAGGCCGCGGGACCGCTCGCTCACGCTCGCGGTTCGGAGTGGCGCCGGCTCGCCGTTCGCGCACACCGCGGGTTCTGGTTGGCTCGAACAGCCGTCGCGTGGTAAAATCCCAAAGCTAGCCCGCATGAGTCGTCTCCCGGGTCGCTCCCTGCGAGGTGGTCCGCATGCGTCCCCTCCCCACGGCCCCCTACATCATCTGGTCCTGCGATCCGAGCAAGCTCGACGCCGAGGACCCGTGGACCCGCCGCTGGTGGATCGGCGAGGTCCTCGTGCATGGCCGATGGGAGGACGTGCGCCGGCTCGACTGGGGAGAAGTCCGCTGCCTCCTTCCCGAGCTGCGTCTCCCTCCCCGCGTGCGCAGATTGTGGGAGTACTACTTTGCCGTCTCCGGAAAGCGTCCTGACGACGGGTTAGCGGGACGCGCTTAGGCTGTTCGGTTCACTTCCCGATGCCGATCACTTTTCCCTCGCCGGCGCCGCGGCGGGACTTGCACCCGCTGGTCTCAAGCACCTTTCACGGCGCACAACTGTCCCCATTTATGTCTCGGCGAAAATAATAGTACGTGTCCCCATTTTCCGGTGGCCTCCGAACGCAGCGGGACCGCTCGCTCATGCTCGCGGTTCGGTGGGGGCCGTCGTCGCCGCGCGGCGCATGCGCGCGACGAACATGCCGTCTCCTTCCGAGCTTTGGGGCCACACCCACACGCGCCCATCGGTGGGCTCGCCGGAGAGCGGGTGAGGCGCCGGGTCCAGGACGAACGACTCGCGGCGTTCCGAGAGGAAGGCGTCGACGATGTCCGTCGTCTCCTTCCGGAGCAGCGAGCAGACGGCGTAGACCAGCAGGCCGCCGGGCTTCACGCCCGCGGCGCATTGGCGGAGCAGCCCCGCCTGGATGACCGCCAGTTCGTCGACGTCCGAGGGTTTCGTGCGCCAGCGCGCGTCCGGGTTGCGACGCCAGGTCCCGGTGCCGCTGCACGGCGCGTCCACGAGGACGCCGTCGAAGGAGCCCGACTTCGCGGGCGCACCGCGGCCGTCCCACTCGCGGGCCGAGATGTTCGACAGGCCCGCGCGCCGCGCGCGCCGCCGGACCTCCTCGAGCTTGTAGCCTCGCAGGTCCGTGGCGACGACGGTCCCCTTTCCGCGCATGAGCGAGCCGAGGTGGAGCGTCTTCCCGCCGAAGCCCGCGCACGCGTCCCACCAACGCCCCCCCGGCGCGGGCGCGCACACCAGCCCGACCACCTGCGAGGCGAGATCCTGCACCTCGAAGCGTCCCTGCTGAAAGGCCTCCAGGTCGTACAGGCTCGCATCCGAGCGCACGCGAATTGCCTGCGCGACGGCCGGGTGCGGCGTGGACTCCACGCCGGCGGCCCGCAGCTCTCCCAGCAGCGGCTGGGCATCCTCGTCGCGGGAGCGGACCCAGAGGGCCGGCGTGCCCGCGAAGCTCTGGATCAACTCGGGCACCGGGCCGTCGGTCATGCCGCCGAACCACTCCGGCACGAGCGAGGCCGCGCTCGGCCGCTCGCGCGTCAGCCGCCGAAAGGCCTCCGCCTTAGCGTCCAGCGTCGCCGTGGCTGGGAGCGGTTGCAGCTCCTTCGCCGGCCCCCAGGCAGCGAGTGCGGGGTGGGACGGTCCGCCATCGAGCCAGTACGAGAGGAAGAGCACGCGATGGAGGGACTTGTCGCGAAAGGGCCGCGTCCAGCCCCACCAGCGGAAGAGCGCGAAGACCAGCCGGCTGACAAAGCGCAAATCCGCGGGGCCGAGGGAGCGCCAGGTCCGGAGGATCCTCGACAGCTCCCGGTCCGCGGGCGAGCCCCGGAGCGACGCGTAGAGGACTCGTTCGGCGATGCCGCGCGCGATCTCCGCGATGCCCGCGGAGCGGGGCTGCGCCGCCGGCGCCGAGCGGCCGCGCGCGGGCGCCGTTTGACGGCGAGCGGGCTCCACTCGGGCGCGTCCCGGCTCGGTGCGGCCGCGCGTCGGCGACGGCCTTGCGGCCGGGCGTGGAGGTCGCGCTTTCGACGGGCGACGCCCGTGGGGCCTTGACCCGGGGCTCGACTTCATTCGTGATCCTCTCAGAGGGAATGCCGGCAAAGGTAGCCGCGCGCGACGAAGGTCCGCGCCTGCGGCGATCAACCACTCGACGTCCCGCCCGTGGCGCTCCGGGTCTCGCCGCCGTGGCGCGTGAGCCGCGGACGCATTTGCACGCGAACGGCGCGGCGCGTGAATTCCGGATCCGTGGCGGTGCGCGACCAGAGCAGCGCCTGGCCCGACTCGAGGCCGACCAGGTCGCTCGCGGAAAGCTCGCCCAGCGCCGTGTTCACGCGCTGCAGGTGCTTCAGCCACTGCGGGGACGTGAACCGGTGCAAAATGACCTGCGTGGACAGCTCGATGACGGAGGCGGGCACGGACGACGGGTCCTGCGACGCGATCATCACCGACGTGCCGCGGTGACGCATTTCGCGGACGACCTCCACCATGCCGTCCACGAGGGCGCGATCTCGCATGTACTTGTGGGCCTCGTCGAAGACGACGATCTTGTTGAAACCATGTTCCCCCAGTCCACAGTTGCTCACGATCCGGAGCATCACCACGAAGAGGCCGAGCGCCTCCTCCTGGTCGATCAGCTCGTCGCGCAGGTCCACGATGAGCAGCCTCCCCGGCCGGCAGAGCGCCGCCAGGGGCACGCCCTCGGACACGAACGGCCGCGCGAAACTGAGTCGCTCCTGGGCCAGGGCCTTGATCGACCGCGACATGGCGGACCCGTCGATGGCGCGCTCCAGCGCTTCGAGCGAGACCGGTTCCCGCAGCTCGCGCGCGAGCGCATTGAACTGCTTCATGTAGAGCGCGCGGCTGCCCACCGCGCCCATGAGGAACTTCCAGTCGGAGATGGACAGCTCCCGGCCCGAGAAGCCGATGGGCCGGACTTCCATGGACGGGAATTCGCGCTGGCGCTCGGCCAGCTTGCCCGGCGGCACAAGGAGCGCCATGTCGGGATGCCCGGCCGCCCGCGCGTGGTACGCCTCCGCCAGGGCCGCGACCTGGGCCGGGTCCGAATTCGGCTCGAGCATGCTCAGGGCCTCCGGCGCGTACTCTTGCGCGGTGCTGTAGTGGAAGACGACGCCGGCGAGCGGGGCGGGCAGGCGCGCGACGCCGGTCGCCGGCATGGTCGCGCCCTCGAGGATCGTGCCCAGCGTGTAGCTCTTGCCGCTGCGCTGCACGCCGAACAGGCTGACGACCTGCGTGCCGTCGAGCTCCAGCGCGACGCGGCGATCTCCGTGCACGCCGAGGATCGCATACTGACCGGAAGGCCGCTCGGCGCCGAGGAGGATCTCGGGGGGCGCGACCATCGGGTCGAGGGGCGGGGCGGGCGCCACGCGGCGGCGAAGCAACGCAGGTCCGCAGAACAGTTCACCCTGTGACGCGTGCTCGCGATGGTTTCGGGCGGGCCCGAACACCTCGCGGCAGCGCGCCTCGTTCGGGCAGACCCGGCAGAGCTGCGGGTCGTAGGTCGAGGGCACGGACTCCGGCGCGCAGCCCGGCGCCCACGCCAGCCACGCGAGCGACCTTTCCAGGACGGTCTGAACGACCTGCTCCAGGAGGTGCTCCACGTCGGTACGGTCGAGATGCTGGCGCTTCAGCTCCGGGGTGAAATAGAGGAGCACCGGTAGCGAGCGGACGCCGTGCGACAGCTCCAGGAGCCGCGCGTAGAGCGCGACTTGAACCAGATCGAGGTCCGGGTCCTCGCGATCCGAGAGCTTGTACTCGAGGAGCGAGTAGGAGTCGGACGCGGGGTCGTGCACGAGCGCGTCCAGCCGACCGACGACTTCGACCGATTCGCCGCTCGCAAGCGGGACGGGCGCGCGGAGCGGCAGCTCTTCCGCCACGAAGACGCTCGGCAGAAGCCGATCCGCGGAGAGGCTGCCGCGAGACTCCGCGAGGAGCGCGGCGAGAAAGGCCATTGCGCTTCGGAAGGACGTCCAGAGGCGGGCGACGGCGTCTCCTTGCTTCGCGAGGGGCGCGGCACGCGCGGCCAGGGCGCGACCCAGGACGCGGTCGTAGAGGTGCTCGTGGAGGAGCCTGGCCAACGCGGCCGGCGAGTCGGCCGCGGCGACCGATGCCGCCAGATGCTCGTCCGTCCGGGCCTGCGCCATCCACTCGGACATGACGTCGTGAAAGAGCGCGCCGAGCGTCAGTTCGCTCCCGGCGCGCGAAAAAAAGTCGGGTCGGTCCTCGCGCTCCGCGAGCCAGAAGAGGCGCGGGCAGCGAAGCGCCGTGCGGATGCGCGAGACGGACAGGCGGCGCATGGCTTCGTACCGCTCCACGGAAGTCGGTGCCCAATAGGCGAAGGCAAGTTTGGCCGCCCGCGACGCGCGCGAGCGAGGCGTAGTAACGGAGAATTACGGCGAGTGAGCGCAACGAAGCGGGCGGCCAAAATCGCCGAGCAAATTGGTCACCCAATTCTGTGGGGCGGTACTTAGCGCCCGCGCAAGAATCACTTTACATTTCCGTGGATCGACCGATGCCTGGGGGCGCGGGCCTCCGGCCCGCGCAGCGCGGCCCAGAGGGCCGCGCCCCCACGAGCCTCGAGGTCCGAATCTGCGCAGTTATTTTTGCGCGGGCGCTTAGCCCCTCGCGGCGTCGGGGGCCCGGCAGAGCGTGGTCTCTTCGCCGCGGAAAAGCAGGAGCCGGCCGGACGCTTGCAGCCGCTCGGCGGCCTCCTGGACGCGGGCGCGGAGGGCATCCGGCGCCGGCGCGGCGGCGGCGGGCACGCGGAGCAAGTGCTCGACGACCTTGCCGACGGTGACGATCCGGTGCAGGTCCAGGAGCTCGAGGAGCACGCCTTCGATGGTGTCCGCGGCGGGTGTCGGCGCCGGCGCCCCCGCCCGCGCAGGCTCGGTGGCGGGCGGCGAAGCCGGTGGGGCACTCGGACGTGGGGGCGCGGCGGCGGGGCTCGCGGGCGCTGGGGCGGACGCGGCCTCGAGCCGAATGATCAGCCGAATCACGGCGGTTTCCGCGAGCACGCGCCGCCGCCGAAAAAAGGCCTCGACCGTCCGGCGGCGCACCACGTCTTTGCCGAAGGTGATGTCCTGGGAATCGGCGCGCGCGACGACCTTGCGGGCGGCCATGAGCCGGAGATGGGAGGCGCGGTCGAGGGGGACGAGCTCGACGCCGTGGGGGGCGAGTTCTTCGAGGTGCTTGCGGCTTGCCTTCCAGGTGTCCGGGATGTGCTCCAGCCCCGGGGGCCGGAGTAGGAGGACGCGCCGGGCGCCGCACTCGCCGGCTCTCTTCACCTGGGCGTTCACGAAGGCCGCGAAACTGTTTCCATTCTCCGTCGACGAGAATGCCAGCAGCCAGCGCTCGGTCCCGGCCGGCGTCGACACCTCCAGCTCGAGTGCCGGGTACTTCCCCTTGCACCGCCGGACCGCCTGCAGTCGCCGTCCGTCGGCGCCCGGCTCGCCGACCTGTCCTTCGAGCGCGAGCTGGAGCGCATTCGTGAGCGCGCCCTCGTCGAGCGTGAGCCCGTCCGGCTCCTGGGGAAGGGCGGCCTCCGCCTCCCCGAGCAGGCCCGCCAGCAGGTCCTCCTCGGAGCGCGGCGCCGCTCCCGCGCCCGGGTGGCCCTTCGGGTCCAGCCCGCGAGCGAAGCGCAGATCGCACTCCTCGAGCGATCTTCGGAGCGTGAGGCTGCGGCTGCACAGCTCTTCGAAGAACGGCGCCGCGAACGCATGCGCTTCCCAGGTTTCGGCCGCTTCCGGGGTGAGCCGGCGGAGCCGCTCGCGCACGACGCTGCGCACCTGCGCCGCGTTCGGGTGGACGAGCGTGGTAACCGACTCCTGGACGCGGTCGACCACGGACGCGGGGAGCTTGCCGCGGATGTCCTGCCACGTCTCGGGGAGAGAGCTGACGAGGACGAGAAAGCGCGGGATGTCCGTGCGCAGGTTGGTCACGAACTTGAAAAGGGCCGTTTGCGCGTCCCCGCCCTCCTCCACGCCGAGCGTTTCGATCTGGTCGAAGCAGAGGAAGAAGGGCTTGTAGAAGCGGGCGAGACAGCCGAGGGTGCGCAGGCCGAGCATCGCGTCCTCGGAAGTGGAGAGGGACCGGGGCACGCCGAGGACGCGGAGGTCCGCCTCGGAAAGTTCCGTACCTTTGAGCCACTTCTTGGCGACGACGTTTTCCGGAGAGCGGAAGTAGCGGAGCAGGATCTGCAAGTAGGTTTCGTCGACCTGGGGCTCGCGCTCCGAGAAGTGGGCGGGCACGAGGGCCTCGACGGCCTTGCGATCGGCGCTGCCCCAGCGCACGCGCTGGAGGACGTCGAGCGGGTTTTCCGACAGCTCCTGCCGGGTGCGGCGGTTCGTCTCGTGTTGTCGGAACTCCGGGCGTTCGAGAATGTCGACAAGCGCGGCGGAGAAGGCGTGCGCGAGAAAAGCGTGGAGCTGCGTGTACGAGCGTCCGGCCACGGGCTGGCCCAGGCCTTCGATGACGAGCCGCAGGACGAAGTGCGGAAGCGTTGCGGCCTCGAAATACGGGGGGACGAAGATGAACGAGCCGCGGTCGGCGATGCGGCGGCGGATCCGGCTAAGGAGGTGGGTCTTTCCTTCGCCGGCCGGCGCGAGCAGGAGGAACGAGCGGGACTTGATCGAGCGGGTCACCTCGTCGAACACGGAGAGAATCTGCTCGGTCGCCTCCGCGTGGATGGCCTCCACGTCGACCGTGTCGTCCCACGGCTTGTCGACCACGCGGTCGCGGAAGGGGCTGGTCGGCGGGCTGCCGCCGCCGCGGGGAGGCGTGGTCATCTCCGTCCCTTTCATGACCTGCGCCAGACGACGAAGTGCCGGAGCGAGCCATCCGGGTGGCGAAGGTCGGCGGCTCGTTCCGCGTCCGTCAGGCGGGTCGGATCATTCATGGGGTTGAGGTCCACCTGCGCCGTGGCGGCGAGGGCGAGCAGGGCCGCGTGGAAAGTTGCGCGATCGACAGGGGCGCCCGCGTCGAGGTCGAGGGCTTCGAGGAGCCGGGGGATCGGCACGGCGCCGAAGAACCGGCCGCGGTCGTCCACCTCGGGATAGCGGGTGCGGATGCGCTCGACCATGCGAGCGCGCGCCGCGGTGTCGGTGGGCGGGACGGCCGGCAAAATGCCCGGCGGGACGTCGCCGCTTGCCGCGGATGCCGACGGCACGGGGAGGCCGGACAGGGCCGCCGCCACGATCCCGGTCGCCACGGCCTCGCGCCTCGCCAGCTCCTCCTCGATCGCCGCCAGGCGCACTCCGAGCGCCCGCACCCGCTCCTGCGCCTCCCGCAGCTCCCCCCGCGCGCGGGCGAGCGCATCCGCGTGGACCGCGGACCCCGCGTAGGGCTCCAGCGCCCCGAGCTGGGCGCCCAGCTTCTCGCCGTAGGCGTCGAGCGTCGCACGCTGCTTCGCGCGTCGCGCGCGTTCTAGGGCGAACACCTTAGACAGCTTCCGGAAGCTCGCGGGGCTGAGGAGGTCGGAGGGGCCCAGGTCGCGCTTCGCGCCGGTGGGCGGCGGGGGCACTCTCAGTCGGGCGCGGGGAAGCGGCGGAAGCGTGACGAAGGTCGAGGCCGCCCCTGCAAGACCCGGCACTTCGCGGAGCTTGCCCTTCTCGATCAGGGCGCGCAGGACCGGCAGCAGGGCGGTCGCCTCGGGCAGCGCCAGGGCGCCCCGAACGCCGTCCAGGGTCTTCCCACCGGATTCCCTGAGGAGCTTGGTCACTGCAGCCGGGGAGGGCTTACGCACTCTGGGCATGAACGCGGTCATCCCTCAAAGAGTCCGCAGGGTTCAAATCCCAGTCACGCTTCGCAACGGGCTCGTCCCCTCGTTCCGAAAAAAGCGTTCACCACGGAGACACGGAGGGTTCACGGAGGAAATTCGTCAGGCTCCTGCTCACCTCCGTGCGTCCTCCGTGACTCCGTGCCTCCGTGGTTAAGCAGCTTCCTCCGGTGAACGCTGCCTTTTCGAATAGGCGTAGGCGGAGGTGACCGCGAAGGAGGCCGCCGGTCCACCGTCGCGGTTCCGTTCCCGCGCCGGCATCACTCGTCCTGCCGCCCGCCGCGGGCGCCCGACCGAAAGCCGAGCAGCGCCTGGGTGAGCGGCCCCCCGGAGAGCGTCAGCTCGCGCAGCGCGGCATCCAGCTCCAGATCGCCGACCCGGAGTTCTCCCCGCGCCGCGCCCGCCGGCTTGTCGGCGCCGTCCACTCCGTCGCCGTGACCGTCGACGCCGTCTCCGCCCGCGCCGTCGCCGCCCTCGAGACCCACGGCCGCGAGCGCCGCGCGCCGGAACAGCTCTTTCAGGAAGGCCGGGCTGGCCCCGTCGGTGCGCTGGACGAAGTCGTCCTCCTTTTCCAGACGCAGTTGCAAGCCGCGGCCGTACAGGGCGAAGAGCCGGCGCCGGCACTCGGCGTCCGGGAGCGGAAACTCGACCGCCTGGTCCACGCGACCCGGTCGAGCGGCGAGCGCGGGCTCCAGCACTTCCGGGCGATTTGTCGTCAGGACCGTCACCACCTCCGCATCCCCTTTGAGCCCGTCCATCTCATTGAGGAGCGAGTTGAGCAGGGTGTGCGTCACGCCGGGCGAGAGGCTCCGCTCCTCCGCGATCAGGTCGATGTCCTCGAAAACCAGGAGGGACGGGGCGAGGATGCGCGCCAGCCGGAAGTAGGCGGCGACCTGTCCGAGGTTCTCGCCGGTGGCCAGGAGCGTCGTGTGGCCGGGGAGGGCGCGGGAGAGGTAGCGCACGGCGTAGGTCTTGCCCGTCCCGGGCGGGCCGTGGAAGAGCAGGCCGCGCCGCAGGTCCTGGCCCACGCGTCGCAGCGCGGGGCGGCGCTCGACGAAGCCCAGGGTGTTGCGGACCAGCAACTCGCGCGTCGCGGCCGGGAGGATGAGTTCCTCCGCCGCCACCGTCGGGTACGCGTGGAACTGGATCCCGAGTTGGTCCCCTTCGCCGCGCGGGCGCCCGATGCGGTCGACGTCGAGGGACACGATGGCGCCGCGATAGACGTTGTGGCGCTCCAGGTGCCGCTTCACGTAGTCGAGCAGCTCTTGCGTCGCCTCGCGCGAAGGGGAGGTCACCTCCAGGAGGAGCGGGGCGCTCTCCGAAAAGTAGGTTTCCTTCTGGCTCACCTGGACCACCAGCTTCACGTCGCCGCGCGTGAAGAGACGCACGCCCCGGACCAGGCACGCGCGTTCGCGCTCCGCGCCGGTCGGGAAAGCGCGCTCCTCGATGGGGCCCACGCGGAGCCCCTCGTCGTCCAGCACCCCCTTGCGGCGGGTGCCGACGAGCGAGACCAGCGTGTTGCCCATCTGGATCCCGCCCTCCGGGATCCACCCGACGCTGCGCGCCGTGGTACCCGGCTCCTTGCCGAAGTCCTCGAGCGCCGCGTCCAGATTCGGGACATGGCTCGCGTCAAAACCGCACGAGCGGAAGGCCAGCGTCTCGACACTCGCGCCCAGGAATTTCCGCAGCCCCGGCCCGAGAAACTCCTCCTCGCCGGCGATGTCGGCGCTGACGCCGCCCGCGCCGGGGGCCTCTTCACGCGGGGTCAGGGCGACCCAGGCGAGCCAGCCCAGCGGGATGAAGGTCGTGAGCAGGAGGGGCCAGTACAGGATCGAGGCGCCCACCCCCTCCGCGGCGGCGGCCAGGAGCGTGGGCACCGGCCGCGCATGCAGATGGTAGGCCGCGCGCAGGGCGAGAAAGCCCAAGCCTCCCACCCAGGTGGCGGACCCCAAGCCCAAGAGCGTCCAGAGCGCCCACTTCTGCGCCGACGTCGCGCCGCGCAAGTCGAGCCGCATGAGCTGCCCACCGAACGATGGTTACTCGACTCACGCGGGCAGATCCGCGATGCGGCACGAGGCTCCCGTTGACGAAGTTCGTCTGCGGTCGTCGTCACGGCGCCGGTGAATCGAACGCGGTGTGCCGGATCGCGCGGACCGGTCCGCGCTCCGTAGCTCGCGTGCAGCGAGCGAGGGAGGGAGGCCCGCGCCCCCAGGAGTCGTGTTTGGGCTTCGTCAACTGGGCGCTAGGTCCCACTCCCGTCCGAGGTTTTCGGGGCCTTCCTGGCTCGCCCGCTCCAGTAGCCCGGACGGCGACTTTGATGGGCGATGACGAGGAGGCCGTCGTCCACGATCGAGTACAGAAGCGAGTAGGGGAACTTCCGTAGAATGTACTTGCGGATGCCCGGTCGTATCACCACTCCGGCCTCGGGATGCGCAAGGAGGATGCCCTCGGCCCGCTGGACCTCGGCCAGAAACGGTCTGCCCAGCCCGAGGACTCGGAGTTCCAGGTAACCGAGCGCGTCGAGCAGCTCCTCGCTCGCCGCCGTGTGATACAAGACCTGGATCAGTGGAGAAGTCCCTGGGCCCTCTTGTGTACCTCCGCGGCGGGAATTGCCTGCACTCCGCCCGCTCGATATTCCTCCAGGCGTCTCTCGGCTTCCTCTGCCCAGAGCCGATCGGCCTCCTCCGGACTCAACGCCTCCAGACTGGCGAGGATCCGCTCCGTCAGGGCCGCCCGATCACGCACGTCCAAATTCAGAGCGTGTTTGAGAACTTCGGCCAGGTCGGGCATGGCAGCCTCCGGATTCGCACGGGCAAGGCAAACAACTTCCTCTCGTGGGTGTCGACCCGCGGGACGAGTTCGATTATAGCGGTCCCACGAGGGCCGAAGCTATCGAATTGTGGCTCGTCGTTCGCGGGAGCAGGACGCCGTGCGTCGCCCACTGACAACCCTTTCCTACTCCCCCGCCCCTGCACCCTGCCCCGCCGCGGGCGCCTTCGCGCCGCCGGCGGGCTTCCCCGGCTTGTCCGCGTTCCCCGCGGCCGGCGCACTTTCACCCTTCTTCGAGAAGTCGCCGCCGCGAAGGACGAAGAGGCCTTCGAGCTTCACGTATTTCGCGAACACCGCGCTCAGGTCCTTCGGCCCGAGGGCGTCGAGCTTCGCCAGCAGGTCCTCGGAAAACTTCAGCGTACGACCGTGGTAGAGGCCCGCGGCCAGCAGCCCCGCGACGCCCGCGTCGTTCGCGAGCTGCACCTCGATCGACTGCCGATGTCCTTTCCGAGCATCGTCCAGCTCCTGCTGAGGGACGCCGTCCGCGAAAAAGCGCGCCAGCTCCTCGCGCGCGCAGCCTAGGGCCTTCTCCGCGTTTTCCGGCGCGCAGATGCCGGACGCCGTGAACGTCCCCGCGCGATCGAACGAGCCCACGGACAGGCTGGAGCGCACGGAGTAGGACAGCCCCTCCTTCTGGCGGATGCGGTTCACGAAGCGCGCGCTCGAACCGCCGCCCAGAATGAAGTTCGCCATGAAGACCGCCGGATAATCGGGCTCGTCGTCCCGCAGCTCGAGGCTCGTGCCGAGGCCGAAGACCGCGTTCGCCTTGTCGGGCGTTTCCAGCACGAGCGAGTCGGGCTTCGTCGGCAGGTAGCTCGCCGCGATCCGTTCAAAGGGCTTCGGGCTCTTCCAATCGCCGAAGTGCTTCTCGAGCGCCGCGCTCAGCTCCGCCGGATCGAACTCCCCCACGGCCGCGGCTTCGGACGTGTTCGCTCCGAAGAGGCCCGCGTAGACGGCCTTCACGTCGTCGAGCGTCACGGCCTTCACGCGCTCCATGCGCTCCGCGGTCGTCGGCACGTACCGCACGTCGGTCGCCGGGTAGGGGTGCAGCCGCCGCTCCATCTCGTTCATCGCGAGCGACTGCGGATCGGAAAGGCGCTCCTCGAGCGACGCCAGGTTCTCCTTCTTGACCTTCTCGAACTCCTCGGCCGGGAAGGCCGGCTCGCGCAGAACTTCCGTGACGAGGTCGAGCACGGCCGCGAGATGCGCCCGGTCGCACTCGATCGACACTTCGAGGACGCCCGGCGCGGCCCCGCCGCCGCCGCCACGGCGCCCACCCCGCCCGCCGCCGCCGCCCCCGCCGATGCTCACGCGCGCGAGAAGCGTGTCGAGCTGGTCCTGCAGCTCGCGCCGGGTGTGCTTCTTCGTCCCGTGCAGGAGGAGGCGCTCCGCGAAGGAGGCGGACTCGGTCTTGCCCGCGAGGTCGGCCGCGGAGCCATACCGGAAGTTCATCGAAAGCGCTACTTTGTCGTTCCGCGTTTCCTTCGGTAAAAGGGCGAGCTTCATGCCGAACGGCAGGGCTGACCGCGTGGTCCGCGCTTCGATCGAGGCGTACGTGGCCTCGAAGGCCGCGCCCCGCTTCATCTCCGCCCCGCCGCGGTACTCGCGCACGAGGGCCGCCACGTCGGGCGTCTGCGGGATCTCGGCGCGATCGGGCGCCTTTTCCGGCACAAAGGTCCCGATCGTCCGGTTGCTCGGCTTCAGATACCGCGCCGCCACGCGCTGGACGTCCTCGGCGCTGACCTTGGCCATGCGGTCGCGGTGGACGAAGAGCAGCCGCCAATCGCCACAGGCCGCGGATTCGCTGATCGAAACGCCGACGCGGTTCGGGTCGCTCAGGAGGGCATCGAAGCTCTTCACCGCGGCGCGCTTCGGCCGCGCAAGCTCCTCCTCGGTGAACTTCTCCCGCGCGAGGCCGTCGAGGGTTTCGAGCAGGCGCTTCCGGATTTCGGCGAGCGGCTGGTCGGTCCGCGCCTGCACGCTCACGTCCAGGACGCCGGGGTCGTGGAGCGCGTCCACGCTCGCGCTCACCCGGGTGGCGAGGCCGGGCTGCACGAGGGCCTTGAAGAGCCTGCCCGTCTGGTCCGCGTCCAGGATGTCGGCGAGGACCCGGAGCGGCTCGAAATCCTCATGCGCCGCGGCGCAGACGTGGTAGGCCAGGTGGAGCGCCTGCACGTCGCCGACGCGTCGCAGGGTCACTTCGCGCTCGCCGTCCTGGGTCGGCTCCCAGGTATAGGTCTCCTCGAGCTTGCGGGCCGGCCTCGGAATGGCGCCGAAGAGCGCGACGATCCGTGCAAGGGTTTTCTTTTCGTCGAACTTGCCGGCCACGACGAGGACGCAGTTGTCGGGCTGGTAGAACTTGCGGTAGAAGGCTTGGAGCCGCTCGATCGGGACGCGCTCGATGTCCTCGCGGGAGCCGATCGTGTCCTTGCCGTAGTTGTGCCAGAGGTACGCGGTGGACATCAACCGCTCCGCCAGGACGCCGAGCGGATTGTTCTCGCCCATCTCGAACTCGTTGCGGACGACGGAGAACTCCGAGTCGAGGTCCTTCTTGGCCACGAAGCTGTTCACCATGCGATCGGCCTCGAGGTCGAGGGCGAATTCGAGGTTCTCGTCGGTCGCGCGGAGGGTCTCGAAGTAGTTCGTGCGATCGTAGGAGGTCGACCCGTTGAACTGCGCGCCGTGGTCCTGCAGCTCCTTCCAGATTTGCAGGTGGCGTGGCGAGCCCTTGAAGAGCATGTGCTCCAGAAGGTGGGCCATCCCCGATTCCCCGTAGCCCTCGTGCCGCGAGCCGACGAGGTAGGTCGCGTTCACGGTCACGGCCGGCTTCGAGTCGTCCTGGAAGAGGAGCACGCGGAGGCCGTTGTCGAGCGCGTACTCGGTGATCCCCTCCACGGAGGTCACCTTGCGCGGCTCTTCGGCGCTCGCGACCGCGGCGGCCGCGAAGAGCGCCGATGCCAGAGTCGCGGCGACAAGCAACGGGCGGGGGGCTTGCATGGGGAACCTCTCTGCACGGACAGGTGGGAGGCGGACTCGTTGGGCGAAGCGCCGGAGGGTAAGCTCCGACGCGGGCGGCGGATTCTATCCGAGGGGAGGGGCCGGAGGCAAATGGAAACGTCCGCGGGCCGTCGGCCGGCGGCGTCCCGACGGTGAAGTTTGCCTTGAACTCGCTCGGTACGCGAGATATACAGGCACGCACTCCCAAGTGACATCAGCAAACGCGGCTTCGAGGTGCAGCATGTTCTCCAACGCCCCCTCCGCTCCCTGGCGCGCGGCGCTCCCGGGCCTTCTCGCCCTCGCGCTTCTGACCGGCCCCGCCGCGCACGCGGAGAATCCCGCCCCCGCGCCGCCGCCCCCGGGCACGGCCCGCTACCTGATCGGCGGCGACTCGCGGAACGACGTCAACCACGTGATCCCCTGGGCCTTCGACCAGTCGAAGCGGCGGGGCGCGTCGGCGTTCATCTTCCTCGGCGACATGGAGCTCACCCCCGAGTTGGACGTGAAGTTCCAGAAAGAGCTGTCCCTGCTCCAGCCCGTCCCCTTCTACCCGGTGCTCGGGAACCATGAGATCGACCAGTTCGGCGTGTTCCGCGTCGGCTTTCTCGAGCGGCTCCACGGCGCGAACCCGGAGAAGAACTTTCGCCGGCGCTTCCTGGGGACGAAGGAGACGCCCGTGAAGAGCAATTTCGGGGACAAGGTGGTCTACGGCACCGACCTGCCGGGCGGGCTCCACTTCATCGCGCTCGACAACGTCAGCCAGAAGGGCTTCGGCGACAGCCAGCTCGCGTGGTTGCAGAACGACCTGAAGGCGGCGCGCTCGAACCCGGGCACGAAGTACATCGTGGTGGGGATGCACAAGGCACTCGCGGCGAACGGCCACACCACGCACGCGATGGACGAGGACGGCGACAGGTCGAAGAAGGACTCGGCCGTGGCCCTGGCCCTGTTCCGTGCCTTCCACGTGAACCTGATTTTCGCGAGCCACCTGCACGACTACGTCAAATTCAGCCAGGGGGGCATCGAGAGCTACATCACGGGCGGACTGGGCGCGCCGCTCCACATCGCCGGCCCGCTGTCCGTGCACCACGTGCTGCAGCTCGACGTCTCGAACTCCGGCCTCGCCGTCAGCATGATCCCGTTCGACGGGCCGACGCTCTTCTCCGACGACGACGATGACGATGACGACGACGACAAGGAGCCGCCGCACGGACCGACGCCGACGCCGGTGAGGCGCGTGTTGGACTGGTTCAAGCACATCTTCCACTAGCGCGCCGCGCGGGGCGCTCGTGCAGCGTTGACGAAGCCCAGTCACGATTCCTGGGGGCGCGGGCCGGCCCGCGCGAGCCGCCGCAGGACTTGCACTCCGCCGTGACCGCGGACGACGGTCTCCGCAGTGGATCGACGCGGCACTGGCGGGCCTTCAAGGTCGTTGCGGAAGGCTCTGAGTCTCCTTCGTGGGTCCATCCCGACTCGAAGCACACCGCGGCACACACCACCCCGGACCGGTGTTCAAGGTCCACTCGCAAGGCAACGCCAGTCGCGTCACGGTCCGCCTGAAGGCGGAACTACAAGCAGCTACGCGGCCTGTGCGCGAGGGGCCTGGACATCGGCCATGCCTGGGCAACATGCCCGAGGTGCTGCAACCCTGTTCGTAGTTCCGCCTTCAGGCGGAGTGACTGGCCGACGGAGGGTTCGAGTTCGCGGTCGCGTCCCCGTCCGCATCGCCTGCTCCTGGAGGGGCACGGTCTGCTCCACCTCCTTCGCCCCCGGGAAGGCCCAGGAGCGCCCGGGCCGCCGACCCGCAGTGCCGGAAAGCGCGGCGCAGCGTCCTGCCGCCGCGCGCCGCACCGTGCGGCGCCGGCCTACGCCTTCGCGCTCTCCCCTTTTCGCCCGCGGAGCATGTAGACCAGCATCGGGCCCTTCCCCTTGACCTTGATCGGACCGCGCTCCTCCAGCACGTAGTCGTGCTTCAGGTGCTGGTAGGTCGCTTCGGTGACCTGGATCGCGCCGACGACGCCGTGGGACTCCATGCGGCTGGCGGTGTTCACGGTGTCCCCCCACAGGTCGTAGATGAACTTTTTCACGCCGATCACCCCCGCGACCACCGGGCCCGTGTTGATGCCGATGCGGATCCCGAGTCGGGCGCCCGTGGGCGTCTGATACCGGCCTGTGGCCTCGACCATGTCGAGCGCCATTTCGGCCACCGCGCGCGCGTGGTCCGCCCTCACCTCCGGCAGCCCTCCCGCCACCATGTACGCGTCGCCGATCGTCTTGATCTTCTCCAGGCGATGCTTCTCCATGAGCGCATCGAACTCGCTGAAGATCTGGTTGAGGAGCGCGACCACCCGCTGGGGATCGAGCGAGTCCGACATCTCCGTGAAGCCGGCGATGTCGGCGAAGAGCACCGTCACCTGCGCGAAGCTGTCGGCGATCGGCTCCTGCCGCCCGTCCTTCAGCCGGGAGGCGATGCTCGAGGGCAGGATGTTGAGCAGCAGGGACTCCGATCGCTCGTTTTCTTTGGACAGCGCGCTCTCCGCGCGCCCGGTCTCCCGGTCGAACAGGTCCACGATGATCGTGATGACGACCAGCGTGAGCACCGTCGACGTGACGGAGAGCACGGACGCGACCCCTTCGGAAATCACGGGTTTGGCGCCGAACCTCATCAGCCCATGCTCGATGGAGGTGAAGAGCCCGATGCTCAGCGCCGCGTAGCCGTAGATGGCGCGCTTTTCGTTACGGGTAAAGACCAGGAAGGTGACGACGATGAACATCCAGTACCAGCGGTGCACGCCGGAGGCCTCGCCGAGCACGAACACGGACAATGCGAGCATGTGGAGGTTCGCGCTGAGGATCGCCACGTGCCGGGCGACGCGGTGGCTCCTGCCATAGTTCGCGCAGAGGGCGACGAAATAGAACGAGATGAAGGCGGCGTTGATCGCCGCGGCGCGGGGCGCGCCGAAGGCGAGATAGAGGACGCAGTAGGCGATGGAGACCACGATGCCCAGGGAGAGGGCGCGGTTGAGCACGGTGATGCGGCGTCGCTCGTGGGCCGTCTGCTCGGTCACGCCCAGGGCGCCGATCCAGGTCCAGACCGACTTCATCGTCCGCAGCATGCTGCTTTCCCGATTCGAGACGTCGTCGTCACTTTCTCGCGTCCAATGCCGACCAGCGTTCGTAGAGGCGCTCGACCTCGTGCTGCGCGCGGCCGAGCCGCTCGTAAGCCTCGTGCAGCTTGACGTGATCGGACAGGACGGCCGGCTCGGTCACGCGCGCGCGGAGCGACTCGACCTCCCCCTCGGCCTTGAGGATGGCCTCTTCCATGCCCGACAGCTCCCGCTGCTCGCTCCACGAGAGGCGCTTTTTTTCGGCCGCGGCGGCCGGGCGCGCCGGCCCTCGCGACGCGCCGGTCGCGGCGGAGACGGCGGCTTTTTTTGCGGCGGCCTCCGCCTGCAGCGCGGCGTCGCGCGCCCGCTCCCACTGGGAGAGGTCGGAGTAGGCGTGCGCGCACCCCTTGCCGTCGAGCGCGAGCAGCTCGGTCGAGAGCCGGTTGAGCAGGTAGCGGTCGTGCGTCACGAGCACGAGCGCGCCCGGGAACTCGGCCAGGCTCGACTCCAGCACTTCGAGCGTGGGGATGTCGAGGTCGTTCGTCGGCTCGTCGAGGATCAGGACGTCCGCGGGGCGCAGCATCAGCCGGGCCAGGAGCACGCGCGCCTGCTCCCCGCCCGATAGCTCGCCGACCGCGAGATCGAGCTGTTCCGCGCGAAAGAGGAACCGCCGCGCCCAGCCGCTGACGTGCATCGAACCGCCGGCGTAGGTGACGGTTTCTCCGGCAGGAGAGAGCGCGTGGCGCAGCGCCTGTCCGAGGTCGAGCTGCTCGCGGTGCTGGTCGAAGACGACGACGCGGAGGTCGGCGGCGCGCTTGACTTCGCCCGCGTCCGGCGGCAGGTCGCCCGCGAGGATGCGGATGAGCGTCGTCTTTCCGCTGCCGTTGGGCCCGAGGAGGCCGAGCTTGACGCCGGGCGACAACGTGAACGCGACGTCCCGGAAGAGGTCGGCGCCCTCATAGCGCGCCGAGACGCCCTTCAGCTCAAGGAGCTTGCGGGTCTTGCGTTCGGAGGCGGCGAAGTCGATGCGGGCGGCCCCCTGCTGGTTGTTGCGCGCGCGCAGCTCGGCGAGGTCGGCGACCATTTCCCCCGCGCGCTCGATGCGCCCCTTGGACTTCGTCGTGCGCGCCTTGGCGCCGCGCCGCAGCCATTCGATCTCCCGCCTCACGCCGCTGGCTAGCGCGCGCTCACGGCCCTCCTGGGTAGCCAGGAACTCCTCCCGCTTCTCCAGAAATTCGCTGTAGGCCCCGGGGTGGCTCAGGTAGCCGCCGGGGTAGGCGCGGCCCAGCTCGACCAGCCGGGTTGCGACCTCCTCCAGGAACTGCCGGTCGTGGCTGACCGTGAGCGTGGCGAACCGGGCGCCGTCGAGGAGGTCCTCCAGCCAGAGGATCCCCTCGACGTCGAGATGATTGGTCGGCTCGTCCAGGAGGAGGAGCTCGGGATCGCGGGCGAGCTCGCGCGTCACCGCGAGACGCTTCCGCCAACCGCCCGACAGTGTCCCCGCGACCGCGGAAGGGTCCACGAAACCGGCCCGATCCAGGAGGACGCCCGCGCGCACCTGCCGCTCGTGCTCCTCGACGTGCGCGTCGATCGCGGCTGCGACGCAGTCGAGGCAGGACTGCGCGGGCTCGAAGACGTCCTCCTGCGGGACGTAGCCGACGCGGAGACCGCGACGCGACACCAGTTCTCCTTCGTCCGGCGGCACGAGGCCGGCGAGCAGGCGAAGGAGCGTGGACTTTCCCGAGCCGTTCGCGCCGATGAGCCCAACGCGCTCCCCCTCGTCCAACCCGAGCGTGATGCCGGCAAACAGGAGCCGCGTGCCGTAGGACTTCGCGAGGTTTCGCCCGGTCAGGAGCATGTGCGCACGATCTCCGGCTGCCCAGGTTCGCGAGGACGTGGACCGAGTGCGGAGAGGCGCGGGCATGGGGCGCGGAGGGAGGGGCCGCGCGCTTCGTCCCGGCCTCGGGAGAGCGGATTGTAGCTGCGCGAGGCGGGAGCGTGCAAGAAATGGCGAAGTGGCCGCCGGGAGGGTCCCCGTTCGCAGCGGACTGGATCGGCGGTCCGCGCGTCTCGGGCTTTCGACCCCTAGGACACGGTTCCGCTTGCACGGCCGCGCGTTTCCGGCTCCGCAACAAAATCGGCGTGGTCGTAGCCCCGGACCTCGACGCCGACCGAGCCAAGCCTGAAGCGTACTCCCGGGAGGAACAGGAGGCATTGCTTCGGCGTCACGTCGCGGCCCTCCTGCGAGAGGACTCCCTCGCGCAAGGGCCGAAGAAAGAGCGCCCCTCGCCGGTCTTCCGGCAGCCACGGCCTTCGCGCGCGGATCGGTCAGCCGCGCTTCTCGCGAATCTCCGGCGTTCAAAGTGCGCAACGCGAGGAGGGCCTCCTCCGCGGATTGGAAACGGTCCGCCGGCAGCTTCGCCATCAGCTTCATGCACAGCCGAGCCACCGGCTCGGGGACGTCGGACCGACGCTCCCGGGGATCCGGGACGGGCTCCTGGAGGACGATCAAGGGAGTCACGGCCGGGTGGCACTCGAACGGCAGCCGGCCGGTGAGCAGCTCGTACAGCGTCACACCCAGGCTGAAGAGGTCGGCTCGCGCGTCCACGCGCGTGGAGTCCCGGAATTGCTCGGGGCTCATGTACGAAGGCGTCCCCATCCTGGCCTGCGGCAGGCTGAGACCGGCTCCCTCCACCGCGTGCTGCTTGGCAAGGCCGAGGTCCGCCAGCTTTACTTCCCCCTGGCGCGTGAGCATGACGTTCGCGGGCTTGATGTCGCGATGCACGACCTGATGCTCCGCGGCGGACACGAGGGCGTGCGCCACGCCCAGGGCGATCTCGACCGCTCTCCCGACAGGCACGGGGCCCGCGTCGAGCAGATCCCTCACCGAGCCGCCGTCCACGTACTCGAGGACGATGAAGTGAAGACCTGTCATCGGATCCTGGTCCACATCCATCACGGTCAACACGTTCGCATGTCGAATCCGTGCGGCCAGCCTCGCCTCGCGGATGAAGCGTGCCTCGGCCGTGGAATCCAGGACCTCACCTCGGGCGTCCACCGGGGGCTTCAGGACCTTGACGGCCACCCGCAGGTCGAGCGCTCGGTGGTGCGCCAGCCAGACCGCACCCATTCCCCCCATGCCCAGGAGCGAGATCAACTCGCACTTGCCCAGGACGGTCTTCGGGCCGAGCCGCTGAAACGCGGCAAGCTCCCGCGGCGTTTGCGAGCGGGGCCGGCTCGATGGCAAGACGCACGGGACTTTCGAATTCCTCGACGAGCCGGCGATAGCGGGCGACGTAGCGGTTCTCCCGGCCCGCGGCCGCGAGCTCCGTGTACAGCGCATGGGCGCGATCGAGCTCTCCGCGGGCGAAGAGGATCGCCAGGTTGCCTGCCTTCGCTTCCACGGAGGACGGAGCCGACTGGAGGAGACGGTCGAAGACGCCCGCGGCCTCGACCAGGTTGCGCTCGCGGAGAAGCCGATACCCGTGTTCCGCCAGGCGGGCGATGGTATCCCCCCGGTGTTCGGAGGCCAGGTCCGCGCGCGCCGCCGCTTCGCGAAACTCCCGGACGGCGGCCAGAGCCTCGGAAGCGTCGGCGTAGCGGTCGTTCGGGTTCTCGGCAACGAGCTTGAGGAGGATGGGCCGGAGCGTGGGGGGCAGGGCATCGAGCCGCACGTGCCGCGGGCTGCGACCGGCGACCATTTCATACAGCGTCATGCCGAGCGCATAGAGGTCCGCCCGCCCATCCACCTGCGAGGCGTCGATGAACTGCTCGGGAGCGGAATACACGGGTGTCCCCAGTTGCGCAGCCTCCCGTGACAGCCCCGGCCCGGCCTCGACGTCTTTCGCGAGCCCGAAGTCGACCAGCTTGGGCACTCCACGGTCGGTGAGCAGGATGTTGTCCGGCTTGATGTCGCGATGGAACACGCCCGTCGCGTGCGCCTCGACCAGGGCATCGAGAAGCTGCGCCACGAGCTCGAGCGCCCGGTCGACCGGGAGGCGCTGCTGCTCGCGCAGGTGGGCGCGCAGACTTCCTCCGGTCACCAGCTCCATGGCGAGGAAAGCGCCCTCGGCGTCCTGGCCGACCTCGTAGACGTGGACGATGTTGAAGTGGGAGAGTCTGGCGATGGTGCGGGCCTCGACGAAAAACCGCTCGAGGATTCGCCGAGCGCCGGCCAAGGAGGGAGAAATCCGTTTGATCGCGACCAGGCGGTGGAGGCGCACATCGCGCGCCTTGAGGACCACCCCCATCCCGCCCCGCCCGATTTCCTCCAGGAGTTCGTAGTGGTCGCCGGCCGAGCCGGAGGTCGCGTCGGGCGTCGACACCGCGTCGCCGATCGAAGCGGGGCCGGGGAGGCTCCGGCCGAGGGGCACGCTCGGCGAGGAGGTCGGCCGTCCACCCTGCGAGGTCTTCCCGGGAACGCCGCGCTTGCGGACCGGCTGAGCGGAGACCTCGGCGACGCCCGTCGGCAATTCGCCCAGGCTTGGCGCCCGCGCAAGAATTACTTTACATTTCCGTGGATCGACCGATGCCTGGGGGCGCGGGCCTCACGACTCAGTAATAGCCCGCCTTGCCTTCGCCTATTGGTCACCGACTTCCGTGGAGCGGTACTACGTCGAGCGAGGGCGCCGCGCTCGTGGCGCCCCTCGCCCCCCTACGCTCGCTGCGGCGAGCTTCGGGGCGCGGGCCTCACGACTCAGTAATAGCCCGCCGACGAAGACGTTTTGCTTCCGCGCCCTGCGGAGTCCTTCTTCATGCGCATCCCCGTCACGAGCGAGGAGACTTCCTGGAGGAACTCGTCCGCGTCCGGGCCGGGCTCCAGCTCCCCTTCGGTGAGCGCGGAGAGCAGCCCACCCCGCGCACCGACCGCCAGCGAAAGTGCGGAGGGGGTCCAGATCGTCAAGGCGAACTCGTGACGGAGGAGCGTGTGCCTGACGACGAGCTTGATGGCGGAGATGTCGGCAATGTTCACCTGCTGAACGCCGTGAAAATTCTCCTCCGGATGATCGCAGTGCTCGTACAGGATGACCCGGTCCTTGGTGACGGTGGTGAAGCCTTCTCGGGTCTTCAGTCGTCGAGTCGCGAAGTAGGCGAGGAGGAGGAGGCCGGGAATGACCAGGGGCACGAGTCCGATGAGGATCGCGCCGCAAACGGCTACGGGGAAGCGCCGATGGCCGCCCCGAAAAATATGGAATTCCCGCCCGAGCGTCTCGTCGGCGTTCACGCGCACGAACCGGGCGATGTCGCTTCCTTCTTTCATGCCGCCTCCTCCTTGCCCTTCCGCACCGCGTCGATCAACCCGTACAGGGACCGGGTCACGCGGTAGGTATCCTTCCCGATCGTGTTGGGGACGAGCTTGGAAAGGCCGGGGAGCATGCCGAGAAGGCCCGCGCCGCGAGCGCACCCGATTCGGAAGCCGTCTCCATACGACGTGAGCACCACGATCTCCACGGCCTCCGAGCCAAGCGAGCGGGCGAACATGGAGGTGATGCCGATCACATTCTCGAGTTGCACCTGGAAGAGGAGATGCCCGCTGCCGAAGGCGCTGCTCGACCGCTGATAGTACCCCAGGCGCGCGGTCGTCAGGACGAGCATGCCGTGGTGGGACTCCCGAAACAGGAGGATGTACACGAGGTAGAAGAGGGCCGGCACGACGAGGAAACACGCGAGAAAGAGCAGGGCGACGAGATCTCCCAGGTAGAAGGCGTTGCGCTGGTCGACGACCTCGAACTCCCCGACGACTCGTTCACCCTCGGGAAGGGTCATGAAGCAGGTGCTTAGGAGTCCAGACGGCATGTCCTCCCCTCCTAGCTCAACCCTGCTTGAATTTCGAGGATACGGCCGCCGATCTCCTGGCTCATTTCCACCGCGGAGTCCGCCGGCTCAAAGAGGCTCGAAGTCACCGCCGTCAGCCCGCCGATCGCGAACTGCGTCGGATAGCGGCTCTGGACTTGGAAGAGGAACGCCTTCTTTTCCTGGGTCACGAAAATCCCCAGAAACTTCGTGATCCCGTGTTGCGCATAACACCGAACGCCGGCGATCGTCCGCAGGTCGAAGCTCGTGGAGCTCCAGTCCTCGCCGAGCACGCCCGAAGAGAACTCAACGTAGAGCAGGCGGCGGTTGGTGAGGCCGATGACTCCATGCGCGCGCGCCGCGAGGAAGTACCACAGCACGTAGAGCAGGCCGGGGATGAGCCAGGGAATGAAAAGCACGAGGAAAATCAGAACTCGGAATTTCGGTTCCCTCTTGCGCGCGTAGTACTGGTTCAGCAGCGTCTCTCCCGGTTCGAGCCAGACGTGGCGTCCCACGTCGAGGTTCACCGGGGCATCCGTGCAGCAGGGAGGAGCGGACTCGCCCTCACGCGTCGCGGCTGCCTCGAGCGCGGCAATCGCTGCCGTGTCCTTGACGCGGGAGGGAAGGCGAGCCGGAGCTGCGGGCGCCTGACTCGGCGTCATGCGCAGGGACGGACGCGGGGTTGGAGGGCGTTCGGGCGGCGCATCGGGCGGCTGGTTAGGCTCGGAGGAGGGAACCAGGCGACTGGACGGGGCCTCGCGCGGGGCCGGCGCGGGCTGGGCGCGCGGGCGAGTCATGGGCACGCACTCGGCCGGGGAGGGCTCCGGAGGCGAGGGGGGCGGGCTGTCCAACGGCACGAACATGCCGGGCTCGCCGCATCTCGGACATCGAAGAGGTCGCCGAAACCGCTCCGGCGGTGCTGAGACTTTCGTCCGGCAGTTCGGGCAGCGCATCTTTGTCGTCGAGGACCCCGGCGCGGCGAGATTCGCGGTTTCCTCGGGACGCGCCGGGACGGCGGGAACGTCGATCAGCGCTTTGCACGTCGGACACCTGACTTGCTTTCCCGCCGTTGCGCTCGGCGCCTTCGCGTGCGCCCCGCATTTCGGGCACTCGACATGGATGGGCATGGCCTCTCCCCCTTGCTCAGCGTCCGCCCGGCCCGCGCCCCGCTCCCACTCCACGGGACACGACGTCGTTCGAGCCCGTCCCCGTCGGGAGGTGGGATGCTCGCCACGCACCTCGGGCACGGGGTGGACGGGCGAGGCGGGAATTGTATCCCGTACGCGGCAAGCAGGTCAAGGCAAGAAGGCAGGGCTCAGTACCACTCCACGGAAGTCGGTGGCCACGAGGCGAAGGCAAGCTTGACCGCCCGCGAGGCGCGCGAGCGAGGCGTCGTAACGGAGAACAACTGCGAGCGAGCGCAACGGAACAGCCTGCGGGAGCCGCGGGCGGCAGCGTCGACCGCGGCCCCTACTTCCCGCCCGCACCCCCGCTCCCGCCCGGCGCCGCGACCGCCTCGTCGTCGTCCAGCGGATCGATCGGGTAGCCGATCCGCAGCTCGCACTCCGCGTCCCAAACCACTTCCCCCTTCCCCGGCGCGCCGCGGCCGGGCAGCGCACGTAATTCCAGCCGGGTGACGATCGTGTTCCGCCCGCCCCCGTCCAACCGTTTTAACGCTTCGACGAGCGAAGCGATCGTGTCGCCTTCGAGGTCGACGAGAGCGCGCCCGCCGTCGGGCGAGTCGTCGCCGCGAACCGAGCCGAGCCGCACCTTTTGCCCCGCGACCACCCCGTTCACCGAAGCCAGAAGCTTCGACATCTCGAAGCGCACGACGGGCGCCGCGTTCCGCCGCCCGTGCTCCGCTCCGATCCAGTCCAACGCCTTCGCTGAGAGCTTGCCCTCGATCGTGTAATGGACTTCCTCTGGACCGTCTTTTTTCGCGGGCATCGGACGAGCCTCGCGCACGCTCATCGACAGGCGGCCGGTCGCGTTCAGCCGCTCCTCCAGCCTCGAGACACACGCCAGGTCGGGCAGGCTGCCGTCCAGGAGGAACTTGTCGGCGGTCAGTTTGACCGAACCGAGGGAGGAAAGCGCCTGCTCGTCTCCGTGCAGCGCCGTCACCAGCTCGTCGAGGACCGAGACCATCGACACGCGCGGCAGGACCGGTCCCCGCACCTCGCGCGCCCAGACCGTCCGGCCATGCGCCAGCTCGTCGGCGAACGGGCGAAACGAGGTGAGCAGGCCGAGCCAGGACAGGCCCTTGTAGCCCGCGGACCGCCCGTTCTCGGTGAGGTACACCCAGCCCTTGTCGTCGACGCGCGTCTCATAGTCGGCCCGCAGGTCGGGACGACCGAACACCTGGAGGCGAAGCACGCCGGCCTCCGGCAGCCTCGCGCCCCCGACCTCCAGCGCCGAATTCTCAGTGGTCCGGCCCGTCATCTCGACCGTCAACGCCGGATCCGCAAACCGCTCGCGATACCTGCGCTCCAGCTCCGCGCGCAGGGCCGGCGCAGGGGCGTGCCCGTCCTTCACGCGACCGATGTACGGCAGGTCGGCCCCCCCGTCCGCGGCGAGCGGCGCGATGAGGAGCATCCCGGACTGCCCGATGCGCGCCACGATCCGCGTCCGCGCCGCGCCCTCCTCGTCGATCCGCGTCGAACGGCGTTCGGGGTTCGGCGGCCGGCCCGCCTCCGTCGTCGAACCCGTGGTCGCCGTCGCAGCCGCCGCGCCCGCAGCCGCCGCGGCCGGATCGGCCGGGCCTGGGGTCGAGCCCGTGATCGGGCCGGGGGTCGCGCCCGTGGCCGCAGCCTCCGTCCCTGCGGCCGGCCCGCGGGCGATCGAGCCGGGCGCAGCGAGCCCGTACACCCGCACGCCCTGGTTCATCACCCCCAGCACGAGCTCCCCCTTCCCGTCCCCATCCAGATCGCGCACCTCGAGCCCCGCGGCGAAACTCCCCATCGTCACCCAGCCCGCGTTCTGGATCGCGTCCGAAATCCACAACGGCTTGCCGTCCAGCGACAGCACGCACAGGAAGCAGTCGAGGACCTTCGAATTCTCCCGCGTCAGGATGCCCGGCGAAAGCGCCACGACCACCTCCGGGACGCCGTCGCCGTCGAGATCCCCGGCGGCCAGGCAGTTCGGCTGTCGCAGGATGAAGCCGTTCGGCAGCACGAAGCGCCAGCTCTCGCGCCGCCCCGGCTCGAACGCCACGAGGACGTCGCTCGGGTCGAAGCCCGTCCCCAGCGAACCGCCGGCGACGACCAGGGAGCCCGACGCGCCCGGCGGGTCCACGGCGACGACCGCCTTGAACCCGATCCCGCCGCCGTTCATCCCGGTTCCCGCGGTGTCGAACGTCCCCGCCACGCGCCCCTGCCGATCCACGAAGTCCACGGCGCCGGCCCTTCCCTCGGTGTCGGCCCACCCGCGCGCCGCAAAAAAAGTCGTCTCTGCGCCGAGCCTGCCCGTCGCGCAGGCGAAGTACCCTTTGCCGACCGACCAGAGCCGCTTCCCGGCGGCCGTGGCGGCCGTCAAGTCGCCGCCGTATTCGCACGCGACCACGTCCAGCTCGCCGTCCCCGTCGACGTCCACCAGCTCCGCGCCCGCGAGCCCGCCGCCGCCCGGCGTGACGTCGAGCAGCTTTTCCCCGAGCAGCGAGTAGGCACGCGCGGAGCCATACATGAAATTGGGCAGCCCGCCGAGCGCGACGCTTCCCGACCGCGTCTTGTACGCCTTGCCGAGGGCCAGGAGCGGAAACTCGTCCGGCCGCGGCGACTTCGCGGAGCCCAGCCGGCCGCGCGCCTTCCCATCGGCCGCGAGCAGCTTGCAGTAGGAGGCGCGCTTCGTCCGCGCGTTCGCCGCCGCGACGCCGGCATCCAGCGGCCCCTCCAGCCCCATCGCCAGCACCTCGACCCCGCGCGCCACGTCGTCGCTGAGCCGGCCGGTGAAGACGCCCACCACGCCCGGGTCCTCGAAGCGCCACCGCTCCGCGAGGGGCAACGTCCTCGCGCCGAAGAACGAAGACCGGACCTGCTCGCGAAGGCTCGGCCGCGTGCCGGGCAGCGCCGAACGACCGGCGTCGAGGTCAAGGCCGGCGACAGGACCGCGCCCCGCGCCACGACCGGCCTGCGCCAGGTCTCTCCAGCCGCGCGCATCCGACTCGATCGCCCGCTTGTACTCGCGCGCGGCCTCCTCCCCCCGCCCGA
Source organism: Planctomycetota bacterium (assembly GCA_016197205.1). GTDB lineage: Bacteria > Planctomycetota > MHYJ01 > WSZJ01 > JACPWG01 > JACPWG01. The sequence goes on from JACPWG010000153.1 coordinate 27,209, forward strand.
GTTCCTTCAGCACCTCCGCGCGGGCGAGGAGGTCCCGCGCGGTGGCGAGCCCGTTCTCCTCCGCCTGCTGGAAATACTCGCGGGCCTTCTCGAAGAACGCTCGCGATTCCTCGCCCCGACCTAGTTCGCGCAAGATCCGCGCGCGCGTGGCAAAGTCCGCCGGCCCGGAGGCGCCGCTCTTTTCCGCGGTCTCAAAGGCCTCGAGCGCCTTCTCGAATGCCCGGCGAGCCTCCTCCCGCCGGTCGACGTTCCGCAGCGCGTTGGCGCGCTGAAACCAGCCCGCGGCATCGCCCGGAGTGAGGCGAAGGGCCCGGTCGAGCTCCTCGAGGGCCTCGCGGTACGAGCCGACCGTGGAGCGCGGCTCCAGGCGCAGGGCCTCCTCGTAGGCCTGGAGCGCCTCCTCGACCGGCCGTGTCGGATCCGCTTTCTCCTTTTCGATCTTCTTGCCGAGCACCTCGAGTGCCGCGGCCGCCCGCGTCCGTGCGCCCGCGGCCGACGCGGGTCCGGCCTTCACGCCGCGGCTCTTCGCCAGCTCGGCCGCGCGCGCTAGGGCCGCGGCGGCTTCGTCCTGACGGTCGAGCCGGCGAAGCGCCTCCGCGCGCAGCGACAGCGACTGCGCGTCGTTCGGGTCGAGCCGCAACGCCTCGTCGGCGGCGCGGAGCGCCTCCTCGAACCGCTCCAGGTTCATCAGGCTGTTCGCCTTGCCGCGCCAGGCTTCCGCATGCTCGGGTGCGAGCTCGAGCGCCTTTTCGAACGCGCGCAGCCCTTCCGCGAAATTGCCGCGGTAGTTCAGCACCACTCCCTTGCCCAGCCAGGCCCGTGCATCCGCGGGGTCGGTCGCGATCGCCCGTTCGTAGTCGGCCTCGAGCAGCGCCTCCAGCGCGAGTCGAGTGATTTCGCCCGGGCCGGCTTCGGTTCCCGGCACGGTCACGGCCGCCGGCGCCGACGTGGCGGGCCCTGCGGCCGCGCCACCCGAACCCGCGCCGCCGCCGCCCCCGCCCGCGCGATTGAAGCGGACCTCCGCCACCTGCGACTCCGGAATTTCCAGCACGCGCGTGCCGATGCGCACGTGATAAATGCGCTTGCCGAACTCGAGCAACCGACCCTCGACGCGCGTCCCGTCTTGCAGCACGATCTCCACGAGCCGCTCGGTCGTCTCCGCCTTCTCGGCCTGCTCCGGTAGCTCCTGCTCGGGTTCGGCTTGGGCCACGAACGCAGGGGTCGGAGCGAAGAGCGCCAGGCAAAGCATGGGCGCGGCGAAGCGGATGCGCATGTTCGAGCCTCCATCGGGGACGGGATGAGTTGAGTGGGGCGGAGGCGCCTATTCGCAAGTGTCGGGCCACGGGCGGGAGCACAGAGCGGGCGCGGGCCCGAGCCGCAGCCACGGCGCGGTTTGCTCGGGAAAGACGGACGGCCGCCTTCCTGGAGTCGTAACCGTTCACGGGCACGAGCGCTTCACCACGGGGGCCCGGAGTCACGGAGGACGCACGGAGAGGCGGAGGAGCTTGAGGAAGGTTCTCCGTGAAGCCTCGGTGTCTCTGTGTAACCGTGGTGAATGCGCCTGTCGCGACCCGGAGGAAGCGTTGAACGTTTCCACACGGGTGTTGAATTTCTCAACGGCTCCTCTCGCGGAGGTATTTGAAAGAACGGACCTCCTCGATCGGCCAAGTGGCTTCCGACCCGTCTTCCTTTCGCACCGTGAGCCCTTCACCGTCGAGCGTGAGGACCTTCGCCGTGAATTTCTGGCCGTTGGCGAGCGTGACCTCGGCCGTGCGCGGCTCGACAGGCGGAGAGTCCTCCGGCGGTTCGCCCTCCTCCGGTTGCTGACCGGCGGCGGACTCGGGCGCGGACGCCGGGGCGTCGGACACCGGGTCCGGGGCGCGACCCCGGCTCGCGGGCGCGAGCACGGTACGCACGACGGCGGCCGCAACGGCGAGCGCGAAGAGCAGGGCCAAGCCGACCCGGAGTCCCGACGGACGGCGCGGCGAAGGCGGAGGCTTCGCCGAGGGCTCATTCGAGGGAAGGTGGGTGTCGGGGGCCGTTACGTACGGAAGGGTGTCCTTCATCGACTGCGCCGCGACGAGCTCAAGAATCCGCACACGCGGGTCCTCGGGCGGCGACCCGGTCGGCCGCGGCGGCAACGCGGTACGCAACGCCTCTCCGAGCGCGGCCGCCCCTTCGAAGCGGCGGGTCGGGTCCTTTTCGAGGCAGCGCAGAATGGCCGCCTCCAGCGACGGAGGGACGTCCGGGGCGAAGCGCGAAGGCGGCGGCGGCGCCTCCTCCACGTGCTTCCGCAGCACGGCCAGCGGATTGTCCGCGTGAAACGGCAGCCGGCCGGCTACCATTTCGAAGAGTGTGACGCCGAACGAGTAGAGGTCGGTGCGCTCCTCCGTCGGTCGCCCCTCCGCCTGCTCGGGCGACATGTATTCGGGCGTGCCGAGCACCTGGCCGGTCAGCGTGAGCCGCGTCAGCTCGGCGACTTTCGCGAGGCCGAAGTCGGTCACGTGCACGTCCGCGGCGGCGTCGATCAGGAGGTTGGACGGCTTGAGGTCCCGGTGCACGACCCCCTGCGCGTGCGCGAAGGCGAGGGCCTCGCAGGTCTGCAGGCCGACGCGGACGGCCTCGGCGGGCGTGAGCCGTCCGAGGGCGCGCAGCACGACGGAGAGGTTCGACCCCGCGACGTACTCCATGAGGAAGAAGTAGGTGCCGTCGACGCAGCGCACGCCGCCCTGGCCGCGGACGATGCGCGGATGCTCGAGCCGGGCGACGATTTCCTGCTCCAGTTCGAAGCGCTTGAGAAGCTGCGGATCGGTGGAGAGGGAGTCCGCGAGGACCTTGATCGCCATCGGCGTATTCGTGCGCACGTCGAGGGTGCGATACACGGCGCCCATGCCGCCGCGGCCGAGCTTGGCGGTGACGAGCTGGTCGCCGAGACGCTTGCCGATCATAGTCCGAACTCGCGCAGTTTATTGTAGAGCGTGCCGCGATCGACGCCGAGCAGCGCGGCCGCCTTCGTCTTGTTCCCCTCGGCCAGCCGGAGCACGCGCAGGATGTGGCGGCGCTCGACGTCGCGCAGGAGCGTCTCCGCCGCCGCGCCGCAGGTCCCCGTGCCGCCGGCGGCCTCGGGCGACGACAGGCCGGCGCGCAGCTCGAGCGGGAAGTCCTCGGGCTCGATGCGCGGGCCCGCGGCGACGAGGACCGCACGCTCGATGGCGTTTTTCAGCTCGCGCACGTTGCCCGGCCAGGCGTAGCGGCGCAGCAGGTCGAGCGCGGCGGGCGCGAAGGCGTGCACCGCGGGGTTCAAGCGGCGGAATTCCTCCAGGAAGCGGTCGGCGAGAAGGGGGATATCCTGCGGCCGCTCCCGCAGCGGGGGCAGCACGATCTCGAGGACTTTGATCCGGAAGTAGAGGTCGGAGCGAAAGCCGCCGGCCTCGATCGCGGCGGAGAGGTCGCGATGCGTGGCCGCGAGGAGACGAAAATCGACGCGGCGCGGCTGCTCGGCGCCGACCGGGAGGACCTCGCGCGCATCGAGGACCCGCAGGAGTTTGGCCTGGGCCGCGAGCGGGCACTCGCCGATCTCGTCGAGGAAGAGCGTGCCCCCTTCGGCCATTTCGACGAGCCCCTTCTTGCCGGTGAAGGCCCCGGTGAAGGCGCCGCGCGCATGGCCGAAAAGCTCCGACTCGAAGAGGTCGGGGGGAACCGCTGCGCAGTTCAGCGCGACGAACGGCCGGCGCCGGCGCGGGCTCGCGCCATGGATCGCGCGCGCGGCCAGCTCCTTGCCGGTCCCGGTCTCCCCCCGCAACAGCACGGGAGAATCGACCGGCGCGGCGCGGCGGATCCAGGCGAAGACTTCGAGCAGAGCGGGGGCCTCGCCCAGGATTTCCGGGGGGGCGGCGGGGTCCCCGGGCCGGTCGTCGTCGGGCGCGGCCCGCGCGCGCGTGTCGCCGGGGGTCGCGGCGGCGGCGGCGGGCGGCGTGACGGCGGACGACGCGGGCGCGGACGCGGCGGGAGCGGCGGGCGGGCCCGGAGCGGGGACGAGTCCCGGACTCGCAAGCGTGCTCCTCCGCGGCGCCAGCTCGACGGCGTCCCCCGCGCGGAGCGCGGGCAGGCGCGCGCGAAAAACAAACTGCGTTCGGCCGAGCTGGAGCAGGTCCCCTTCCTCGAGCACGCGTTCGGCCTCCGGGATGCCGTTGACGCGCGTGCCGTTCCGGCTGCCGAGGTCGCGGACGGCGTAGCGCTCTCCGGCCGCGGGCGCGATCACGGCGTGGCGGCGAGAGACCTCGGCATCCGAGATCGGCAGCTCCACGTCGAGGTCGCGGCCGAGCACGACCTCGTCCGCCGGCAGGACGAACCAGTACCCTCGGCTGGACCCGGTGCGGACCCAGAGTCCAGCGGTCATGGGCGGGCTCCCTCGCCCGGCCGGGGCACGGCGGCCTGGCGCTCGCGGCTCATGCGTGCATGCCCCCCGCGACTACTGCCGGTGTGCACGGACCAGAGCGGCCGTGATTTCGAGGACTTCTTGGGTGTACGGCGTGGCGCCGAACGGCTTCGGCTTCGGCGTCACGGCGGCTGGAGCGCCGGTCCCGCCCGCCCCGCCGTCTCCCGTGCTCGCCGCGGCCTCCGCGCTCTCCGGGTCGTCCTCCACGAGCGCGCGCCGATCCTCGCGCAGGGTCGACTCGTCGAAGTGCAGGACCTTGCGCGCCAGCCGCTCGCGGAGCCGCTCCGTGTGGCGGGCGTAGGCTGCCAGCCCGGGCCTGGCGGCGAGGCGCGCGCGCGAGGCCTCCCGAATGCCCCGGAGCTGGTCCGCGGTCCAGCGACGCGAGGGCGCGTAGGAGGCCTTGCCGATCCGATCGAAGGCCAGCGCGTACTCCGCCTTCGCCTCCCCGTAGCGATCGTCGTCCGTCCAGGACGGCAGGACCACGTCCGCGACCACGCCGCGCGTCTGCGTGCTTTCGCCGCTGGGGCGGTAGAACTGCTCGATCGTGAGCTTGAGCGCGCCGAGCGAGGAGTCGTTGCGGGAGCCGAGCAGCAGCTCGGCCAGGTCCAGGACCCGCTGGACCGTCCCCTTGCCGTGCGTGTGCGCGTCCCCGACGATCAGCCCGCGCCCGTAGTCCTGGATCGCGCCCGCGAAGATTTCGCTCGCGCTCGCGGAGAAGCGGCTTTCGAGGAGGACCAGGGGGCCGTCCCAGGCGACGCCCGGATCGGCATCGGGATACGCGGTCACTTTTCCCTTCCGGTCCTTGACCTGGACCACCGGCCCCTGGTCGATGAAGAGGCCGGTCACGCTGATCGCTTCGGGCAGGAGGCCGCCGCCGTTCGACCGGAGGTCGACCACGACGCCGTCGACTTTCTTTTCGCGGAACTGCCCGAGGAGTCGGCGCATGTCGTGGGTCGCGCTCGCCGCGGACTCGCCGCCTTCCTGGTCCGAGCTGGGGTCCGCGTAGAAGGACGGCAGCGTGATGACCCCGATCTTGAGCGGCGCGGTCGCGCCTTCCGGCTGCGTCTCGACGACCTCGCCGCGCGCGCCGCGCTCCTTCAACTCGATTTTGCGGCGCGTGACCGCGTAGAGCGAGCGCTTCGACTGGCCGGCCGGCAGCACCTCGAGCCGGACGATGGTGCCCGCCTTGCCGCGGATGCGCTTGACCACTTCGCGCTGCCGCATTTCGATGACGTCGACGATTTCGCCGTCGGCCCCTTCCCCGACGCCGACGATGCGGTCGCCCGCCTTGAGCCGCCCGTCGAGGTCGGCGGCACCGCCCGGGACCAGCTCGCGGACGACCGTAAGGCCGTCCTCCTGGGTGAGGAGCGCGCCGATGCCTTCGAGCGACAGCTCGATCGAGATGCGGAAATCCTCCAGCGTCCGCGACCCCATGTAGGAGGTGTGCGGATCGAAGGCGGTCGCGAGCGCGTTCAGGTACATCTCGACCAGCTCGTCGTCGGTGAGCTGGGGCAGGTCCTTCGCGAGGAAACGGTAGCGCTTCTCGATGCGCTTGCGGGCTTCTGCCTCGGTGGTGCCGTCCACGAGCATGGAGAGAATCTCGTAGTGGATCCGGCCGCGCCAGCGCCGCCGAGCCTCGTCCTCGTCCTTGGCCCAGGTCGCGGATTCGCCGTCGAGGATTACGTCGTCCGCCTGCTTCGGGTCCAGGGGCGCCGCGGCGAACTCCTCGGCCCACTTCACGCAGCTCGCGATCCGTTCGAGGTACCGCTTGTAGACCCTGTAGGCGAACTCCAGGTCGCCGATGCGCAGGCGGTCATCGAGTCGCGTCTCGAACGCGGCGAATTCGCGCATGTCGGAGTCGAGAAAATACGCTTTGAGCGGGTCCAAGGACTGGAAGAACTGGTGGTAGATCCGGCGGGAGTACTCGTCGTCGAGCTTGTGGCCCGTGAGATGGGCGGCCTCCAGGAGTTTGACCGTGTCCATGGCGGTGGCGCGGTCCTCGACCCGCTGCTCGCGCGGCTCGGTACCCGCGGGGGCGGCGGCAAGGAGCGCCGCGAGGAGAAACGCCAGGGCTAGGGTCCGGCGACGGCTCGGGCAGCCTGAGCGGTCGTCGAAAAGGCAACGGTGAGGCTTCATGGTCATCCGATCGCAAACGAGGTGAAGAGAGTTTCGGCTGGGTTCGATCGTCCGTTCGATCCGCCCGCGGATGGGCCTGGCGAAAAACGGCGACCGTCACCCGCAGATTCTATCCCGCCCTCTCGGCGTAGGTCAACCTGCAAGTGCGGACTGTGGACCCGACGGCTGCCGCCGGTCGGCTTGGAGGAGAGGCTGCGGCGAGGTCTCACGCAAGAGTCACGGCGCACGCTCTGTCCTCGCGGCATCCGGGGGCGCGGCCAGAGGCCCGCGCCGCAAGGCGTTGGTCAGCCCGCGAGAGCGTGAAGCGGCTCCTGCGCGGACTCAAACCGGGGATCGGCCAGGGCCGCGGGGACGTGCGCCTTCCGCATGGGGTTGAACGCGGGGAGCGGGTGCACTGCGGGAGCCTGGCCCCTTCAACGTGGGATGAACTTGGCAACTCTTGCGAAACGGAGCATCCAACGCCCGCATGGGGGAAGGGGCGAACTTCCCAGAGTGCACCGCCGCCGGCCACCAGCCCTTGGGGTGCAGGGCTTCCGCCCTGCACCGACGGGTCGCCCCGCGTTGAAGTCACCGTGCGTGTGGAGTGCGGGCGCAACCGCTGGAGAGGAGAAAGAATGCGCTGAGGCCGCTCCCTCGCGGTCGCGGTTCGGTTCGTGACGTCCGCATGCCCCATCAGGTTGTTGTGCGGCAATCGTACACCAGCGCCACCGGGAGGCCGCCCACCGCGCGCAGGCCCGGCTTCACCGCGCGAACGCGGTCATTCGCGGCGACCTCGCCCACGAAAACCCAGCAACCGCCAGCAGCCGCTCGTACTCCGACGACTCGCGGATCACGATAGGGAGCCTCAGGCTGCCGGGGCCAGGCATGGTCCATCGGCCACGCGCTCCGGGCGCCGGTGCCAGCTCGCCGCGCCGATCCAGGCTGTGAACGAACCGCGGATGCAGCACGGTCATCAGCAACTGGCCACCCGGTTTCAGGACGCGGCCGCACTCTCCGAGGGCGCGGACCAGCTCCTCGTCCCCAATCTCCTGGAAGACCATGGTCGCAAGCACCACGTCAAACGTAACCGGCTCGAACGGGTAGGGGCCTGCGCCGTTGAGACACAGGTATTCCGCGTCCACCACCGGCCTCTCGGTGCGTGCGATTTCCAGGAGCGCGGCGGACACGTCGCTGATGACCATGCGAGCCGGCCGGCGTCCGCGCCTGTGACGGGCGAGTAGGGCTGCGAAATACCCGTTGCCGGCGCCGAGCTCCAGCACCCACCCGCCGCGCACCTCGACGAGCCTCCGGAGCAGGACCTCGTTCAGCAGGTTGCGCTTCAGTGCGCCGCCCGCATCCCCGGTCGCCGCCTCCCACTGAAGGGCAATGCGATCATAGAACGCCATGCAGGCTCCAGCCGGATCCCGCGCCACCCAGCCGACGAGGGCGACCAGGTCAGCGCCGAGGGGTCATGTCCATTTCAACTTCAGCCGAGGTCGTATCCTCGTGGCCACCGAGGCTTCACGAGCCCTTTCCGGTCTCCACGTACGCCGCCTGGGCGAACCGGACCTGCAGGGCGCGCAGCGCCTCCTTGCCGCGCACGGTCAGATCCGTGATCAGGAGGAACTGCTCGCGGCTCTCGCGCGCGTACGCCTTCACCTTATACTTCGTGCCCCAGGGCTTCTCCATCGCGACGACCACGACCGACGTCTCAGCTTTGCGATGGACGCTCGCCTGCGCGCACTCCGTCAGCCGCTGCCGCACGATCCCGGCGTCGTGGTCGGCATGCAAGTGGAACTCGGCGACGCACAGCAGGCTCCGGTTGCCGCTGGTGGCATTGAACACGCTCGAGGACCAAAGACGGGAGTGCGGGATGATGACCTCGGTGTCGTCGGGGGTCACCAGGTGGACGGCCCGCGTGCCGATCGCCTTCACTTCTCCATACGTTCCGTCCAGCTCGATCCAGTCCCCGGGCTGGTACGTGTTTTCCAGGATCGTCACCAGCCCGGCCACCAGGCAGCTCCCATAGTCCTTGAACGCGAACGCCAGGGCGAAGGCCCCACCGAGGAATACGGCCGCCACATTTTGGAAGCTCGGCTCCATCAGGATCGACACGACGATGCCGAGCGAGGCGCTTTCGATCCCGAGCCGGGCGATCGGCGAGAGCCGGAGAAGCGTGAGTCGAAGCCGCGCAGGCGCCACCTCGGCCGCATGCCGAAGGGCCCGACGAACGGCGAAAATGAGGATGCGTGCTAGCACAAGAACCGTCAGCGCCATCGCCACGTCGTGCCAAGTCAGCCGTCGCAGGATCGCCCAGGTCGTAGGTTGTTCGCCCATGCACACGCTCCTTCGGAAACAGCGGGGGAAATCGGCCAGGTTGAACCTGCCGCCGGCATCGCCCAAGATCGACAGGGAAAGATCGCGTTGGGGTCGCCGCGTCACGCCTCCGCCCGGCGCGCCCATGGCCGCCACCAAGAGAAGTCCCGCCTGCCCCTCGGCGCAAGCGCGTAACTCCTCCGCGAGCCGCGCCTCGCGCGCCGCATCGTGAACGCCGGTCCGCTCCTCGAGAATGCGCGCCACCGCGCCTGCATCGGACGCCACCGCCGTCCGCACTTCCAGCCCCGCGAGGGGCGCCCTCCCCCCTGCAGTGCCACTCCGGCGCGCCTCGTACTCGGCAAACAGCCCCATCACTTCAGGCCTCGCACCCGCACCTGTTGCAAGACCGCGTCGCTGCCCACCACGCACAGGCCGACGGAACCCGAAGCCGGTGCGACCCGACCTGCTACGACGCGGCCAGCGTCGCTCATGGTCGTCCTTCGACTCTGGGGAAAATCAAGGAGCCTCACCCCCCCTCCGCCTCCGATAGACCCAGGCGCCGGTGCAAGAGCGCCAGCCGGCGCGGCGCCCACCAGTTGTGCCGGCCCATGAGACGCATGGCCGCGGGGACGAGGAGCATCCGCACCACGGTCGCATCCACCAGCACCGCGAGTCCCAGCCCGACCCCGATCTGCTTGACGCCGGCCAGCTCCCCCGTCGCGAACGAGCCGATCACCACGAAGAGCAGGAGCGCCGCGCTCGTGATGATCCCGCCCGTCTTCTCCACGCCGCGCGCGACCGACTCCTCCGAGTTCCCCGTGCGGTCATAGTGCTCCTTGATGCGCGACAGCAGGAACACTTCGTAGTCCATCGAAAGGCCGAAGGCGATCGCGAACACGAGGACCGGCATCGCCCCGTCGACCGAGCCCATCGGCGTGAAACCGAGGAGCCCGGCGCAGTGCCCGTCCTGGAAGACCCAGACGAGCGCGCCGAAGCTGACCGAGAGCGAAAGCACGTTCAGGATCACCGCCTTGAGCGGGATGACCAGGCTGCCGAGCATGAGGAAGAGGAGGAGGAAGATCACGGTCACGATGATCGCGACCGCGCGCGGTACGCCCTCCGTCAGCGTGTGCAGGAAATCGGTAAGCTGCGCGGGCATCCCGCCCACCTGCGCGTCCAGGCCCCGCGGCCTTGGCACGGCGCGAAGGGCCTTGACGAGGTCCTGCGCCTCCTGCGAATTCGCATCGCAATCGTAGATGACGCTCAGGAGGGCGTAGCGGCCCTTCGCATAGTGCGAGGCGGAGTAGGCGGCGAGGAGGTTCGTGGCGCGGCTTCGTTCGGAGTAGAGCTTCACGAACTCGGCCTTGCCGAAGCGCGGGTTCGTCGTGAAGAGACCGTCGATGCGCCGCACGCCGGGCACGGACGAGATGCTTCGATGATAGTCGTAGAGCGCGGAGAGCCCCGCCTCCTCCAGCACGGCTCCATTCGTCCGCACGACGAGTTGGATCGGCTCCGTTTCGTTGCGCGGGAACCGGGTCGTGAGGTCCACGCTCACCGCCCGGCTCTCGCACGTCATGGGGAGCGCGCGGGCATCCGGAATGCCGAAGCGCGCCCGCAAGAAGGGCAGCCCGAGCACGGCGAGCCCCACGAAAGTCAGGACGAAAACGGGGCCGGCGTGGCGCATGACGAAGTGGCTCATCGCATACCAGAACCCCGTCCCTTCCTGCGGAGCGGAGGCGGTGGCGGTTGCTCGCGCGCGGCCGAGGCGGACGGGCAGGGCGTTCACCCGAGGCCCAAGCACGGCCAGGATCGCCGGCAGCAGCGTGAGGCTCGTGGTCACGGCGATCGCGATGGCCGAGGCCCCGCCGCGGGCCAGGCTCACCAGGAACATGAGCGGGAACACCTCGAGCGAAAGCAGGCTGATCGCCACCGTCACGCCGGAGAAGAGGACCGTTCGTCCCGCCGTCTCCATCGTGCGGCTGAGCGCCGCCTCCACCGCCTTTCCGCTCGCCAGCTCCTCACGGAAGCGGCTCACGATGAAGAGGGAGTAGTCGATGGCCAGGCCGAGGCCCAGCATGGTGACGACGTTCGCGGCGAAGACGGAGACCTCCGCGTAGCTCGCCGCGATGCGCAGGACGAAGAGTCCACCGAAGATCGTGGTCGCGCCGACGATCAGCGGCAGCAGCGCGGCCACGGCGCTGCCGAAGATCAGGACCAGGAGGACGGCGACGATCGGGAAGCTCAAAAGCTCCGCCCGCTTCAGGTCCTTTTCCACCTGATCGTGCATCTCGGTGAAGATCGCCGGGAAGCCGCCCAGCTTCACGTCGAGCTGCTCGCAGGCAAGGAGCGGGCGGAGGGCGCCGATCAGCTCCATCTGCCTCGCCTCGTCCCCCATGAGCCCGACGAGGGCGAAGGTCTGTTTTCCGTCGGTGGAGAGGAAGGCCGCCGCGCCGGTGTTGTAGTAGGTGAGGATGGCGCCGACGTCCAGGCGCCCCTTGAGCCTCGCGAGCGACGCTTGCATGGCGGTTCGGAATTCGGGGTGGCCCGCGGGGAGTCCGCGCTTCGAAGTGAAGAGGACGACGATCGTCCCGTCCTCGCGTCCGAGCTGAGTGCGGAGCGCCCGGATCGCCAGGGCGGACTCGCACGCGGGGTCTTCGAAGCCGCCGCCCTTCAGGCGTCGGAGCGCATCGACGCCGAACGTGACGGACACGGCGATGAAGGCCGTGAAGAGGAGAAGGACGCCTCGGCGATGGAGGAAAACGAATCGGCTCAGGGCGCTCAACACGTGGGGTGCGCTTCGCTCAAGTAGGGGAGAGAGGCCGCGTGAGGGGCGACGAGGCGCCCGGGGGGAGGACGAACGGAGAGGGATTCTAGCCGCCCTGGGTTCCGCGCGCAACGATCGCGTCGCGCGACCCGGCGCCATCGTGAGCAGGGCCTGCGCCGCCACAGCGGGCTTTCGCCTTGCTCCGCGCCCAGGCCCCGATGGAATGCGCCTCGTGTGGAGGGCCGCGCGCGGTGGCGCAGGCCGCAGGAAAGCGCCGCGAGTCGGGAGGAGTGGGCCCATGTCGGACGCACCCGTCGAGCCTGCGGCTGTTCGTCGGCCTTCATGCGACGAAGACGCAGCTCGGAGCCGGAAGACCGTCGGCATGCCGGAGCCACGTGCGCCCGGTGTCGGTGGACAGGTAGACGTTCCCTTGCCGGTCGGTGATCGCGATCACCGAGTCGCGCGCGGCGATGCAGCCGGTGTCCGCGATGCCGTCGAGCCAGGCGGGCAGCCCCCCCGCGATGCGGGCCAACGGACGGTGTTCATCCACGGGTCGGCGGTAGATCGCGCCCTGGGCCGCGAAGTGGTCCGAGGCCGCGGCCACGAGGACGTCGTCGCCCGCGAACGCGACCGCGGAGCAGTAGGCGGCGTGAAGGCCCTCTTGCTCGACCTTCCAGGTCGCGCCGCCGTCGAGGCTCGTACAGAGACCGATCGCGGCCGCGGCTGCCACGATGCCCGCACGGACCGGGTGCGCACGGACCTCGTGGACGTCGCTGTCCACGTGGATCGTGGGTTGCCAAGTCGCGCCGCCGTCCGTCGACCGGGGAATGCCCCCGACGTGGACGTTCGCGAGAATCGCCCCGCCGTCCCGCGTCGCGGTGAGCGAGCGGATTCCGAGCGGCGGCCCGACGCGCTTGCCGTCGATGACCGCCGAGCCCGCGTACCAACTCTCGCGCCCGGCCGTCAGGTCGAAGCCGCGGAGCTGCTCAATCGCGCCGTCGGCTCGGACACGCAAGACCCGGGCATCTTCCGTCCCGAGGTAGACCACGTCGCCGACGGCCACGCAGCAGGCCAGCTCGAGCTCCGAGGTGGTGATCGTGCTCCACGAGCCGTCGGGGGCTCGCCGCCGGAGCGAGTGTCCGTCGACGATCGCCAGCGTGCCGCCCTGCGCGTCGGGCACGAGGGCGCTCACCGACCGACCGGCGAGTTCCTGTTCGCGGCGTTCACCCGCGAGGACGAACACCCCGTCGCGCCAGGTTGCCACGAGCACGGATCGGGTCGTCACGACGGCAGTCCTCCAGAACGGGTCCGGACACGCGTTCCATGCGCGAGCCGGCCGCGCGTGGCATCCTCGCTCGACGTGCCATGTGCTTTTGGGACTTCCGCTTGAGCCTGACGACCTCCCCCTCGGAGGTGCAGGAGGCCGTCGGCGCACCTCAGACGGTCTCCCATTCCCCTTGCGCGCGTTCAGCGTCGCGGTGAATCACGACCTTCCATCCCAGGTCGCGGTCGCCCCAGTCTTTCAGCACAAGACGGTCGAACTCCCACCGCCAAAAGTGCTCCATCAGCAGCGAACGGATGCGAAGGGCGTCCTGCTGGTCGGGAATCCCGCACACCTCGAGGCCGTAGAGCTCGTGGAGGAGGTCCACGGACGAATAGTGCGTCATCCACTCGAACCCCGCCGACGCAAGGACCTCCATCGCCTCGGCGCGGATCGCGAAGAGCTCGGGGAAGAACCTGAATGCGTCCACGATCGCTCCGTCGGAAACCCGCATTCACGCCGCGACCGGGGCAGCGCCTCGCCCGCACTCCGACCCGCAGGCTTGACATTCGAGCGAGAACCAGCGCGAAGGCTTCTCGCGCCCACAACGCCCATGATTGGCGTTAAGCTGCTCCGCAGTGCCGGTTGACACCTCGTCGGTCCGGCGGCACTGCGCCTGCCCCCCCTAGCCGCAGCCATCACGGCAATATCGGCTGTTGCGCTCTGAGGCACGCGGTCCTCCCTCCTTCGCTCGCTCGCTCGACGCGAGCTACGGAGCGCAGGGCTGGGCCGCGCTCCGAGGGCCGGAGGCCCGCGCCCCCGGGTGACGGTCGATCCACGAAAATGCAAGGTGACTCTTGCGCGGGCGCTTACCTCCGGGTCGGTCCGAATCATACGCCTGACGAGCAGCCGACCGCAAGTCCCACCCGCTGCGAAATACAAAACAGGATCGAGAAGCCCACCACGAGCGCGTACGCGGACAAGATGGGGCTTGCATCCGCACCCGCCGCGGGTCGGGCATGCAGACGACTCTACGACGTTTCGCCTCGCGGGAACGGCACGTTCTCGTGGCGGGACTCCACCGCCCCTCGCGCGCCGACAACGTGAAAGCGGACTACGCACGCATCCAGATCCAGGATCGCCACGCACGGTTCGTCCTGCCGGCAAAGCGAGCCGGCGTTGATCAGGAGCAACCGACCCAAGCGTCGCACCATGCGGCGATGCGTGTGCCCGTTGACCACCACCTGGATCGACGGCAGCCGCACGAGTCGCTGGAGCTCGTCGTTCGCCTCGAGCGCGTACCCCGTGTCGTCCGGCTGAACTCGGGCCATGTCGTTCCCGCCCAGGCCATGGCACAGGAGCAGGCGTCCGGCGGAAGTCTCGAGGCGTCGAACGATCGGGAGCGCAGCGAGGTACTCGCGCGCCTCCGCCTCCACTTCGCTGGTCGGCGTCGCCTCCGGCCAGCCGCGCATGCTCCCTTCGAGGAACCAACGCTCGTGATTCCCGCGAACGGCCAGCACTCCCGCCTCACGCAGCAACCGGCAGCAAGCATTGACGTCGCCGGGTCCGTCGACGATGTCGCCGACCTGCAGGACGGCGTCGATGGACTGGCCATCGAGGAACGCGAGGCACGCGCGCAGCGCCGTGGCCTCCGCGTGCACGTCTCCGATCAGGCCCAGGCGCCGGTGACATTCGAGGGGCATGGAGCCCTCCCCAGCCACGTCAGGACCGGCGCGCGGAGCCCAGGATCCGGGCCCCTTCTTCAGCAGCACGCCGGACGCTCGTTCACTTTTTGTTTTTCTTGTCAGGCTGCGTGTCCCTGAGAAACTCCGAGCTGTCCGTCTTCGCCCATCACGCTTTCCACTCTTTGACGGCGGCAGGGTCCGCCGACCCCAGGTCGCGCCCCGCACGAGCCAGCCCCGCGGCACGCTCCGCTCGCTGGTCCAGCCGCACGGCGCCCGGACCGTCGGCCGGAAGGGCCGAGAAGTTCTCGCTCGCCCCGAGCGGCCCGCCCGTCTCCTCGTCGCGCATCGCCACCAGGAATCGCGCGCTTTCCGGAAAAAGGTCGGAGTTCGGTTTCAAGACTCTCGGCTGCCGGCTACAACACCGGGCATTGCCACGACAGCCGGCCCTCTCAAGGTGGGTGAACGAGTCAAGTGCTGCGGAACAGACCTTCAACGGTGAGCGCGGAAAGGGGCAAAGTTCTCGGTGCTCGCCTCCGCCGACCTCGAGCCCTTGTGGTGCAGGGCTTCCGCCCTGCACCGGCGGGACAACTCGGGTGGAAAGTACGCAGCCCGTTGTGTGCGGGGCCGCCTCAACGGGAAGCTAGTACACGATTCTGCAATCACGATGACGGACATCCTCTTTCTGACAGGATAACAGGATCCACAGGATGGGAGTAGAACCATCCTGTCCATCCTGTTATCCGGTCCAGATACGTCACCGAACTTGTGGATCAGAGTACTAGGAGGTACTTCGCACGCTCCTCGCGGGTGCGGGCGCAGGCGTCCACCGAAGCGCCGCGCGCGCAGGCGGAGGCCCTCCACAACAAAGCGATCTCAAGCCTCAGGCTCAAGTGAATAGCCCGTCTACGGCGAGAGAAGTTGTTGTACCACCACCGCCAGAGGGCTGCCACGACGGCCTACGCACCGCTATCCTGCTTGGACACGAAAGCCCACCCGTGTTCCCCAGAATTCTCGGCGCAGGAAAGAGTCCTTTCAAGGGCGCGGAACGGCGAGCAGCACGCGGTTGACGGGCGTGATCGCGCGCGGGATCGCGGTCCAACGCACGCAAAAGCCGGCGGCCTCGAGCCGGTAGGTGCGGTCGACGTCGGCCGCGAGCGCCACGCCCAGGGACTCGCGAAGGCCGGTCGGGGCGCGCCGGGCGGTGCCCTCGTAGCAACAGGGCATCAAGCCCACGGGACCGCGGCAACCCAGCGCAAGGTCGATGCACAGGTCGCTGCGCACGCCGCACGCGTGCACGGCGGCAAGCGCCGCTCCCTGCGGCAAACAACCCGCGAGTCGTTTCAGCGGCAGTTCGCGGTAGCGTATCTTCTCTCGCACCCACGGCGCCACCGAGCACACCGCCTCCAGCACCGCGGCGTGACTGGCCGGCAAGCGCACGTCGCACAGCAGGACCTGCTCCACCACGCGTTCGTACACGGCGAAGAGCAGCCCGGTGAGCCCATGACCGCAGCACAGATCGACCACGACCGGCACGCGCAGGTCGCGCCGCACGCGGGCGTGAAACTCGAAGGACTCGAACACCTCCTTGAGCGGGAGGGCGCGGCGCGACGCCAGCTCGCGCACAAGCCGCTCCTCGAGGGTCGCGCCGGGAAAAACGGCGAGCGCGCGCTCGTCGATCCGCCCCTTCGCGCCGGCGAGGACGCGCAGCGCGGGAGCGTTGAGCTTGCGGAACACCTTGAAGCCGGCGTCCGGCCCGCCTGGCCCATTGCGATCGGTGGCGCTCTCGTCGCAGGTCGGCCCCTGGGTGTGCGTGCTCATGGCAGCCACCGGCTTTGGGCGCGTTGGGGGGCGACCCACGTCATTTCGCCCCCTCCGGTCGCCGCCCGGCGCCGGGCGCGGCGCCCGCCGACCGCTCCCAATCGTCCGTGCGGAAGGGCGATGCCGGCAGCCCCTCCTTGTTCATCAAGTTGCATTCCGGGTTGTCGGCCCAGGCATAGCGCACCGCGACCGGCCGCTGCACGTCCGCACTGCTGACCACCACCGCGCTCCCGTCGATCCGCGCGTCGGCCCACACGAAGCCCCGGTCCTCGCCCGCGAGCGCGAACCCGGTGAGCTTGCCCCCGCCGCGCGCCGCCAGCCCGCCCCCGACGTTCTGGAAGTGAATGCGCACCTCGTCCTCCTCGAACGCCACCGCGTCCACGAGCGGGCCCGACGATACCACGTCCCTGCCGTGGGCCACGCGAAGGGCTTCGAGCGCCAGACGCCGCCCGACCTCCTGTTTGTTTTTCGGGTGGATGTCCTTCGCCTCCCCCACGTCGATCGCCACGGCCATGCCGGTGTTCGCGACGGCGAGCGTCCGAAGCTGCGCATCGCGCAGGCGCGCCCAGGGGGTGTCGGTCGGCTGGGGGCTGCGCGACAGGAAGTTCGCCAATTGCACGAACAGGAAGGGGAAATCGCCCTGGCCCCACGCGCCGCGCCAGTCCGCGATGAGCGCCGGAAAGAGCCGGCGATACTGCTCGGCCGCGTTGGCATTGGCTTCGCCCTGGTACCAGATGACGCCGCGAAGGGCGTACGGCGCCAGGGGGGCGATCATGCCGTTGAAGAGGCTGGACGGCGCTTCCGGCTTGCGCGGGGCGCGCGGTTTGGGCGGCTGCGGTTTGCCCGCCGCTCGGGCCGCGGCGGCCGCCGTCTTCCAGGCTGCAAGCTCGGCCGCATGTTTCCCCTCGAGCTGCGGCCGACCGGCGTCAAAGCGGGCGGCCGCCTTTTCGTAGGCGGAGAGCAGGGGTTTGAGCGCAGGATCGGCGGCCAGCGCCGCCCGGCTCGTCCACAGCTCGGCCGCGGTTCCACCGACGCAGCTCTGGATCAGGCCGATCGGCGCGGCGAGTGTCCGGTGCAGTTCGCGGCCGAAGAAGTACGCCACCGCGGAAAAACCGGTCACCGTGGACGGCTCGCACTCGACCCAGCGGCCCTGCAGCTCCCGGGCGGGCTCCACCGGGCGGGCAATCCGCACGACGAAGAGGCGGATCTTCGGAAATTGGGCAGCCGCGATCTCCGTCCGCGCATCGGTGACGCCGTTGACCGCGAAGGCCATGTTCGACTGGCCGCCGCAGAGCCAGACCTCGCCCACGACGACGTTCTTGAAGTGGATCGTGTTGCCGCCGGCCACGACCATCTCCATCGGCCCGCCGCCGGCCGGGACGCCGCCCGCTCCCGCCTGGAGCGGGTCGAGCCGAAGCCGCCAGCGTCCGTCGGCGTCGGCCTTGGCCTCCCGCCTCTGCTCACCCAGAGTCACCGTCACGGCCTCGCCGGGCGTGGCCGTGCCCCAGACCGGAACCGGCGCGCCCGCCTGCAGGCACATGTGGTCGCCGAAGATCGCGGGGAGCTTGACCTCGGCCGACGCCGCGCCGGCAGCGAGCAGCACGAAGACCAGCCCGAACGCGGCGACGGGCCTTCGGGCGCGGTGCGGGCCGGGTCGCGCGCGGCACGTGGCGAAGAGCGCGCGCAACTGTGGTCGCGCCGTCGGGGAGCTGCCGCAGGCGCCGGGACGAGCGCCCGCCGCCGCGCGCGCGCTCCACCTGCCCTCTCGAAGGTCATCCCCTGGTTCGGGCATATTCAGCACCTCGGTGATTCTGAGGCATGGGTTCCCGACCTTTTCCGGCCCCAGGAGGCCGGTCAGCGCCCGGCGATCCACTTCGCCGCGAGCCGATCCACCTTCAGCGGCGCCGCGCGGGATGAATCGGCGGCGCGGGCATCCAGGCCGCGCGCGCGAGCGTGTCGGAGCGTCGCACCAAGAGCAAGATTGCCGACCGGAGAGCGGGCCCGTTCGCCGCCTCCGCCGCCTCCGCCGCGTCCCCGTACGGCATTTCGATCGTGAAAGCGGCGGCTCCGAGGCACCCGCGCACCCAGTCGATCGAGTACCCCGACCCCTCCGACACGAGCTGGATGATGCGCGCGAAGCCGTTCGCCTCATAGCCCATCGCCTTCGTCAACTCACTGCCGAGGCGACTCTCCGCGGTCGTAAGTTCGGTCGCGCGCGCGCCGAAGGGCGCCAGCACGAAGCTCGCGGAGCGGTGTAGGTCGAGAAAGCCGACGATCGACCGGTGCGCCGCGAGAAAGAGCGCGACCGCGCCCGTCTCCGGCTCGGAAAAGGCCTTCGGTCCGGGATAGCGGTCCGCGCTCGGCGGCGGGCCCGCAGGCCGGCGCCAGTTCTCGCCCCACGCGAAGCCGAAGTTCCGGTTCAGGTCCACGCCGGCCGCGTTGGTCCGGGTCGTCGCCCACACGCCGTCGGGGTTGAGCATCGGCTGGACCCAGAGCACGTGCGACCGAAGCAGCGCGGCCGGCGCCGGCGCGCGCGCTTCGCGGAGCAGCCCGTCCACGGCCGTCAGCAGGTCCCGGTGGCTCAGCTCTGCGCCGTGGATCGAGGCGCCGACGAAAACGCCGGGGAGGTCATCCGAGGTCGACGCGGAAATACGCACGACCGTCAGTCGCCGCCCGGCGCGCGAGCGCCCGATGGTCGCGGTCGTGACCAGGTCGGGGTAGGCGGCCACCCACGCCCCGATGCGCTCGACCACCGCGCGGTATTCCTCTTCGGTCGCGGACGCCGGCGCGCAAGGAAGCAGGCAGCAGCAGCACCAGAGGAGCGCGACCCGACGCAACGCCGGGCGACCTCGGAATCGGGCGGCCACGCGTGTCATGTCACCTTCCTTCCGACCCCCATCAGGGCGGGGCCCAGACGAACAGGTGAACGGCACTTCGCGTACGCGCCACCGCTCGCGGCCTCCGACCCGCCGACCGCGGGACTACCGCACCGCGAAGCGCTTCGCCCAAACGACGAGGGCGCGGACCGCCAAGTCCACGTTTTCGGCGGTCTCGGAGTCGTCCTCGCGCGACCGCGCCAGGCTGTGATCGCCGGGCACGACGACCAGCCGGGGCGGCGCTTTGCACTTCGCGGCGACGACGTACAGGGCCTCGAGACTGCAGAGCGGGTCGCGGTCGCCGCAGACCACAAGCGTCGGGAGCGTGAGCCCGGCCAGGGCCGCGGCCTCCGGCGATTCGGGGCCGGAGAGGGGGAACGTGAGGAGCGCCAGGCCCGCGAGGTCGTCGGCTCGGGCGGCGGCGCGGGAGAGGGCCACGGTACTGCCGAGCGACTTCCCCGCGACGACGACCTTGTGGACGCCCTCCAGTCGGCGCGCGAAGTCGAGCGCGGAGCCCAGATCCTCGCGCTCGGCGGCCAGGTCGGCCGACGGGTGCGCGCCGGCGGTGAAGTAGGCCCAGTCGAAGCGCAGCGCCACGAACCCGGCCTCGGCGAGCGCCTCGGCCCCGCGCTTGAGGAGCGGCTTTTCGCAGTGGTACCCCTGGCCGGGGGCGAGCACGACCGCTGCGCCGTTCGGCCGGAAGGGCCGATGCAGGCTTGCGCGCACCAACGCCCCGCGGGGCGTCGACAGCTTCACCGATTCCGAAGCGGGCATGGGATCCTCCGCGCCGAGACGCATCCCCAGAGCGAGCGCGCAGGCGCAGGCCACGACGGCGATCGTGAGGAGCCTTCGGGTCACCGCATCGTGCGACATACATCCCTCCGGGTGCGTTCAAGCCGATCCGCCGGAGGGGATTTCGCCTCGCCGTCGGCGGAGAGACGGGAGGGGCCGTGGGAAACTCCGGCACGCCCTCACGGTGCGGGCACTCGAATCCTACCACCCGCGCGCTCCGGAGGCAAGGAGCCGAGGTTGCCGGCCCCGCGGGCAGGACGCCTTGTCGCAGTCCCACGCCCGATGGGGATGGGATCCGCGGCGCTTAGGGCCCGTAAGAAAATAACTTGCTCGTTTGACGCGCACGGGGGCAACAAGAATTCTCGATGCTCGATTTTCAAGATTCAGACAAGGCTCCCGGTTCAGTTTTCAATGACCACCACGGAACGTTGCCCGGGCGCGGAATCACGGACTCTGAGTACCGTCCCACAGAATTGGGTGACCAATTTCCTCGGCGATTGGTCACCGACTTCCGCGGAGCGGTACTGAGCCTTGAACTCTGAGCCTTGCCTGAAAATTGATCCTTGAGCCTTGAGCCTTTTCCTGCGGAGCTCCCCGGCTGCCGAGCCGCATGAGTTGTTCCTTTGCGGGCCCTCGCCGCAACGCGGCTCATTCGGCGGGACCGCCGATCGTGAAGTGGAAGCCGCGACTCGACCATTCTTCCATCGCCTCCTCCGGGCCCATCGGTTGGACCATGCGCTTCCGGATGTCTTCCCATTCGCCCATGATGTGAACGCCATGGTCGAAGCCGAACAGCGAAACATCCACGCGCGGCCCGTCCGGTTCCTCGCCGAGGGCGGCGAGGCAGCGTTCCCAGCACTTCGGAGGCCGGAAGCCGTTCTGTCGGCCCCAATGAAGGCCACCCCAGGCCAACTTTCGGGCGGTGTCTTCTGGGCAGGGCTCCAACTTCGAGCTCGTCGCGTAATTCGGCAGCAGGTTTGCGTGCAGCTCGGCCTCGCTCAGCGGCAGCAGGGGGTAGCAATCCTTCAGCCCGAGGCCGAAGACGTCGATCAGGTACGCATGCCCATACAGCAGGGCCTCGGCGCGGCGGAGGGTCAGCAGCACGGCGAGCCCGCTCCTGCGCCAGTCTCGATTCAGGAAGCTCCCGTGGTAGCTCCCCTCGAACCAGGCTGGGCCGGCCAGGAGGCCTCGTTCGCAGCTCACATCGGGGACGCCGGAGCGCGCGGAAATGATGCTCACGGGATCGTGGAGACTCCGCTTCGACTTGCCCCGACAGCAGAACTTGTACTTCTTCCCGCTGCCGCAGGGGCACGGTACGTACGGATCCAGGTCTTTCACGAAAAGGTCCCTCCATCGTCCACCGACACGCGCGCCAGGAAGCGCAGCTCCACGAGTCGCGGGCAGGACTGCCGCCCGACCCCCGGTCGCTTGCTTCAGCGCGCAAGCTCTGGAGCGGCACGGCGCGCGGTCCTCCGACCGCAGCCTGAGCCGCGCCGCTTTTGCCATCGCATCGGTCCCCGGGCCGCGGCGCGGCCCGACGGCGCCGCGCTACTTGGCCTTTTCGCGGTACACTTGGCCGGCACTCGTCACGCGGATCACGGCCTTCTCCGTCGCCAGCTCGTGACAACCGAACGGCAGGAGGTCGGGGGTCGACGTGATGTTCTGCCCGTTCATCGCGATGGAGTACTCCCCGTCCGAGCCCGGCGAGTGGCGGTCGGTCGCCAGCTCGGTGATTCCGAACTCGGCGCCGAACACCTCGAACACGATGCCGCTGACGTTCACGTACCGTAGGCCATGCACCATTTCCCGGATCCAGGCCGCCTGTTCGGAGTTTTTTCGCTCCTCCCAAAACCGGACCGCGTCGCGGTACTCCGCGAGCCCGCGTTGGGCGTCACCGAGGCCCCAGAGCTTTAGGGCGTACTTGCCGCGCACCACCGCCAAGTTGCCGGCGAGCCGGTCGGCGAAGTTCCCGAAGGAGGCCGCGCGGGTCGTGTCCCTCGCCGCACGATCGGACGTGGTCCGGATCGCCGCCTCGTAGCCATGAAAGAGCGCCTCCAGACGCTTCGAGTCCTTGGCCTTGGCTGCCCGGCCGAGGGCGTCCTCCATCGTGGACTGGACGTTTTCCTCGTCCTCCGCGTTGCCCCCGACCCGAAACAGCATGTCGAAAATCGGCCCGAGATCCGCGAGCGCCGCATCGAGATCATCCGCCATGACGTGGCACCAGAAGATCGCACGCCGAACCTGGCCGGACGCCGCAAGGTACTTTGGATCGTCCGGGGACAGGGCGGCCTGCCATGCGGCGTCTGCTTTCGCGTAGGCGACCGCAGCCTCAGCGTACTTCTTCTGTTGGTTCAGCGACCTCCCCTCGTCGCAGAGGCGGTTCCCCTCGTCTCGCCCGTCCGTGGGCTCCTTGCCGGCAACGAGCGGCGGGAAAAGCGCGGCGCAGAGTGCGGGGAGCCAGAGCGCGATGAGCCGCAGCGCGATCCGCGCCTGCTGGGCACTTTTTGCCGCCATGCGTGTCCTACCGACGGGTGTCCCGGACGAAACTGTCGACGAGCCGGGTTGTCCTGCGGCTGCCGAGGCGTCGAGTTGTGGAAGGTCGGAGGAGCGGGCACGTCGGCGTTCCCGACGAGGCGAGAAAGGCACTCGGTCGAGTCGCCGCTCGGTCGGCCGCGCCGGCACCCAGCGCCTTGCGCCCGCACAAGAATTCCATCACATCTTCGTGGATCGACCGATGCCCGGGGGCGGGGCCCAAAGGGCCGCGCCCCTCAGAAGCCTCGAGGACGGGGTCTGCACAGTTATTTTTGCGCGTGCCCTTTGCGCCGTCCACCTACCGCTTCGCGACCAGATCCTTGAATTCGAAGGCGACCGTGTCCGTCGCTTTTTCGAGCGGGAGCCAGAGCCGTAGCCGGGTCTTTTCGATGCCACCGGCCTTGTCGAGACTGCCGGTGTTCAGCTTGAACGTGACGCGCGCGCGCTTCCCGTCCCCTGCGACGACCAGGACCGTGGGCGACACGCGCGCCCCCTGCTCGTCGGTCAGCTCGGCCCGCACGCCCGAGAAGGTCTCGAGACTTTCCTCGGGAGGCGCTCCCCAGCCGCCCTGCCTGACGGACTCCCCCTCGGCGGTCGATGGGAACGAGAACTCCAGCAGGACGAACCGTCCATCGCGTCCGAGGCTCTCGAGGGTCGCGACTTCGTTCCCTCCGTGCACGGCCTCTGTGCGCGGGCAGCCGAGCGCCAGTCCCGCGATCTCGACGGCCACGGTTTTCGGGACCCGTTGGAGCTTGCCTCGTACCGCGAAAGCGGACAGGCCGGGCCAGGGGTCGGCCGGGTCCTTCCCCGGGCGCTGCTGAGGGCGGCCGGAAAAGAGATCAAGCCCCAGGAGGTCGCACGACTTTCCGGCGGCATCCTTCTGGTCGGCGACCGACACCTCGGCGAACGACCAACTCAGGCGCGGCTCCCCCAGAAGCCAGAGTGCGGAGGGGCGATCGTGCATAGGATCCGTCGAGTGGTGTCCGATCTCCACTTGCGAGAAGCGCGCGACCAGCCCACCTTGGACCGCATAGCGATAGCTCGTCCCCGCGGCTGGGAAGAGATTGAGCGCATAGTCGTCGCCGATCGTGCCCCCGCCCCAGGTCGCGTCCGCCTTTTCCAGGATCGCAACCAGACACTCCCAGGCGGGCCGCTCCTTGAAGGTCCCTGTGAAGGTCTTGCCGCCGCAGGCGCCCTTGGGGTCGAGGACCTTTTCGAAGCCCATGGCCTTCGCGACGCGCTCGGCCGCTTCGAGCGCGGGCATGTCCTTGACGACAAGGTCCATCAGGGTGGCCGGCGGACTCTCCTGGATGCGCACTGTGCCCCTCGGCCCGGCGGGCTGGGCCGGGACGCACGGGCAAAGGGTGAGTGACAAGGCGGCTGCGAGCGTCACCGCACCCGGGAGGATCCGATGCAGGACTTCCACGTGATCGCCTCCGTGCTAACGAACGGGAGTTGCCTTTACACTCGCTGGGGATTCGATTGCCGGGACTCCGCCGCGCCCCCGCGCCGTCGAGCACCGAGTCTGCGCACGCTTTCCCCCGATAGCAGGGGCGGATCCGACCCGATTCTACCCATGCCGCCCTTCAGGGCCTAGAAGAAGTCACCGCCCACCTTGGCGCCAGCCTCGCCGGGCGGCGGAGTGTTTGCCGGGGTCCTGCGCCGACGTCCACGGACGAAGCTGGTCGAGATCGGGACGCCGAAGCCGAATCTGCGAGGACGCCTCTCGCGGGGCCGGACCAGACTCATCTCCGGCCGCGCGAAGGCGGTGGAGGCACGCAGCTCCGGCACCGGGGGACTTCGAACCCAAATGCCGCGCTCCGGCCCCTTCTGCGCATTTTTCGCCAAATTCCGGCCGGAAGCGTGCGGATCCCTCCGCGGAATCGTATTCATCTCCTGAACCCCTTTCGGAGGAACCCCCATGCTGATTCAACAAGCCGAAATGAAGCTAAAATCAATCTCTCAGTGCGTTGCCAGCGATTTTCGCCGGCAGAGGAGGGTGGACTCAGCGCCCGGCCTCTGCGTCTCCGCGTCTCTGTGTAAACGTCCCGCATTCGACCCACACGGATGGTCCGGATTTCAAATTGCAAAAAGTCAAATTTCAAATTTCAAATTTCGCCCGCGGCTGGTTGGGACGCGGAGCCATGATCTAGCCACTTGCCGCACTCGGTCGCGTTTAGCCTTTTTTCGGGTCGTTGTGCTGATTCGTACCGCCGCGTTCGTGATGACACTTTCGCCGGCCTGCCTCGCCGGAGACATCGCCTGCCTCGACTGGCAGAAGGACCTCCCCGCCGCCGAAGCCTTGGCGCGAAAGGAGGGCAAACGGGTGCTTTGCTTCGTCCTCCTCGGAGACCTCACCGCGGACGACTGCTGAGGGGCGGGACAGATGATGGGACGCGTGACCTTCCGTGACCGCGCGGGGGTCCAGGGTGTCGCCGCCGACTTCGTACCTACGTGGAAGAACGCGCAACCGGGGTGTCGGGTGGGGAAGGTCGACGCGCGCACCTTCGAGCAGTTCGCAGGCAAAAAGGCCGCGCCGCACGAAGGCGACTTCGCGGGAGACCTCATGGCCGAGCTGCCGAACGGCCAGGCGAGCGAAAACGTCGCCACGCTCATCGCGACCGCGGACGGGGAGCTGCTGCACATCGTCCCCGGCCTCTGGCACGCCGCTGACTTCCTCAACGAACTCACGTTCGCCCTCTCCGTGCAGGACGCACTGCGGGCGGCGGGGGACGACCCGAAGGCGCGGCGGGAGTCGGTCGTGCAGGCGCACCGCGACCGGCTGGCCCGGCTCGGCTCCTGGCCGGACGGCCTGCCGCGCAGGGTGATGGAGCTTGCCCACCGAAAGATGATCGAGCAGCCGCTCCGCAACGCCGCGACCGTTGAGCCCCTGGCGGAGTTCGTCGCCTCCCCCGCGAAGGAACTGGGTCCCAAGATGCAACGCCTCCAGCAGACCCTCGCGCGCCGGCAGCACGAGGGGCGCGATCCGTCGCCGGTCGTGCGCCTCCTGCAGGCCTTCGAGCCGCTCCTGAAGGCGGGGCGGTTCCACGAGGCGGAAGCACTGCTCGAGCGCGCGCTCGAGCTGGTTCAAGGATCCGACGGCACGTAGTTCGGAGGAAGCCATCGTGAAGAAGCTGCTGCCCCTGCACGCGGGCCTGCCGGCCCTTTGCGCCGTGGCGGCGTTCGCGAAGGACTCGACCTGCGACGACCCGGCCTCCCTCGCCGCCGAAATCGCGCGCATGCGCCCGGAGCGGCAGGTCTGGAAGGGGAGCCTCGGGCGCACCTGCCCCAACCGCCGCGCGGGCCATCGCGAGCTTTGCGAACGCTGAAAACAGCCGGTCACGCAGCCTCACATGTTTTTTCAACAAGCCGAAGTACCGGCAGCTTTCTAAGACTCGGAAGTAGAGCTGGAGTCCGGAGCGGCACCTTCACCTTCCAATCCCGGAACCTCGAAGCTCGGCCACCTTCCACCCGGCAACCTCCTCCTGGCCGCGAACTCACCGAGATCGACCTCGGCGCCACCAGCCTGGACCCAAGTTCTTCGCCAGTCCTCGGCGGAGAGTTCCTTTCTCTCGAGTCTCTTGAGCAGGTCCTCCGGGTTGAACTCGACCCCATCCTTCGAGACGGACCATCGGGGAACGAGGGACAGCGACCACCCACGATCCACGAGGACAAGCGAGAGCGCAGCGGCCACGAGTCCGCGCGCGGCTTCCTCGAGCTGCTCGCGCGTCGGCTTGACGCCCGGCGGCACCTGGCCCTGGCCCAGCTTCCAGAGTTCGTCCACCCTTTCGGGAACGATCATGGCTGTGAGCCCCTTGAGCGCCTGCGACTGGCCTCGCAGTCTCTCCTCCCAGCGAGGGATCAGCAGCCTGGGATCGGCAAGTCTGGTGGCAATCCGCTCGGCAAAAGCCTCGGTCGCTTCCCTGCGACCCCAAGCCGTGTCTCCTCCTTCCCGGATCAGGATCCACCGGCGCGACCCGTCGCGCAGCTCCAGACAAGTCCACCATGCCGAAAAGAACCCGTCCGGAAACGGCGCGCCGACCACGTCCGACAACCGGATGACCGTCATTCCATCGCGCGCGCCGAAGAAGACAAGCGCATCGTGGGTCTCGGCCAGGAGCGTAATATCCTCGGCGCGGGGGCCTTCGCGGCGGGAGAGCAGGACCGCAAACCGGAAGTACTCCATCGGCAGGTGCGCCATGCGAAGGCGTAAAGCGGTCCTTCGCTTCCACCAGGAGTCGAGGCAAGCCGTCACGCGGGAGAGCCGGAAGGCAAACGCCAGCGTGCCGGCAAGAACTCCCGCCGCGACCGCAATCCGGAGGAGCGGCGCGCCCATGGCGCGCAGCCCAAGCCCGATGACGAGCCCTGCCGCGCCGCCCGCGAGGATGGCGCCAAACAGAGTCCCCCCCATCGCCGCTCCCCACCAGGCGGAAGCCCTGCACCACAAGGGCTCGCAGCCGGCAGCGAAGGACACTTGCAAGAGGACACCCCGTGCCCCGACCGAAGAGCGGCGGCGGCCGGTCCGCGGGTTCCCGGCCAACGCAGGTTCACCTCGCTCGCCGGGGAGCGGTGGGCAGCGCCGTGAACAGGTTCGGGAACCCGACCCAGGACTCGTTCTCCTCCGAGGGGCGCATCAAGTCGACCGGCGTCTGGTGCAGCGCAACACCGTACAGCGCATACACCGCGACCGACCCTGCGAGCCACAGCGCCAACCCGGGCACCCAGGTGCCGCCCTGCCCGTAGAGCGTCATCGCGAAGCCTGCCATGAGACTCGGCCCGACGAGGCCGACAACGAGCAGTACCCCGCAGCCGTGAAGGCATCCGTGCAACTTCGTGTCGTTCGTCCCTTTCGAGAGGCGCGCGACGAAGAGGATCGGCTGAGCGGCAAGAACCAGTAGCGCGCCCCTCACCCCCACCGCGGCCCCCTCCGCGAGAGGAAGGTCATAGAGGCGCGCGACCGCCATCGCCTGGACCACTGCCAGAGGACTCCAGGCAAGGCATTGCCCCAAGCTCACCTTGAGCACCACCCGGGCCATTTCGTGGTACCCGAGCGGAAAGCCGGCGTACAGGGGCGAGGAATGTGACCCCACCAGAGTGAGTCGCAGTCCTGGAAATACGGCCCAAAGGGCATACAGGGCGAGGCCTCCGATCAAACCGGCGACCGGGGTGTCAGCCGAGCTCCGAACGTCGAGGTGCACGGGAAGGATCGCCAGGAGAGAGAGCGCGGCAGTCCACGCGACGCACACCCGGAACCGGTGGGTCAGATCGGGCTGCTCCTGACAGAGGAAATCCGCCACGCGTCGATCCCTCTCGGAGAACCGCCGCTGCGTCCACTGCTCGAGTGCACCGGCTCCGCTCCAGTCGGCCGCACGGAGAAAGCCGCCTCCTTCGATGGACCTCCGCACCTCCGCTGGAAGCTCGTTCACGAGCAGCGCGCGCGCGATCGGCTTCAGTTTCGGGTTCTCCACCATCTCCGGGTCGTGCTCGGACAGGACTGCCAGCACACTGTCGATCCCGTGTTCCAGGGACGGTTCGGCGGGCTCGTGCTGAACCGGCGCGATCTCCAGGACTCGGTAGCCGGCTCGGAGACGGCGGAAGAGCCCCGGCAATGCCGCGAGCAGGACGGCGGCGGGAACCAGGGGCATGAGCGCGAGCATGCCGCCACCCGCCTGGCAGGCGCCGAACATCCAGGTCATCCAGCCCGCAGGCATCGCCAACAGCGCGGCACCCGACCATTCCCCTCCGACGTAAGGGCTGATACCCGGCAAGAGAGGCACGAGTCCCACTCCGAGCAGCGCCCAGCCAATCCGGGACAGCGGCCATCGTCGTCGGTGCGAAACGAGGGCCAGCGCCACCGTGAGCGCCAGCAGCCACTGGACGACCGCGAGCGCCGGCCCGATCCAGCGGAGCTCGAGGAGGCTCGCGTTCCACCCAAGCCAGAGATGGGCCGCGAGCAGGTTGTAAAAGGCCCAGCCCGAGGAGCGAAGGGATCGCCCGCAGTGCAGCAGGAAGACCTCCTCGTCGGACACGGGGAGGTGGGCCAGGACGCCGACGTCCATCGATTCCCACAGCGCGGCGCGCAGGCCCCCCGCCAGTCGGAAGGCCTCGCTGGTACCATAGAACGCGACCAGCCAAAGGACGACGGTGTCCGACAGGCGGTTCCGTTCCTGCAGTGCGAGCACCAGCCACGGCAGGAGAAGCAGGACCAGCCAGAAGGGGAAGTGCGCCGGCACGGC
>JACPWG010000154.1 GCA_016197205.1 Planctomycetota bacterium
GGAACCCCTCCCTGACCTTCAGGTCCTCGGCCGTCCACCCGCGGGCGGCGGCCCGCTCGGCGCGGACACGGCGCGTCGCGGCGACGAAGATCAGCGCGTCGCACAGCTCGTCGAGGCCGGCCTCGAGCAATTTCGGGATGTCGAGGACCACCGCGGTCGGGCGGCGTCGCCGGGCCAGGGTGGCCAGCCGCTTCCGGATGCCGTCCCCGACGAACGGGTGGAGGATCTCCTCGAGGGCACGGAGGCGGCTGCCGTCGGCGAAGACGAGGGCGCCGAGCCGCTTTCGATCCACCGCCCCGTCGGCGCCGAGCACCTGGCTGCCGAACGTGTCCCGGATCCGGTCGCGGAGGCGGGGAACGGCGAGGGCGACGTGCGCGAGGGCGTCGGCATCGATCCGCTCCGCGCCCAGGGCCTCGAAAAGCCCCGCGACGGTGCTTTTTCCGCTGGCCACCCCGCCGAGGAGACCGAGGACGAGGCAGGAGGTGCGCTGGGGTCTGGACGACGCCAAGGGTGATTTCCCGTACCGGGAGGACGGAATCGAAAGCTTCGTGCGGGGGGTAAGCGCGAGGTCCGGCACGGTGACGCCGGGGATCGGTCGGGAGACTTCCGGTCGAGGAAACGAGCCCTGCGCCCGAAGCGAACGGTGGGAGTAGCTTGGGGTGGCGCGGGTGGTGATTGCGCCTACTAAACCAAGTGCCGCAGTGCCTGTCAAGCGAAATTTCTGAAAAATCCGTGCGCAGGCCGCCGACCGGGTCCGGCCAAAAACATTCCTGGACGGGGCCCCGTCCGCTTTCCGCGCTCGAGCTCGCGGCGGTCGCGCCCCGTGCGTCCCGCGAACCGCCGCGAACGAAATTCGCTTGCGCGCCGGGGGGCAGGCGGCGACCCGCTGCACGAACCCAGGACGGCACGCGGGAGAATTGGAGGAAGATTACCGGCTTTTCCCTTGACACTCCCCGCCCCTTGACTATAATTCGGCCCCGATCTTTCTGTGGAGGGTGTCCGAGCATGACGAAGAGGGGAGACGCGGGTGTCGGCATGGTTGCCGTCATCCTGCTCGCCGTGGTCGCGTCCGTCACCGTGCTCGTGAGTTGGTACGAGTACGAGGACCTTGAACGGATGCGCAGCGTCAACGACCGCCTCAAGAAATTGACGGCGGAGGCGAACAAACAGGCCACCGACGTCGAGAACCGCGCGAAGGACCTCGCGACCCTCGTGGGCTTCAAGATCGAGGGCAAGTTCGAGGAGCGCAGCGTCGAGGAGGTGAAGTCCTTCGAGACGGCCGAGCGCGCCGCCTACCAGGTGGTCGGCGATACGGCCGGCCTGCAGGAGGAACTGCAGCGCGCCGGCGCGCGGGCGAGCGAACTCGCCCTGAAGCTCGAGCTCGCCGAGCACGAGAAGGGCATCTCCCAGCGCAGCGCCGCGGCCGCCAAGGAGAGGAAGAATATGGTCCAGGCGATCAAGGACGCCGAGATCGCCCGCCTCCGCGACAAGTTCGGCCAACTGCAGAAGCAGCTCTCCGATGAAGGCACCGCGTACGCCAACCGCATCCAGAGCATGACCACCCAGAGCCGGCAGCTCGACGACGACCTGGCCACACTCGAGCGCAAGCAGGCGGACGAGCGCATGCGGAAGCAGAACGAGGTCAACAAGACGAAGGCCGACCTCGCCGAGCTGCTGAAGAAGGAGGCGATCGTTCGCGACTTCACGGAGGTCCAGGGGACCGTGGTCGACTCCGACACGCGGCGCGAATACGCGGTGATCAACCTGGGCAGCCCCGACCGCATCGTCCCCGGCCTCAAGTTCCGGGTCTTCCGGAAGGACAAGGGCGGGCTGAAGCGGTGGAAGGGGGAGGTCGAGGTGAAGCAGGTCTTCGGCGACTACTCCCGCGCCTCCATCACCCAGCTCTCCAGCGACGGCGACCCGCTCGTGCACGGGGACTTCATCACGAACCCGCTGTACGGCCGCGAGAAGCCGAAGCGGGTCGTAATCGCCGGGAAGATCAGCGGCAAGACCTTCCCCTACGAGATGGACGAGCTGCGCCGCCGGATTGCCGCGACGGGCGCAGTCCTCGAGGACACCGTCAGCATCTTCACCGATTACGTCCTTCGAGGCCAGGAGGCCGAAGAGGACGCGAACTTCAAGACGGCGGTCGACCTGTCGGTTCCCGTGATGGCGGTGCAGGAAATCCTGCCGTACATCGCGGACTAGGCCCGGGTACGCTTCAACGGTCGGGATCTTCGCGGTTGCTCTCCCCTGCGTGGGGTAGTCTGGTAAGGAGGGAAAACTGAATGCAGCGGGCCAAGGACATCAGCTCCACCATCGCCATGGCCCTTTCGGTGTTCACGATCCTCTTCGGAGGCGTGACGGGCTTCTTGTCCTTCAACGAACTCGATAAGAAAGAGGCCGCCGAAGGCGGCGTGCGAAAGACACAGGACAAGCTGAAATCGGACTACGACGCGTCCGTCAAGAAAACGAAGGAAGTCACGGAGCGCTACAAGAAGCTGGCCGCGCCCGTGGGCTGGAAGGACCAGCGGCTCGACGAGAAGACCAAGGTGAAGGAACTGGACACGAACGCCCACCTCCTGGCGGACGCGAGCGCTTTCCGGGCGATCTGCACGGACCTCGACCTGGCGCTCAAGGAGCTTCAGGCCTACGCCCAGAAGCATCCGGATGCGCTGCGCGACCTGCCCGTCGGCAGCTACGCGAAGTGGGACGAAGTGAAAGAGTCCTTCCGCACGGCGACCGGCGACCGGCTGACCGTGAAGACGGCGCTGGCCGCCTACGAGGCGTTGCACAAGGCGCTCCAGGCCAAGATCGACGCCGCGCTCAAGGAGAGGGAGGACGCCCGGAGCCAGGAGATCAAGGTCGTCGGCGAGAACATCGGCCAGCCGAACTCCAAGGAGGGCGACCAGGCCAAGATGGAGAAGGACCTGAACCAGCAGGGGGACGCCAAGCGCCAGGAAAACGAAGAGTTGACGAAGCGCATCCGGACGCAGATGCAGGAGAAGGACGCCGAGATCTCCACGCTCGACCGCGAGATCAAGGCGAAGCTCGAGAAGCGCGACCAGCTCAACGCCGACCACGCCAAGGCCGTGGCCGAGATCGAAAAAAAGATCAACGACTACAAGAGCCGGATCGACAAGATCTACAAGCGTGAGGAGCTGGCGCGCGCCAGCGCGGAGTTCGACGGCCACATCACGCACGTGGTGCCCGAGCAGAACTACGCGTACATCGACCTGGGGAGCGGGCAGAGCCTCCTGAAGGGGACGCGCTTCCACGTCTTCGGCACGCTCAAGGGCGGCAAGAAGGTGGAGAAGGGGGAGGTCGAGGTCACGAACGTCTACGACTCGAACGCCCAGGTCGCCATCCTTTCCGTCGCCAATCCCGAGCTGCCCATGGCCGCGGGCGACTACATCAACAACGAGGCCTTCGACCCCGCCAAGGCCAAGACCTTCGCCTTCGCCGGGCGCTTCGTGGGCAAGTACTCGAACGAGGACGCGAAGAACAGGATCGAAGAGCTGGGCGGGCACGTGGTGTCCGAGCTCTCGATCGACACCACCTACCTCGTCGTGGGCGAGGGCTACCTCAGCCATCCGAACTACGTCCGCGCCACGGAACTCGGCGTCCTGGTGATTCGGGAGAAGGACCTGTACGAGTTGCTCGGGATCCACTAAGCGCCGCCCCGAATCCGAGCGACCGGAGCACAGCGAGACCGGCCAGGCGGGCGTCCCCCTCCTGGCCGGTCTTTTTTTCTAACTCCCGCACGCTTGTGCAGCGGCGCCGTCGGGACCGTGCGGCCCCGCGATGACCAAGCGGAACCGCGACCGTGAGGGAGCGGTCTCGCCGCGTCCTTGCGCCTCTCCGGTTTCAAGCCCGCCGAAGCGCGGGAGCCGGCTCCGCAGGCCGATGCGCAGGTGTCGAGTCGGTCGGTACGCAAGCCGCGCCCACCCGGTCTCCGCGAGCGGAATGCAAATGCCTGAACCCTCCCCCTCGACTCCTCCCTCCTTGCCCGCCTCCGCCGAGGCGACGACGGGCGTGTCGGCCGGGCCGCCTGCGCCTGCGCCGTCGCCTCCCCTCTTCCCGTCGAGCTCGCCTGCGCCTCAGCTTCCGCCCTCGCCCCCGGCAGCCGCCGGTTCGCCGCTCCTGCCCGCCGGCGCCTCGACGCTGGGCGCCGGCGACGGCGTCCCTGCCGGCGCCGGCGCCGTGACCGGCGAAGCCGCCGGGGGCCCGCCGGAAGACCGCCGCCTCTCCTTCGGCGAGCACCTGGAAGAGCTGCGCTCCCACGTCCTCCGCGGCCTCTACGGCTTCGCCCTCGCCATCCTCCTCTCGCTCGCCTGCCAGGACGCCCTGATGGCCCTCGCAACCCGTCCCCATCGCGTCACGATGCAGCGGCTCGAACGCGAGGCCCACCCGGACGCCCCGCTCTCCCCGAGCATCTACAAGCTCAAAGTGCTGGAGTATCCCGAGAGCATCATGGCGCACATCAAGCTCTCCCTCATCGCCGCTACGTTCCTCTCCTCTCCCTGGATTTTCTACCAGCTCTGGGCTTTCGTGGCCGTCGGCCTGTACGTGCACGAACGCAAATACGTTTTCCTTTTCGCGCCCCTCACCTTCGGCCTGTTCTGCGTCGGCATCCTCTTCGGCTATTTCGGCCTCATCCCCTTCGGCCTCTACTACCTCGCCAGCTTCGGGTCGGAGGTCGTCGAGGCCAGCTTCACCCTGTCGAACTACCTCGATTTCTTCCTCACGCTGACGCTCGTCGTGGGGCTCATGTTCGAACTGCCGCTCGTCATGCTCTTCTCGGCGAAGATCGGCCTCGGCTCCGCCGCCTCCTTCCGCGGCCACTGGCGAGCCGCGATCCTCGTCGCCTTCGTCGTCGCCGCCGTCGCGACCCCGGGACCCGATCCGGTGTCGCAGTGCCTCCTGGCCGGGCCCCTCATCGGGCTTTATTTTTTCGGCATCCTCCTCTGCTCCTGGTTCGCCCGGCGCGACGCGGCCTCCGCGCTCGCCCCTTCGGACCCGGCGCAGCCGGAGTAGCGGGACGCGGCGGGGCCGCAGCCGGGGGACGACGGAACCGCGGATTACCCGGAGCAGCCGATGGCCGCAATCGAAGGGACGGGCCACCGAAAACGCCGAAGACACCGAAGGACCAAACGCTTGCGAATCGACGGGCGCAGCCGATCGGCACCGCGACCGTGAGGGAGCGGTCTCAGCGCGTCCTTCGGTTCCCTCGGGTTCGGTCTCGCAACCGATGGCCTGCTGGGGGAAATTTGTTGCCGAATAAGCAAGCTTCTGCGAGGTTGTGTCACAGTTTCGTACTCTGTGAAAGCCCGTAGAAGCTCGGAAAGCTGTGGTTGCCGTGGCGTTCGATGACCGCCGAAAGCGTCGTCGAACGACAACCCTCCGCGACCTCGCAGTACACGGTCCGGTTCGAAACCACCGAAACGCACGCATCGGAGTCCCCCATGAAGATCGCCCTCGTCGGTGGGTTCGCCGCCGGCAAGACGACCCTCCTCGCCGCCCTCACCGGCCACGAACACGCCGCCGCCGCGGCCTCCCAGGCCGCCGGCAAGCCCCGCGACGGACATGCGAAGGTCCCCGACGTCCGCGTCGAGAAGCTCGCGGAAAAGTGGAAGCCGAAGAAGTCCACCTACGCAACGCTCGACTTCGTCGACTCCCAGCCGCTCTACTTCGACGGGCCGGAGCGCGAAAAAAATCGCGAGACGCTCGGCGCGCTCCGCGAGGCCGACGGCCTCCTGGTCGTCATCGGGGACTTCGACGCCGCACCCGCCTTCGCGGACCTCGAAGCCCTCGCGAAGTCCGTGGGGTGGTTCCGCTCCGAGTTCCTTCTCGCCGACCTCGACAGCGTGGAGAAACGGATCGAAAAGCTCGAGGTTTCGACGAAGCGCCCGACGCCGTTCCAGGCGGCCGAGCTGAAGGAACTCGCCGTGCATCGCCGGTACAAGGACGCGCTCGAGGCGAATCAGCCCGTGGCCTCGGTCAAGCTGTCGATCGAGGAGGCCCGGCTGGTCAAGGGCTTCCGCTTCCTCTCGGAGAAGCCGCTCCTGGTCGCCTACAATGCGGCGGAGGGCCGCCTCGGCCAGAAGCCCTACGCCGCGGAACTGACCGGCCGCGGGATTCCGACCGTGGAGCTGGCGGCGCGGCTGGAGCTGGAGCTGCTGCGGATGGAGGAGTCGGAGCGCGCCTCGTTCATGGGCGACTACGGGCTGGCCTCGTTCGGCACCCACGCGCTCGTCACGAAGGCCTACGCCGCGCTCGGCCTCGTCTCGTTCCTGACGATGGGCGAGGACGAGTGCCGCGCCTGGACCATTCATCGCGGCGATGACGCCGTGACCGCCGCGGGTCGCATCCACACGGACCTCTCCAAGGGCTTCATCGCCGCGGAGATCACGGCCTTCGCCGACTGGGAGGCCGTCGGCGGCGTGCTCAAGGAGGTGAAGGCGCAGGGGAAGTTCCGCACCGAGGGCCGCACGTACGTCATGCAGGACGGCGACATCATGAACGTGAAGTTCAACGTGTGAGGCGGGGCGGGCCGCGGTGCGAACCTCGGTGTTCGTGTCGGCCCTCACCCCGACCCTCTCCCGCTGCGCGGGAGTGCGGGACGTCGCGCGGCCGTGCGCGGGCCGCTTGTCGCCAGGAGCCGCGGGGCCCGGTGGCGGAAGAGGGGGACTGAGCGGCATCGTACACCGGGCGCCGCCGCCGCTCGCTCGTTGACAGCTCCCCCTCTTTGTGATAGCCTTCGAACCCGCTCGCCTGCCTCGCCTCCCCCGGATTCAGCCTCAGCGACCCGAAGTGCCGGGAGCTCCGGTCCATGGCATCGAAGGTGGTCCTCGCCTTCTCCGGCGGCCTCGACACCTCCATCAGCATCCACTGGCTGAAGACCGTCCGCAACCTGCGGGTCGTCACCTTCTCCGCCCACCTCGGGCAGCCGGACGGCATGGCCTCCCTCGGCGAGCGCGCCATCAGCCTCGGCGCCGCCGCGGCGCACATCGGGGACCTGCGCGAACGCTTCCTCCGCGAATTCTGCTTCCCTTCGCTCCGCGCGGCCGCCGTCTACGAAGGAGGCTACCTCCTCTCCTCCGCCCTCAGCCGCCCCCTCATCGCCGCGGAGCTCGCCCGCATCGCGGAAGAGGAAGGCTGTGAGTTCGTCGCCCACGGCTGCCGCGGCGTCGGCAACGACCAGGTCCGCTTCGAAAACTGCATCCGCGCGCTCGCCCCCGACCTGACCATCCTCGCCCCGCTCCAGGACCTCGGCCTCCAGGACCCGGAGGCCGACTTCGCCTACGCCCGCGAGGCCGGCATCCCCCTCGGCGGCGTGCGGCGCGAGATCTTCAGCATCGAGCAAAACACGTGGGGCGCCAGCATCCGGCTCGACCCCGTCCAGGACCCCTGGAGCGAGCCCGGACGCGAGACCTTCGTCATGACCACGCCGCCCGAGGAGACGCCGGACCGACCCGCCTACATCGAAATCGGTTTTCGCGAGGGCCTGCCCGTCAGCCTCGATTCGAAAGAGCTGCCTCCGATCAAGCTCGTCGAGACCCTGAACAAGCTCGGCGGGCGCCACGCCATCGGTCGCCTCGAGTTGATCGAAAACCGGATTTCGGGCATGAAGTCGCGCGAGCTGTACGAAGCCCCGGCCGCGACCCTCCTCCACGCGGCCCACGCCGCGCTCGAGGAAGTCACGCTCGACAAGGCCTCGTCTCGCGTCCGGGAGCTGCTCTCCCGGGAGTACGCCCGACTCTCCTACGACGGCCTCTGGTTCACCAGCCTGCGGGAAGCCCTCGACGCCTTTTTCGTCCGTCTCCAGCGGTCGGTTACCGGGCGGGTCCGCCTCAAGGTCTATCGCGGCGGCCTCCAGGTCGTGGGACGGCAGGCCCCGTCCTCGCTTTACCAGCCCGAGCTGCTGGGCCGCTGCGGCGAGGAGCTTTTCGAGTTGACCAAGGGGGGCGCCGACGATGGACGCGGAGATCCTCGCAACCGGCAGTGAGCTGGTCCTCGGTCGCATCGCCAACACGAACGCGGCCTGGCTCTCCCGCGAGCTGGAAGCGCTCGGCATCCCCGTCCGCTTCCACACCGCGGTCGGGGACCGTTTCGACGACCTCCTCGCCGCGCTCCGCCTCGCCGCCGCCCGCGTTCGCCTCGTCCTCGTCACCGGCGGGCTCGGCCCCACCGCGGACGATCTCACCCGCGAGGTCGCCTCCCGCTTCCTCCGCCGACGCCTGGTCCGCCGTCCCGAGCTGGTCCAGCTCCTGCGCGAACGCTTCGCCGCGCGACGCATCCAGATGGCGCCGTCGAATCTTCGCCAGGCCGACATCCCC
This sequence comes from Planctomycetota bacterium, assembly GCA_016197205.1. Lineage (GTDB taxonomy): Bacteria > Planctomycetota > MHYJ01 > WSZJ01 > JACPWG01 > JACPWG01. Next base: position 8,340 of record JACPWG010000154.1, read on the forward strand.
GACGGCGCCCTCCTCGTCCCGAATCCCACGGGCACCGCTCCCGGCTTCATCGGTCGCCGCGGCCGCGCCCGCGTCGTCGCCCTGCCCGGCGTCCCGCGCGAAATGGAACTGATGTTTCGCGAGACCGTCGCGCCCTATCTGCGCGCGGAACGGCGCGAGCGGCGCGCCATCCACCTGCGCGACCTCCTCGTCTACGGCATCCCCGAGTCCACGCTCGGCGACCGGCTCGGACCCCTCTTCGCGCCTGAAGGCAACCCCTCGGTCGGGACGCTGCTCCGCTCCGGGACGATCGTCGTCCGCGTCCGCGCGGAGGCCGCGACCGAATCCCTCGCGCGCCGCCGCGTCGACGCACGCGCGCGCCGCATCCGGGCGCGTCTCGGCGAGCTCGTGTACGGCGAAGGCGAAGGCGGCCTCGAGGACGCGGTGCTGCAGCTCCTCGCCGAGCGTCGACGCACCCTCGCCGTCGCCGAGTCCTGCACCGGCGGCCTCGTCGCGCACAAGCTCACGAACGTGCCCGGCGCCTCCGCGAGCCTGCTGGAGGGCACGGTCGTCTATTCCAACGAGGCCAAGACGCGTCGCCTCGGCGTCTCGCGCCGACTGTTGGCCTCCCACGGCGCCGTAAGCGCCCCCGTCGCGGAGGCCATGGCCCTCGGCGCCGCGCGCCGCGCCGGGAGCGATTTCGCCGTCGCCGTCACGGGCATCGCCGGACCCGCCGGCGGCACGCCCGACCAGCCCGTCGGCCTCGTCTTCGTCGCCGTCGCCGGCCCGTCGCGGGTCCATGTCGAAGAGTACCATTTCGCCGGCGAACGCGTCGCCCTCAAGGAGCGTAGCGCGAACGCGGCCCTCAACCTCCTCCGTCAGGAGCTCCTCCGATCGTGACCCCGACCGAGCGCCCCTCCCTCGCACACCTCCTCACGCGGGCGCCCGCCGACGCCCAGCGCAGGCGCTGGCACTTGCACTCCGCGCGGCCCGAACTCGCGGGGAGCCTGTCCGCGACGCTCGGCGTCTCGCCGCTCCTTGGCCAGCTCCTCCTCAACCGCGGCTTCTCCGATCCCGACTCGGCCCGTCCCTTCCTGCGCCCCGACCTGAACAAGATCCTGGATCCCGCCACCCTGCCCGGGATCGACCGCGCCGTCGAGCGGATCACCCGTGCGCTGCGTGACGGCGAGAAGATCGTCATCTTCGGCGACTACGACGTCGACGGCGTCAGCGCGACGACGCTCCTCGTAAGTCTCTTCCGCTTCCTTCACCGGCCCGTCGAGTTCTACATCCCCGACCGCATGAGCGAGGGGTACAGTCTCAGCCGGCAAGCGATCGAGAAGTTCGCGCGCGACGGCGTCAAGGTCCTCATCACCGTGGATTGCGGCACCACCGATGTGGACGAGGTCACGTTCGCGCAGGAAAAAGGGATCGACGTCGTGGTCACGGACCACCACGAGCCGGGGCCCGCGCTCCCGCCCGCGTGCGCGCTCGTCAACCCGAAGCTGCCCGGCTCGCAGTACCCGTTTCTGCTGCTCGCGGGGACCGGCGTCGCCTTCAAGCTCGTGTGGGCGATCCTGCAGGGGCTCTCCGCGAGCCGGAAGGTCAGCCCTTCGTTCCGCGAATTCCTCGTCGATTCCATGGCCCTCGTCGCCCTCGGCACGCTTGCGGACGTCGTCCCCCTGGTCGGCGAGAACCGGATCCTCGCCGCCTTCGGACTCACCGCGGTCGCGAAGACCCGGAACCCGGGTTTGCGCGCCCTGCTGCGCGTGAGCGGGGTCGCGGACGGGGCACCCGTGACCGCGGAGGACGTTGCGTTTCGCGTCGCGCCACGGATCAACGCGGGCGGGCGCGTCGGCCACGCCTCCCTCGGCGTCGACCTGCTCCTCTCGAGCGACCCCTTCGAAATCGAGAAGATGGCCGAGCGCCTCGACAAGGCCAATCGCGAACGGCAGCGCATCGAGGCGGAAATCCTGCAGGCCGCGCGCGCGCAGGTCACCCGCGAGCTCCAGCCCGCGGACAGCCGGTCGCTCGTCGTCGCCGGCGAGGGCTGGCACCCGGGCGTGGTCGGGATCGTCGCCGCGAAGATCGCGGAGGAGTTCTACCGCCCCACGCTCGTCGTCTCCCTGCGCAACGGCGCCGGACGGGGTTCGGGTCGCTCGATCCCCGGCTTCGACCTGCACAAGGCCGTCACGGCGTGCAGCGAGGTCTTCCACGGGTTCGGCGGCCATGCGCACGCGGTCGGGTTCGAGCTGGAGGCCGGGCGCATCCCCGCCCTGCGCGAGCAGCTCGAGGCCTACGCCCGGCGCGCGCTGCCGCCCGAGGACCTGGTCCCGCGCCTCACGCTCGACGCCGAGGTGAACCTCGCGGACCTGACCTCCAGCCGCGTCCGCGAACTGTCGCTGCTCGCTCCCTGCGGCAACGGCAACCCGAGCCCCGTCCTCTGCGCCTCCGACCTGCGCGTCTCCGGCGAACCGCGCATCATCGGCAAGAAGCAGGACCACCTGTCCTTCCACGTCACCCAGGGAAAGGTCACGCGCAAGGCCGTGGCCTTCGGCATGGCCGACCGCATCCAGGAGGTAAACTCGGCGCGCGGCCGCCCCTGCGCCCTCGCCTTCACCCCGGAGCTCAATTCCTGGCGCGGCGAGGAGTCCGTGGAGGTGTTCGTGAAGGACATCCGATTTTGATTTGAGATTTGAGATTTGAGAATCGAGAATCGAGAATCGAGAATCGAGAATCGAGAATCGAGAATCGAGAATCGAGAATCGAGAATTCCCGCGACAGTTTCTGCCTTGGTCGAACACTACCGAAACCACAGATTTCACAGATTAACGACGATTCCACAGATTCGTAATCTGTGAAATCCCGTAGAATCTGTGCAATCTGTGGTTTTCGTTCTCCCCTCGCTGCGCCGCTGCCGCACTGGGTCCCCGCCGCGTTGGGATTTGGGATTTGGGATTTCCGATGCGCCCTCGTCCCCGTGCCCGGCCTCGCGCCCGTCGCAACGCGGCGCCCTTTTCCCGCCGCGGCTCGGCCCTCATGACCGCGCTCCTCATCGGCCTCATCGCCCTGATTTTTCTCGCGCTCCTCGGCAGCGCGCTTCTCCTCCTCTTCCAGGACGCCCCGTCCTCCGGCAACGCACACCAACTGCCGAACGCGAGGTCCCGTTTCCTCGCGGAGAGCGGGCTGGACCTGGCGCTCAGCCGGCTTGGAGACGCGGCGATCGAGTCCGCGCACGATGCCTGGCTCGCGCCGTGGCTGGCCGTCGAGTTCCAGGACGCCAACAAAAACGGCACGTATGATCCCGACGTCGATCCGGTGGTCCGGTACGACCCCACGGCCGGGGTGCGTCTCCATCCCTCGCCCTCGTTTCGCGCGGCCATGCTTGCCCGGCCCGCCGACCCGGTCGACGTCATCCTCCGGCTGCGCGCCGCGGACGGCGGCGGCCGGCGCCGCGTGGGCATCTCCGGCACCGCCCGACCGCTCCGCTCCGAGCAGCTCGACTTTTTCGCCATCAAGGTCCTCGACTGCGCCTCCATGCTCTACGTCAACGGGCCGAGCGCCGGCCCGGACACCTGGGCACTCGCGCCGAATGCCGTCCGCCTCCTCGATCAGCTCGGGGCCGACGACGCCATCCGCGTGCCCCGCCTCGGCGCGCTGCTCAGTTCCTGGCGCGCTGAACACCGGCGCGACTTCGCGAACAAGGACGAGATCGCACTCGCCCTCGCGCGCGCCGGGGTCGAGCCGGACGCCTTCCCGCGCCTCCGGGATCGGCTCACGTGCCACGCGTGGGTCGACGCGAAGACCCTCCTCCCGGGCGCCCTCGGCCCCTCGCCGCTCGACGCCGAGGACCCGCATGGCGCCCCCACGATCCGCTGGGGGAGGCTGCGCCCCGCCCGCCGCGATGGACGCCCCGGCGTCCGGCCTCTCGGTCTCCCGCTGCTGCCGCTGCCGCCCCTCTGGGGCCTCGTGCCCCCCTCCGACATCGAGCGCGAGGTCGATCCGCTCCTTGGGCCCTTACCCGGTCTGGAGCTGTCGGAACCGCCCGAGAGCGGAGTGCGGGGAGATCCGGCGTATGGGCCCGGGCCGCTCCTCCAGCCTCGCGCACCCGTCAACGTGAACACCGCGACCGTCGAGGTCCTCGCGGCGGTCCTCGCGAACCTCGAGGCCCGGTGGGTGGACCCGTCCCCGCGCCTGGTCAATGGCTGGACGACCGGCCCTGGACAGCGCGAGACCGGCGGAAAGGCGCGCATCGACCCCACGACCGCGCGTCGCGTCGCCGCCGCCCTTGCCCAGGAACGCATCGGTCATCCCTTTCGGTGCTGGCAACAGTTCGACGACTTCCTGCAGGCCCTCCCGTCCGCGCTCCTCTCGCCCGTGCAAAAGCGGCTCATCCAGGCGAACGCGAACCCCAATTCCCGGCTCGCGAAATTCAATCCGGACCGCGCGCTCGGCGTCCGCTTCGCCGCGCTCGACAAGTCCGATCTGGGCGACTGGTGCGAAGGGACCTGGGACGCCGCGCGCAACCAGCCCCTCTGCGGCTGGACCACGGAGTTCTGCTTCAGCTCCATGGGGTACTACCAGGTCGAGGTCGTCGGCCGCTCGTGCGGCCCGCTCGATCCGGAAGGCGCCCGACCCATTCTCGCCGAAACCTCCCTCACGGTCGTCGCCCGCATTTATGAGGTCCTGCGCCATACCACCCAGAAGGACTTCGAGAAATTCTCGGTCTCCCGCAGCACCAGCGACTCCGGCCTGGCGACGGTGATCACCTACCCCGAGTCCATGGCGGATCTCCGGTTGCACGCCTGGTCCGGCGATGCGGGCCTGCACGAACGCTGCTTCGCCCGGCCCGAGGCCTCCGCGAACGGGCCGGCCTGCAACCACGCCCTTTGCTACGACGGCTACGTCTCGCCGGCGCCGCGGGACCTCGCCGTGCCGAAGGAGCTCACCTTTCGCGCCGACTTCACGTCGTCGCTCGACGCGGACTTCGCGAGCCAGTCGCGTCAGGCCCGCGGCAACGCGGACTGCCACCGGCTCCTGATCGACCACAACGACCCGTCGGAGCTCTTCCCCGACGGCGTCTTCTGCCACGAGACGCGGCGTCGCGGCTACCGGCCCGACGCCCCGACGTACGGTCGCAACCGGGAGGCGATCGAGGAATTCCTGCGCTACCGCGGCGGGTCGAACCTCCCGGACTCCGGCAGGCTCGATTTCTGGGTGAAGCCCACGTGGGACGGGGCGGAACTTTTTCGTGGCCGCCTGCCTCGCGAAAACGCGCTCGACGCGCGGGTCTTCCTGAGCGCGGGACCGGCGCTCGAGCCGCACGGCGAGGAGGGGCGCGAGCAGCGACTCGTCGTCTTCGCGCGCGAAGGCTGCGTGGGGGCCGTGCGCGGCGACTGTCGGGAAGCGACCGGGCAGAGCGAAGCGGCCGGCGCCCGCGCGCCGTTCGTGTGGGAATCGCCCGCGGGTTTTCTCGGGACGCCGCTGGTCGGCCCGCGCGCCGACGCGCTGTCCTGGCAGGCGGGGACGTGGCACCAGGTCGCGGTGACTTGGCGGCCGGGAGAGACGCGTCTCTTCGTCGACGGGGAGGCGGCGTCCGGAAACCCGCTCCGGTCGCGGCCTCCGTCCGCGGACTCCCCGTTCAAGCCGGAGTGGAGCCTCTTCGTCGGGAACAATCGCTTCGGCGAAGCCACGTCGAACGGCTTTCCGCTCGACGCGGACGCCACGATCGACTCCCTCCGCATTCGCCGCACGCCCGACGCGGAGCAGGTGCTCGAGGATCGCTATCCCGGCGGAGACGCGTTCTTCGGGTTCACGGGCATGTTCCCCGCCGGTTCGGAGCACCCGGCCCTGCAGCGAGGCGGTCGCCTCGGCACGGTCTCGTGGACCTGGTATCGTCCTCGGCGGGGCGGCGGCGTGGAGGTGGGCGTGGAGGTCGGTGCCGCCCCCCACGACACCAACCAACGCCGGCGCGACGGGGAGTACGGCGGGGAGGGGGCCGGCCTGCAGGCCCGCCTGGTGCCCTCGGGTTCGTCCGTTTGGTACACGGTCCGGTTTCTTCCCGCCGCTCCGAATGGTCGTGGCTTCATCGAGGATGCGCCGATCCTCGACGACGTGACGGTGACCCTCGTACACGCCCCGCGGCTCCTGCTCTGGATCAGCCGCACCGCGGGGGAGGAGTGAGCGCCGTGTGGACGATTTCCGTGTCGCGGGGCGACGGGGAGTTCCTGCAGGCGCGAGCCGTGCAGGACCTGCGCAGGCCTGCGCTCGCGAGCAGCGGACGCGGGCTCCTCGGGTTGCTGCGCGCGCTCGTCTGCCTCGCGGCCTGGCCTGCGTGCGTCGTCGCCGGGGAGACGACCGGCACGGCGATCACGCTGACGGTCACCTACCCCGCGCCGGCCGGTCCACCCGCGGTCCTGGTGCAGGGGGACTCGAACCTGCCCGACGGGGCCGCGGTCAACGTGCGCCTCGCGTATCTCGGCCGCTCGCTCGCGGGCGCGCGGGCGACCGTCTCCGCCGGGCAGTTCACCGCCACGCTCGACCCCGGGGCGCCTCTCCTCCCGGGCTACTACGACCTCGTGGCCGCCTACTGGCCGGAAAAACAGGGGGACGCCGAAGGGGACGGGGGCCAGGCGTTCACCCGCCTCGTGGCCGCAGAGTGCTTCGCCACCGATGGGCACGGCGAGATCGCCCGCGCGCGCGAGGAGGACGCGGCGTTCTTGCAAGAGCGCGTCGCGCGTGCCCGCGAGCTCTTCGACGTGCTGCGCGAAGGGTTCGCGCAACGCACGTCGCGCCCGGCTGCCTTCGACCCCGCCGTCTGGAGCGTGGACTACGCGCGCTGGAGCGAGCGCGTTTCGGAAGCGCGGGCGGAGCTTGCGGCCGTCGCCCGCAAGCGCCGGATCGGCGCCTACCCGCAGGTGGAGGAGGAGGTGCATGCGCTCTTCGACTTGCTCGCCTCCCTCCACTTGCAGCTTTGCCGGCGGTCTCCGTTCCTCGTGCGGGAAGGGGAAGCTACCCCGCCCGCGCCCGCCTCGGTGCTCGCGGCCCTCGACGCGCGCGCGACCGCGCGCTTCGAGTCGGTCCAGCGCGCCCTGGACGGGGAACGGCGCCTCGGGGACCGCGCGTATCTCGTCTGCCAGTTGCGCACGATGCGGGGCTTGCACGCGGCGATTCTTCGCTGGCGCCAGCGGGACTTCAGCCTGCGAGGCGGGGTCGGGGAGGAGATCCTGCGCCGGTGGCAGGACACGCTCGCGCAGGTCCGGTGGAATTTGAATTCCCTGAAGGGCCAGGAGCTGTCGGCGAACCTGCCGGAGACCTTCCAGACCTTCTCGTCGCTGCCCGGCGAGCTGCAACGGCTGTGGGAGGGGCTGCAAAAGCTCGTGCGCGGCGACCCCGAGGCGGTCCGCCGGATCAAGGAGGCGGACGAGGCCTTTCGCCGTGCGTTCGCTCGCGTGATCGCCGATCTCGAGGTGCAGGAGCTCTTCCCGGGGTCCGAGGGCGGGTAGGGGCCCCTGGCGCAGGGAGGTGCGCTGGTCTTGGCGATCGACGAAGTCTCCGCCACCTCGACGTCGAACCGCTCGGTGCTCCAGCCCGGGAGAGCAAGCTGGGGGCGACGGGCGTCGCGGGTGTTGAACTCGTGGGAGGGGGGAGCTAGAATAAGGGCGAAGTGAGCGGTCCCAAGCAGCGTTCTGGAGCGGCGGGATGGTTCAGGATATGATCGAACAGGCCCTCGCGACCGGGGTTCGGCTCGCGCCACTGGATGTCGACCAGTATCACCGAATGCTCGAGGGCGGCATCCTGCTCGAAGGCGCCCCAATCGAACTCCTGGATGGGGTACTGGTGTACAAGGACCGAAGCGCGATTGGAGGGGAGCCGATGACGGTTGGGCCGTCGCAGGCGCAGGGGGTCAAGCGACTCCAGAGAATCGCCACCCGGGTCGATCCTCTCGGATGCCACTTGTACTGCCAGGCGCCGATCACGCTGGCCCCGCGCCACGAGCCCGAGCCGGATGGCGTGATTGCCCGCGGGACCGCGGACGACTACTCCGATCGGCATCCCGGTCCCGGCGACGTCCTCGTGGTGTTCGAAGTGGCGGACAGCTCCTTGTCGACGGATCGCACGGTGAAGTCCCGCATCTATGCCGATGCGGGGATTCCCTCGCATGTACTCGTCGATCTCCCCGATCGGCGCGTCGAATTGTACGAAGCACCGCTCCCGGGGCAGGGCCGGTACGACCAGGTGGCGAGCTTCACGCCGGGTCAGAAATTCGTCGTGCAGCTTGTCGAGGGCCGCACCGTGGAGCTGACGGCGGCCGAGCTGCTGCCGTAGCGACGGGCGTGCTTGCCACCGACTCTTCGCCGTGAGTGAGGACATGGCATGCTGAAGTCCGTGGAGGGCATCTACCGGGATGGTCACATCCTTCTCCTCGAAGCCCCACCCGGCGTTGGGGAGTCCCGCGTCATCGTCACTTTTATCCCGGGCGGCGGCACGGTGGATCTGCGCGATCGGGGGATCGACGAGGCGCAAGCAGCCGATCTGCGAGCACGTCTGAAGTCCTTCGCCGGAGACTGGGACCGACCCGAGATGAGTGCCTACGATGCCCGATAGGGGCGAGGACTTCGAGCCGGGCTTGTTTCTAGATTCAACCGGCGCGCTCGGCCGTCGTTTCTATTTTTCCGGCGCCGCCTCGAGCGACCTGAGCAGGCGCGTCGCCTCCCCGACCAGCTCCGATTGCGCGTGTTTCTCCAGCAGCTCCCGGCAGGCGGCCACGGCGCGGACGCGATCGCCGGACGCGAGGAAGCTGCGCGCCTTCCCCAGCAGCCCCTTCGCGGCGGACTCCTCCGTTTCGGCGGCTACCCGCTCCACCAAGTCCGGACGCGCAGAGAGGGCGCGAAGCCGGGCCGCGGCGAACGGCGCGAAGCGCGTGTCGGCGAACTGGCCGGTGACTTGCTCGTAGGCGCGCTGCGCCGGGCCCAACTCCCCGGCCGCCTCTGCGCGGTAGGCAGCCGCGAAGAGTTCCCCCGCGCGGACGGCGCGCTCCTCGGCCGTGCGCGTGGCCGCGTACTTGCCCAGCACCTCCTGCCGATTGGTCCCCCACCAGGCGGCCCATGCCTTGCCGTTCTCTCCGAAGTCCGCGCCCGTGAGCCGGCGGAGCGAGTCGGCGACCACCCGTCGTTCCACCAGCTCGATTTCCCGGGTCACCTTGAGGACCTTCACGTCCTGCACGGCCCCGGAGCTGACCACCCCGAGAATCGGCTTGGCGATCGCCGCGTTGGCCGCGACTTCGACGTCGAAGTCCTTGATGTAGGTGATCTGCTGGCCGAAGAACGCGAAGCCGCGGTTCGTCGCGCCCCAAATGAACAGGATGCGCTCGATCAGGACGCCGATCGCGTGCGGGTTGCCGAGCGCGCCTACGGCCTCCGCGGCGAAGATCCTGCGCAGGATCTCCGCGCTGCCGAGGGCCTCGATGAAGGGCCACGCGGCCTCCGGCCCTTGGAGCCGCGACAGGCCGGCGACGGCGAGCGTGCGCACCTTGCCGACCGGGTCGCGAAGCGCCGCTTCCACGAGGGCGTCGATCGCGTGCGGGTCGCGCACCTGTCCGAGCACCTGCGCCGCCATCACGCGTTCGTAGGGGTCCTCCGCGCGGCGGAGCGCCTGCCCCGCCGGTCCGCAGACCGCCTTCGCCGGAGCCGTGGCGAGGGCCGCGAGCGCCCGCTCGCGGTCCTCTTCGGAGCCGCCCCGCAACGTGCGCAGCTCCGCCTGGACGCGCGCCTCGGTCCAGGCCGGAGGCGCGCCCGCGTCCTCGTGCCGGCCGCGCCCGGGTCCGTCGGCGGCTACGGTCGCCGCCGTCCCCGCACAGACCGTCGCCAGGGTCATGGCCAGGAGCCTCGCTCTGATCGCTCGCATCGGGTCATCGTCCTCCAGCAGGTGGTTGAACCGCGGGCGGGACCGCGCACGCGCCCTCGGCCGCGCCCGGGGCCCAGGGCTCGAGGGTCGCGCGTTTCCCTTCGTAGCGAATGAACCCCGCCGGGCGGGCGGCGTCGTGCTCGAAGAAGCACAGCCAGCCTTCCTGAGCCGCCCGGGGGACAAGCTCCTTTTTTTTTAGGAGCGTTTGGAGCGGGTCCAGGTCGTAGCCCATGATGTAGGGGAGATCCACGTGCGCGGTCGTCGGGATGAGGTCGCCGAAGTAGATGGCCTTTCGCCCCGCGGATTCGACGAGGACCGCCTGGTGGTGCCGCGTGTGCCCGCCCGTCACGAGGACGCGCACGCCGGGCGCAACTTCCACGTCCCCTTCCACGAAATCCACGAGCCCGCGCTCCTGGAGCGGCAGGAAATTCGGCGGCAAGTAACTCGCGCGCGAACGTTCGGTGGGGTGCAAGGCGTCCTCCCACTCGCCGCGCTGGACGACGTAGCGCGCGCGGGGGAAGGCCGGGATCGCGCTCCCGTCCGGCCCGGGGAGGGTGCTGCCGCCGGTGTGGTCGAAGTGCAGGTGGGTGAGGATCACGAGGTCCACGTCCTGGGGCGCGAGTCCCTCGGCCGCGAGGGACGCGGTGAGGTGCTCCTGCTGCCGGACCGCGAACATGCGCCGGAATTTCAGGTCGTCCTTCGCGCCGATCCCCGTGTCGACCAGGATGTTCTTCGTGCCCGTGCGGATGAGGAGCGGCCGCAGGCCGAGCGTGATGCGGTTCAGGCGGTCCGGCGGCGCGCGCTTCTTCCAGAGGGGCTTCGGGACGATGCCGAACATCGCCCCGCCGTCGAGGCGGAAGACGCCGTCGGAGAGGGAGGCCAGGTGGAAGTCGCCGAAGTTCATCAGGGCTCCGCGGCTCGTGGTGGTGTCCGGGCGAAGGATGCAGGGTAGGTCCTGAAAGGCTTGTTGGCTCGGCCGGTACTCCCTGACGCGGCGCAGCCGCAACCAGAAGCGAACGCGGGTGCTACGCCCGTGGCACCCCTCACCCCGACCCGCTCCCCTACGAGGGGAGCGGGTGGTGATTCCCCCGCAACGCTTGGCGCCCGCGCAAGAATTACTTTACGTTGCCGTGGATCGACCGATGCCTGGGGGCGCGGGCCTCCGGCCCGCGCAGTGCGGCCCAGAGGGCCGCGCCCCCAGGAGCCTCGAGGTCCGAATCTGCGCAGTTATTTTTGCGCGGGCGCTTGCGCTGCGGCGCTAATAACTCCGGGGAATGGCATAGGCCGCGAGACCGAACGCGAGGGAACCGGAGGGGGCGCTGAGACCGCTCCCTCACGGTCGCGGTTCGGTTTGGCGGTCCCCGCGCGGCCGCGTTACAGCCCGAGAATGAACTCCTTCCAGGCCTGCTCGACGACGTCGAGGTCCTCGCCGAAGACCGACCGGAAAAAGCCCGCCGGGCTGGTCGGCGTGCCGCGGCTCGCGCCGGAGTCGTACTTCTGCTTCAGCTTCTGCCACTTCACCTTCAGGTCAGGGTTGGGCGTGTGCCCGAGGAAGTAGTAGAGGGCCCACGCCTGGCTGTAGAAAACCGTGCTGTCCTGGACCCCCTTGTTGATCGCCGCGCCGGCGTCGCCGTCCAGGAACTCCGCGAGCGGGAGATAGTTCCCGGACTTGAAGGCCGGTTTCACCCACGGCAGGCGCCAGGGGGAGATGAAGGTGAACGTGAGCTTCTTCCCGTCCCAGGTGTACCCCTCGAAATTGGTGGCCATGCCCTCGTGATACCAGGAAGGGGCGTCGGAGGCGGGATTGCTGCGCCCGTAGAAGAGGTGGCAGCCCTCGTGGACCATCGTCGAGAGGAAGCTGTCCTTGGTCTTGAGCGCGTCGTAGCCGCAGCCGTAATTGCGCGCGGCGATGGCGAAACCGTGGGCGCGTAACGAGCCTTCCTGCTTCTCCTGGATGCAGAAGTTCCGGAAGTCCTCGAAGGTGCGGAAGGCGTAGATGTTCATTTTCTTGCCCCCCGGCTCCTTCTCGAACACCTCCTTCTCGACGGCGTAGGCCGCCTCGAGGATCGCGGCCAGCTCGTTCTGGAACTCCTCGGAGGTGTTGGTGCGGATCGCGTAGTGCTCGGTCTCCAGCTCCCACGCGTCCTCCCAGTTGGCTCGAATCGTCGCCAGCTCGTCGCGGGTGTACCACTTGTCCTTGTACTTGCGGTAGCCCTGGGCGAGGAGGTCCGCCTCCCCCTTGGGGATCCATTTGCCCCCCTGCTTGACGAAGCCCTTCTGCGCGTACTGGACCAGCTCGTCCCGCGTGATCCACCCGCCGGCCCAGGGCAGGAGTCCCTTTTCGCGATTCGCCTTTTCCTCGGGGGACACGAGGCGGCCCTGCCAGGCGACGAAGCCGCCGCCGGGGATGGCGAGGCCGAGGCGGGAGGCGAGGAAGGCGTCGCGCGCCTGCCGCTGCGCGGGTTCCCGCTTGGCGACCTCGATGAGGAGCTTGTGCGCTTCGCCCAACAGGCCGTTGTCGAGGCAGAAGCCGCTCACCGTGAAGAGGTCGTCGACCGACAGCTCCATGCGCTCCAGGAGCTCGAACATCTGCACGGGCTTCATCTGGACCCAGTGCAGCGTGGAGGAGCCGCCCTGGAACGTGACCTGGAAGCCGTCGTCCGAGGCGGAGTCGATCGCGGCCTTGTATTCGAGCGCGGGCCCGTAGCGCAGGGTGGAGTCCCGGAGCGCCTTGTCGCGGATGGCGGTCTTCAGCCGCTCGTGGAGGTCTGCCAGCCGCTTGACCTCGGCGGAGCGGGCGTCGACGCGCGCGGCGAGGTCCTGCCAGCGTTCGACGCCGGCGCGGAGTCGGGCGTACTCGTCGAGGGCCTTTTTGTAGCGGAAGGTGCGGACGAAGGCATCGGTTTCCGCAAGGACCTCGTCGAGCTGCGACGCCGCGCGTTCGCGCTCTTTCTGCGCCTCGCCCGCCTTTGCCGCCTCCGCGCGGGCCCGTGCCTCCGCCTCGGCTTTGGCGCGTGCGGCCTCGGCCTCCTTCGCGCGTTTGGCCTCGTTCGCCCGCTGCGTCGCCGGGTCCTCGGTCCGCGGGGCCGCGCCCGGGACGCGAGCCGCACCGGCCGCCCCGCCCGCGCCGGCTCCGCGGTTTTCGGTCCCGCCGGCCTCGGCCGATTTGCGGCCCGCGCCCGGCTTCACGTGGCGCGGCGGCGACAAGTACGCTTCGGTCGAGTCGCGTGGCGCGTCCGCGGTCGCCAGGTTTTGCACGGTCAGCTCGTCGGGCGCGCCGGAGAGCTGGTGGAAAACCCCGCCGGCGAAGGCGAGGGCGATGAGTGCGAAGAGGGCGGCGGCGGCCCAGCCGGCGGCGGTCACGAAGGCGCCCTGGAGGGAGCGGAGCCGGCGCTTCCGTTGGAGCACGAGGAGGCGCGGGACTTCGGACTCCGGCAGCATCCCCTTGGCCACCGCGATCTCGCCGAGAGGGAGGCGGATGCCCAGCTCCTCCATCTTCTGCTGGGCGTCGAGGCAGGCATTCACCTGGCCGCCGGAGAGGAGGCCCTCGGCGACGAGCAGCTCCCCGAGGAAGACGCCCTCGGCGGCCCGTGCGCGGGGTCCACCGAGGGCCTCGCCCAGCTCCGAGCCCGGCTGGGCAAGCGCGGAGGCGCGGAACATGGTCGTTTGCTCGAGGTTGAGCCAGCCTTTGGCGAGGGCCAGGTCGTCGAGGGACATGTAGATGTCCATCTCGGCGAGCTGGCGCTGGATGCCGCGCAACTCGTCCAGGCGGTCGGGCGGGATCCAGCCGCGGGACTGCATCTGGTTGCCGAAGGCGGCGTCGACCTTGTCGATGCGACCCGCCTTGCGCTTCCGCTGCGCGTCCCGCAGGACCCGTTCCTCCAGCTCATGCATCTCCTCCACGACCGAGGGCTCGATGTAGCCTTTGTCGAGGAGCAGCTCTCCGAGCCGGCGCGGGACGCCGAGCTTGTCGAGCTTCGCCTGGAGGTCGAGGCACTCGCTCAGGTGTTCGCCGGAGACCAGCTTTCGATCGGTGACGATCTTCAGCAGGACCTCGTGCTCCTTGTCGGAGAGGGAGTGCGGCTCCAGCTCCGGCACCGGCTGTTCGAGGCGCTTCCGCTGCACCTCCACGATGGCCTGGATCGTCTTCGGCGGGAGGAGGCCTTTTTCGAGGAAGATCTCGCCCAGCCGCTTGGAGATGCCGAGGCTCTTCATCTTGGCCTGGATGCGCAGGCACTCGTCGATGCGCGCCTTCGGGAGGAGTTTGTTGGCGAGGGCGATCTGGCCGAAGAGGGAGTCCTCGTTCGGCGGCTGGGCTGCGTCGGCCATCGGGCGTCGCTCCGTTAGGGCCCGCGCAGAAACAACTGCGCATGCACCATCCTCAGTGGCCCGCCGGGGCGCGGCCCTCTGGGCCGCGCCGCGCGGGCCGGAGGCCCGCGCCCCCAGGGGGTAACACCCCGGCGAAAATGGGGGCTGCTTCCCGCGCGGGCCGTCAGCGTTTCCGGGACATGTGTTCGACCACGCGGTCCACGATCGCGTCCACCCCGAGGGTCGGGCGGTAGCCGACCAGCTCGCGGATCTTCGTCAGGTCCGGCACCCGCCGGCGGAGGTCCTCGAAGCCCTCGGCGTACGCCTGCTCGTAGGGGACGTACTCGATGGCGAGGCTGGGCGAGACCCTGTCGCGCACCTTGCGGGCGAGGTCCTCGATGCTGATCTCCTCGTCGTTGCCGATGTTGAAGACCTGCCCGACCGCGCGCGGCTCCGCGGTGAGCCGGAGGATGCCGTCGACCACGTCGGTGACGTAGGCGAAGCACCGGCTCTGCTTGCCGTCCCCGTACACGGAGATCGGCCCGCCGCGCAGGGCCTGCTCCACGAACCGGGGGAGGACCATGCCGTACGCACCGGTCTGGCGGGCGCCGACCGTGTTGAAGAGCCGCACGATCACGGTGGGCAGCTTCTGCTCCTGCCAGTAGGCGAGCGCGAGGAATTCGTCGACGGCCTTGGAGGCCGCGTAACTCCAGCGGGAACGCGAGGTGGGCCCGAGGACCATGTCGTCGTCCTCGCGGAAGGGGACGCGGCTCCCTTTCCCATAGACCTCGGAGGTGGAGGCGAGGACGACCTTGCGCTTTTTTTTGCTGGCGGACCGCAGGACGCGCTCGGTGCCCGAGATGTTCGTCTCGATGGTGTGGACCGGCCGCTCGATGATGAGGCGCACGCCGACCGCGGCCGCGAGATGGAAGACGACGTCCGCGCGGTCCACGAGCTCCGCCAGCTCCCGTTCGTCGAACACCGAGCCCACGACGTAGTGGAAGCGGGGGTTGGCCTTGAGCGGGTCGATGTTCGAGATCGAGCCGGTGCTCAGGTCGTCCAGCACCTGGACCTCGTCTCCGCGCGCCAGCAGCGCCTCCGCGAGGTGGGAGCCGACGAAGCCGGCGCCGCCCGTGATCAGGTATTGCATTGCCACGCCTTTGCTGGAATCGAACACCACGGCAACCACAGATTTCACGGATTCAACGAGAAACCACAGAGTACGAATCTGTGAAGTCGTCGTTCATCTGTGACACAACAGCCCAAGGCTTGTTTTTTTTGCAACGAATTCCCCGCAGAAAATTCGCGAGATTGGCGTAACTCGCGGTTCGTCGTCGATCGCAGGCGGGACTGAACCCGAGGGATCCGAAGGACGCGCTGAGACCGCTCCCTCACGGTCGCGGTTCGGAGCGGCTGCGCCCATCGATTCGCAAGAGTTTCGTCTTTCGGTGTCTTCGGCGTTTTCGGTGGCTCGTCCCTTCGGTTGCGGCCGTGGGCTGCTCTGGGAAACCTGCGGTTTCGTCGTCCCTTGGTTGCCGGGCTGTCGTCGTTTTGGGCTTTGGGCTTTCCGTGGCGCCGCTGCCGGCTACTTCGGCATCTGCACGCCCGCGAGGAACCCCTTCCACGCCTCTTCGATGAAGGCGAGGTCCGTGCCGAAGACGTCGGTGAAGGACGCGAGCGCGCCGGCCGGCTGCCGCACGGCGTCGCCGAAGGCGCGCGTCCGGTACTTCATCGCGAGGACGTCGAATTTCTGTTTCAGCTCGCCGTTGCCGCTCCGGTTGAGCCAATAGTAGAGCCCCCACGCCTCCGCGTAGAAGAGCGTGCTGTCCCGCGCGCCCTTGTGGATCGAGGCGATGGCGTCTCCTTGCAGCAGCTCCGCGAGCGGCAGGTACTGCCCCTGCCGGAAGGCGCTCTTCAGCCAGCCCAGGCGGTACGGCGAAACGTGGTGGAACACGAGCTTTTTTTTGTCCCAGGTGTACCCTTCGAAAAACGTCGCCAGCCCCTCGTGGTACCAGGAGGGGCAGAGGTCGCCCCACGTGCGGCCGTAGAAGAGGTGCGCCCCTTCGTGGAGCATCGTGCCCAGCAGTTCCTTCTCGCCGGACCGGCTGTAGCCCGAGGCGTAGTTCTTGCCGGCGTTCGTGTGTCCCTGGGCCGGGATCAGCCCCTCCGCCTTTTCCTCGATGCAGAAATTGCGGTAGTCCTCGAAGAGCCGGAAGGCGAGCACTTGCATCCCTTTGCCGCCCCGCGGCTCCCCGCCGAACTGCTCCTTGTAGGCGAGGTACGCCTGCTCGAGGCACTCCCCCAGCTCCTTGGCGAAGGCTTCGGTGGTGTTGGACCGGATGTGGTAGTGTTCCGTGTCCAGCTCCCACGCGTCCTCCCACTTCTGCCGTACGACGGCCAGCTCGTCGGAGGTGTACCATTTTCCCTTGTACTTGCGGTAGCCTTTGGCGAGGAGCTCCGCCTCCTTCCGCGGGATCCACTGCTCCCCCTGCTTCACATACCCCTTGAGGACGAAGGCGATCTCGTCCGGGCGGATCCAAAGGTTGCCGCACTTGATCAGCCCCTTCTCGTACTGGGCGCGCTCCGCGGGGGTGACGAGCAGGCCGTGGTAGACCACGAACCCGCCCGGCGGGATCCCGACGCCGCGCTTGCCCGCGACGTACTTGTCGAGGGCCGGCTTGACGGACGGATCGCGCGCGATGGCGGCGACGAAGGCGGAGACGGCTTCCGCGGGCAGCTCCGACTCGTAACAGAAGATCCCGAGCGCGACCAGCTCCGAGGGACCGAGGACCATCCGGCGATACAAACCGTAGAGGTCGCGCGGTCGGAGGTAGGCCCAGCGCATGCGGAGGTTGCCGCCGGGGAACGTGACCTCGTAAGAGTCGTCGTTGGCGGAGGCGATCACCGCCTCCCGCTTTTCCGTCTCGCCGTATTGGATCTTGTCGTCGGCGAGCTTCCGCCCGTTCATGGCCTCCTTGAGCCGGGTGTGCATCGCGTCCAACTCGCGGACCTGAGACACCCGCAGGTCGGCGCGCTGCCGGAGCACGTCGAATTTCAGCGTCTCGCGGTACTTGCCGTACTCCGCGATCGCCTTCGCATAGGCGAAGAAGCGGACGTAGTTCTCGATCTCCGGAACGAAGCGGTCGTACTCCGCGGTCGCGTCTTCCAGGGCCTGGCGATCGGCGCTCGTGCGCGCGGCCTCCTCGGCCGCTTGCCGGGCGCGCTCCTCCTCCAGGCGGCGCCGCTCCTCGGTGGCGCGACGGGCCGCGTCCGCCGCCTCCCGCTGCTTCTCCACGGCGAGCTGGATCTCGGCCTCCGCCTGGTGCGCGGAGAGCCAGGCCTCGATCTCGTTGTGCCGGACCTTGCGCAACTCGAGCCGGCGGCGCTTTTCCTTCTCGTACGCCTTCCGGTCGTCCAGCTCGTCCGGCTCGCGCGAGTGGAGTCGACGGACCTCGAGCGGCGGCGGCTCGGATTTGGAGAAGAGGCCGGACCTGTGGAGTGCGAAGAGGGCGCCGCCGACGAAGAGCGCGGCGAGTGCCGACCAGGTGATGGCCGCGATGCGGCCGCGCAGCCGGCGCGCGCGGAAGGCGCGCAGGCGGGCTACCTCGTCGACGACGCGGCTGGTGACGAAGCGCCGGTCGACGGCGTGGTCGAGGGGGCCGCGTGCGGCCGCCCCCTCCGCCGCTGCCTGGATGCGGGCGAGCTGCCGGACCTCGTCCGCCTGCTCCGGGGAGACGAATCCCTGCTCCACGAGGGCTTCGAGGATCCGCTCCTGGTCCTTGGGGGACAGGTCCGGCATGGAGTGCACCCGTTTGGAGGCCGGGGACGGGGCGAGGGAAGAGGGGACCGCGAAAGGCACATTCTAGCGGCGCGGCGGGGGGAGCGGCAAGAGAATCTCCGGGCCGCCCTCGGCCAGGAAGGCTTGCTCACAGCATGTACAAGAGACGTTTCTTTCCGTGCTTGCCGAGGAGACGCTGGGTCGTCGGGTCGACGATGTAGTCGAGCGCCTCGAGGGGGATAACCCCGATGAGAGCCGGCGCGTCATTCGGCAGCTCGGCGACGGTGAACTCGTCGGTGCGGTCCTCGATGGTGAGCAAGGCCCCGCCGTACAGTCTGCGCTGCACGACGCCGTTCGCGGTGGTCACCGCAACGGTCTTGGGGAAGGGCTGCAACCCAAGCTCCTGGATGTGGCGTATGGGGAGGCAGAGGTAGGTGGTGCCGGTGTCGACAAGCGCGTCGGGGATTGAAACCGACCGAATTTTCCCCCGCTTCTTCTTCTGGGCGAGCGCCCAGTCGACGTAATTTTGGACTTGAATGCTGATCTGGACATGCCCCATGTGGCAGGTTCCTCCTGGCATCGATGCCCGCTTCGGCGAGTCTACCGGACGGCCGCCGCACAGCCAAGGGAAATTCCCGGACGAAGCGGCGCATCCGAGCGACGACCCCGGCGCTCACCGCGTCAGCCGCCACTCCTCGTACGTCGCCGGTTCCAGCTCCTGCAGGAAGGCCGACGGCTGCTGCACCGCGGCCCAGTCCGTGCGCCCGCCCACAAGCGGGTAGCAGAGGTAGAGGTGGTCCTTCGCCCGCGTCACGGCCACGTAGAAGAGCCGCCGCTCCTCCTCCAGGGCGTCCGCGCTGGCGAAGCTGCGGGCGTCGGGGAAGGAGCCTTCGGCCAGCCCGATCAGGAAGACGACCTGCCACTCCAGCCCCTTCGCCTGGTGGATCGTCGTGAGGAGGATGGCGGAGTCCTCCGGTGCGCGCCCCGGAGCTTCGTCGCCGGGCGCGTCGGCCTGGAGGGCCACGTCCGCGAGGAAGGCCGGGAGCGAGCCGTAGCCGCCCGCGAAATCGACGAGCTGCCGCAGGTCCTGCAGCCGCGCGTCGGCGTTCGGCCACGTGTCGCGCGCGTAGTCCTCGTAGCCGGCGAAGAGGGCCAGCTCCAGCAGGCTGCCCGGCGCGCCCGCCGGTCCGGGCTCGGAGAGGTCGCGGAGCGTCCGGGCAAGCTGCTTCCAGGAGTCTTCGCACTTCTTGGGTATCCGGATGCGTGGCGGCTCGAGAAGGGCGAGGGCGAGCGGGTCCGCGGCCGCCTCCAGCTCGCGCACGATCCGCGAGACCGTGACCTTCCCCATCCCGGGGTAGAGGGCGATCACCCTACGCCAGGCCATCGCGTCGCGCGGGTTCGCGACGATGCGCGCGTAGGCCACGAGGTCCTTCACGTGGGCCTGCTCGAAGAACTTGAGCCCGGAGCGGATCGTGAACGGGATCTTCGCGCGGGTCAGCTCCATCTGCAGCTCGAGGGCATGGTAGTGGGCGCGGTAGAGCACGGCGATTTCGCGGGGCGGGATCCCTTCGGCGACGTGTTCGGCGGCGCGCTGGGCGACGAACCTCGCCTGCTGGCGGCCGTCCTCCGTGGCGACGAGGGCCGGGCGCTCGCCGTCCGGCCGCATGGGCTGGAGGGTCTTCGGGAACTGCCGATGGTTGTGCGCGATGCTCGAATTCGCGAGCGCGAGCACCTGGGGCGTGCTGCGGTAGTTCACCTCGAGGCGGACGGTGCGCGCGTTCGCGTAGCGGGTGGGGAAGGAGAGGATGTTCTCGAAGTGGGCGCCGCGGAACGCGTAGATCGACTGCGCGTCGTCGCCGACCACGGTGAGGTTGCGATGGCCGCGGGCCAGGAGGTCCACGATCTCGCCTTGCAGGCGGTTCGTGTCCTGGTACTCGTCCACGAGGATGTGCTCGAAGCGGCGGGCGAAAAGCTCGGAGGCCTCGCCGGGCTCGCGGAGGAGCCGGTGCCAGAGGACGAGGAGGTCGTCGAAGTCCATGACCTGGAGGGCGCGCTTCCTCGCCTCGTAGGCGGCGACGGCTTTGTGGATCTCGGGGAGGCGTTCGAGGTGATAGGGATAGCGCTCGGCGACGACGTCGTCGAGCGTCCGGAGGGTGTTGGCGGCGAAGCTGCCGATGTCGACGAGGACGTCGGCCTTCGGGAGACGCGTGGCCGCGGGGCCGTGCGCCCTCGTGTCGTCGTGGGCGCCGACGGCGGCATCATCGGCGGCGCCGACCGCGGCGGTCGCGGGACCGGCGGCTGGGCCGGCTGCGGAGGTTTTATTTTCGGACACGACCTCCGCCATGAGGTCGCGGGAGTCCTCGCGGTCGAGGATGGAGAAGCCGGTCGAGTAGCCGAGGTCGGCGGCGTGGCGGCGGAGGACGCTGTGGCCGATGTGGTGGAAGGTCCCGCCCCAGATGCGGGGGCCGGTCGCGTCCAGGAGCGACTCCACGCGGCGGAGCATCTCCCGGGCGGCCTTGTTGGTGAAGGTGACGAGGAGGATGCTGTCCGCCGGGACGCCCGATTCCAAGAGGCGCGCGACGCGGTAGGTGAGCGTGCGGGTCTTGCCGCTGCCGGCGCCGGCGATGACGAGGAGCGGGCCGCCCCCGGCCATCACCGCCTCGAGCTGCGAAGGGTTCAGCTCCTCTTCGTAGTCGATCCGGTACCCACCGGGCGGAGGCCCCGAGGGCTGGAGCGAGTAGGTCTTCACGTCGGGGGCCCTGACGGGGCCGGGACGGTGGGAGGGGAGAAGCGCTATTCCTTCGTTGCCCGCGCCTTGAGGGCGGCCAGCTTCTTCCCGTTGAGCGAACGCAGCTTTCGCTGCGCGCGGCGGAGCTTCTTCTTGACCGAGCGGAGCTTCAAGTCGGAGGTCGGGGCGGTGGACGCCTTCGCGAACTCGCCGACGCGCTTCTTGATGGTGGCGACCGTTTCTTTGAGCTTCTCGACCTTTACCTTGGGCATGTCGTCCTCCAGGGGTGGTCCACGGAAAGAGGCCTTCGGGCTCGCAATGAAACAACCCATGCGGTTCGGAAACCAGGGAGCTCCTCAGGAAAAGGCTCAAGGCTCAATGATCAATTTTCAGCCAAGGCTCAAAGTTCAAGGCTCAGAGTCCGCGATTCCGTGCCCGGGCTACGTTCCATGGTGGTCATTGAGAATTGCACCTTGAGCCTTGTCTGCGTCTTGAAAATGGAGCATGGAGAATTCAGGTCGCCCCCCTGCGCGTCAAACGTGCGAGCTATTGTCTTACGGGGCCTTCGCGGACGCCCGCGAGGGCGCGGCAATCTAGCACGCAGGCCGGGGCGCGTCAACTTTTTCCTCGCGCTTCTTCGATCGGCGCAGGCTCGCGCCGGGCCCGCGCTGGGGCGATTATCGGACGCTTGCAGTCGGCGACCGATCCTCTATAATGGTCGGCGCCGACCCTGCCGGCTCCCCCCCTGCCTCCCCCTCTCTCTCCTGCGAGCGAGCGAGCCTATGCGTACACCCGTGGAGGACGCCCTCGACCGCGTCCTCGGGCGAAAGGGCGAAGACGTCGTCACCCGCGTTCACCGCATGCCCGCCCGCGAGGCGCGCCACGCCCCCTGGCCCGAAGCCCTCCCCGCCCCGCTCGTCGAAGCGTACCGGGCCCGCGGCATCGACCGCCCCTACCTGCACCAGCGACAGGCCTGGGACCGCATCGCCGAGGGACGAAACGTCGTCACCGTCACGCCCACCGCGTCCGGCAAGACCCTGTGCTACAACGTTCCCGTCCTCGCCGCCTGCCTCGCCGACCCGTCCACCCGCGCGCTCTACCTCTTCCCGACGAAAGCGCTCGCCCAGGACCAGGTCGCCGAACTGCAGGAGGTCATCCAGGCCCTGAAAGCCCCGATCAAGACCTGGACCTACGACGGCGACACGCCCGACGACGCCCGCCGCGCCATCCGCGCCCAGGGGCACATCGTCGTCACCAATCCCGACATGCTCCACCAGGGCATCCTCCCGCACCATACCAAGTGGGCCAAGCTCTTCCAGAACCTCAAGTACGTGGTCGTCGATGAGCTGCACACTTATCGTGGCGTCTTCGGGAGCCACCTGTCGAACGTCGTCCGCCGCCTGCGGCGCATTTGCCGTTTCCACGGCTCGTCTCCCCGCTTCGTCTGCTCCTCCGCCACCATCGCGAACCCCGGCGACCTCGCGGAGCGGCTGCTCGGGGAGAAGGTCGCCCTGGTCGACGAGAGCGGCGCCCCGACCGGCGAGAAGGTCTTCGTCTTTCTCAACCCGCCCGTGATCAACCGCGAGCTGGGGATCCGCAAAAGCTGCATCGGCACCGCGCGCCAAGTCGCCTCCGAGTTCCTGCGGCGCGAAGTGCCCACGATCGTCTTTACGACGAGCCGCCTGAACGTCGAGGTGCTGACGAAATACCTGCGGGAAGAGTTCGCGCGCCGCCCCCAGGACGAGGGGATCGTCCGCGGCTACCGCGGCGGGTACCTCCCCAACACGCGGCGCGAGATCGAGCAGGGCCTGCGCCGCGGGGACATTCTCGGCGTGGTCAGCACGAACGCCCTCGAGCTCGGGATCGACATCGGGAGCCTCGGCGCGTGCGTGCTCGCGGGCTACCCGGGGACCGTGGCCAGCACCTGGCAGCAGGCCGGCCGCGCCGGTCGTCGCGCCGGGCTCTCGGCCGCGGTCTTCGTCGCCCGGAGCGAGCCCATCGACCAGTTCATCGTGCAGAATCCCGATTATTTTTTCGGGAAGGACCCCGAGAGCGGGCTGGTCAATCCGGACAACCTGCTCATCCTCGTGAGCCACGTGAAGTGCGCGGCCTTCGAGTTGCCTTTCCGCGAAGGGGAGAGTTTCGGCGGACGGGACCTCGGCGAGATCCTGCGCTACCTGGAGGAGGAGGGGATCCTGCACGCGGTGAACGGACAGTGGCACTGGAACCAGGAGGTGTACCCGGCGGACGCGGTGAGCCTGCGGAGCGTGGCGAACGAGAACTTCGTGATCATGGACATGACGCGCGACCACCGCGTCATCGCCGAAGTGGACTACGCGAGCGCGCCAAGCACCGTGTACGAGGACGCGATCTACCTGTGCGAGACCGAGACCTACAACGTGAAACGGCTGGACTACGCCCAGCGGCGGGCGTACGTCACCCGCATCGATGCCGACTACTACACCGAGGCGATCACGAGCACGGCGGTGAAGGTCCTGCAAGTGCAAGAGTCGGCGGAGACGGTCGCCGGTCCGTCCGCGGCGCCGGTCGTCGCGGCCGCGGTGGTGGCCGAGCACGGCGACGTCCACGTGGCGTGGCGCGTCTCGGGCTTCAAGAAGATCAAATTCGCGACGCGCGAAAACGTGGGCTTCGGCAACGTCACGCTGCCGGACCAGGAGATGCAGACGACCGCGGCGTGGTGGACGCTGCGGGAGCCGCTGCTCGCGGGGCTTCCGTGGTCGCGCGCGGAGCTGCTGGACGGCGTGGTCGGCTTGGCCTATGCGCTGCACCATCTCGCGCCGCTCCTCCTCATGTGCGACGTGCGCGACCTGGAGCGCTGCGTCGGCGATCGCGGGGCCTCGTGGTTCGCGCGCGCCGACCGCGAGAGCCGGGGCCGGTACGCCTTCGCCGCGGCCCCGGACCAGCCGGCGGACCTGACGCTCGAGGGGCTGGGGCGGTTCGAGCCCACGATCTTCCTGTACGACAACTATCCGGGCGGGATCGGGCTGTCGCCCGAGGTTTTTGCCCGCCGCGACCTGCTTCTCGCGCGCACGCGCGGCGTAATCGCCGCGTGCGGCTGCAAGGAGGGCTGTCCCTCGTGCGTCGGGCCGGTGATCGAAATGGGGCTGCACGCGAAGGCGGTCGCGCTGGCGCTGGCAGAGAGGGTGGGGATTTGAGATTTGAGATTTGAGAATGGAGAATGGAGAATGGAGAATGGAGAATGGAGAATGGAGCGAGCGAATGGGTGTCGATATGCCACCGGTTTCGCAGTGAGAGCACTCGCGTCCTGAGCGCAGGTGGGAGACGCGGCTTGGGGTGTCAGCCCGACTTTTACACAGAGACGCAGAGGCGCAGAGGATCTTCCGTAGATTGAACACCCGGAGCGTCTGCGCGGATTTTGATGCATCCTCCGGAGTCGACGCAGGCGTTTTGGATCCCTACTGCGCAACTTCTGGAAGTCTCTTCGAGATATTCGCGAGGCCGGATTTTCGAAACCACAGATTGCACGGATTTTTCGGGATTTCACAGATTCCGAATCTGTGAAATCGCCGTTAATCTGTGAAATCTGTGGTTTCCTTTCGGTTTCGGGCGCGTGCCTGACTTGGGATTTGGGATTTGGGAATTTTCGCCGTGAGCCTCCGCGACGACCGGGCCCGCATGACCGGCCGTACTCCCGCCGGCGCAGCGCTCGCAGCCCCCTCAGCCCCGGTGCCTGCTTCGGTCGCGCCCCCCAGGTCCGCGCTGCCGGGGATCGAGGTTACGACGGCCGCCGGCGTCTTTCATCAGGTGATTACCCGATACGAGCTCGAGCACGTCCACGGCCGGGTACGTCTCGGCGACCTCCTGTCCGCGCGCACGCCGGAAGTCCTCCTCCGCCCGCACGAGCGCGCGCGCGGGCTGGACCTGCGTCGCACGCTGCTCCTCGATACGGAGACGACCGGCCTCGCGGGCGGCTCGGGGACGTACGCCTTCCTCGTCGGCCTCGCCTTCTTTCGCGACGGTTGCTTCGAGGTCCGCCAGCTCCTGATGCGGGACCACGGCGAAGAGGCCGCGCTGCTCGGCGCACTGGCCGCGCTGCTCGGCGAGTTCGACGCGCTGGTCACCTACAACGGCAAGAGCTTCGACGTCCCGCTGCTCGAGACCCGCTTCGCCCTCGCGCGGCAGCCGGCGGACCTGCGACGCGCGGCGCATCTCGACCTGCTCCATCCCGCGCGACGGCTCTGGCGCGGCCGGACCGGGGACTGCCGCCTCTCGACGCTCGAGCGCGAGGTGTGCGCCTTCGAGCGGCAAGGCGACGTCAGCGGCGCTGAGATCCCGGGGCTGTACTTTTCCTCCCTTCGCCGGCGCGACCCGTCGCTCCTCCTCCCGGTGCTGGAGCACAACCGGTGGGACCTCCTTTCCCTGGCCGCTCTGCTCGGCCGGGTGCTCGGGCTCGTGCGCGATCCGCTGGGGACGGAGGGGACGGGGCCGGAAGACCTCCTGCGCGTCGCCCGGATCTATGAGTCGCAGCCGGACTGGAAGGCCGCGCGGCCGCTGCTGGAGGAGGCGGCTCGGGGCGGGGGGGCGACCCGCCGGCCGGCGCTCGCCCGTCTCGGCGAGGTCTGCCGCCGGCTCGGGGACGCGGAGGCGGCCGCACGCGCGTGGGAGGCCCTGGTCGACGAACCCGGCGTCCTCGCTGCCGAGCCGTGCGCGCGTCTGGCGCGGCACTGGCTGGCGCGGCCGGGCGGGGCCGCGCGTGCCGTCGCGGTCCTTCGCGCGGGGATCACGCGCGCGGCCGACCCGTCGTCGTGCGACCGGCTGGCTCGACTGCTCGCCCGGGCCGAGCGCCGAGCGGCGACTGCGTCGGGGCTGGAACCGGCTTGAGACCGGGAGGCCGACTCGCCGCCACCTCAATGCCCGCGGACCCGCGTGCCTGCGGGCGCGGGGCCGCGCCGGCCTCGTTTTCACTTTACTTCGCCAGGGGGCCCCCCTATAATCCAGGCTCTCGTCTCCCCCTCAGGAGTCTTCCCATGCCCCCGCGTCCCCTGGGTCAGGCCCTGCTCGCGTGTGCCCTCCTCGGACTGGTCGGCTGCGGCAAGGACGACGCGCAGCCCGCCGCCGTGCACGCGCCGCCCGGGACGCCGCGCGAGAACGCAGTCGATGCCCCGGCGCCGAGCACGCCGGAGCCGGCCTCCCCCTCGGGCACGGCCGCGTTCCCGGCGAAGCCGCCTTCCGCCGCGCACGAGCCGGGTGACCACCCTCCGACCTCGAGCAACCCGCTCCGCGCTCCCGGCGAGTACGTCGAGGCGGTGGTTGGGGCGAAGGGGTATGCCCTGGTCAAGATCGGGCTGGTGGCCGCCAAGCAGCGGGTCGACGCCTTCCAGGCCCTCAACGACCGTCTCCCCGTTTCGCTCGACGAGATCACCAAGGATGGCCCGCTGCCGCCGCTGCCGGCGCAGTTTGTGTACGCGTACGATCCGAAGACCGGCGTCGTCGACGTGGCGAGTTCGAAGTAGCCGCGGCAATCGGGATCCCTACCATGCAGGTCATTGCGCTCGCAAAGGCCATTCCCGGGATGAAGGTCGCGCGTCCGGTCACGGACAACGCGGGCAACCTGCTCCTGCGGGAAGGCTTCGAGCTGACGACCGTATGGATCGAGCGGCTGCGCGAGCGCGGGATCATGGCCATCACGGTCGAGGCGGCGCACGCGGACGCGTTGGAAGAAGACACGAGCGTCCGCCGGTCCCGGGTGGACGCCGAAGTGGATGAGATGTTTGTCGACGTGATGGACAACGAAGTCATGCGCTACCTCGCCCAGCTCGCGAAGACGCATCTCAAGGCGCGGGTCGCCTCGAGGGCGCAGTAGACATGGCCGGAGCGACGCACGATCGCCTGAAAAAGGTCGTCGACAAGATCAGCGGCCTGCCGACCCTGCCTGCGATGCTGGCCAGCATCAACAAGCTGATGCTCAATCCGCGCACCTCGGCCAAAGAGGTCGCGCAGCTCATCTCGAGCGACCCCGCGATCACCTCCAAGATCCTGCGGGTCGTGAATTCCTCGTTCTACGGCTTCCCGAACCGCATCACGACCATCTCCCACGCCATCGTCATCCTCGGCTTCAACACGATCAAGTCGATCGTCCTCTCCTCCACCATCTTCGACGTCTTCCAGAAGGACTCGAAAGAAGCCCGGTTCAACCGGACCGAGTTCTGGAAGCACTCGATCGGCTGCGGCTGCGCGGCGAAAGTGATCGCGAAGACGCTCGGCATGAGCGCGGTCGAGGAGCTTTTCATCGCGGGCCTGTTGCACGACGTCGGCAAGATCGTCATCGACCAGTTCCTCCACGACCAGTTCCAGGAGATCCTCGACCTCGTGCACGCGCGGAAGATCCTGATCGCCCAAGCCGAAGAGGAGGTCCTGGGCGTGACGCACGCCGAGATCGGGTCGTGGCTCTTCCAGAAGTGGAACCTCTCGAAGGGGCTGATCGAGGCCGCCGCCTCCCACCACAACCCCGCGCTGGCCAGCGAGAACGTGCGGCAGGTCGCCATCGTCCATCTCGCGGACATCGTGTGCCGCGCGCTGCAGATCGGCTCCGGCGGCGACCGCAAGATCCCGGCGCTGTCCGACTACGCCTGGAAGACGCTCGGGCTGCCCGTCCAGGCCCTCGACCCGATCGTCGAGGAGACGCAGCTCGAGATGGAGAGGGCGGTCATTTTCCTGGACTTCACGCGGTAGCGGAGCGACATGGAGACCCTCGAGGACCTCCAGAAGGAGCTCGCCGAGAGCCGTCGCGAGAACGATGCCCTCCAGCAGACCGTCGCCGAGTTGCTCGGGCTGAAGGACATCGCGTCGAAGATCGCCTCCACGCGCGAGACGAACGAGATCCTGCGCGTGCTGGTGGACGCGGTCCGGGACGTCGTCAAGACCGACGACATCATGCTCTCCCTCCTCGAGGAAGGGCAGGTCGAGTACCGCGTCCGCCGGAAGTCCGAAGAGACGCGCGTCATTCGGCGCAAGGGTCCCGGGATGATGCTCAAGAACGAGATCATCCAGTGGATCATCAAGGAACGCAAGCCCACCGCGATCCCCATCGGGGACGATCACCTCCTGACCGTCGTTCCGCTCCTGGTGCGGAGCGAGGTCGTCGGGTTCCTCTACATCGACTCCCCGTCGGGAGAGGAGACCCTGAGCCCGCAAGTGATCGAGCAGGTCACCCTTCTCTCGAACGTCGCCGCCGGCGCGCTCTATTCGGCGCGGCTGCTCCACCACCTGCAAGAGCAGCACCGGGTCGTCGCGAGCACGCTCAACTACCTCCGCGACGTCGTGGAGTCGATCCACAACGGGATCCTGACCATCGACCCGGACGGGCGGATCGCGCAGGTGAATCGCAACGCCCTGCTCATGCTGGACGCGTCGGGCGACGTCGTCGGCAAGCCCTACGGCGAGGCGTTTCCGCCCGAGACCCACTCCTGGCTCGGCGCGATGCTCGAGGAGACGCACCAGAACGGTTTTGCGATCGAGCGGCACGTGACGGTGAAGCTCCCGCACGCGCACGACCTCCCGCTCGCCGTGGCGACCTCGCTCTTGCGCGACGACCAGCTCGCGGTCAAGGGCACGATCGTGGTCCTGCGCGACATGACCGCGTCGAAGGAGCTGGAGCGGCTGCGGCGCCTCGACCAGATGAAGTCGGAGTTCGTGCACAACGTCTCGCACGAGCTGCGGACGCCGCTGACGTCGATCAAGGCGTACGGCGAGGCCCTCGTGGACTTCGTTTCCGGGGACGAGACGGCGCTCAAGTTTCTGAAGGTCATCGACGGCGAGGCGGACCGCCTGATCTCGCTCATCGAGGACCTCCTGAACGTCGCGCGGATCGAGTCGGGGAAGCTGCAGCTCAACCTGGCGATGCACCCCGCGACGGCGCTCGTGGAGGAGGTGCTGCATCTGTCGAAGGTGCAGTCTACGCGCCACCAGCTCGTGAAGGAGTTCGCGCCGGACCTCCCGATGCTCTACGTCGACAAGGAGAAGCTGAAGGAAGTCGCGATCAACCTGATCTCGAACGCGATCAAGTACTCGCCGAACGGCGGGGAGGTGCGGCTCAAGCTGCGGGTGGAGGAGCAGAACCTGCGGCTGGACGTGGTCGACCAGGGGATGGGGATCGCCCCGGAACATTTGCCGCACATCGGCGAGCAGTTCTTCCGCGTCGACTCCTCCCTGACCTACAAGGTGAGCGGGACGGGGCTCGGGCTCGCGATCGTGAAGAGCATCATCGAGGCGCATGACGGCGTGATGAAGGTGGAGAGCGAGGTGGGCAAAGGCTCCACGTTCACGATGCTCCTGCCGATTCGCAAAGAGCCGAAGGGCGGGACGGACCTGCTGAAGTTCCGGGAGTAGGGGGCGGGGCGGGGGGCTGGGGTTGGGGGGCGAGGTAGGGCAGGAGGGCATGCTTTTCCGCGTGGTTGCTCCGCTCCAATTTGGGCTGCCGGCGAACCATTCACTGGATCAGGTGACTTGCGTCCCCTTTGTGGTGCAGGGCTTCCGCCCTGCACCCACCGGGGACGGGAGCTGGAACGAACAGGTCGCGCAGTTCTGCGGGAAATGGAGTCGTTCCCGACAGCAAGACCAGCGCTACCTCGAAGCGCTTCGCGCCGCCGCTGCAGGGCTCGCGGAGCGCGCGCGAGCGGGTGAAGGGGATCGGAACCTGGTCGGCAACCCGCTGCTCCTAACCGCGATCTGCCTGGTCTACGAACGTTACCGCAGCTTGCCCGAGGACCGCGCGCAGCTCTGCGACCTGCTGGTGAACGACCTTTGCCGCTCGCGCTGGTCGGAAGACCGGGAGCGGGGTTGGCGGCTCGACGACGCGGGCAAGCGCAACCTGCTGCAGGAGATCGCCCTGGCGATGCAGCAGGAGGGCGCGCAGACGTGGCCGGTGGACCGGGCCCACCAGCTCGCGCTCGAGGGCATCCCGGTAGCCGAGACTTTGCGGGCGGATCGCGCGTCGCGCCACCTGCAGTGGGCCGCCGACCACACCGGGCTGCTGCGGTTCGAGCAGCCCAAGGAGGGTCCCGAGCAGGTGCGCTTCTGGCACCGCCTCTTCCGCGAGTTCCTGGCGGCGAGCCGGCTGGGACAGCGGGACTTCAAGGTGCACGAGCTGGTGGACTGGCTCGCGAAGGAGGGGCGGTTGGTCGAGCCCTTCTGGGAGGACGTCGTCCGCCTGCTGCCGCGGGTGCTCGGGACGCGCGAGAAAGCGCAGCTCCTGGCGGCCCGGCTGGAGGCCCTGGCGGCCGATGCCGGGAACCGGCGCGGCCGGCTGCTGGGGCTGGTGGCGGCGGGCGTGACCGAGAGCCGCGAGCTTTTTCCGGCGTTCGATGCCGCCGCCAAGGCGCGCGAGTACGCGGCGCTGTACGAGCGCGGAGGCGCCGGTTGGCCGCTCCGCGACCGGCTCTTCTTCCTGGAAGGGTTGGCGCAGCTTGACCGGGCGGGCGGCGATCCGCGGCTCCGCGACGAGCGGTGGCTCGCGATCCCGGCCGGCCAGGTGACGCTCAAAAAAAAGATTGTGAAGGTGGAGGCGTTCGAGCTCGCCTGGGCGCATGTGACCGTACAGGAGTACCGCGCCTTCGTGGAGGCCTCCGATCGGCTGGCCGCCCGCTGGTGTGGAGAGGCGCCGGAGGACGAGCGGCAGACCGTGGCGGACTGGCAGACCGCGGCCTGGCGCGACCAGCTTGCGCACCCGAATCGGCCGGTGGTGTACCCGACCTGGTGGGAAGCCAAGGCGTACGGCCGGTGGCGGACCGCGCAGCGGTCGGACGGGCGGGTCATCCGGCTGCCGACGGAGGCCGAGTGGAAGTGGGCGGCCGAAGGACCGAAGCGGCGACAATACCCGTGGGGGAATGAGGCTCCCGGAACCGGCGATGCCGCACGCGCGAATTGGAAGGAAACCCAGATCGACCATGCTACGCCGGTAGGGGCATTCCCGGGGGGGTCCTGTGGTGGCGCGGTAGACCTCGCCGGCAACGTATGGGAGTGGTGTGAGGATATTCACGAAGGCGATCCTGACTGGAGAGTCGTGCGCGGAGGTGCATTCTGGAATGAAGCCGGCCCTCTGCGCTGCGCGTTTCGCGACAGGAATCCCCACGGGAATCGCATCCACGACAGCGGGCTGCGGGTGGTGCGGTCGGCGGGTAGCGTCTAGCCCCTTGCCATTTGGCCCCTTTGTCCCTTGCCGATTTTTCGGAGATGATTTGAGCTCGGGACAGTGGGGAGCGCGATTCTGCCGCGGGGCAGGCGCGCGAGCCGCCGTGCCGAGTGAGACGGGCGTCGGTCGTGCAGCCGGCCCTCTGCGCTGCGCGTTTCGCAACAGGAATCACCACAGGAATCGCAACCACGACAACGGGCTGCGGTTGGTGCGGTCGGCGGGTACTCCGGGCATCCTGGAGGACCGGAACATCGGTGGTCACGGCTGCCGGTGGCGTGCCCTCCGGAGTACGGACCGGCGTCCGGTTCTCGCCGCCCGACGGCGAGACGAAAGAGCAAGCCCCGCCCGGCCCATGCAGTCACTGCCCCGGGCGGGGCCCCTTTCCATCGGGGATGGGTGTGGCTACTTTTCGACGACAGCGCCCAGACCGCCTGAAGGCGGTACTACGAACAGTAGGTTCCGAGAGCAGCACCCACTGTTTGTAGTACCCCCTTCAGGGGGCCTACGAAAAGTAGCCACACCCATCGGGGATCCCGAACCCAGGGACTTGCAGGCGCGCGGACTGTCGAGCGTCCATCTCGCGGACATCGTGTGCCGCGCGCTAGAGATCGGCTCCGGCGGAGACGGCAAGATCCCGGCGCTGTCCGATCATGCCTGGAACACGCTCGGGCTGCCCGTCCAGGCCCTCGACCCGATCGTCGAGGAGACGCAGCTCGAGATGGAGAGGGCGGTCATTTTCCTGGACTTCACGCGGTAGCGGAGCGACGTGGAGACCCTCGAGGACCTCCAGAAGGAGCTCGCCGAGAGCCGTCGCGAGAACGACGCCCTCCCGCAGACCGTCGCCGAGCTGCTCGAGCTGGACGCGTCAGGCGACGTCGTCGTCAAGCCGTACGGGGAGGCGTTCCCGCCCGAGACCCACTCCTGGCTCGGCGCGGTGCTCGAGGAGACGCACCAGCACGATTTTGCGATCGAGCGGCACGTGACGGTGAAGCTCCCGCACGCGCACGACCTCCCCCAGGGCGAGGTGGGCAAATGCTCCACGTTCACGATGCTCCTGCCGATTCGCAAGGAGCCGAAGGGCGGGACGGACCTGCTGAAGTTCCGGGAGCAGGGGGCGGGTGCAGCCCTTCCAAGGTGGCTGCGCCGCCCCGTCGCACGCCGCAACTAGCGTGATCACTTAAGCACGCGACTTGAGTCGGCCTTGTGGTGCAGGGCTTCCGCCTTCGCGCGCGGCGCTTCGGTGGACGTGTCCGCCCTGCACCCGCTCTCGCACGGAACGTCCGAAGCTCCTCCCCGACTACCTCTGGCCGCTCCCGCACTCCGAACGCTCGGCGAATTTCATGCGGGGCGTCCCGTCGGTGCAGGGCGGAAGCCCTGCACCACCAGGGCTCGTGGCCGGCGGAGAAGAACTGTGGGAAGGTGGCTCCTTCCCGCACCCGGCAT
>JACPWG010000051.1 GCA_016197205.1 Planctomycetota bacterium
CTACGCTTGGTTTGGATCCTTCCCTTCGCTCCGCGCTGCGGCGCTTCGCTTCGCTCAGAGCCTGCCCTGAGCCGGGCCGAAGGGATGACAAGCGCATCGAACGGGTTCCCTGAAAGCTCTACCTGACGGGAGCCAGCCGACCTCCACGGAGCGCCCGGCGAACGAGCAGCATGAGCGTAGGCGGGCCACTAGGTCCGCAGTTGTCCGGTCCCGAAAACCACCCACTTGAGGCAGGTCAGCTCCTCGACGCCCATGGGGCCGCGGGCGTGGAGCTTGTCGGTGGAAATGCCGATCTCGGCGCCGAGGCCGTACTCGCCGCCGTCGGCCATCCGGGTCGAGGCGTTCCAGAGCACCGAGGCGGAGTCGACCGCGCAGAGGAAGCGCCGCGCCGTCGCCTCGCGGGCGGTCACGATCGCGTCGGTATGGCGGGAACCGCGGGCATTGATGTGGCGGATCGCCTCCTCGACGTCCCGCACGACTTTCACGGCCAGGAGCAGGTCGAGGTACTCCTCGTCCCAATCGGCCTCGGTCGCCGGGTCCATCCCGGCCACGAGGGCGCGGGCGCGCTCGTCTCCGCGGAGGCGCACGCCGGCGGCGGCGAGCCGGGCGGCGGCGGCGGGGAGGAAGGCGGCGGCGATCCCCTCATGCACCAGGAGCTTCTCGGCCGCGTTGCAGGTGGCGGGGCGCTGGGCCTTCGCGTTCAGGAGGATCCGCTCGGCCATCGCGAGGTCGGCGTCCACGTCCACGTAAACGTGGCAATTCCCCTTGTAGTGCTTGAGCACGGGGATCCGCGACTTCTCCGCGACGGAACGGATGAGCCCCTCGCCGCCGCGCGGGATGACGAGATCGATGAAGCGCTCCTGCCGAAGAAGCACGTCCACGGCCTCGTGCTCCGGGCGCGCGACGACCTGGACGGCGCGCTCGGGCAGGCCCGCATCGCGAAGGGCCGAGGCGAGCGCAACCGCGATCGCCGCGTTGGAGCGGGCGGCCTCGGAGCCCCCGCGGAGGAGGACGGCGTTTCCGGCCTTGAGGCCGAGGGCGGCCGCGTCGGCGGTGACGTTCGGCCGCGCTTCGTAGATCATCAGGATCACGCCGATCGGCGCGCGCACGCGGGTCACGCGCATGCCGGACGGGCCGAGCCGCTCGTCGGCGACCCGGCCGACGGGGTCGGGCAGGGCCGCGACCGCCTCCACGCCGCGAGCGGCGGCCTCGAGTCGGGCCGTGTCGAGCGCGAGCCGGTCCAGTTTGGCCGCGCCAACCCCGGCCGCCCGCGCCGCCGCAACGTCCTCGGCATTCGCGGCGAGGATCTCGGGAGCCGCGGCCCGGAGCCGGTCGGCCAGCCCTCGCAGCGCCGCCTCCCGCGTCTCCGCCGGCGCCTCGGTGAGCCGCTCGGCCGCCTCACGCGCGGCCCGCGCGATTTCCTCCATCTCCCGTTCCAGCGCCGGATCGGTCATGCGAACCCCCTGGGGGATTGCTGATTTGTGACTGCTGATTGCCGATTGACGGCGATTGGGGCATGGTTGGAGCTGCCGGAGCCGGCATGCAAGGTCGGCTGGGGCTGCACGCTTCGTGGGCACGGCGGCGCCGTGCCCCTACCATCGCCCGCCAAGCCTCCGGGACCGGCGCACCCGACGCCAATTTGAGATTTGAGATTTGCAATTTGAATTGGGTGTGGCTACTTTTCGACGACAGCGCCCAGACCGCCTGAAGGCGGTACTACGAACAGTAGGTTTCGAGAGCAGCACCCACTGTTTGTAGTACCCCCTTCAGGGGGCCTACGAAAAGTAGCCACACCCATGTCCCTCACGAGGACCGCGTCCCCGACCCCGAAATCGCCGCCGCACGAGACGATCCCCACGGGCAGCAGGCTCCGGCCCTTTTCGAGGAGCGCCCGCGCGCCGCCCGCGTCCACGACCAGCTCGCCGGCGGGCCGGAGCGTGTGCGCGATCCAGCGTTCGCGCTGGCGCAGCGGCGCCGCGGCGGGGAGGAAGAGCGTCCCCGTCGCCTCCCCGGCGGCGATCGAGCGGAGGGTCGTCTTCTTGCCGTGGGCCAAGAAAAGCGCACCGCCCGCCGAGCAAACGGCCCGCGCGGCGCGGACCTTCGAGCTCATCCCGCCGCGCCCGAGCCCTGACGTCGCGCCGGCGGCCATCGCCTCGACCTCGGGCGTCACCTGCTCCACGAGGGGGACCGCGCGCGCGCCCGGGTCGCGGGTCGGGTCGGCGGTGTAGAGCGCGCCCACGTCCGAGAGCAAGACGAGCAGGTCCGCGCCGACGAGGCCGGCGACGAGCGCGGAGAGGCGGTCGTTGTCGCCGAACTGGATCTCCTCGACCGCGACGGTGTCGTTTTCATTGATGACCGGGAGCGCACGGCGGGCGGAGAGGGCGGCCAGGGTATGCCGTATGTTGAGGTAGCGGCGCCGGTCCTCCACGTCCTCGTGCGTGAGGAGGACCTGCGCCACGGCGTAGCCGCGCGGCGCGAGGAAGCCGTTGTAGGTCTGCATGAGGAGGCTTTGCCCGACCGCGGCGGCGGCCTGCAGTTCGGGCAGGCTGGTCGGACGGGTCTTGAAGCCGAGGGGGGCGAGGCCGGCGCCGATGGCGCCGGAGGTGACGAAGACGACCTGTCGCCCTTCCTCCCGCAGGTCGACCAACTCTTCCAGCAGGCGGCGGATCGTGTTGAGGTCGAGCCGACCCGCGCCGTCGAGGAGGACGCGCGTGCCGGCCTTCACGACCCAGGTCCGGGCCCGGACCAGCAGCTCTTTCTGTCGGGGCTCCATGGTCGGATCGATGCCGCTCCCCCTCCCTCACGCGCGAATGATCTCGGAGGCGCTCTTCAGATCGGACTGGAGCAAGAGGCCCGGACGCAGCTCCGAGAAGAGCGGCGGAAGCGAACTCGCGAGCAGCGTCAGGCTGCCGGGCTCACCGGCCCTGCGCACGACCGTCGTCTCCCGATCCGTCGGCGGCGGCTGCGTGGCCGTGGCCGAGGTCGGAGCGGCCGGCATCGCCGGCAAGCCCAGCGGGTCGTGAGGAGGCGCGGCGCCCTCGTCGGCGCCGGGCGGCGGGAAGTGCCAGCACTTCTCCACCATGCCCTGCAACGCAGGCAGGCTGGGCTTTTCCGGGAGGTCCCATTCGAGGCAGACCAGGCTCTGGACCGGCACCTCCGTATGGACCTGGAGGATGACGCGGGCGCCCCCCTTGCCGTCCGGCGCGAAGCAGGTCACCATGCCCGGGACCTTTTCGCCCGTCGGCTGTCCATCCGCGAGGAGGCGCAAGTGGCAGGGCATGGCCAGCAGCAGCTCGCAGACGCTGTGCTCCGAAGGGGGCGACTCGTCCGGCTGGTTGGGGAGGGGGACGATGCCGCGGACCGAGTAGATCGGCACCGGCTTCTCGACGTTCTTCGCCGGGCAGTCCGGCATGCGGAAGGCGAAGCCGCGGTTCCGGATCTCCCCCCAGGTGGACTCCGCGACGAAGGTCTCGAAGCGGCCGGCCAGGCCCTCGATGCGCGAGGAGAGGTTGACGGTGTCGCCGATGACGGTGAACTCGATCTTCCGCGCGGAGCCGATGTTGCCGGCGCACAGGATGCCGGTGTTGAGCCCGATGCCGTGGCCGAGCGGGACCGGCGGGAGGACGATCTCTTTTTTTCGAGCCTCGTCCCGGTTGAAGGCGAAGAGGGCGTTTTGCATCTCGACCGCCGCGGTGACGCCCTGGACGGTGAAGCCCGGCTGGTCGCCGATGACGCCCCAGTGGGCCATGATGTTGTCCCCCGCGCACTTGTCGATCGAGCCGCCCCGCTGGAACACGATCCCCTGCATGACCGTGAAGTACCGGTTGAGCAGCGTGACCACGTCCTTCGCCGCCATCTTGCTCGCGAGCTTCGTGAAGCCGACGATGTCCGAAAAAAAGATCGTCCCCTTCTTCTCGGTGCCGCCGAGGGCGACGGAGAGCTTGCCCTTCACGACCTCGTCCACGAGCTGCGGGGACAGGAAGCGCGACAGGTTTTCGCGCTGGGCCGCGGAGGACGCCGCCTCGACCGCCAGCTCCGAGTTCCGGATCACGACGGCGATCTGGCCCGCGAGCGCGGTGAGGAGGGAGAGGTCCTCCGGCGTGAAGGCGTGCTCGCGGCTCTTCGTCTCGATCTGGATGATGCCGAAGTCCTGGTCGCCGATGACGAGCGGCGCGCACATGAGGCTCTTGAGCTCGAACTTCGCCATCGAGAGGCCCGCGGCGTCGCCGGAGCCGGCGGAGACGAGGACGGAGTGGCGTTCGGTGCGGACGCGCTTCACGACCGTGCGCGAGAGCTTGATGTCCCGGTCGTCGCCCGAGGCGGCGTGGCGCTGCTTGACCTTCGTGATCGCGCCCTGCCGCCGGTCGAGGACGCCCGCCTTGCCGTGCTCGGGGGACAGCGTGGTCGGGAGGGAGCCGTCGGGGCCGTAGAGGACCACGATGCCCCGGTCGGCCTGCGTGAAGACCTCGAAGAGCTTGTCGAGCGCGGTCGACAGGATGACGTGGGGGTCGAGCGTCATGCCCATCGCCTGCCCGACGTCGATCAGGACCTTGAGCCGCTCGGTCACGCGCTTCAATTTGGCCACGTCGGTGGTGGCGGCCTCCTCGTCGGAGACCGTGGAGCCGCCGGCCTTCTGCGAGAAGTCGACCATCGTCGTGAGGCCGGCCCCCTCCTCCTCCAGCTTGACGATGGAGCCCTTGAGGTCGAAGGTCCGCATGCCGCCCATCGCGGCCTTCACGGCCGGGATCTCGATCTTGAGCACGATCTTCGTGGTGCCGATCTGGACCGTGTCGCCGTTCCGGAACGGGGTGGGCGTCTTCAGCGGCTGGCCGTTCAACATGGAGCCGTTCGAGGAGCCGAGGTCCTCGGCGAGCCAGGTGCCCTCGGCGGTCGGCACGACGCGGCAATGCCGGCGCGAGGACTGCAGGTCCGACAGCACCACTTCACATTCGGGCAGGCGACCGAGGACCGCGCCCTTCTCCCCCAGGCGATGACGATGGACCGCGCCGTCAGGGCCGGTAATGATCAGCTCGGACACCAGCAACATGGGCGGCATCTCCTCTCCGGAGCCTCGGGCGTCGCGCCGTCCCTCCGCCGCCCGGGTGCGCACCGGATCCCGGGAGGTGGATCGTGGGCGCACCCCGGCACGGGGCGCTTTCGGCTTGTCTTAGAGCTCTCTTTTACTCCCGCCGGAGGGAGGGAGTCAAGCACAAAGGGCGCCGGGCCCGGGCCGGACCCACCGACGGCACGCAGCTCCCACCGTGCGCGGGAGAGCGCCGGGCGCGTCTAGGGTGAACACCCTAGTTTGGCTTCCATCGAGGTTCTGTGGGTTCTGGGTGGCTCTCGCGGCCCCGACCCGCCTCGAAAGCCTGGGGGGGAGAACGAAGGCTCAATTCTCAAGGATCAAGGTTCAAGCAATGCTCAAGACTCAGTACCGCTCCACGGAAGTCGGTGACCAGTAGCCGAACGCAAGTTCGGCCGCCCGCGAGGCGCGCGAGCGAGGCGCCGTGACGGAGAACTACGTCGAGCGAGCGCAACGAAGCAGGCGGCCGAAATCGCCGAGGAAATTGGTCACCCAATGCTGTGGGGCGGTACTCAATGCTCAACGCCTTATTCGCGTGCGTGACCGAATCTCCGGAAATCCGCTGACGAACCAGGTCTGGGAAGATCGGCGTTGGGGCCTCCGGCCTCCCTGAGCCTGGAACCTTGAGTCTTGATTGAGCCTTGTTCATTAAGCCTTGAACATTCGAATCCGCGACGCACCCACAGGATCGATGTTGAAGCCCCACGAGGTCATGCCGGGACGAGTCCGGAAGCCTTCCCGCAGCGCTGCCGGGTGACGGTCCTTCGTCACTCGGCGAGAACGGGCGCAGGCTCCCCCGCTTCCGGTCGCGGAGTCCCACCTTTCCTCGGCACGGTTTCGTGCCAAGGGAGCATTGAATTGCGCAAGCCTTGCAGCCATTTCTTATATCAGGCACACAAGTTACGATTTGCACAGGAAAAAGCGCATCGTAGCGCAAGATTTGCGCTGAGAACCAGACCTCTCTTGGGCGGACTCAACCGGACTTTACATCGAGTGGAGACCCCTTCGAATGATTCCACGCCTTGGCTTGGCTCGGCCCGGATCCACTGCCGCGCTCCTGCTCGCGCTCGTCTTCGTCGCGGGGACAGCCCCCTCGACTTTCGCGGATGCGCCCGCGGGCTACTCTCTGCTGGACCCGGCGCGACACGGGGCCTACCTTCGGCTTGGCGCGCAAGGGCCGGCGGTCGCGGCTCTTCAACGGGCGCTCTCGGCGGCGGGCTATCCCGTCGCCACAACCGCGCTCTTCGATGCGGCGACGCTCGGCGCGGTCCGTCGCTTCCAGCAGGACTCCGGCTGCACGGTCGACGGCATCGTCGGGGCCCAGACCCTTGCGGCGCTCGACGTGGCGCTCGGCCTCGGGTCGCCCGCGCCCCCCCCCTCCGGCACGCCGGCGGGCGCGATCCCTTCTCGCTCCCTCTTTGCCGAGGGCGGGACCTCCTTCATCCACCGCACCTGGAACCTGAGCCGCCCCCAACGGGAGCAGGCCATCCTCCAGGCGTTCCTCGGCGGAAACCTGCCGAACTTCGAACGCTGGTTCGCGAACGTGACCGTGACCGCGACCCTCTCCGACGGCTGGTCCCACACGGCGACCTATCGCGTGCTCCCCGACTACCTGGCAGTCGGCTCCGACGTCGACTTCGTGCGGATGCCCATGAACCCGTTGACCGCGCAGCGGATCGCGGACGCCTTCGGCTGCTCCCTGCCCACGCGCCGCATGGTCAACGACATCTACCGGCAGGCGAGCGTCCGGCTCGCGCCGATCCCGATGACCCCCGGCCCGCAGATGATGTCGAACGACTACATCCTGACGCATCAGCGCCGGGTCGAGGGCGCCCGCGCCGGGCGGCCGCTGGGCGTGCTGACCGGCGGCCACAAGAAGGACGTGGTCCTGTCGAACCTGCTCCGCAACCAGCCGGGCCGGGTGGCGATCTACGGCTGGCATATGCTGAACGGCCAGCCCATCCAGCCCCTCAGCACAGTGCATGAAAACACCTATGCCGACTACAGCCACGGCATCCGTCTCGTGGATCGCACGCTCCTCGTGGACGGACAGCCCATGTCCATCACCGACGTCCTCCGCCACCCGGTCCTGTCCAGACTGCTGAGCGACGAAGGGCCGATGCCGCAGCCGCGCATCCCCGGCGTGACCGCGCCGTAGGCGCCGAAAGAGGGAGCGTCCTTCGAAACGAGGACGTAGCCACCGAAGACGCCGGAAACGCCGAACTTCACGGAACGCTGTTCGGAGACCGCGGTGCGTTCGGGCACCGCTCACGCCTACGGTGGCTACGCATGCGCGCACTTTGTGCTTTCCCTCGCAATCGAATTCGGGGAAAATCGTCGAGGCTACGGGCGCGGATCTCCGGCCACCCCGATCGGCAATTCTCAAATCTCCAAATCTGAAATCTCAAATCCGTCCTCATGGCGAACGCCCACATCCCCGTCCTCCTCGATGAGGTCCTGGCCGTCCTGGACCCGCGGCCGGGCCACGTGCTCGCCGATTGCACGGTCGGGCTGGGCGGGCACGCGGCGGAGCTGCTGCGAAGGGTCGCGCCCGGCGGGCGGGTACTCGGGCTCGATCTCGACCCCAGCAATCTCACGGCGGCCGACGCGCACCTGCGCGGCGTCGCGGGCGGCATCTTTTCGCTCCACCACGACAACTTCGCCGCCCTCCCGTCGGTCCTCGCGCGCTCGGGGGTGGACCGGGTGCACGGCCTGCTGGCGGACCTGGGTGTTTCCAGCCCGCACCTCGACG
Source organism: Planctomycetota bacterium (assembly GCA_016197205.1). Taxonomy (GTDB): domain Bacteria; phylum Planctomycetota; class MHYJ01; order WSZJ01; family JACPWG01; genus JACPWG01. The sequence continues at coordinate 7,836 of JACPWG010000051.1, forward strand.
ACCCCGCGCGCGGCTTCTCCTACCGGCGACCCGGCCCGCTCGACATGCGCATGGATTCGACGCGTGGGCGACCGGCCTGGGCGCTGCTCGAACGCATGGGGGAGGGAGAGTTGGCGGCCACGCTCCGCGACCTGGGGGACGAAGAGGACGCGGACGAGATCGCTCGGCTCGTCGTGGAGCGGCGAGCGCAGGCGCCGATCCGGACGACGGAGGCGCTGACGGCCATCGTGTGCGAGGCGCGGGACTTCACGTTGCAACGCGCCGCGGGGGCGAAGCTCCACCCGGCGGCCCGGACCTTCCAAGCGTTGCGCATCCTGGTGAACCGCGAGGGGGCGAACCTGGAACGGCTGCTCCAGGTCGCGCCGGACTGCCTCGAGCCGGGCGGAGTCGTGGCCGTGATCAGCTTTCACAGCGGCGAAGACCGGCGCGTGAAGCGCTCCTTCCGGGAGGGGCTCGGCCGGGGAATCTACGCGGAGGGAAGTCGGGAGGCGCTCGTCGCCGGCGAGGCCGAGAGGGAAGCGAATCCCCGCTCCCGCTCCGCGAAGCTGCGGTGGGCGCGGCGGGCGGGGCGGGAGGAAGAGGCGAGGGCCGAGCATAGGGCCCGTCAAGAAACAACTCCTGCAGATCGGAAACCAGGGAGCTCCGCCTGAACAGGCTCAAGTCTCAATGATCAATTTCCAGACAAGGCTCAAAGTTCAAGGCTCAGTACCGCCCCGCGGAAGTCGGTCACCAATAGGCGAAAGCGAGTTTGGCCGCCCGCAAGGCGCGCGAGCGAGGCGTAGCAACGGGGAACTACGGCGAGCGAGCGGAACGCTTGCGCCCCGAAGCGCCGCAGCGCGAAGGGGGAAGCGGGCGGCCGAAATCGCCGAGCAAATTGGCCACCCACTTCCGTGGGGCGGTACTCACAGTCCGCGGTTCCGTGCCCCGGGCTGCGTTCCAGGGTGGTCATTGAGAATTGAACCTTGAGCCTTGTCTGAGTCTTGAAAATTGAGCATGGAGAATTCAATTCGCTCCCTTGCCCGTCAAACGAGCAAGTCATTTTCTTACGGGCCCACAGGATGGCCATGGGTCCCGGCCCCCTCCTCCCTATCGTGCCCCCGTTCCGACCCCTGAAGCCTCCTCTACTCCACCTCCGCCATCGGCTGGACCGATCGAGGATTGGGGTACACGCCCAGACCACGGGGTTCCAGGATCAGGTCGAGCGACTCCATCACCACGGCTCCGATGAGCGGATAGGTCTTCTTGGGCTCGACGATCGCCTCGAACCAGCCCGTTCGTCCACAGATTTCGATCTCGACCATCCCCACGACGTCGCGCTCGGCGGTTTCTTCGTTCGCGTACTTCACCGTTTGTCTCCGGATGACGGGGAATTTGTACCACGCGGCCAAGTCCCCCGGCAGGACCGCCAGTGTCGCGCCGAAATCGAGCTTGGCCCTCACCTCGGTGAGGACCTGCGCCGTGGTCGGATTGCGAAGTTTGACCATGGTATACACGAGCCCCATGTGCTTCGGCCTCCAACGCCAATCGAGGGAGTGTCCAGCAACAAGAGTAACGCAGCTCGCTCCGAAGTCAAGCAGTTCGGGTCGGAAGTTCTTGACCGGCCCGGTCGATCGGGTAGAATGCGCCGCCGTTTCGAGCCTCGCGAACCCACCGCCTGCCGCGCGGTGGCACGCGACTCGAAGGGAGTGGGACCCGACCCGTACCTAACCGGAGGAAGCCGATGCTGCTCACCGAGGAATTCGTCGATCTCCCGACCCCGACCGGGCCGATGCGCACGTACATCTACAAGCCCGCGCCTCCGGGTCGGTACCCCGGCCTCCTCCTCTTCTCCGAGATCTTCCAGCGGACGGGGCCCATCAAGCGGACCGCCGCGCTCATGGCGGGCCACGGCTTCATCGTCGGCGTGCCGGAGATCTTCCACGAGTTGGAGCCGGTCGGCACCGAGCTGGCCTACGACCAGGCCGGCGCCGACAAGGGGAACGAGGACAAGATCGGCAAGCCGGTTTCCGCGTACGACGCGGATGCGCGCGCGGTCATCGCCCACCTCAAGGCCCTTCCCGCCTGCACCGGAAAAATCGGTTCGCTCGGGATCTGCGTCGGCGGACATCTGTCGTTCCGCGCCTCGATGAACCCGGAGATCCTGGCCGGCGCGTGCTTCTACGCGACCGACATCCACAAGGGAAGCCTGGGCAAGGGTGGCGACGACTCCCTCGCGCGCACCGGGGAGATCAAGGGCGAGATGCTCATGATCTTCGGCAAGCAGGACCCGCACGTGCCCGGCGAAGGTCGGCTGCTGCTCTACAAGCGCATGACCGAAGCGGGCGTGAACTTCACCTGGTGCGAGTTCAACGGCGCCCACGCCTTCATCCGGGACGAAGGCTACCGCTACGACCCGGAGCTGGCGCACACCTGCCTCGGCCTGGTCATCGACCTCTTCCGGCGCAAGCTGGGCGAAGGGGACCTGCCCCTGCCCGCGGAGAAGAAGGGCCCGGTGGAGACCAAGCACTGAGGCCGGCCCCTAGCCGGGCGCCGCGTCACGCGGGGGCCTCCCTGCGGATCGCCGTCGTACATACGCGAGGCTCCCCCTGCCGATGCCACGCGGCCATCCGCCGCGCGGCGCGGGCGCTCGGTCACGAAGTGGTCGTCGCGCCGACGGAGAACCTCCTCTCCGCGCGCGCGCTCGTCGCGGGCGCCGATCTCGTTTTCGAGCATGCCGACACCTTCCTCGGCAGCTACGCCCTCCGCCCTTACGTACGGCACCTCCTGGAGTCCTGGGGCTGCCGCATCGTCGGCACCGGCGCCGCGGCCGCGCAAGTCGCCGACGACAAGATCGCCGCACATCGAAGGCTGGAAGCGGCAGGGGTCCCCATGCCCGCTTGGCGGGAGCTGACGGCCCGCCGGCCGGCCGCGGCCGACCTCGCTTTTCCGTGCATCGTGAAGCCCGCGTTCGGCCACGGCAGCCACGGACTCACGCTCCTGCGAAACTTCGGGGAGCTGAAGGCGCTTGCCGGTCGCCGCGCGTCGACCGGTGGCGGCCGGAGCGCCTCGCCGGCTGCCGGCGAGCTGCTGGTCGAACGCTTCATCGCGGGCCGCGAGCTGGCCTTGGCCGGCTACGAAGAGCGGGGCCGACTCCGGTGGCTTCCTCCGGTCGAGATCGACGTCCCCGCGGACGGCGTATACTCGGCGCGGATGAAATGGGGGGAGCGGAATCCTCGGAAGCGGCTCGCGGCGCTGCCGCCGGACGACGAGCGCCGCCTGCTGCGCCTGGCGGAGCGCGCATGGCGTGCGCTCGACCTCCGGGACTATGCGCGCTTCGATTTGCGGCTCGACGCGACCGGCGACTTCTGGTTTCTGGAGACGAACGTCCGGCCCAGCGTGGAGCCCGGCGCGGAAATGGTACTGGCCGCGCGCGAGGCGGGCCTGAACAGCACCGCGTTGATCGGTAAATTCATCGCACGCGCCTCCGCCAGACTCGCCTCCGAAGCGGGAAGGTGAACCCCATGCCTCCTCCGGCCCCGCCGCCGCCTGCGCATTCGTCCCAGGCGCAACGCGCCCTGGTCGTCAACGCCGACGACGCGGGCGTGGATGCCGCGCGCAACGAGGGGATCATCGAGGCGTTCGAACGCGGGCTCGTGCGAAGCGCCTCCGCGCTCGTGAACTTTCCTGCCTTTGACGAGATCGCCGCGTTCGCGCGCGCGCGGCACGATTTCGGCCTGGGGCTGCACTTCAATCTGAGCGAAGGGACGCCGCTTGCCTCCGGACACCGGACCCTCGTGGGCTCTGACGGCCGATTCCAGGGTAAGGAAGAATTCTGGCGGCTCGCCGAGGCGGGTGAGCTCGAACCCGAGGAGGTCGCCGCGGAGCTGGCCGCGCAGTGGGCGCGGTTCCTCGCGAGCGGGCTGACGCCCACGCATCTCGACGGCCACCACCACGCGCACGTCTCACCCCCGGCCGTCGCCGCCCTCGCGGAAGCTGCGCCGATGGGGCTCCGCTGGATCCGGCTCCCCCTGGAGGTGCACGCGCGGCGTCCCGCTAACCGGGCGGACACGCCTCCAGGCACCGGTGACGCCGTCGCTGGGACGGGTGGCCTCCTCCTTTCCGCCGCGGAGGTCGAGCGGCCGGCTCGCGCGGCGGCGGAGCGCTGGCGCGGGCGCTTCCGCTGGGCCGACGCGTTTCTCGGCATCGCGCTCGGCAAGGCCTTTTCGCTGGCGGGCCTGCTCGAGACGCTCTCGGGGCTCCGGGCGTCGCGCTCGGAGTTGATGACCCACCCCGGCCGCGCGGGCGGCCCGGCCGCGGTCGCCTTTTCGCGTTCGGCGGCCCGAGAGACGGAGCTGCGCGCGTTGACCGACCCCGCGGCGCTGGAACACGTGGAGCGACTGGGGCTCCGCTTGGCGAACTTCAGGGACTGGTCCTAGGAGCGGCGAGTGTCCATGTCCGAAAATCGCGTGAACGACGTCGAGCTCGTGCTCCTCACGGTGGAAACCGGGGAAGCGGTCTGCGGGAAGAACACCTCGATGCGGCGCATTGCCGCGAGCCTCGAGGAGGCCGGCGTGCGGACGCGGCTCGAGTCGGTCGGCGAGCACGCTCCCGAAGAAATCCTGGCCAGGGCGCACGGCGGCGGCGTCCGGGGAGTACACTCTTTCCACGCCTACAAGGCGGGCCGGGCGGGGCGGGAGCTCGCGGCGGCCCTGCGCGTACCGCACGTCGTGACGATGAGCGGCACCGACGTCCACCTGGACCTGATGGACCCGACCCGCCGCGGGGCCGTGCTCTCCGTGCTGTCGACGGCGGCCGGCGTCGTCGTGTCGAACGATGGCGCCCGGGAGCGGCTCCTGGAAGCGGGCGTCGAGGGCGCGCGCATCCACCTCGTGCCGAAGGGCGTGCCCTTGCCCGCGAACGGCCTAGGGGAAATACCTGAGCTCGCGGCCGACGACTTCGTCTTCCTCCTGCCGGGGGGCTGGAGGCCGGTGAAGAACAACCTCTTCCCGCTCGAGCCGCTCGCCGCGCTCGCCGCCGAGGACTCCCGGGTGCGGCTCGTGTACCTGGGTCCGGTGCTGGACGCGGGCTATCGGCGGGGGTTCGAGGCGGTGCGGGCCCGGTATCCGTTCGCGCGGGACGCAGGCGTCCTTCCGCACGAGCGGATGGCCGCGGCCTATCGACGGGCGGACGTGGTCCTCAACGTGAGCCACGACGAGGGAGGGGCGAACGCCGTGCTCGAGGCGATGGCCGCGGGACGCGCGGTCCTGGCCTCGGACATCCCCGGAAATCGGGGCTTCCTCCCTTTCGATTCCGCCGACTGGAACCGCTCAGCCGGCGTCCTCTACGCGACCACGGGCTCGACGAACACGCTTTCGCGCGCGCACTCGGCCGAGGACTTCCTCGCGAAGGCGCGCAGGCTGCTCCAGGAGCCGGACACGCGTCGCACGCTGGGCACGAACGCGCGGCGCCGGGTCATCGAGCGGCACTCCCCCGAACACGAGCGGGCGGCGCTGCTCGACGTGTACCGGGCGGCGGGCGTGCTCGGCCTGCCGGCGGACCCAGGCGCGTGAGCCGACCGCCAAGCGTGCGCTTGCCCGCGCGGGTCCGATTCAGGACCAGCAGCGGAGCCAGGCAAAGCGGCGGGTCGGAAATCCACCTTCCAACCGGCCGCTCCCGGTAGGGGCACGGCGCTGCCGTGCCCACGAAGCCGGAACCGAGCGCAGCCAGCACGATGCATTTCCGCCAGGGTCTGGAGTTCATGGGCTTGGGTGCATCCAAACGAGAATGGCGGCAACTCGCGTGGGCAGGCGCCCTCGGAGCTCAGGCAGGAAGATCCGCGCGCACAAACAGCGCCTGCGCCAAGACCATTCTACGGAGCAGGGTATGCCGAGGCAAACATGGGTTTGCCGGCCGTGGTTCGGGCGCATTGCAAGTCTTCCCCGAGCCCCCCCTCTCGTCGAAAGGGTCTGCATGCAGGCGCGCCTTCGTGAGTCGCACGCCGATCCGGTTCGACCGCCCCGGCCGATCCCGTAACCACCGCTTTCACCTCGGACCCTCCGCTGCGGTGTCGCGTGTTCGGCTACCGACGCCTCATCTGCGATCCGGGATTTCCTGAAGCAGGAGAGAGATCGCACGGCGCAGCACCGGCAAGAGGGACGCGTCGAGTGCAACGGGAGGCGCAGACGCGGAGTCGGCAGAGGCGCCAGGGGGAGCGGGAGCGGGCTCCGGAATGGAGGGGTCCTCCCCCGATTTCAGCGTCTCCTCCCTGTCTCCATCCAGCCGACAGATGGCGTAGGCTCCGGCTCGAAGCTTGATCCGGCCGATGTGCGTTTCCTTCATCGGATAGTAGATCTCGTACCCGCCGGCAACACCCTCGATGACGGCGTAGTCCGGCGATGGCGACTCATAGGTGCCGGAGGCAACCACGAACTCGTAGCCGCCGGGCGCGTTTCGTGCAACGAAGACGAGGCGGTCGGAGGAGAAACCGAAGCGCGGCTCCTCCCCCTTCTTGAAGAAAAGCCGGATCGCACGTCGAAGGATCCTTCGCTCGGGGCCTCCGCGGCGAGGCGTGCCCCAGAACTCGAGCGTCCCATACGGTCTCCAGACGTCTTCGGGAAAGTACTGCGTCCGATCCCGGCTGCCCTCGGCGGGCGGGCGGGTCAGCCATCGATAGCCGATCTCGGGGATTTCCACGCGATAGTCGGAGTAGTACTTGAAGTAGTCGGGGGCCACATCCAGTGACACTGCGCCCGCGACCGCGCCCAGCGCGGGCCCGGTCGCCCTCGCAATCGTATGAAGCTCGACGCTGAGCGGTCTTGCGGTCAAGGTCTCCACCGACGACCGATCCCTGCCTGCACCCGGCCCTCTTGCGACATAGGCCACCTCGTGCCCCGACCCGGCTCGGCGATCAAAGTAGGCGAAGAGTGCCGGCTCCAACAGGCCATCCCCCATTCGCTGCCCCCAGATTTCGATCCGAAAGGCGGTCGAGGGCAGCCGCCCCGGGGGGAGCCACGCGTACGCATAGGACTCGTCCAGGCGGACGTCGGGGGCTGTCGTGTCGGTGTCCGGAAGCGTGATCCTCACGCAACGATACTCGCGCTTCCAACGAGTCGCCAGTTCGCGTGTAACGTAGATTGCGTCGAACTCGCCCCTGGCGACGCTGCCGTCGGACATCCCCGCGTCCACCCGAATTCGCCCTGCGAGGATATGGTCGTCGGGATGTGCCTTCTGGAGCGTTTCGTACCCGGTCCGTAGGGCGGTCTCGCGCTGATCAGCCTCGAGATGGCCAAGAGGATCGCCCCACGATCCTTCCGTAGCAGAGCGGGACCAGCGTTGGATGCGTTCGAAATTCGTCTCGACCGCGCCACGATCGCCGCGTGGAAACGCGAGCCAGGTTGCGCCTGCCAGGAGGCCCACCGACGCCAGCCCTGCCGCGCAGAGCCGGCGCGTCGGCGTCCACCAGCCTCGCGAGCGCTCCCGCTCGACGGGCGCGCCCTCGATCGCCGAGAGTCGGACGAGCAAGCTCGCATCGAAGAGGCTGGAGAATTCGCGAAGCCCGACCAACTCGGGGTCGCCTCCCGCACGCTCCCCCCCCTCGCGCGGAGGCGACCCGCTCCGCTCGTCGCCGCCGGCCGATTGGAGCAGGGTCTCGACATCGCGGCTCGCCTGCTGCGGAGACAGCAGGGCGTCCAACCGACCGACGCTCTCCACGAGCGGGCCCAGTTGAGTCGAGAATTGCGTTGACTTCTCGCGCGCATGCGCCGCGGCTTCGCGGGCGCGCCGAAGCTGCTCTTCGATCGCGGTACGCTCCGCGAGCGTCCGACAGTCCGCGAGGCGAGCGGAGGTCTCTTCGGCCTCCCCCGAACGAGTCTCCGCGATGAGCGCGGCCGTCCCCAGCTTGCCCTTCAACTCCTCGGCGCGCAAACGAAGGGCGTCCCGTTGGGCCAGCAGTTCCGTGCGGCACCGACACCACCCAAGCAGGAGGAGATACCCGTGGAAGGCCCGCAGTTCGTCCTCGGCCGGCGGAGGAGGCGGCCCAAACGCTCGCAGGTAGGGCAGCTCCAGCAGACGGGGAAGAACGGGCATGGCGGCCACGGGCACGAGGTGGCCCCGGACGACCCGGTGGAGAAAGGCGGCGGGTCGGGGCAGGGCGAAGCCCTGATGGAGGGCGAAGTCCTGGAGCTCGAGGTGCGGAAGGAGCAGAAAACGAAGCGAGCGGGGCCGAGCGGCGGTCTGGAGGGACGGAGGGAACGGCGCGCCCGGGTGCGCCCGAGCCAAATCGGCGAGCAGATCGGGCAGATGCTGGTGAGGGCCCTGGCGCGCGGCGGCGAGTCCGGCAAGTCGGGAGCAGAGCTCGAAAAAGCGCGAAGCATCGGCAGGCTTTTCGGTCGCCGTCGAGTCGATCGGCGGGGCGCCGTCCTCCGCGAAGAACCCGCCGAAAGCTCGAACGTCGAAGGACAGGGCCTGGCTCATGGCCTTCCTACCGCTCCACGGAAGTCGGTGCCCAATAGGCGAAGGCAAGTTTGGCCGCCCGCGAGGCGCGCGAGCGAGGCGTAGTAGGAGAACTCCGGCGAGCGAGCGCAACAGCCTGCCCACCAAAGCGCCGCAGCGTGAAGGCGGGACGCGAGCGGCCGAAATCGTCGAGCAGATTGGTCACCCAATTCCGTGGCGCGCTACGTAGGCCCCCGAGGCGTCTGCCGGCGCGGTCGAGCCGCGCCGTGAAAGCCATGTCATGGTCTTGCGACTCTCGCACGTCGAGCGCAGTTCGTGCAGGTCCCGAGTCCCGCCGCCCCCGTCGCATCGGGCCGCGCGGAAATGACTTCACGCACGCCGGCGTGATGCGGCCCACAGGTGGATCGAAAGGGTCTTCCCAACCCAGCCCGTGGCGGCCACTCGCGCTGGCGGGGACGCACGCACCAACGGAGTGGAGCCGCCTGACGTGCGCAACTCTCCTTGCGCGGGCCCAGCAGGACGCGCCGGCCGCGAGCGCCCACCCTCGTCACGTGGCCGCTCAGGACCGCATCCCGCCCGCGGGGAAACGGCCCTATGCGCCCGCGCAAAAATAACTGCGCAGATTCGTCCGTGGCGGCTCCGGGGGGCGCGGCCCTCTGGGCCGGGCTGCGCGGGCCGGAGGCCCGCGCCCCCAGGCATCGGTCGATCCACGGAAATCTAAAGTAATTCTTGCGCGGGCGCTATCTGCCGGTGTGGAGCCTCCACCCTTCTGAGCGCGATACACACGGGATTCTACCCGCATCGGCGACTCGGGGCAAGATCGCGTTCGCTCGACCTGAAACCCCTCCGCGGGTCCGCGCTCGCCCCGACATGCGCACTCCTGCCGACGACGCGGCGGCGGCACGAACGCGAGTCGCAGGGTCATCGAGCGGCATCCCGCCGAAGACGAGCAGGCGGAGTGGCTCCCCATGTACCGCGCGGCGGGCGTGCACGGTCAGCCCCCCGCCCCCAGTCCCGGCACGCCGCGGAACGAGCCGTCCGCCACCAGATCGTCGAACTGCCGCGTGAGCGCGCGCGCGAGGAAGGCGTCCGCCACCAGCAACCCGACCTCGACGTTGCGGACTTGGGCCGCCTCCGTGAAGTTGGCGGAGGTAATGAACGCTCGCTCATCGTCCACGACCACGCATTTCGCATGGAGACAGGCGCGCGGCCCCGGCGTGACGTCGAGCGCCCGGGGGTCGTAGTAGACCTCCGGCAAGCGCTTGCCGCTCCACTCGCTCCCGCGGAAGTTGTCGGCGAACTCGCGCAGGATCTCCGCCTCCGACCGCGGGTCCCCTTCCCGGCGCGGGACGTTCACGAAGATCGACGCACGCAGGTCCGGCACTTCGTCCATGCGCTGAGCCAACGTGCGAAACAGGTCCCGACCCTGGTAGACGACGAACGTGGAGACCACCACGCGCCTTCGGGCGGCACGGAAGAGGTCGTCCACGACCACGCGCGTGTCGCGGTTTGCCGCTCCGTCCGGTTCCGGCCCGGTCCACACCAATTCGACACGACCCTGAGCGCGCTCTGTCGCCACACGTTCGGTGCAAAGAAGTCGCAGCGCGTAGGCGAGGTGACTCGGTTGCATCCCCGCTGCGAGCAGACGCTGGAACTCGTCGGCCGTTGCCTCACGGAGAGGTCCCGCCGGAACCCAAGGGGCGATCGAGAGAGATGTGATCGGGGCAGCGAGCTGCGCCGCTTCGAGCGCACGGGCGAGGCCGACGAGCGCCGCGTTCGACAGGCCGTGCAGCGGCGATCCCTCGGTGCCGTTCATCTCTCGACCCTCACGCCGCGACATGCCGCATTCGATCCAGGATGCGCCGCCTACTCTCCTCGCCTCCCCTCCTCCGCCCGACCTGCGCTACACGCCCCCTCGCGCGAAGCACGCCGGTCCCGGCCCCGCCACCGTCGGCACCACCAGCGCCCGGTCCAAAAACTCGTTCCTCCGCTCGCACGAGGTCTCCGCGATCAGCAGGCACCCGTGGCAGGCGGCGCCGAGCAAGAACTTTTCGTCATACTTGTTTTTCGGTTCGTGCAAGGCACACACCGGGTCGTTCGAGCACAGCCCTCCGGCCTCCAGCGCCGACTGGAAGTGCGCTGCGATGCGCCGGCCCACCTGCACAAGCCCGCCCAGCGTCCCCTCCGCGTCAGCCGTCCCGGTGTACAGGAGAATCCCGCAGCCCGCCTCGCTCGCGTACACGCGCTCCCGGATCGAACTCGCGGCGTAGCCGCACTCCATGGACACCGCGGTGAGGAGCAGGTGCGAGAGAGAGTGGAGGAGCACGTAGCGGATGTCCGGGAACTGCGCCTTCTCTCCTGCGTGCGCCAGCCCCCACTCTTGAAAGCCTGCTCGAAGCTGCTTCTGTCGCTCCATGACCTCCGGGCGTGCCGCCCACGCAGTCAAGGCGTCCTTGTTGAAGCCGATGAAGAAGCCTTCGCCGCGGTTTTCGACTGCGGGAAGCCAGGTCATCTCCTGGGCCAGGGGCGCGCGGCGCACCTCCAGGCTCAACTCCCCGTCCACGTCCGGCATCGACGGCTGAAAGCGAGTGAAGCCCACCTGGGCGATGACCTCGCGCAGCCGGTGGACAAGAACGATGCGTCCGACTTCCGGCGGGAGTCCGCTTTCCGGTCCAGGCAGGGGCATGGTCCGAGCGTAGAATTCGCCCTCGGGAACGTCCCCCCCACTCGATTCGGGGCTGGCGAAGAGCATTTCCAGCTCGGCCTGTTTGATCGTCTTCGTGGTCCCCGCTCCGCCCGCGCCGCCGCCGCCCTTTCGCCGGTGGATCTCGGCGAAGACCTCCTGGTCGGAGAATTTTTCGATGGCGGAGGCGACGATGGCCTTACGCCGTTCCCTTTTCACGTCCTCCTGCGACTCTGCGTACAGCAAGAAGTCCTTCCACACGGGCTCGACGGCCTTCCGCACCAGAGTCGCCGGGTCCGGGATTGAAATGACCGAAAGCGTCTGCGGAAAGTAGGCGTTGCTGGCCGACCGAATCAGTAGCCGGTTGGGCTGCAACGGTCCGATGCCGCCTCCGCATTTCTCCCCCGCCCGCGGCCCCAGCCACAAGCGCTTTCCGCCGCACGTGCCCAGGGTCCGGTCCGCGATCCGCGTCGCTTGCGCGAGCGAGCGCTGGGCGCCGCAGTCGCAGCGCACCCACACGGCCTCCAAGTCGCCGCTGGCGCCCCGCTCTTCCAGAAACAGGGCCCGACGACACTTCGTCTCGTAGTCCGTGTGCGCGAAGCCGTACCAGTCGATGTCGCTCAAGTGACCGTTCAAGCAGGCTTGGACAAATCGAACGGGCACAAGGGGTCGAGCCTTTCCGTCTTCGTCCTTGAACCGACCTCTGGTGAGGTCGCGCTGATGAACGAGTCGCCGCGAGCGTGTCATCCCTCCGGACCCTGCGTCACTCTGCACCACGAACCACTCCGGGAACTCCCACGCCCGGATGCCGGTCTTCGGGCCGTTGGGGTCGGCAAGCTCAACTGGCGGGGATTCCAGATGCAGGGGCGAGGTGTTGAGCAGAGCCTCGACCTTCGCCACTAGTCGCTCCTCGGAGATCACCCGGCGCCCATCCGCCGTCCAGTGCTCCAAGCCACCGATCAGGACGGAGTGGTTCGGCATGTCCACCATCGCTCCGGGGCCGAAGGTCGTGATGACCTGGCTGCGTCGGACCTGACCGGGGGCGACCTTTCGCTTCGAGGGCTTGCTCATTCCTCCACGTCCTCCCCCTCCAGGTCCACTCCGTCGAGGGTGCGCACCCACAGGTTCACGCTGGGCTCCACGTCCCGCAGGGATCGGTGCGCCTTGAACTTTCGCCGCACCCCAGGCTGCCGCTCCAGGTCGGGGTCAAGTGGATCGAACAGCAGATGCTGGCCTTGGCCCTCCTCGTACTCCTGGTACTTCAGCCCTGCCCCAACTTGTTCCCGCTCCGATGCGATCGTGCTCCATGCGTCAAGCAGGTCTGCCACTCGTGTGTTGAGCGTCTGCTTCAGGTCCTGCTCTTCCTGGCGAGTCAGGTTGGCGTGCCGGGCGGCCCGATCCGCCAGCGTCGTGGCGACGAAGGCAAGGTTGGGCCGCTGTACTGCGACGGCGAGCGCCTTGGGCGACGGCGTCATCTGGGCCAGCCCGAGGCGGGAGAGCGCAACGGCGACCGCCGCGACCGCTCGGTCGATGGCGCGCGGGGCGAAGGGCGTCACGCTCGTCGCCTCGACAGCGCGGTAGAAGGATTGGTGGTACGCCTCGAAGCGCTCGTAGTGAGAGCGGTCGCGCGGCCGGTGGCTGTTGAGCAGGGCGACGACAAGGCCGGGTCGCGCGTCGTCGCGGCCGACGCGGCTGGTCGCCTGGATGTATTCCGCGGTCATCTTGGGCTGGCCGAGGACGACCATGAGCCCAAGCCGGATGATGTCGAGCCCGACGGAGATCATGTTCGTGGCAAGCGCCACATCGACCCGCTCCTTCTCAGCGAACGCCAGCGCCAGGCGCCGCTTTGCCTCGGCGACCTTGTCGGTGGACACGCGCGACGTGAGCTCGACGACCTCGTAGGCGATGTCCCGGTCGGCGAAGGGCCCGTTGGTTTCTCCGTCCCTCAGGCGAGTGCTGTAGCCGCCCAGCCGCGCGCGGACTTCGTCTTGGACGATGCACCGGCTGCCGCCCAGCTCGCGCAGGCTGTTGAAGTAGCCGAGCAGGGTCATGTACGGATCGACCGCGTTGGTCCGATTTCGCGCGCCGCCCGCCGCGACGTACGCCTTCTCGGCCGCACCGAGAAGGGCAAGGTAGGTTCGGAGCAGAACGACCTTGAGGCTTCGCCCCTGGGCTGCGATTCCGACGTAGCGACGTGCGTTTCGCTCCGTGCGCGGCGCGGTGCGGGCGAAGAACGAATCCCGGCGGTCCGGTCCCGGAGGCGGAAACACCTCGACCTCGGCGCGGGCGAACAGCGCCTGGATCTGCTTCTGCGCGCAGCGCACCGTGGCCGTCGAGGCGATGATCTTCGGCCGGATCGTGCGCTCTCCGTCGCCGCGCGCAGCGAGGGCGTCGATCGCCGTCTCGTAAAGGCCGACCATCGTCCCGAGAGGGCCCGAGATGAGGTGCAATTCGTCCTGAATGATGAGGTCCGGCGGCAGCAGGGCGCGTTCGAGCTTCGTTCCGACCGCCGGATCGCAGGGCCCGTAGAAGCCCTTTGGGTCGGCGCGATCCGCCTTGCCGAAGAGCATGCCCGTCCGACCGACCCACGGCAGGCTCGCGAATTTGTCCACGGTGGCGATCACGAAGCAGGGCACTCGCCGGTACAAGGGCTCGTCCACGGCGACGATGGGGAGCACGCGGTCCCGGATGAACGGGCACTGGCGATTCACACAGACGATGCGCAGATCGATCGGGTTGTCATCGTTCGGGCGCAACGAGAAGGAGTCCCGTTTGAACTTGGTCCCGCACCACGGGCAGTTTTCGAGCGGGATCGGCGAGGGCTTGCGGTCGTCGTTCTTGAAGCGGATGGTGCGGGCACGGGCGGACCGCGAATCGCCGTCCCCCTTCCGGCCCATCTTGTTCGGCGTGGCGCTCTGGCCGACCCAGAGTCCGATCTCGAAGGGCCACGGCCCGAGCCGCTTGGGGTCCCGCTCTCGTTCGAGTTCGAGGGCGCAGATCAGCGTGGCGGCGCGCGCAAGCTGGTCCAGCGTGAGCAGGCGCAACGTGTAACGCATCAGGACGGACACGCCCGCCGAGGCGAGCCCGGGGTTTCTCAAGCGCCGCAAGACGAGCGTGAAGGCCGCGAGCCCGAGGTACGCCTCGGTCTTTCCGCCTCCGGTGGGGAAGAAGAGCAGGTCCACGATGCCGCGGTCTCGATGAGCCGGCTCGGCCATGGAGCGGAGGTTCATCAGCAGAAAGGCGAGCTGGAACGGATACCAGGCGGGGTCGGTCAAGGGCGCGCCCTGCTGAAGTTGGCGCTGCCGTCCCGCGGCCGCCATCGTGCGATTGGCGATGCGAAAGGCGTCGAGCGCGTCCGGATCGTCGAGGCTTTGAAGGCCATCGGCGATCCGCCCCGCGGCGAGCGTCATGCGAATTCCAAGCTGACGGACGACCTCGGCTCGGCGGGCGTCGCTCGGAGGCCGGGCGGTCTGTCGCTGGATCCACGCCTGGTACGCGGTCACCAGGGGCTGGAGCTTGGCGCGCAGGTCGGCGGCGCTCGGGCTGCATGCAAGGAGGTCCATCTTGAGCTCGACGCCGGAAGCGACAGCCGGGAGGACCTTCTCGACCTCCGCGCTCGGAATCCAGATCGTGGCGACCTCCGTGCAGCGCGCCTCCTCGTCAGCCCGGACCGTGGTGGAAACCCCGTGGCCCACGGCATACTCGAAGGCGTCGCGGTACTGGAGGTCGGCCACGCGGTCGTCCCAGTCGTCGCCGGACAGGCCACGCAGGTTCGGCCGGGGCACGATGGGCTGATCGCACCGGAGGCGCAGTTCTGCCTGGAAGATGAACCCCTCGTCCTTGCGCTCCGGGTCCGAGGGCTGCCGGGAATTGACCAGGAAAATCGAAACCGCCCGGGTTCCCGCCGAGAGGCCGCTCCTGGGAGTGACGGTGCGAATCGAGGTGAAGAGCCGTAGGCCGTCGCTGTTCGGGATGTCCTGCTTGACCGGCTGCGGCGTCGGCCGCCCGACCGAAACGCGCACCCGTTCGGTGCGTGGAGTTCGGCGCCAACGCTCCTGGGCACTGGCGCCACCGCGCTCGCCAGCGCTTTCGCCTGGAGGTTCCGCGTCGCGCTTGTAATCGCCCCAGTGGACCTCGACCTCGATCTGTTTCGCCGCGTCCGGGACGAGGAGACTCACGCCGATCGACGAGGGAAAGAAGGCGCGCCGGGCAGCGGCCGGTTCGGGGGCGTCGTTATCGTCGCCGCTTTCGCCACTTTCGGCAAGCTCCATCCCCTCGTCGGCCGCGGGATCTTGCTTCTCCGCTTCCGCGGCGGCGTAGGGAACGAGGAACCCGGTCAAGTACCAGCGGGAGGGCGGTTGCGGCAGGACTTCGCGGGCGTGGTGGCTGCCGGGGGCGGGGCCGACGAGGTCGAGGCGCAGGGCATCGACCAGCGTGTCCCGGATCTGGACGGAGCTACCGACTGGGGCAGGCATCGTGCCAGCCTCCTGGAGGCCAGATCAACAGATCAAGTGGTCACCCAGTCCTCCAGGCGCAGTCCCGGCACATGGTTGTAGTCGTCCGTGTTGTGCGTGACCAGCGTCAGGTCGTGGGCCAGGGCAGCCGCGGCGATCATCAGGTCCAGGCAATTCCCCGGCTTTCCCCGTCGCAGTAGGTCGGCACGTACCCGGCCGAACATCTTGGCGCACGCTGAGTCGAACGGCAGGACGCTCAGGTCCGGCAAGAGGTCCTCCGAGATTCGGCGCAGCAGGGGCGTCGGATCGTCGCGCCGGAAGGCCCAGACGTACAGTTCGCCCTCCGTGACCGTGGAAATGGCCAGCCTGCCGGAATGCTGGATGAACCGATGCAGGAGGCCGGAGGGTCGCTTGAGGTGGGCCGAGCAAGTGTCCGTGTCGAGCAGGAAGCTCATTCGGGGATTTCCTTTCGGGTGTCCCGGTGGCGTGACTCGTGGATCTCCGCCAGGATCCGGTCGTCCTCCTCTGACCACACGTCAGCCATGGCCCCGGCGCATCGCCGTAGGCCATCCCCCCATGCCGTTGGCGAGGTGACGGTTCTGACCTGCACCTCCACTTCCTGGCCTTCGTCGATGCCGAGGTCTTGGTCGAATCGAATTGTCTTCCCTTGAACGACCCCGTGTACGATCTTGGTCATGCGTATTCCTCCTGTCGCGATCAGCGCGGCTTCACGGAAATCTTGCTGCCGGACGTCGGGCAGGCAACAGCCGTCGCCGCCTCAAAGTCGCCAGTGAAACTGTGCGTTCCCGTCTCCGCTTCTCGATCATGCACCAGAAGCTCAGGTCCGCCCCGGTGGCCAGCACCTCCCAATTCGCGACTTCCACGCCGATCAAGACGGCCGCCGGCTTGCCGCTGCGGGTGACGACGATGCGCTCGCGCTGTGCCTGCTCGACGCAGGTACGGATCGTGTTCTGGAGGTCGCGCACGGACACGCTTCTCCTACGAATTCCTCGGTGGCCTCGACGATCGCTTGCCGGCCGAATGGGGGCATGGTTCGGGTCGAGTTGGATCCGCGCCCCAAGATGGACCCGGCACCTGGTCCATTTTCGCACGCCGGAGGGTCGGAATCAAGCACGCATGCCGAGCGGACTCCCTCATGGAGATCCGAACAGCGGCGTGGAGGCGTCCCCTGACTTGCCCTTTCGCTTGCGGGGTGAGCGCAGCGGAGCTGGGCGCGGTGGCGGCACACCCCGTAACGCGAAACCAGGCATGGTTCAGATCCGGTTTACGGTCGCCAACCGGCCCGTCTCCGCAGGAGGTCCGGGACTACGCGCTCCTCCGTAGGCCCCTCGACGATCCAGCCGATCCTGACCTCGCTCACCTAAGGCTTCCCCCCCAGATGTCCCTCGCGCCAGAGCTCGCCGAGGCGATACCCGGCCACCCACCCCGCGAGGTCTTCGTCGTCCGCGATCGGGCGCAGGACCGTCTCACCCGAACGCAGGGTCTTTTCGAGCACGACGACCTCCCGTGGACTCATCTGATCCACAAGGTCGGCGGAGTGCGTGGCGACGAACACCTGCCGAGTCCCCTCTGACGCCGCGTGGAGCAATTCGGCGACGTTTGGCGCGAGCGCAGGGTGCATGCCAACCTCGGGCTCGTCGAGGATCAGGACCGGCGAAGGGACGGGTGAGAGGAGGGCCGCCGCCAGGCACAGGTAGCGGATGACCCCATCCGAAAGGCTCCACACGGGCACCTCGTCAATGGCGCCCGCGACCTTGGCGCGCGTGACCCAGAGGTTTGTGCCAACCAGGGGCCGGACGGCGATGCTCTCGATCTCTCGGAAGGCGGCGCGCGTGGACCGGCGGATGTCGTCGAAGACCTGCGGGTGCTTCTCCTGGAGGAACCCGAGCGTGTCCGTCAGGTTGCTCCCGTCCTGCTCCAGGCGGCCCATTTCTCCGAGCGGGCGCGGCGAGCGAGCGGGTGACCCTGGGCGGGTGTCGATCCGCGCGAACGAGAGGAGACCCCAGTTGCGGAAGCACTCCTGGGCGCGGCTGACGATCGAGTAGTGGCGTGGCGCTCGGAAATGCCCCAGGAAGGTCTCCCGAGGGCCGGGTCCCGGATCCCCCTTGGACGGTACTATGTCGGGTCCTTCGCGCTCCTCGTTGTAGAGGTTGCCCTGGCCCCCAATGTTCTTTATGTATTCCGTGGGCTTTCCGGGCGTGACTCGGTACGGCTTCAGGAACTCCTGCGCGACGACGTAGGAACCGCCGGATGCGGCAAGGCGAACCTCATAGCGAACGGCGCCGACCTGGGGCTTTCCATGGATGCGGACGCGGGCGCGAATGTCGATCTCGTTTTCCGGGGAGCCGAACCAAGGCAGAGCGGCATACCCTTGGCGCCGTCCGACGAAGGCCGACAACTCTTCGCACGCGGCGGCGCGCAGGAGCTCGAGCACTTCAAGAAAGTTCGACTTGCCGCTCCCGTTGGGCCCGATCAGGCAGGTGAGCGGACCGGGTCGGAGCGCGGTACGGCGCAAGCTGCGGTAGTTCGCGATTTCGATGTGATCAATCATGGTTCTCTCTCGATCGAAGGCGGACGTCGCGGGTCCGGGGAGGCGAAGCGGGCATTCTACCACGGCGGGCCCAGCCTTCCCAACATCCAACCGGCAACCGGCAAGTGCCGCGGCGCCGCCGACGAACGGGGCCTGGCACCCTCATGCGTTGCCCGGCTCGGGCCACGGGAGCGAGGGTCCGTCGCCGGGGGGTTGCCTCCGGCGGCCCTTGGGCTTCGGCGGGCGGGAAGCCGGGGTGGCGCCGTGCGGGGCGGGTGGGGCGGCGACCACCTCGGCCGCGGCGCGCTTGCGATTCAGCTCCAGCAAACGCCCGAGGACCTCGTCGCGCAAGTCGTCCGGCCAGCGGAAGCGATACTTGTTTTTGGCGGGCTTCCTGCCGGGGGAGGTGGTGGTGGAATCGGTTGATTCGTCGTCAGCGTCCGCATCGGGGAAGTCCTGGAGAAACTCGCAGGTCGGCTGGAGGTCGGTCCAGCCGTAGGCGTCGAGCACGGCGCGGTCCATCGCCGCGTGCGAGTCGCGGAGGCGGAGGATCTCGGCGTCGGTCTCGTCCGGGTCGTGGAAGCGATTGTAGGTCGCCGTGAGGCCCTGATTGTTCTTCACCATGAGCGCCGCGCGGAAGTCGTAGTATGCGCGGCCGGCGGACTCGAGGGTGGCGGAGGACTCCCAGGCGGGGGGGAAGGGGAAGGTCTCGAAGCAGGCCGTCGAAGTGTAGCGTAGGTCTGTTCTCATCGCTCCGCCCCATCTGTTCGCCCACATCGAATGAGCGGACGACTGGACCACGGCGAATCCAGCGAGTAGATGGATTCGAAAGAGCAGCAGGGTGTTCGCAAACACGACGCCTTGACCGAGAAAGGCGAAAGCTAGATGCTTTGACAGTTGGGCGACAGCGAGACACCGAGAGTGTTGCCCCAGGTAGGATGTAATCTCTGGCGCGCGAGTCGCATACAGCCACCATAGTTCTCGTCGATCTCGCTGGGCCACGGTGGCTCTCGCGGGCTGAACAAGTCGCTTCACGCGGTCGTAGGCCAGCGGGTAGGTTTTCGCCTCGGATTCAGTCTTTTCTCCGAAGTCGATGATGAGGCGATCCGGGTGAAGTTCCGGCGAATTGTTGAACTCGGCTCCTCCAATGTACGGCCGGACAATCGCGCAGCTACGCGGATTCGATTCCCGCCATACCTTGACCTCGGACGAATCCACCACGAAGCCCGCACCGAACACGTCGCTGCCGCGACAGGCAACGCCCCTGTTCTGGACGAGAACATGAGGGGCAAGGATCTTGGTTTCGTCCGGGGTGCGCATTCGAGTCATGATGACAGTGTCCACAAACGCGACATTTGCCTCGCCCCCTGGCCACTGGCGTGGAGTGGTCGTAGCATCAGACCTCTGGACATACCCCCCCACCGTCCAGAGACATTTTGAGAGCTCGCCCGCCGAATCAGCCCCGTGGGCCCGGGTTTTGCTGGGCGTGATTTTTGAAAAGTGTATCACAATTATGCCGCACCCCAGAGGAGCTGTCCTCAGACGGCAGAAGGGTTTCCGGGTAGCGTGTCCAGAGGTCTGAGCATACTCACCCCCCTGGCCAGCGATCCAGGCGAGACCAGCCCGGAGGCTATCTCCCGCCAGAATTGAACTAGTGGTTATGACGCCGACTGCTTTTGCACGGCCGACAAGTTCCGATGCACGCCTAAGAAAAAAGATGGCGAGGTCCACGTTTCCAGACGCTCCGGGGGAACGAGCGACCAGATAGCCGAGGTAGCTCTGGCCAAGGCGGCTGCTTGTCTTCGTTCCTCCCGAGAAGGGCGGATTACCAACACACGCGTCGAACCCTCCGTTTTCCCGCGCGAAGACTTCCGGGAACTCGATCTCCCAATGGAAGGGCGGGACCGGTCGGTCCCCCTCACGCAACGGGCGCACCACTCCGTTGACCTCGTCGCGCCGGGCGGCGTTCGTAAGCCAGCCCTCAACAGCGATTCGATGCTGCGCAAGCAGCCCCTTCCGCGCCTTGTCCTTCTCCGCGCCGAAGAACGCTGCGACCACCGCGTCGCCGATCAGCCGCACATCGGCCAGCGCCGCGTCCGCCTGCCCCAGCAGCTCCGCCATCGACCCTGTCTCGTCCCGCGCCGCGCAGGCATGAATGCGTCCTCGGAGTTCGACCGCCGCCTTCAGCCGCTCCTCGATCAGCTTCTGCGCCAGCGGCAACTGCTGCTCGGGCGTCCAGTGAAACGCCGCGATCTGCTTGCGCGTCAGCCCGACCAGCGAGTCTCCGCAGCGCAACGCATGATCCAGGAACGTGAACGGGTGGTCCTTTGCCAACGTCACCAGCCAGAGCGAGAGCTTGGCCAGGTCCACGGCGAACGGGTTCTTGTCCACGCCGTAGAGGCAGCGCTGGGCGACCAGCCTCCGCGCGTAGAGTTGCGGGTCCTCGTCCGGCGGGACCTTCGGCATGGCCTTGTGCACAGCCCATGCCCGGAGCAGCGCATCGCCGAGGAAGCGACACGCCTCGACCAGGAAGGCGCCGGACCCCATCGCCGGGTCGCAGACTTTAAGGTCGAGGATCTGCTCCGGCCGCGGGCGCGCGCCCAGCCGCTCCAGGATCGGCGTGAGCGTGGTGCGGACGATGGGCTCCGTGAGCGACCGCGGCGTGTAGTGCGACCCCGACCGCCGTCGCTCCTCGGTCGGCTGCAGGACCATCGCCCCGCTGGGCAGCACTTGCGGCCAACGCGGCGAGGTCTGCCTGGCCAACCCCGCGGCCAAGTCGTCCACCGTGCACGCCGCCTTCATCGCCTCCACCGCGTCCCCCGAGACGTCACACCCGGCCAGCTTTTTCAGCGACTTCGCGCGCTCCATGCCGGGCAGGGACAGCACTTCGTTCAGGTTGAGGACCACATGGTCGGGTTTCAAACCGAGCGAGGGTCCCTGTGCCACCTGGAGCGAGTAGCCCATCATGGCCTCGTAGACCGAGCCGATTTGCTCCACGTCGAGGGTGCGATAGGAGAGCCGTTCCGCGTCGAGGACCAGCAGCTTCTGGAGCACGCGCCACACCACCCCGTCGGAGATGCGGGGCGGGCTCAGGCGCTCACCGGGGACACGGCGCGCTCCGCGCACGCGCCCTTCCAGGAAGGCGTGGGCATCCGGGTCGAAGAGCCGCCCGTGCCGCGCCGGGAGGTGCATGGGCCCGTGTGCGGCGCCATCGTAGAGCAGCCGGAATAGCGTGAGAATTTGGGCCCAGGCCCCGTACCGCTGTTCCATGAGGTCCGGGTAGCGCCCGGCGTCCTCTCGCAGCCGCTCGAAAAGGCCGGTCACGGAGTAGTTCTCGACGTAGACCTCCGCGGTCGGAAGCAGCCCGCGCTCCTCCGCGTAGAGCACGAACACCAGCCGCAGAAGCGTGGAGAGCAGTCCGCCGTAGACTTCATCGGGTGCATCCCGGAGCACCACGGACAGGAGCTTTCCCTGGGTCGCCTCGTTCGCGGCCTGGAAGCCGCGCAGGAGTTCGACGAGCGCGTCGAACACCTGCGCCGCGAGGGCGGTCGAGACCTCGTTCTGGAACTTTCGGCTGTTCGAGAGCAGGGCGGGGAGGCGCTGGTCCCGGGGCAGGACGAAGAGCCGCTCGGCGCTGAGGAGCATGTGGAGCGCGGCGAGCATCGAACGCCCGGCGATCTCGGTCATCGCCCGGACGCTGAAGGTGACGTGCCCGGAGGACTCTCCGCGCGGCGCGTAGACCAGGCGGAGGCTGGTCCCATTGACGAGGAGCCCGATCGGGATTTCGCGCTCCCGCAGCAGCCGTTCGAAGCGCGCCTGGGGCGGGGCGTGCCACTTGTGCTCGCCCGATGCGTCCGCCTTGTCCAGGTCCGTGCCGACGAGCACAACCTGGATCAAGATCAGCCAACGCTCGGGCTTCTCGGGGTCGCGCAGCGCGAAGGTCGGTGAAAGCACCTCCTCGAATTCCGGGAGGGATACGTCCAAGTCCGGCGGCAACGGTGTCCCGCCGGGCGCGCCGAGGACGTCACCGTCCTGCCATCCGAAGACCTCGCGTGCGAAGGACGGGAAGTCCGTGATGGCCACCCGCTCCGCATCATCGTCGGCATCGTCTCCGCCGATGCGAACGAGGCGCGCGATGCGCTTGAGCGATTCCTGGACCTCGACGATGTTGCGGTTCGGGTAGACCCCGGAGTGCGCCAGTGCGACTGGGGAGACCACGAGCCCGACCGGCTGGACGAAGCCGAGCCATTCCTGGTGAGCATTCGGGGTTGTTGCGTTCATCGAGGCCGGTGTCCCGCTGGGGTGTTCATGCAGGCGATCCCTCGGGACGTAGATCCTCCCCTGGATGTCGCTCTGCTCTCTTCACCGCAGGTCTTCCTCCCGCAATTTCGGGGGCAAGAGTTGAATCGGATGGGGATTCGGCTCATGGACAACATACTCAACCACCGCGGATCCTCCGGCCCGAGGTGATTCTCGAAGTCGGGCGAAGTGAATTCCTGGAAAAACCCGCGGATCCAGCGGTCGAGCGGGGTCGTGGTGAAGGATGCCCAGGGGGTAGGCGACGAGTCGATCGGCGTCAAACGGCAGTAGAATGATTGCCGATATGGATTGTCGAAGTGACTTGATGGCGTTTGAGCCTTCCTGATCGAGTTTGAGGAAGGCGGCATGCCGAAGGTCTGTCTCGACTCGCATCGGTCCCGCGGGACCTCCATTCTGGGCTAGAGGAATGACGAAACTGCTTCCTGACGTCAGTAGATTCTCGGCACCCCACGGCCCAAGCAGACGGTCTGCGAAGGCATGATCAGATCCAATGATACACACTCCTGGGCCCGGCAGACCCCCCAACTGACGCGCAGCCCTCGTGAGGTCACTCTTCAGTTGTGGCGTCACATACTCGAACCAGCTAAACCCCTCTGGGGGAGCGTTCGCCATCTTAGAGTTGTTCGTCACGGCGGATGAATCCAGGTATTTGACCTCAACGAAGAGGTCGGGATGAAGCGCATGGCGCGCATGAAAATCGGGTCCGCCGCGTTCACGGTCCTCGTGAATTCTTGGCTCAAGCCCGAATTGGTCGCGGAGAAGCGAAAACACTAGGGCCTCGCATCGAGCGGAACCCGGATTGTCCCTGCATCGTCGCTCGAATTGACTCACTAGGTCCGGGCGCTGGAGTTGAACAACCCAACGGTACGCCTCCAATAGATCCTCGCCCGAGGCGTTCGGCACTATGAGCTTGTTCATGGAGGTCATTCGCTCCGATTTTGAGTGGATCAGTGAACATCCCCGAAGGACCTGAACCGCATGCGGAACCGCCGCTGCTCCAGCAGGGCCTTCGCAGCGTCCGCCTCCTCGACGCTCATGAGTCCCGCGCGGATCGCGGCGAGGATCAGATCCGGTGTGGTAAGCACCCGACCGGGACCGAGTCGAGCCTGGGCTTCGGCCGGTAGACGGCGCCGATCATCCGACGCGATTTTCCATCCATGCTCGCCGGCGATGACCAGGCACGCGGATTCGCCCGGCCCGAGGAATTGGCATAGCTGCGAGTAGTCCAGCAAGAGGTCGGGTCGTGTGATCCGCTCCACGCGCAGCACCCCCGCTTGGATCGCAGCTTGTAGGGCTGCCCGCTGTGAGGCCTCGTTCACCTCCGCGAAAACCTGTTCGGGGACGATGAACCGATACCCAGGCAAGCTACAGAGAAGGCCGAGTTTGCCAAGGTGAATGAAATTGATGAGCACGTTCGCGTCCGCGACGACGATCTCCTGCACCGGCTGCTCGCTCACCGATGCTCCTCGGCACGCGGAGGCCGCGCCTCCTCGTCGCTCTCTTCAATGCCCGCTCGATCAAGCAACTCAAAAACGTCGTCGCGTCGCAGGCCCACCGTCTTTCCGAGATGGATCACTTTCCCCTGGCTGATGAGACCGCGCCGGTAGGCTTCAAGCGCCCGGGCCATGACCCGGTGTCGGAATTCGTTCCTCGCTTGCGTGTGGTCGGGTTCATGGAGATCGAGGAGCCGCGCGATCTCGTCCCCGGCGCCCTCCTCGTCACGCGCGCGGAGCGACTCAAATTCCGCATCGGTAACAAGTCGGAGATTTCGTAAGCGATAGAGAGCAAAAATCCTGCTTGCGGAAAAGTGGTGCGCGAGCAACACCACGTCGTAGAGCTTAAGGTCTTGCGAGCCGGGTTCGCTTCGACCCTCGGCAGGCACGACTCCGACTCCGTCGAAGACTTGGGCATGCGTTCGGCTGGCCCTCCCCTTCCCAAGCTGGGCGACGAATTCACGCACACCCGTCTCGGGCATGAGGAAGGCGGCGGCGAAGCTGTTGGCACGCATTTCGATCAAACTGTCTCGATCGGCAGCCCGGCTGATGGTTCCCTGCCGATCGCGGTCGAGCAGGACATGGGCGTACTCGTGGGCGAGGGAGTAGCGTCGTCGCAGCCAATGTTGGCGCTTGTGAGCGACGACGAAGGCGCCGAGGTGCGGCTCGACCACGGTCAGCCCCGACACTTCTTCGGGAAGCTCCACCAAGCCGACGCGCACGCCCTGGGTGTCCAACAACTCCGCCATCTCACCCAGGGGCGATGAGCCTAGCCCGAGGCGGCGCCGTTCCTCCGTCGCGATCCTGGCGCCCTGCTCGATCGCCTCCCACCGTCCGCTCGGGGGTGGCAGACGATAAGTCGCCGGACTCTTCACCTCGCGAGAGATGCCGAGCAGTTGATCCAGATTCGCCAACTCCCGCCCCAGGGCAAGGCACTCTCGGACCGCGTCGAGGACCTTTTCCCCGCGGGCACCCTCGGGGTCGGCTCTGAGCAGTGCCACGAGCACGTCCACTTCGCGGAACTGATCCTGCAAAAATTCCCGCAGGTCGCGTCCATACAGGTACGCGAGACGATCGAGTTCCAGCCCGGAGACCTCTCGGTTTCCGAGCTCGATTTGGGCGATCGTCGAGCGCGCAACCTCCAACTTCTCCGCGACCGTCTCCTGGGTCATCCCGCACGCCTCGCGGGCGGCCCGCAAGCGACGGGCGATTTCGGCTTGGTCGATGGCCATGGCCACTACGCCTCCAACTCTGCGGAATTCGGCTCGCCCTCGCGGCGTGCATCGCCATGACCCATGATAGAAAATAGAACAGCAGGCGTCAAGATACGGTTCACTTGTTTTTTGAAAAATCCTGAGCGGAGGGAAAAGCAACTCGCCGCAGGCACGGCGGGGGCGCATTGCGCGAGGGCGGGACAGGAGCGTGGGTGCGAGGAAGTCCGGGGCCGCGGCTGAGCACACTACCCCGACACCGGCCACAAATACACGATCCCGACCGGCTCCACCCGCGTGACCTTCACGACATACACCCCACGCACGCGCACTGGCTCGTCAACGAGCTCCCGCTCGATCGCCGCCAGCCGCTTCTCCCAGTGGCGCCGGTCCGCCTCGATCTGACGCACCTCGTCCTTGGCGAAAACCAGCCGAAGCTGGGTGGCGTCGTACCTCGCGATCGAGGCCTCCTGCGTCTGCCGGATGCGCGTGCGCTGCGATTCCAGGATTTCGGTCATGTTCTTGGCCTCGCGGTCACCGCGAGCCCGCAGCTCGGCCGCTGCCGTGCCCGCGGCCTCCTCGGCACGCGGCGCCAAATGCGGGAGCAGCTCCTCCACGTCGCGCTCCACCGATTTGCGCAGGCGGGCCTGGACCTCGCTCGGGACCCCCTTCCGCCCCGCCTCCGTCAGGCTCCGCTCCAGCAGGTCGTGCGTCCGATCCTCGGCCTCGTGGGCGTAGGGGCGGAGCGCCCCCTTCCGGAGGGTCGGCTCGACCCACCGCGCGGTGACAGCCACGAGCTCGTCGTGCAGGCGCGCCGCGCGCTCGCCATAGAGCGCCAGTCGACCTAGCAGGATCACGCGCGGGATGGAGTCCGTCGTCTGCCCGACGCAGGCCCGCGAAAGGTCGTTGTGGACGAAACCCTGCGACAGGAACCGCCCGAGCAGCCTCCGTACGACGCGATGTTCCAGATGGAGGTGGACCCGATCGTCATCGAGCGTTCCGGCGTCGCTGAAGACCACCGGCTGAATCGGGGCCGCCTTCCGCCACTCCAGCAGCTTCTGGTCGCGCTCACGCGCCGGGCGCAGCGTGTCGAGCGTCTCCGCCCAGGTCGGGTCCGCACCGGAGCGCCGATCCAATGCCGGGAAAGTCCACTGCTCCTGCTTCCCGCCGTCAGGGTCCGGTCGCGGGCGCAGCGGCTCGGCGCCGAGGAGTTCGAGCGAGCAGGAGAGCGCGTTGCACAGGGCCTCCTTCTGAAGCCCCAAGTGCCTCTCCGATTCCTCCTTCAGCTCGCGTAGCGTGTCGAGCTGTCGTTCCAGCGCCTCTTGTCGGACGCGGGTGGCCTCCAGTTCCTCCTCCACGGCGCGACGCGTGGCCCTGTCCACTTCGGCCGCCTCGATGTCCCGGATCAAGGTCTGGGTCTGCCGGTGGCGGATTCCCCTTTCCAGCATGGCGGCCAGCCTTCCCTCCAGGACGGGGCCGAGGCTCCCCAGCTCCAGCGCGATCGTTTTGGTCTTCTTGATCAGTGCGGCCAGAACCGGGTCCTCGGGGCGCTGGCGAAAAACAAAGTAGTGACAGCGCACCTCAGGCGAACGCTGGAGCTTCCGATCGATGCGGCCGTTGCGCTGCTCGATCCGCGCGGGATTCCACGGCACGTCGAAGTGGAAGAGATCGGCGCAGTAGTTCTGGAGGTTGACGCCCTCGCGCGCCGCGTCCGTGGCGATCAGGATGCGCAGAGGGTGCCTGGCCGGGTCGCCGTTGAAGGCGCGCTTGATTTCCTCGCGCTTCTTCTCGTCCATGCCACCCTGGCCGTGGAAGGTCTCAATCCGCCGCTCGGCGTCGTCCGAGCCGGCGATCGCGGCGCGGAGCTGGTCTTCGAGGTAGCGCTTGGTGTCCACGTACTCCGTGAAGATGAGCAGGCGGCGGTTGTTCCAGGCGGGCGCCGTGCCGGGTCGTGCGCTCTTTCCGGACGGCAGCAGGCCGGGGCACATGTGCTCGGCGATCCAGTCGACCAGGATGCGCACGCGCGGGTCGGGAAGGTCGCGCGCGGCTTCGGCGAGGTCGAGCATGTCCCCCAGGAGCTTCAACTCCTTGCCATGCGATCCCTTTCCGCCTTCCTCGGCGAAAGCGACCGTGCTCTCGTGCGTCGTGGCTACGAGCTGCCGGTCCTCCTCGGTCTCCAATTCCGCGTCCGAAAGTTCCGAGTGCGCGTCGTCCGCTCCCGGTGCTTGTTGGAGTGCCCAGACCTCCTCCGACCGGCGGGCGAAGGGCCTGACGGAGAGCCCGGCGCCTGCCAGGTGGCGCTCGACCGCCTGCCGATGAACGCGCAGGGTGCGGGCGAAGGCGCGGATCGAGGAGAGCAGCCGTTTCTGGAGCGTCGTGTGGAGCAAGCCGGCCGCGCGCTGGGCCGACTTCGCGGCGGACCCCAGGCGCCCTTCCCGCAGGTCGATGTACTCCTGCAACAGGCGCGAGAGGCGCAGCTCCGGGGCGTCAAGCGGGAGTCCGTCGATGTCGAGCTGCACCACCTGGCGTTCCGGGAAGCCGCCCACGCGCGTGCGCAGGTCCTCTTTGAGACGGCGGACCATGACGGCGTCGAGCAGCTTGGCGCCCCTGACGGGAACGCCCCGGCAGAAGCGCTGCGGATCGAGGATCTCCAGGAGCGCGGCGAAGCTGTTCGAGTGGCCGTTGTGCGGGGTGGCGGAGAGGAAGAGGCGGTGCTCGAAGCGCGGCGCAAGCTCGCGGACGATGCGCGTGAACTGCGAGTCGATGGCGTACTTCGAGGCGCTCGCGGGGGCGGCGTTGTGCGCTTCGTCGAGAATGAGGATGGCGCCGGCCGGGAAGTCGCCAAGCCAGTCGCGGAGAGGGGCGGCGTAGTCTTCGTCACGGAGGAGGGCGTGGGAAATGATGAAGCGCGTGTGCGTGGTCCAGGGGTTGATGCCGTAACCGCGTTCGCGGCGACGGGCGAGCACGTACTCGCGGTCATAGACGACAAACGTCAATCCGAACCGGCGCTCCAGTTCGTCGCGCCACTGGAGCACAATGGACGGGGGGCAGGCGACGACCATGCGGCGGACCTTTTGGCGGAGGAGGAGCTCGCGCAGGATGAGGCCCGCCTCGATGGTCTTCCCGAGGCCCACGTCGTCGGCGATGAAGAGATTGACGCGCGGCAGGAGCAGGGCCTTGCGCAGCGGCTCGAGCTGGTAGGCCATGACCTCGATGCCCGCCCGGTACGGCGCCTGGAAGAGTTTCGGGTTGGTGGCGGTGACGCAGTTCCAGCGTAGCGTGTGAAGGTAGGCCGCGAAGATGTGGGCGGGGTCGAAGCCGCGACGGGCCACATCCTTCCAGGAGGTCGCGCCGAGGGGCTTGGCATCCACCTCGCTCTCCCAGAGGACCGACAACTCGGCCCCCTGGGCATCGTCGTCAAGGCAAGCGAGTCGCACGAGCGTTTGCTCGCCGGGGGCGGGGGGCGGCACGACTTCCTCGACGATGTACTGGCGGGAGCGCACGCGAACGAGCTGGCCAGGCTTGAGTCTCGCAGGCCCGGAGGTCGAGGTTGTCATGTTGGATCGCCCTGGACGAGGCGGAGCGTGTCGCTGCTTTCCTGAGACATGGCTCGTGCTCCCGTCGGGGCGCGGGTCCCATGGCTTCTCGATGCAGGCGGCCACTGGGGATCGCGTGGGTCAGGTTGTGCTGGGCCAGCGGAAGTCACCATCGAAGAACTCGCTCTGGAGCCAGGCGAGGTCCTCTTCCCAGTCCGAGACGGCTTCGTCCTGCGCAGTGTCGGCTTGGGTCATGCCCTGGCGTCGCAGACTCGCCTTGCGGTTCCTCGAAAATGCGGCGATGGATCGCGCGATTTTCTCCACGCGCCGGAGGGACCCTGGCTGACCCCAGTCCGCCACGTAGCTCGGGTTGAACTGGTCCGAGGGCGAAGCGGTCTCATAGGCCGCGCGAAGAGTGGCCTGACGTTCGCTTGCTGTTGGGGCGTCTTTCCCCGCGTGGTAACCGCGTGAACTCAGGAAGCCCTCCTCCGAAAGCGCGGGCAGGTGGCTGCGATCGGTGGTTGCGGGTTCGCTAGGCAATTTCCCGGCGATGACTGCCCGGAGTCGGGTCAGCTCCTCTGCATCGGCGTCAGCCAGCCGAAGGCCATGCTCCGTGAGCTTCACCTTGCGCTCCTTGAAGAGCGCAAACCAGCGCGCCATTCCAGGAAGTTGGGCACGGGCGCACAAGAAGACGTCGTGCTCCTCCGCTCCCTCCTGGACGAGGGCCAAACGTCGCCAAGGTACCCAGAAATCGTGCGCGCTCGGCATGAGTTGCCTTACCGTCCGCGCGAGCTTGAGGATGTCGTCTTCGAGCGCCATCTGGCTGGATGTCTCTAGATTCGGGGAGGGGGGCGGCGTGCCGCCGGTCGTGGGCGATGGCGGCTTCATCTGTGTCGCAACTCTACCGGTTCTTCAAGACCCGATCAATCTTCTCGTGCGGGTCCAGAAGCGTGAGCCATTCCCGGAGGATAAGGTGGAAGCCTTTGAGACTGTAGCAAGACCACCGGTAAGGTAAGCGGGTCGCAGGCCGAACCCACCTGGCACCCGGGTCAAGGGCATTCGATGCCGAAGCGCCGGAGGCGCGAGAGCATGTAGCCAGGGCCGAAGGCCCTGGTCTGCCCGCCACGACACGTGGAGCCCTGAAAGGGCGACGGAAGAGCGTCGCGCTTCTCGCGCCCCTTCGGGGCTTCACCCAGTGCCTCCGATTTCCAGGGCCTTCGGCCCTGGCTACATTCTACGGCCACTTCGGGGCCACGGAGCCGTCCGGTTCCCGGTAGCCTTTCTATCGTGTCAAGATCTCGCGTGCGCGGACCCCACCAGCGCCATCGTCTCGGCTCATCGTGTACCGCGCGGCGGGCGTGCTCGGCCTGCCGGCGGGCGCAGGCGCGCCTCCATGAGCCGCACGCCGAACGAATACTTCCGCCCCTGCTGGCGATACCGCACCCAGCCCTTCGCGCGCAACCGCTCCATGTAGGACCACAGCCCGGGGAGCCGCGCGTCGTACTCCGCGGGCGTGAACGTCCGCCGCAGTCTCAGGCGGCAGCGCACGACGAAGCGGCGGGCGAAGGCCTCCAGCGCGCGGTCCGCGTGCGTGAGGTCGATCAGCACGAAGTAGACCCGCCCGCCGGGCGCGAGGTGCGCCGGCGCCTCGCGCGCCAGCCGCCGGAGATGCGCGGTGCCATCCGAGCCGCCCCATTTCGCGGTCGAGAAATCCCGCGGGGCCGGGGTCTGCGGGACGTTGCCGATGATGACGTCGAAGCGCTCCCGGCCGCAGGGCTCGAAGAAATCGCCGGTCGCGAAGCGCACGTGCGCGAGTCGATTTCGGCGCGCGTTCTCCCGCGCGCATGCGACCGCGGCCGGATCGACGTCGACGAGCCAGACCGCGCCCGCGCCCGCACGCGCCGCCCAGAGGCCAAAGACCCCGGACCCGCAGCCGAGATCGAGGACGCGCGCGCCGGCCGGGAACTCCATGCAAGCGGCCTCGAGCGGGGCGTAGCCGTCCGGCGGATGGACGCCGGGGGGCGTGGCGAGCACGACGGACGCGCCGCGCGCGGTGAAGCGACGAAGCGATTGGCGGGGCATGCGGCGTTCCTCCGACATTCTTTGTGCTTGACCGGCCGCGCGGGTTCGCCCTAGAATCACACCCCTTCCGCGGGGACCACCGCGTTCCCCCGCACCCGACCCCTTTCGCCGAGACCCCTGACGACCCACGGAGGACCTCGAAATGACCGTCGCCACGCTGCCGGTGGAAACGACCGATCCCGTGAATGCCCGGATCCTGGCCGTTTCCGAGGACAAGATCCAGGGATTCCAGCGGGATCCCCTCGGCGAGGTGGCCCGGCTCTCCGGGGTCGAGCTACCCGTCGTCCTGGAGCGCATCCAGGCCATGCTCCGCGGCGGCACGATCCGACGCGTGCGCCAGACGCTCATGGCGAACAATCTCGCGGACGGCGCGCTCGTCGCCTGGCAGCTCCCGGCGGAGCGGCTCGATGCCGCGTTCGACCACATGTTCCAGCAGGACCCCTTCTCCGGCCATGTCGTCGTCCGCTCGGCCGACCCGGCCACGCCCGGCTCCAACTACAAGCTCTGGACGACGCTCAAGGTGCCGCAGGGCTTCTCCCTGGAAAAGCATGCCGAGCACCTTCGGAAAAAGGTCGGCGCCGAGAAATTCCGGCTCATGCCCGCGAAGTGCCTATTCGCGCTCGGCGTCGGCCACGTCCGCCGCCGCGGCATGGAGCCCGGCAGCAAGGCGGACGAGCTTGCCAACGTGATCGACGTAAAGACGGCCGAGCTGACGGACGCCGAGTGGCGCATCCTCACCGCGCTCAAGCGGGAGTTCGCCGCCGAGGAGTTGGTCCCCGACCTGTGGCGCGCACGCGCCCAAGAGGCGAGCGTCTCGCTCGAGAATTTCTGCGAGGTCGCCGAGGACCTGAACCGGCGCGGCGTGATCGGCCGCTTCTCGACCTTTCTCGAACACGTGAAGCAGCTCGCGAGCGGGGAGCGGGTGACGCGCTTCAACGCCCTCTTCCACTGGGCGGTCCCCGTGGGCCGGGAGCGCGAGGCCGGCCGCGAGGTCGGGCGGCATCACATCCTAACGCACGCGTACTGGCGCGAAGGCGGGCCGGAGTTCCGAAACGTGAACGTGATGGGCGTGGCGCACGGGACGGATCGCGACGTTTTGCTGGCGCACAAGGCCGCAATCGATGCGCATCTGGCGGCCATCGGGATCTCGGTCGCGTACACGAACGTCTTCTGGGGGGGACGAAGCGAGATCAAGCCGTCGGAAATTTCGCCGCTCGTGTACCGGGAGTGGTGCGCGAAGCACGGGATCGATCCGGCGACCATGGCGGGGTAGCCCGGGGGGCGGGCAACCCGGGATCGAACTCCACGGAAACCAGAGATTTCGCAGCGCGGCAGTGCCGCAGCCTGCGGTCCACGCCGCGACCGAGCCGCCACCACTACTTCGACGACAGCGCCACGATCACCCCGATGAGCCCCGCGATCGAGAGCACGAAGAGCGCGATCTTGATCCACGAGTACGGGGCCTCGCCGTACACCTTCCCGGTCTGACCATTCACCAGATATCGATACGGCTTGTTCGCGTACCGGTACGAGGCGATCCAGATCGGGAGCAGGCAGAGCTTGTACGTGCGGTTCATGTACTGCGTGGTGACGTGCAGGTTGCGGTGCGTGTCCCCCGGCACCTTCGACGCGCACGCGCTGCGGATCGCGCCGTCCATCTCCTCCTTCGCCTTCGGCCACGCCGCCTTCATGTCGAGCTGATAGTCCTCGGCCACCATACCGGAGAGATACTCGGGCTTGTACGGGGCGAGCTTCTGCGTCTCGAACGGCTCGAGGCCCTTGGCCAGTTCCTCGGGCACGGACCGCGAGGCCGGGACGAGGACGTCGTCGAAGAACTGGTTGTGCCGGCCGCTCGCCGGCTCCCACCGCGTGTGCTGCACCTGCCGCGTCTGCGAATGCCCCTGGGCGTCGGTGTACTTCTCCGTTACATAATAATGGTAGCCCGCCTCGGCGGTCCAGAACGAGTGCGTCATGGAGTCGAAGGTCCAGTAGGGGATGTAGACCCCCTGCAAGCCTTCCGGCCGGGCCTGGCGCTTGAGCGCGTTCGGGCGGAACCACAGCCCCTGGATCCACGTGCGGAACTGCTCGATGACCTGGTCCTTGGTCACCTGGAACGGGAGTAGGGATTCTGGCTGAAGGAGGGCGGCGTTCGCTTCGCGCGGGATCACTTCGTTCGCGCCGCAAAAAGCGCAGGTGAGGGCGGTGACCTGGGGCTCGACCTGCGTCTCGGCCGCGCACTGCTGGCATTTGACCGCTTTGAGCGCCGTGCCGAGCCCGCGCGGCCGTTTGCCCGCGTCGTATTCTTCGAAGGGGTGCTCCTTCACCTCGGCCGCCGACTGCGGGATCGCCTCCGTGTAGCCGCAATAGCCGCACTTGAGGGCCTCTTGTCCCGGGGCGAAGTCCAGCTTCGCACCGCAGGCCTTACACGGGAATTGGAGCGGCTTTTCGTGGGCGGCAGTGACCATGAGAGTACGCTTCCTTATTCCCCCTCGCCCCTCCGGGGAAAGGGCTGTTGTTTGCGACCCCGCTACGACAGCCTCGCCGCGATTTCGTCGACGGATGCGGCATCCACCCAGCCCGGCATGCCCTCCTTCCAGACCTTGTGGCTGCCGCTGGGATTCGCCCGAACGCGGCGCGCGACCTCCGAAGCGGCGAAGGGACCCTCGGCGGCCCCGCCCGAGGAGTAATGGAACTTGGACTCCGGCGGCGCCGCGGGCGCGCTGGGCGGAGGAGGAGGCGGCGCGGCGGGCATCGGCGGCGGGGGCGGCATCGCGCCGGGCGCGGGGGGCGGGCCCATCTGTGCGGCGAGGGCCGGGACCTGCTGCCACGGCTGCCAGGAGGCCATGCCCGCGGCCCACACGTTGATCGCGGCGCCCGGGTTGGCGCGGATCGTGCCGACCGCGGCCGCGAGCGGCATCGGTCCTTGCTGCCCCATCGGACCCGCGAGATGGTACTGCGCTTCCGCCGTTGCCGGGGCGGGCGGCGGCGCGCCCATGCCGGACGCGGCCATCGACTGCGACATGATCTGGCCCATGCCCATGCCCGCGCCCATGCCGACGAACGCGCCCCCCATGCCCGGATTGTGCGCGGCCTCGCGCATCGCCTGCGCGGCCTGGTACTGCGTGTAGGCCCCGAGGTTGCCGACCGCGCCCATCGAGCTGCGCGCGTCGATGGCCTTCTCGACCTCCTCCGGCATCGTCACGCTTTCAATGACGAGCTTCACGAGCGAGACGCCGGTCTTCCGGAACTCCGGATCCATGCGCTGCTGCAGCGTCGCGCCGATCTCCTCGTACTTCGCGGCGAGGTCGAGGACGGGGATCTTGGCCTGGCCGAGCGTCGTGGTGAAGCTCGAGACGAGCGTCGTGCGGAGCTGGCCCTGGATCTTTTCGATCGTGAAGTAGCCGTCGGTCCCGACGTAGCTCTTGAAGAAGAGGGCGGGGTCCACGATCTGGATCGTGTAAATGCCGTGGGCGCGGACCCGCACGATGCCGAAGTCGGCGTCGCGGAGCGCGACCGGAGTCGCGGTCCCCCACTTCATGTCGATGTAGGGCTTCGTGCTGACGAAATAGACCTCGGCCTTGAACGGAGATTCGAAACCGTACTTCCAGCTCGAGAGCTTGGTCAGGATCGGGATGTTCTGCGTGGTCAGGGTGAAGAGGCCGGGCTTGAACACGTCTCCCATCTGGCCTTCGTGCACGAAGATCGCCGCCTGCCCCTCGCGGACCGTGAGCTGCGCGCCGCGCTTGATCTCCTGGCCGTTCGTCTGGAAGCGGTAGCAAAGCGTGTCCGTGCTGTCGTCGAGCCACGAAATGACGTCGATGGCTTGGTTCTTGATGAAATCCAGGATCCCCATGTCGCTCACCTCCAATCGCTTCGGGCCCCGGCGCCGGCCCCCGCATCAGCGGGTGCGGGCGAGGCTCGTCACGGCCTTTCGCAAAGAATCGACTTCTCCGTGCAGGCGGGCGCGGACGTCCTGTCCGCCTTCCATGGCGCGCTCCAGCTCGCCGACCTGTCCGCGCGCGTGCGCGGCCGTTTCCGCGAGCCGGGCGAGCGTGGCCTCGGCCTCCTTCGCCGCCGGGGAGCCCTTTTCCTGGGTCGCCTGTTCCGCGGCCGCGACGGCAGCCTCCAGAAGGCCGGTCGCGGCCTCCCCCATGCCGCCGGCCGCGCCGCCGGCGATGGCGCCCAGCAGGTCCTTTCGGGCAAGCCGCGAGGTCAGGTCGCAGTAGCCGACGGCCGTCGCCGAGAGCTGTTTTTTTTGCGCGCCCTCCAGCGTGCCGAGCGCCGCGGCGGTGCGGTGCAAGAGCTCGGTCGTCGCGCGCGGGAGGGGCGTGGGGCAGCGGGCGAACCCGAGGACGCGCCGGCGCTTGCCGCGGCCGCGGAGGCCGAGTGCGACCGCGCCGCCGAGCCCGACCAGGAGGCCCAAGGGGAACCAGAGCAGCCAGCCGAGGACGAGTCCCCCCATGAAAGCCAGATAGGGCAGGGGCGTCTGGAAGCCGGGCGCGCTCCCCGCGGACTCCGGTTCGCCGGTGACGGCCTCGGCGAGCGTTTCTCTCGGGCCGAGCCGGGCCACGAGCGCATCGGCGACCGGCTTGTCCAGGTTTTGACAGACGCGCACGCGCTCGGTCGAGAGGGCCTGCTCGGCCTCGGCGGCCGTGACGTTGTCGAGGACTTCGCCGAGGAGCGCGGCGGCGTCCTTGCGAAATTTCAGGCTCGTGATCGGTCCGACCGCGACCGAGTAGGACCCGGTCTCGAGGGACTGGACCAGCGCGTGCCCGCCGCACGCGAGGCACACGTCGATCGCCTGCGGCACCGCCTGGTTGCAACTCAGGCAGCGCGGGGGCTTCGTGTCGTCGGCCATGGCTTGCGCACTCCAGAGCGGCGGAGGTCGGGCGATCTGACGCTACAGCTTCTCGTGGGCCACCGAGGCCTCGAGCTGGTCGAACTTCATCGTGAGCTTGAGGACTCGGGCGAGGTAGACGAGGGCCTCCCGTTCGTTCTGCGTGACCTGGCCGTCCGCCTTCACGAGCAGGATGGCGACCCGCATGAAGAGGCCGCGCAGCCAATCGGTGGGGAGGGCCGCCGCCAAGCCGTTCGGGTCGAAGGGCAGCTCCGCGAGCTTGCCGACGAGGTCGGACGCGCCGACCCGCTCGAGGAAATGGTGGATGATCGTCAGCTCGCGCTCCGCGATGCCGTCGCAGTTCGCGACGTAGTAGAAGCCGCCGGCGAAGGCTTCGATCTGCGCGCGGGTGAAACCGTCCGTGAGCTCTTTTGACACCGCTCTCTCCCCCAAAGTGACGACGGGACGTTTGACGGGATTCGCAGCTCGCACGGGGTCGTGCGGGGGAAGGAGTTTACCAGCCCGCCCCGGCAAGGTCAAGCACGTCGCCCATCCGCGTCTCCCGGGACGTACGGCGTGCCCCGGCAAGTACCCGCGCAAAAATAGCCGCGCAAACTCAGTCCTAGCGGCTCCTGGCCGTGCGGGCCTCCCTCCTTCGCTCGCCGGCCGCGAGCTACGGAGCGCAGGCCGGCCCGCGCGAACCGCCACCTGAGCTGCAACCCGCGGTGACAGAGGTGGCGACTGTGACCGAAGCTCCTCGACGGGGCCCCTAGCCCTGTGCGACGGTCCCCCCCGGGTGGTAGCCCTTCGCCCCCACGGCGCGCGCCAATTCGCTGCGCGGGTCCTCGCCGGCGCGCAGGCACTCGAGGACGCGGGCGAAGTCCCAGCGCGGGCGCCAGCCCAGCTCCTTGCGGGCCTTGGCATTCACGTAGACGCGCTCGATCGACGGGAACATCCGCCAGCCGCGGCGACGGTAGATGTCCAGGTAGTCGGGGAACAGGCGCGCGACGACGGCCGGCGCGGCCGCGCGCAGGCCCGCGAGATCGTCGTGCGTGAACGGCGTGGTGGCGCTGATCACGTACTTGCCGAAACCGAGCGCGGGGGCGCGGTCGAGGGCGAGCAGATGCGCGGCGACGACGTCCTCGAGGTCGACGCGCCGGTAGAGGAACTCGTTCGCCTTGAGGTTGCCGTCTTCGTAGGCGGCACGAACATCCTCGACGTCATCCTCCTCCGGGAAGAAGCGCGAAGTGCGGAGGACGAGGCAGGGCAGCCCGTGGTCGCGGGCAAAGAGCTGGCACAGGTCCTCGGCGGCGCTTTTCGTCACGCCGTAGATGTTGCGGGGGACCGGCGGGACCTCCTCAGTCACCCACGCCGCGGGCGCGCCGGGGGGCGGCGTGAGTGCCCGGCCGAAGGCGCTGGTCGTACTCGTGAAGAGGAAGCGTCCGACGCGCGCCGCCACGGCCTCCTCGAGAAGGTTTAGCGTCCCGGTGACGTTGGTATCCACGAACTGTTGCCGGGTGTGGGTGGCCACGTGCGGCTTGTGCAGCGTGGCCGCGTGAATCACCGCGTCCACGCCATCGAGTCGCCTGCGCAGGAACGCGCGATCACAGATGGACCCGACCTCGCTCGTGAAAGCGGAGGGCAGGATGTCGATGCCGAGCGGGTCGTGACCCGCCGCCCGGAGCCGGCGAACGAGCCCCTCCCCCAGGTGGCCGGCGCTGCCGGTGACAAGGACGCGCATGCGGTGGATCCTCGGTCTTGCTCCGGTCGGAAGTGGAGAGTGGCTCGAATTGCCGTTGCCGTCTTGCGGGACCGAGCGCGGGTTCTCGCTTCGTGGGCACGGCAACGCCGTGCCCCTGCGCAAACGAGCCGATCGCGAAGGATGACAAAAAAGACGATCAGGAGCGTCTCTTTCGACGCCCATCCGCGGCGTCCGCACTTCGTGCGCCGCGCGCGGCACGGACGCCCTTCGCGGCGCCCCCACCGCTGGTCCGCCGCTTCGCGCCGCCGTGCTCCGCGAGGCTCGCCACCTTCAGCCGCAGGTCCTCCAGCTTCGCCTTCAGCGCCTGGTTTTCATCCCGGACCTCCTCCAGCGACCGCTTCAAGTCCGCCAGGCTGGACTCCCGGCCCTGCCGGTCGCGAATTCGCTGCGCCGACTCGCGCGCGACGTGCCGGATCATCCCGATCGTCTCGGCGGCCGCCGCGTCTTGCAGCGCCGCGACCGCGCGGTCGTCGGTCACGCCCCCCAGCGCGTCCATCACGTTGCGCCGCATGAAATGATCCGCGTCCTTCAGCAGGAAGAGCAGGTGGTCGCGGATCTCCTCCCGCTGCTCCCGCGCCTGCTCCCAGAGCTTCCCCAGGCACAGGGCCGCCGCCGCGCGCACGGTCGGAGGTTTGCCGTAGGCCGACCCCTCCCGCGCCAAGGGCACCGCACGCGCATCCCCCAGCTCCGCCAACCCGTGAAAGACGTGCGCCCGCACGACCTCGTTGTGCGAGTCGCGCGCGAGCCCCGCGCAAATCGCCGTGAAGGCCTTCGCCGTACGCGTCTTGCCCAACGACTTCAGCCCCTCGGCCGTCACATAGTCGCTCCGCTCCCGACGCACGCGCGCCGCCAGGATCCGCGCAGCCCCGTCGTCCCGGCGAAAGGCGCCCAACGCCTCCGCCACGGCGCGCCGAACTTTGGGATTCGCGTCGCCGAAGCCCGCGGTCAGCGCCTCGCGCGCCTCCGCCGTGCCGATCCTCCCCAGCGCCCGCGCCGCCGCGCGCCGCACGCCGAAGAACGCGTCCGAGCCGAGCGCCTTCCCCAGCCCCTCCACGACCGCGTCGTCACCGGCGAGCTTCCCCAGCCCCTCGCACGCGCGGATCCGACCCACGACCCCCGGCGACACGCGCAGCTCGCAGAGCAGCTCCGCCTTGGGTTTTTCGAACGCGAGCTTCGCAAGGAGCCACGCGTCCGGATCGAACTGCACGGCGTCCGGGCGCGTCTCCGCGGCCAGGTAGAACGTGTGCTCCGCCCGCTCCACGTCGAGCCGGTGACGCGCCACGCGCCCGCCGGCGAGGACGAGGACGTCCACCGGCATCCGGAAAAGCGGCGTCTCCGCCGTCACGGCCTGCTTCTGCGACACGGAGAGCCGCACCAGCCGCGCCCGCTCTTCCCACTCCCACTTCACCTCGTACTCGGGATAGCCCGACCGCCAGAGCCACTGCTGAAAGAACCCCTCGACGCTCCGGCCCGTGGCCTCTTCGATGGCCACCTTCAGGTCCGCGGTCTCCACCGATCGCGTCGCGTGCCGCTCGGCGTAGTGGCGCACGGCCTTCCACCAGAGGTCGTCCCCGAGCACGCCCCGCAACATGTGCAGGACGAGCGAGGCCTTCTGGTAGCTGTGCCGGTCGAAGACGTCCTCGGGCTCGCCGAAGGAATGCGTCACGATCGGGCGCCGGTACTTCTCGCCGTCCTCCGAAAAATAGGCGGCCATGTTGTCGAGGATCCGCTGCTGGAACTCCTCGACGCCGCGGTCGTGCTCG
This sequence comes from Planctomycetota bacterium, assembly GCA_016197205.1. GTDB lineage: Bacteria > Planctomycetota > MHYJ01 > WSZJ01 > JACPWG01 > JACPWG01. Next base: position 46,958 of record JACPWG010000051.1, read on the forward strand.
CAGAAGAGCACGTCGAAGTACGTGGCGAATCCCTCGTTCAGCCACAGGTGGGACCACGACTTCGTGGTGATCAGGTCCCCCCACCACTGGTGGGCCAGCTCGTGCGCGACCAGGCCGTCGCTGTCCACGTCCGGCCGCACGCGCTCGTCGATGAGCGAGCGTTCATTGATCGTGGTGAGGGTGGTGTTCTCCATCCCGCCCCACATGAAGTCCGCGATCGCGACCTGGGCGTACTTCGCGTACGGGTACGGGCAACCGATCCGATCGGCGAAGAAGCGGATCATGTCGGGGGTCTTCCCGAAGGTCGCGCGCGCCCGCGCCGCGTCCCCCTTGCCTACGTAATAGAGGACCGGCAGGCCGTCGCAGTCGTCCGCGACCTCGTCGAACTCCCCGATCACGACGGCGACGAGGTAGTTGACGTGGGGGACTTCCTGCCGCCAGTGAAAGGTGCGGGTGCCGCGGCCGCGGTCCTCGGAGACGCGCTCGAGCCGGCCGTTCGAAAGGGCTGTCATCGCCGCGGGGACGGTGAGCACGGCCTCGGTCGTGGCCTTGTCGTTCGGCGAGTCGTAGCAGGGGTACCAGTACCGGTTGTCCTCGGACTCCCCTTGCGACCAGACCTGGACAGGCTTCTTCGGATAGCCCTTGTCGGGGCGCACGAAGTAGAGCCCCTTGCGGGGGCGGGCCCGGTAGTCAATGCGCACGGTCAGCTCCTCGTCGGCGCGGTAGGCGCGGTCGAGTTCGATCGAGAGCTTGCCGGCGGCGTGGCGAAAGGGGAGCGACTGGCCGTCGTGCAGCGTGACCGCGCGGCACTCGAGGTCGACCGCGTCGAGCTCCAGCCCGCGCACCTCGTGGATGGGTCGTACGGTGTGCGTGGCGGCGCCGGCGACCGCGCGCGCGTCGAGATCGAAGGAGAGGTCGAGTCGCGTGTGCAGGACGTCGAAGGTGCGGTCGCGCACGAACTGGTCCCGGGCCTTCCCGTCGGTGAAGGGGTTGTACGGGCCGAGGCCGGCGAGGGCGGCGTAGGTCATCCTTCTCTCCGTCTGAGGGGATTCGAGCGCGGGGTGGCCGGGATGTCGGAGAAGAGGTTCGGCTTCCAGCCGCGCGGTGGATCCGTTCCCGCCCCCGAAATGGGGCGCGGCATTTTACACGGCGGCGCCGGTGACATGCGAGTGAATTTGAGTGCGCGAGCGGGCCCGATGCGCAAGCCCCGCACGACAAGGTGGACTCAAGTTCCTGGGGCGCGTGGAAGATCCGCGATTGGGGTCGTGAGGCGAAGGGTCCGACTTCCGCGTTTGCGGAGCGATCAGGCAGGAAGGGTCGCAGGCGCCGTGGTTGGAAGCGAGCGGAGCGCCAGGAGGACCGCCAGGAAGGCGAGCGGGGCGAGGATGGCGCAGAGCTTGAGCCCGAGTGCGGGTCCATGGCCGGGGGCCCCGGACCCGTCGGAAGGATGGCCGGGGGCAAGAGGCTGGGCGAGCTGGGAAGGCGGCGGCCCGGCCGGGGCGGACGTCGGCGGGGGCGCGGTGCCTGCGGCGGCGCCGAGGGCGGTGCCCGTACCCGCGCCGTCCGCGGGGTGCAGTTTACGGTCGACCTTCTCCGCGACGGCGGCGAGGTCAGGTCGTCCGCGGGCCAGCGCGAGAAACGCTTCGAGCTGTTGCCGGCCCTCCTCCGCCGCGCCTTGCCCCATGAGGAGAAGGCCGAGCGACAGCCGGCTCTCCGGGAGCCGCGGAGCGCGGGCGATCGCCTCTCGAAAGGCCGCCGCAGCCGGCTCGATGCGTCCGCCGTTCCGTAGCAGCGTGCCGAGATTTTGAGCCGGCTCCACGGCGTACGGATCGCATTGCACGCCGTGGCGGTATGCGCTCTCCGCCTCTTCCATCCTGCCCTCGCGCTCGTAGGCGAGCCCCAGTTCGCTCCAGGTGCGTCCCAACGCGGGCACCGACGCGCCCAGGTAGCCTGGGGGCAGCTTCAGCCGGTACGTGACGGGGGACGCTGCGTCACCGGCGCCGTCACCGGCGCCGGCGGCGGCGACAGACCCGGGTATTTCCTCGTGGCCGAAGGCCTCGAGCGCACGCCGCGCCTCGTCCTTTCTGCCGAAGAGCAGGTGGATCCTGGCCATCATGACGAGCGGCATGGCGTGACCCGGCACCGCCTCCAGCTCCTCCTCGAATTCGTGATACGCCTCCGCCCATCGCTCCTGGCCACAGAGGACGAGCCCCAGGTTGTGCCGGATGCTGTGATTCATCGGGGCGTCGGACAGCATCCAGCGATACTCGGCCTCGGGGTCGGCCCAACGGGCGGCGGAGACCGCTGCGAGGACGAAGAGCGTCAGGAGGGTCGCGCCGACGAGCGCGGCTCTTGCTCGCGCGAGGCCGGCGCGTTCCACGCGGAACAGGCGCTCGAGGCCCGCCGCCGCGGCCAGCGCGACGCCGAGCATCGGGAGGTACGTGTAGCGCTGGGCGCCGAGGCCGTAGAAGCGAACGAGGAGGTTTGAAACCGGAAGGAAACCGAGCAGGCAAATCGCGACGCCGCACGCCGCGACCGACCGCTTGCGGAAGAGCGCATGGAGTGCGTGGCCCACCACCGCGGCGAGGGCGGCGAGCGCAGCCCAGGCCCACGCGTCGCCCGGCGTCGAGTTGGGAATCGCGGGAGCGGAGTAGTCCGAAACGAGGCCGACGCCCGCGACGAGCCCGGGCAGGTAGTGCTCCAGGAAGAATCGGGCCATCGTCAACGCGCGAACGAGCCAGGGAACGCCTTCGAAGTAGTCCAGCCTCTCCGGAAAGACCACGCCTTCGAAGGAGTGCCGGCGGAGGGCGATGCACACGGCAAGCGGCAGGACGAAGAGCGCGCACCGGCCGGCCAGCCTGAGCCACTCCCGCCGACCCGGCGGCGGGTGGAGCACGGCCTCCGAGAGGAAGAGCGCGGCGGGGAGCGTGGCGGAGCCTTCCCAGGAAAGGATTCCACACGCGTAGGCGACCAGGGCGAGCCCGAGGCCGGCGGCCCCGCGCCGAAGAAAGGCGAGCCACCCGAGCAGGTACCAGAAGGCCGCGAGCGCGCCGGCGCGCTGGGAGATCGCGCAGGCGACCTCGGCGTGCACCGGATGCACCGCGAAGAGGAGCGCGGCGAGGAACGAGGCGCGCGGTCCCAGCCCGAACCTGCGGAGGAGGAGGAAGAGCAGCGTGGAATTCAGGGCGTGCAGGAGTAGGTTGAAGGCGTGGAAGACGCGCGGATCGTCGGGCCCCAAGGCCCAGTTCACGGCAAGCGTGTATTCGACGAGCGGGCGATAGCCTTCGTTCGCGTCCCGGTGACAGAAGAGAAGGTTGAGGAGGTCCGGCGCCTGACGCGTGCGTTCGCGCTCGAAGACGACGTAGGCATCGTCCCAAAAAAAAGGTCCGTCGAGGGCGGGGACGAAGGCGGCGGTGGCCGCGAGCGCGAGCGCGGCGCAGGCGAGGACGGAGGGCCGGCGCGGGAGCAAGGCACGTGAGTGGTCCGGCCCGTTCCCGACCGGCGCCGGCGGCGATGGGGAGAACGCCGGGCTCGATCGGGGTTGAGGGAAACCAGGGTCGGGCACGCTCTTTCCTCGACAGGCGGCACGATGGACGCCGTGGCCTTCGGAGGCGTGTTACCTGGCCGAAGTCCAACCCTAGCGTGGTCGTGCCAGGGCTGTTGAGCTCGACGACGCCCCCGGGACCCGGACGCAGGGTGCCGGCCGCAAGACGGTCCTCTGCGGGGGATTCTACCATCGCTCAAGCGTTGCGGGAAGGTCCGGACGCGCGGGGAACCCCTTCCCGCGTCCGCGCGTTTCCAAACTTGCTCCCGCGTGCCCGTCGCTGTAGAATCCAGCGGCGCCCGCGGGGGAGGCGCATCCCCTCCCGCCTCGAAAACGTTTACGAGGGGACCGCCCTGCGCCGCTAAGCGCCCGCGCAAGAATTACTTTACATTTCCGTGGATCGACCGATGCCTGGGGGCGCGGGACAGAGGGCCGCGCCCCCAGGAGCCTCGAGGTCCGAATCTGCGCAGTTATTTTTGCGCGGGCGCTAACCCCTGCAAGATCGTTTTCCTGCGCAACATTTCCGCGAGGCGCGACGTGAAGAACATGAATTCCACGAACTACGCGAATTTCACGAAGGGGTCATGTACCACCGCCGCATCGTCCGCTCTTCGTGAAATTCGGCGGCTTCGTGAAATTCGTGTTCCCGTCCTTTCGTCGGGGCGACGGGCGTTGCAGGCTACTCCCGGTTCGGCTGCGGCACCGCCGCGCTGCGACATCTCACTCTTTTTTTCATGCGCTGCTGATGCCTGATCCGGCCTCGCCACCAGCGACGGGATTCCCACCTCCCGCGGCGCCAACCGTCGCCGCGGCGCCCGGCGCGGGCCGCGAGTTCTTCCACGCCCCGCGACTCACCGGCCAGGGCGCCGCCTTCCTGCTCTTGACCGCGCTCGCAGGCTTCCTCGCCTTCCTGCTCGGGTCGCAGTACATCCTCCTTCTGTTCTCGCTGTGCGCCGCGACGCTGGCCGCGGCTGGGCTCCATGCGCGCCTCCTCCTGCGCGGGCTGCGCGCGGTCCGCACGCTCGGCCATCCCATCTTTTCCCACAGCTCCTTCCAAGTCACGCTCCGGCTCTCCAACGACGGCCTCTTCCCGCTCACCGCCCTCCGGCTTGTCGACGCGCCCCGCGCCGGCGAACACGTGCGCGCCGCCTCGCCGCCTTCCCTTTACCTTCCGCTGGTGCCCGGCCGGGGTGAGGCGGAGGTCCGCTACATGGGAAGGATGTTCGGGCGAGGGCGAGCGGAGTGGGACCGCGTCGTGGTCGAAACGGAGGCGCCGTTCGGCCTCTTCCGGGGGCGGGTCGAGCTGGACTGCGCGTCCAGCGCCCTCGTCTATCCACGGGCGGTCGCCCTGCCCGCACGGCTGCGGCTGGATGCGCTCGTCTCGCCGTCCGAGGTCGAGGTCGCGGCGGTGCATCGCGGTGCGGAAGAGCTGGTGGGGCTGCGCGAATTTCGCCCGGGGGACAACCCGCGGTGGATCCACTGGCGAACGTCAGGACGGGTGCCGGGTCAGCTCCTCGTGCGCGACTTCGCGACGCCGAGCACGCGCCGCGTGCTCCTGGTCGTGGACTCGCGCCGCCTTCCGCTCGGAGCGCGCGCGATGGAGCGACGCCTCGGCGCCGCGGCCTCGCTGGCAGCGTCGCTCGCCTTGGAACTGCTCCGGGTCGGGTCGGGGTTCACGCTCATCGCGGCGGCCCCGCAACCGCTGGCGCTCGACGTCACTCAGGACAGCCGCTCGCTGTGGGAGGCCTTGGAGGTCCTCGCCCTGCTGGAGCCCTCGGACGGGCTCGGCGTGTCGGAGCTGCTCGCCGTCCTGCCGGCGTCGCAATGCGAAGGAGCCACGGTGCTCGCCGTGACCACGCAGCGACACCCGCATCCGCCGGCGGACCACCCCGACGCCGTGTTCTTTCCCGCGGAGCGCCCGTATCGTCCCGCCGAGGCGCGGCCACCGGCTGCCGCATCCGCGACTGCGACAGCGGCGCGCCGGGCGGCGCCTCGGCCTGGGCCACGCCGGCCTCGGAGGCAGGAATGAAGAGAGTCGCGGGCCTGCTCCGAGTCGTCGCCTCCGCCGAGGTCCAGGGCTTCGCGGCGGGCGCGGGCGCGACGCTCGCAGGCTACCTCTGCCTCGCGCTCGCCGAGCGCAACCGGCCCCTGCTTGCGCTGCTCGCCGCAAGCGCCGCCTGGCGGCTGCTCCACGCCTGCCTCGGAAGCGAGCTGGGGCTCCTGCACTGGACGCGCCCGCTTCACCGCGGCGCCGGCGCGGCCTTCCTCCTCGCGGGCTGGGCCGCGTCCGGCGCGCTCGCCTCTTCCTCGCTCTCGTTCCTCGGCTCGGCCGTGGTCTGGCTCCAGGCCCTGCTCTTGGTCACCCGCGGACGGACCGGCCCGACCCTCCGCGCGCTTGCTTTTTTTTCACTCGTCCACGCCGTCCTCGCCGCTTTCGTCCCCCGGCCGGCGCCGGTGTTGCCCCTCCTGCTCGCCCACGTTTTCCTCGTAGTCCGCACGTTCGGCGTCGCGTCCCGCAGCGCCGGGTACGCCCCGGAGCGGTGGCGCTTCCTGACGCTCGACGCGGGGACCTTCGCAGCCGTGGCCTGTCCCGCGCTGGTTCTCTTCCTCGTCCTCCCCCGCCCGACGCCGCCGGGGCCGGCGGCCCGCGATGCGAAGTCCGCGAACCGACCTGCCGGCTTGCCCGGCGCGGCGACGGCGCCCGAGGCCTTCGGCGACCGCGGGGACGGCAAGGGGGAGCTGGGCTTCAGCCCGGAGATGACGCTCGGCGACCTCACCGAGCTGCTCAAGGACCAGCGACTGGCGATGCGCGCGCGCGTGCTCCGCCTCGACGCGCCCCCCACGTCGTTGCCTCGCCGTCCGGAGCTGTACTTGCGCGGGGTCTGGTTCGACGACTACGTCGGCGGGCGTTGGGCGCGCTCGGGCCTTGCGACGGCGACGAAGGACGCGGGCCCGGCAGACGCCCGGGAGGGAGGCTTCGTGCCCGTGCCGTCCGGGGGCTCACCGTCGAGCCGTCCCGCGGGGGCCGGCGCCTGGGAGCTGGAGCTTACGATGGGAAGAGCGGTTGCCTCCGCCGCGTTCGCTCCCCCGGGCGTACGCTCGATGGAGTGGCCGCCGCGAGCGGCCGATCCCCGCTATCGCGGCCCGCTCTTCGCCGCCCCCGCCGCGGGCCCGGGCGCGGACGCGCGGGTGCCGCCCCGACTCCTGCTCGATGCCGAGGAGGGGTGCTTCTTCCCCGGCCCGCCGCTCGTGGAGCTCGCGTACCGCACGCGCGCGGACCTGGTCAGCTCGCTCTCCGCGAACTCGGGCCGGATCCGGCGCCGGCCCGAGGAGGGCGCGTGGGTCGCCGTGCACGCCGCTCAGGAGCGCTATCGCGAGTTGGCGGAACGAGCCGCGGCCGGGTGGAAGGACGAGGTCGCGAAGGTGACCGCGATCCGCGACCACCTGCTGACCGGTTACGAATACTCGCTCAAGCTCGATCCGCCGCCTCCGGACCAGGATCCGGTGGAGCACTTTCTCTGGGGCTCGCGGACGGGGTACTGCGTCCACTATGCGACGGCGATGGCGCTCCTGCTCCGGTCGATCGGGATCCCCTGTCGGGTGGCGGGCGGCTACTATTCGACGGAATGGGACGCCGCGCGCAAAGAATTCCTCGTGCGACAAGCCCATGCGCATGCCTGGGTCGAGGTGCCCTTCGACGGGCTCGGCTGGGTCCCTTTCGATCCGACGCCGCCGCAGCACGTCCCCGAGGAGGGAACGGCCCTCGGCGCCGGCGCGGTCGGCGAGGCCGGCGGGGCGACGGGCCCGTCGAGCTGGGGGGAGCTGTGGCTGGACCTGGAGCGCTTCGACCGGCGACGCTGGCTCGACGAAACGGCGGAGCACCTGGCGGAGTGGACCGCCGCGAGCCTAGGGGGACGCGGCGCGCGTGCGGCCGTGCTCTTCTGGCTCGGCGTGGCGGGCGCCGTGCTCCTGGTTCTCGGCGAGTTGGTGCGTCGCCGCGGTGCCGCCCGTGGCGCGCGCGGCCGCGGGCGACCGGGCGCGCCGGCCCGCCCGGCACCCGCACCTGACTTTTATCGGACGTTTGTGCGGCTCGCCGAACGGCGAGGCCTCCGGCGCGCTGCGGCCGAGACGCCCGCCGAGTTCGCGCGACGCGTGGACCTCGCGGCGGGAGACGGCCGAGCGGCGGAGGTCGTGCGGGCGTACTACGAAGTCGCGTTCGGCGGGCGACGGCTCGACCCGGAAGCGGCCGCGCGAGTGAAGGCCGCACTCGCCGGCTTGGACTCGGGTTTCGCGGGCTCGGCGCGGAGACCGGCGCGACCGACGATCTGAGCGGGAACCAACGCAGGGAGGCCACGCGGCCCCGGACCGAAGTGACCGCGGTCTGCGTCAGCGCGGCCACCACGTGGGCGGCGCGAGGTCCCGGCGCCAGAGCACGGCAACTTCCGGGGCGGTCAATTCGTCTCCCCAGCGGGGTTCCCAGGTGCCGCCGCCGATTTGGCCCACCAGGCGGTAGCCGCGGTCAATGGCAGCGGCGAGGCGCCGGCCGAAGTCCACGCCGAACCGCGTATTCGGGTTGCCGATGTTGACGACGAGGACGCACGGCGCCGGTCGCTCCAGCAGGACCCGCGCGTACTCCTCGTCCTCCCCGGGGGACCGATACGGCAGGACGTGGTGCACGGAATACAGCGGGCAGCGCCTGCCCGAAAAAAAATTGAATATGGGCGCGTGGGGAAGGACCAGGACCTCGTCTTCGGACCCGAGATTGCGGTCGAGAAACTCCGTGACGGCGGTCTCGACCTGCGCGAAGCGCGGCGGGGCCACGCGCACCTGCGCGCGCGGAAGCTCGAGGTCCACCGCGTCCACGGTCAGCACGTAGCGGTCGGCGCGGCACCAGCCGAGCGAGAGGAGCAGGATCGCGGCGGCGGCCCCCCAGCGCAGGGCCAGGCCCCGGCGCGAGTCGGCGGCGTTCGCCTCCCGCGGCGCCGGCGCGAAGGCCGGCGCGGACGAGGACGGTCGTTCGCCAAGCCCGAGCAGGCCGAGCGCGAGGGCGATCGGCACGAGCCCGCCGGTGGCGAAATTGTGGACGCTACCGAGGAGCAGGAACTCGTACGCGGTGGCGCCGAGCACGGGGAACAGGAGGGCGGCCTCGCGAGCCGGAGAGCGCACGCGAAGGGCGCGAGCGACGACGGCCGCCGTGAGCCCGAGCGCGAGCAACCAGGCCCAGGGAAGCATGTAGACCTGGGCGAGCGCGGCGGACGCGGGCATCCCCGACCGCCCACGCCAGCCTTCGAGGAGAAAACTCGGGCCGGCGACGAGGCGCTCCAGGATGGTGTGCTTGTTGGGAAAGTGGCCCGGAGACCACGGGAAGCACCGCTCAAGCCGGTCCGTCGGGACGCCGACGACCCAGGGCAGAAAGAGGAGCGCGCCGAGGACCACGGGGACCGCACCCGCCGCGGCGGGCCAGGCGAGCGACCGTGGCGAGAGCGCGGTCCACGCGCTGCCGCGCGACCAGGCCTCGAGAAGCTGTGCGAACCCCAAGCCCGCCGCGAGGCCCGCCGACGTCGCGATCCCGACGGTCGGTTTGGTGAGGACCATCAGCGCGAGGGAAGCCGCGAGAGCGAGAAACGCGCGACGCGTCCCGCGCGCATCGCGTGCGGTGCGAGACTCCGCCAGGCGAAACGCCGATTCGAGCGCGAGCAGGGACGTCGGGATGAGGGGCGCGTGGCTGAAGAAATACCAGGGTCGGCCCCACTGGAAGACGAGGAGGCCGACGACAAGGGCCGCGAGCGGGCCCGCGCGGCGCCGGGCGAAGCGGACCGCCAACGCGGCGGACGCCACCAGCAGGAGGAGGTTCGCGACGCGAGCCGCGAGCACGCTTTCGCCGAGGAGGTGGAAAAACGCCGCGCCATAGTACAAGCCGAGCGGCCCGTACGGGCACCAGAAGTCGCGAATGGGCGCGAACCCGCGGGCGACCTCCTGGATGGCGTAGAGGTCCCAACCGTTGTCCGAGACGAGAGGGACCTGGTGCGTCGTGATGATCGGCAGCATCCAGAGCAGGAGTCCGCCGAGGCCGACGCCAAGCGCCAGACTCGGGAGCTCTCGGGCTGCGGGCTTCTGAAACACGACCCCTCGGCGGCGTGGGAGACCGGAAAGGGCGAGGAGCAACGCGGGCGGCGCGCGGGGAGCTCGGCGAGGCAGGGGCCGGGACCCGAAGCGCGAGCGATTCTATCCAGGGCTCGAACGGACGGGCAAGGAAAAAGGCCAGGCAAGCCGCTCAGGGAGAAACCGGGGCGCGCGGAGTGGAGACCGGCGGCGGGCGGGGAGTCGTCGGGAGGCTACCCGGAACGCAGAAACGCGACCGCGCCGAAGTCGGCGATCTCCGCGTGTCCGTGGCCCGCGGGCACCGGGGGATTTCCCGGCCGGAGGACCAGTCCGGTCGCGAGGCCGGCGTCTCGCGCGGCGTCCAGCTCCGCGACGACGTCGCTCAGGAAAAGCAGCGCCGCGGGCGCCCGTCGCATGTCGCGGGCAATCGACGAATAGCTCGCGGGGGACCGCTTCGGGCCGAGCGTGGTGTCGTAGTGGCCGCGGAGGAACGGGGTGAGGTCTCCCGCTTCCGTGTGCGCGAAGAAGAGCCGCTGCGCGGTCCTGCTGCCCGAGGAAAAGATCCGGACGTCGAGGCCCGCCGTGCGCCAGGCGGCGAGTGCCGGCGGGACGTCGGGAAAGACGTGGGCGCGGAGCGCCCCTCCAACGAAGCCTTCACGCCAGATGAGCCCCTGCAGTTGCTTGAGGCCGGTCGCCTTGGCGTCGAGCGCCATGAGCCTCAGGACCTCCGCGCGGATGCGCTCGATAGCGGGCTCCCGCGCGCCGGCGCGACCGAACCAAGCCTCGAACGAAGCTGCCCCCGCGTCGCGCGCGAGCGCCTCACGAGCGCTCGCCACATCCTCCTCCTCCCAGTGCGCGTGGAGGAAGGGCACCAGCTCGCGGCGCGCGTAGGGAAAGAGGACCTCGGACACGTAGGCCAGCGAGGAGGTGGTGCCTTCGACGTCGAGCAGGAGGCCGGTCCCGGCGAAGGAGAGCATGGCGCGCACTCGCCTCAGGGAGCGGTCGGGGGCGGGGAAGAGCCCGGCGGCGCGGCCTGCGGCCCGCGGCGCGGCCCGACGCCGGGCAGAAAGGCCGGCCCCCAGCACACGGGCGTGTAGCGGTCGTGGACGCCGTCCTTCACGTAGTAGGGTGTCCACCCTACCGCGTCCTGGAACAGCCGGATCGCCCGGATCGTCCGGTCGCCGCAGAGGTCGAACCAATGTCGCGTCCCGGCGGGGACGTTGATCAGGTCACCCGCGTCCATCTCGAGGGCGAAGACCGGCCCCGTCTCGGGGCGGATGTGAAACACGCCCCGTCCCTTCACGACGAACCGCACCTCGTCCTCCGAGTGCGTGTGCTCCTTGTTGAACTTCGCCAGCATCGCCTCCAGACCCGGCGTGTCCGGCCGCACCTGCATGACGTCCGCCGTGCGGTAGCCGCCGGCACGCTGGAGCCGCTCCACCTCCGGCGCGTAGGCCGCGAGCACCGCTTCAGGCGAGGCGTCGGGGTCGACGCGCCCGTCCGCGGTCCAACGTTCGTAGGTGATGCCGTAGGGCTTCAAGTACGCTGCGATCTCTCGGGGGTCGTCGAGGCGGCGCCCCTGGTCGGGGACGGTGAGGATGGCCATGGCGCGAAAATCCCAAATCCCAAGGCAGGCGCGGGCCCGAAACCCAAAGACGATGATTAGCCACCGAAGACGCTGAAGACGCCGAATTTCACGACGGGTCGTTCGGCGTCTTCGGCGTCTTCGGTGGCTCGTTCCCCCTGGTGTCACAAAGCCGCGCAGAAGCTTGCTTTGTCGGCAAAAGACTTCCTCCAGCAGGCAATCGGTCGCGAGACCGAACCCGAGGGAACCGAAGGAGGCGCTGAGACCGCTCCCTCACGGTCGCGGTTCCGATCGGCCGTGCCGGTCGATCCGCAAGCGGTTCGTCTTTCGGTGTTTTCGGCCACCTCGGTGGCTCGTCCCTCTGGTTGCGGCCATCGGCTGCCCTGGGGAAGCCGTGGTTGCCGAGGTGTTCGATTTCAGGAAGAACCGACTCAAGGGCCCACGCGGTTGGCGACGAGGGACTGGGTCCCGGAAAGCGTCAGCCCGCGGACGACCACCTCGAGAAGGAACTCGAGGACCTCGAGGTGGCGGCGCGCTTCGGGGAGGTCGCTCCCCCAGGTGTACAGGCCGTGGCGGCGGAGCAGAAAGCCGTGCCGCAGCGGATTCGCGGAGTCCGACAGGCGGGCGCGCACGCGACGCGCGACGTCGGCCATGTCCTGCGTGTTCTCGAAGATCTCCAGCCTCACCCGGCAGTCGTGCGTCTCGATGCCGGCGAGCCCCTTCAACAACTCATAGCCCTCGAGGACCACGCTGCCGTCGGCGTGGCGAAGGTCCGAGAGCAGGGTCGCCCAAACCGAATGCGTATGCAGCACGGCACCGGCACCCGCCTGTTCCGCCAGCGTCGCATGCAGCAAAGTCTCCGCCGAGGGGGACGGCCTGTCCGGTCCCACGGCGCGACCGTCCGCGCCGACGAGCACGAAATCGTCTTCCCCCAGCCGGCGCTTGTCGCGTCCGCTCGCCGTCACGAGCAGCCGCAGCGGTGTCCGTGCGAGCACCAGGCTGTAGTTCCCGCTCGTCCCCGGCGACCAGCCACGCTCGTAACAGAGCGACCCGACCTCCTGTAGGGCGCGCGCAGCCGCGGCTCTTTCGTCAGGCGTCGTCGACATAACCGGACTCTAGCAGATCCCCGGGCCCCGTGGCAAGCCTGTCCATCGCGCCCACCCACGCTTTTCCTTCCCGCTCCGCTCGCCGCGCGGGTAGAATGGCCGCGCTCGACGCCCGCCTGCCTGCCTCCCCCGAGGACCAAGAGCCGAGTCCGATGAGCCAGGACGTACCCCCTTCTCCCCCCACGCCTTCGCCCGCCGCCGTTCCTCCGACCGACGCAGCCGAGCAGCTCCCCGCCGCTCCCGCGCTCCAACGGCGCGTCTTGCGGCTCGTGCTGGGCGTGTCCCTCGCCACCCTCGCCCTCGGCTTCCTCGTCCTCCACCGCTTCAGCTACACCCTGCCCGAGGACGGGTCGCCGCTGCGCTACGGCACCTACGGCTTCTCCCTGGCCCGGTTCCCAACGCCGGAGCAAGGAAAACTCACCGTCGCCGTGCTCGGGAATTCCGTGTACCAGGGGTGCGGGATCGTCGAGCGGATGCAACGCATGTCGGACGAAATGGACCTGGGCATGCGCTTCCTCAATTACTCGCAATGCGGCTCCGGCATCTCGGACCACGTGGTCCAGGCCGCAAAGCTCGTCGATGCGGACCCCGACCTCCTGGTCGTCGCCCTGATCCCCGCGACGTTCGAAGGCTCCCTGCCGCGCTTCCGGACGGACGCCGACCAGATGGCCTTCGACCTCGGTCCCCTTCGTGTGCTGAGCACGGACTTCTACCGGCGCGAATTCACGCTCCAAGCCGCGGCCGACTCCGCCCTCTCGAGCCTCCTCCCCTTCCGCCGCCTGGACGCGATCCTTCGCAACCAGTCGATCCGCCAGGGGCCAGTCGGGGGCCTGCTGCCCGACTGGCTGCTCCGCCGGCTCACCTTCCCCACGCTCAATCTCGGCGAGGACTGGCTGCGGCCCCGGCCGGGCGGCCGGCGCGCGAAATACACCTACAGCGGCTACCCCGACTCGACCGAGGTGCTCGACGAGCTCCTGCGCGTCGTCCGCGGCGCGGGCATTCCACTCCTGTTCATCTGGCAGGAAAACGGCATCGTGAAGCCGGACCTCCTGCCCGCGCTGCACGCGCGCGCCGCCCGCGACCCGGGCGTGCGCGTCGCCGATTTCCAGGACTTCTGGAACGACCGCGACTTCTCCGACTGGGTCCATCCCGCCGGGCCCGCGCGAGATGCCTGCGCCCGCCGACACTTCACCGCGATCGCCCAGGCGCTCCTCGCGGGGAAATAGCCCGATCCACTCCCACGCACGAGACGCGCGGCGATGCTTTTCAACTCCTGGGTCTTCGTCGTTTTCTTCGTCGTCGTGTACGTCCTCTACCTGAGGCTGGGGCACGAGGGGCAGAACCGGCTCCTGCTCGCGGCGAGCTTCCTCTTCTACGGCTGGTGGGACGTCCGCTTCCTCGGCCTCCTGATCCTGTCGAGCAGCTTCGACTGGTATTGCGGCCTGCTGCTGAGCCGCACGGAGTCGATACCACGCCGGAAGGCCCTCGTCGCCGCCGTGGTCCTCAGCAACCTGGGGATCCTGGCCGCGTTCAAATACTGCGACCTCTTCCTCGGCAGCCTCGAGGCCGTGCTCCGGTTTTTCGGGGGCCACCCGGGCACCCTCGCGCTCGGCGTCGTCGTGCCGGTCGGGGTCTCGTTCTACACGTTTCAGACGATCGGCTACGTGGTGGATCTGTACCGGGGCGACGTGGCCCCCTGCGGCAGCCTGCGCGACTACCTGCTCTTCGTGTCGTTCTTCCCGCAGCTCGTCGCCGGCCCCATCGAACGAGCGTCCCACCTGCTCGGCCAGGTGACCGGCCGGAGGACGCTCGCGGCGCCGGCGCTGCGCGAGGCCCTCTGGCATCTCGTGCTCGGCTTCTTCCTGAAGGTCTGCGTCGCGGACAACCTCGCGCCTATGGCGGAGGAAGGCTTCGGCAACCCGGACTCCTCGGGCCTGATGGCGCTCATCGGCCTATACGCCTTCGCCTTCCAGATCTATTGCGACTTCGGGGGCTACAGCGAGATCGCACGCGGGCTCGCCAAGCTCATGGGCTTCGAGCTGATGGAGAATTTCCGGATGCCGTACTTCGCGACGGGGCCCCGCGAATTCTGGCGCCGCTGGCACATCAGCCTGTCGACCTGGCTCCGGGACTACCTGTATCTTCCGCTGGGCGGGAACCGCCTCGGCGCGCGGCGCACCTATCGGAATCTGCTGCTCACGATGCTCCTCGGCGGCCTCTGGCACGGGGCGCAATGGAAGTTCGTGCTGTGGGGCCTGTACCAAGGCACGCTGCTCATGGTCGAACGCGCGCTTGTGCCGGAGGAAGGGCGCGGGGGCGCGCCTGCCCGCCGGCCCTGGACGCCTGGGCGTGCTCTTCGTACCTTCTTTTTTTTCCAGCTCGTGTGCGTGGGCTGGCTGCTCTTCCGGTGCGACGCCGTGCGGCAGGTCTGGGAGCTGCCGGTCCGCATGGTCACGCGGTTCGGGGCACGGCCGTCCGACCTGCAAGCCCTGGCCGTGCTCTGCCTCCTGGTTGCGCCCGTGCTCGTGCTCGACGTGCTTCGGGAGCGCGCGGGCCGCGTCGGTTTCGTGTTCGCCTGGCCGGCCGCCGCCCGCTGGGCGACTTGCGTGCTGCTGCTCGCGCTGGTCGCCCTCTTCGGCGCCCGCGGGGGGCAGCAGTTCATCTACTTCCAGTTCTAGCGTCCGGCCGGCCGCACCAGGACGCCGCAACTCCCCCATTGACCCGCTCCGGGAAACGAGAGTAGAATCGCTTCCTCCGGGGGCCACCCGGCTTCCGCCTCCGACCGGCCGCTGGGGAGGGGCGCTGACGCGAAGTACCGCTCCACGGAAGTCGGTGGCCAATAGCCGAAGGCAAGTTCGGCCGCCCGCGAGGCGCGCGAGCGAGGCGTAGTAACGGAGAACTACGTCGAGCGAGCGCAACGAAGCAGGCGGCCGAAATCGCCGAGGAAATTGGTCACCCAATTCTGTGGGGCGGTACTAAATTGGTCACCCAATTCTGTGGGGCGGTACTAAGGAAGACCGATGCTCGAGCGCGACGACTTCCTCCTCGGGTGCCGCCTGCTCCGGGCGGGTCGGCTCGACGGAGAGCGACTCTGGGCCCTCAGCCAGAAACTGGAAGCTGAACCGCCCGCGGGAGGGTTCGCCGGACTGCTGGTCGCGGAAGGGCTGCTGACCGCCGACGAGCTGGAATCCCTTCGCCGCGCGAGCGCGGCCCGCTCCGACGCCACGCAGGTCGAAGTGCCCGCGGCCACCCCGCGGCGCCGCGCGTCCGACGCTCCCGCGGTTCTCCCGCTCTTCACGCCCGGGCACGACTGCGACGGGCCCGGCTCACCCGGCGCGTTCCCGGGGACCGTCCGCGCGCCTATCCTTGACCGGCCTCCGTCCACCCATGCGTTCGTCTCGCCGCGCGCCGACGCTCCCGCCCCCGGCGAGAGTCCGACGCTCGCTCCGCTGCTTGCGGAAGGCGCCGCCCCCGGCTTCGGCGGTGGCCCGCGCACGCTTCCGCTGATGGACGCGCCGGCGGGCGGCCCGGAAGTCCGCCGGCTCGGCAAGTACGAGATCCTCGCGGAACTCGGCCGCGGCGGCATGGGCGTGGTCTACAAGGCGCGCGAGCCGGGCATCGGCCGCCTCGTCGCCCTCAAGGCCATGATCTCGACCGGCGGCGCCGAGGAGGCGCAGGTCGCCCGCTTCCATCGCGAAATGAAAACCGCGTCGTCCCTGCGCCACCCGGCGGTGGTGTCGATCTACGACATCGGCGTCGAAAACGGCCTGCCGTACTTCACCATGGACCTCATCGACGGCGAGACGCTGGACACGAAGCTCGCCCAGGCGCCGATCCCGCTCCGCGAAGGGCTCGAGTGGATCCGAGTCGTCGCCGACGCGCTCGAGCACGCGCACCGCCAGGGGATTCTCCACCGCGACGTCAAGCCCTCGAACATCATCATCGACCGCGCGGGCCGCCCCTTCCTGACCGACTTCGGGCTCGCGAAGGAAATCGGCTCGTCCACGCGCATCACGCTCTCCGGCGCCGTGGTCGGCACGCCGGCCTACATGTCCCCGGAGCAGGCGGACGGCGCGCCCCTGGACCCGCGCAGCGATCTCTACTCCCTCGGCGCCGTGATGTACGAGGTGCTGACGCGACAGCGCGCCTTCGAAGGCGCGAGCCCCGCGGCGATCATCTTCCAGACGCTGAATCGGGACCCGCTCCCGCCACGCAAAGTGAATCCTCGCATCCACAGGGACGTGGAGACGATCTGCGAGAAGGCGCTGCAGAAGGAGCCGTCGCGGCGCTACGCCTCGGGGGCGGAGATGGCCCAGGACATCGCGCGTTTTCTCGCCGGGGAACCGATCCTCGCGCGCCCGCCGAGCATGATCTTCCGCACGGCGCGCTGGGGCCGCAAGCATCGCCTCGCGCTCGGCGTGGGCATCGTCGCCCTCGTCGCGCTCGGCGGGGTCTGGAGCTTTCATCGCGCAACGCGGGGTCGGCTCGAGCGCAAGATCGAGGAGGATCGCCGGCGCGAAGAGGCGCGCGCCCGCGCGCAGGCCGCGGTCGAGACCGCGAAGCTCTCCCGCGGAGACGCCCGACTCGGCCACCTGAACGCCGCGCTGGAGGCGGACCCGGACTGCTTCGAGGCGCACGTCCTCCGCTGCCGCGAGCTGTGGTACGCGGGCAAGTTCGACGGCGCGGTGAAAGACGTCGACCACGCGCTCCAGCTTCGGCCGGAGGATCCCGCGGCGCGGCTGCTGCGCTTCCGGCTGTTCCGCTTCAGCCTGGCGAACGACGCGCTCGCGGAGCAGGACCTGGCAGCGGTCGCGGACGCCGGCGGGGACAGCGCGCCGCTTGCCGTCCTTCAAGGCTACGCCGAATGGGTCGCCGGGCGGACCGAGCGCGCCCGCGCGGCCTTCGAACGCGGCGCGCGCATGGACGGCCGCTCCCCGGCGGCGCGGACCGGCCTGGGTTGGTGCTTCCTGGCCGAGGGCAAATGGGGCGAGGCGCTCGGCGCGTGCGACTTCGCGGTCGAGCTGGACCCGCAAAGCCCGGAGGTCTGGTCCCTGCGGGCGCGGATCTTCCTTGCGCTCTGCCGGTATGAAGAGGCGGCGGAATTCGCGCAGAAGGTCCTCGAACGGTGGCCGACCGCGATCGAGGTGGCATTCGTGCTGGCCGAGGCGCGGTCCCTCCTGGGCAATCCGGCGGGCGCGCTCGAGGCGCTGGATCGGGCACGCGGCGCGTCGCGGCTGCTCGCGCAGCAGGTCGCGCTGCTGCGGCGCGAGCCGGCGCTCGTGTGGGACGAGGCGGCGGCCGCGGTGCGAGAGGCGGCGGACCGCGCACGCATCCTGGTCCGGGCGGGTCGCGCGGCGGAGGCGCGGCCGTACCTCGACGCGCTCGAACGCGCCGGCCGGCCGTGCTATCTCCTGCGCGCCCGGCTCGCGCGAGCGGAGGGACACGCGGCGGAGGAGGCGGGCGCGCTCCGACAGGCCGCGGACGCCGGCGAGGCGGAGGCGCTGGGCGTGCTCGCCGTGCGGCTCTACCGCTCCGGAAAGGCGGAAGAGGCCGCGCGCATGTTCGAGCAGGAGCGAGCGGCGGGCGCGCCGCCTTCGGACGCCGGTCGGTACTTCGCGATGGCGGAGCCGCGGGTGGCTGACCTGGAGCGTGGGCACCCGGACCCGAAGACCGAACCCGGCCGTTACCTGGACTGCGCGCGACCGCTGCTGCGGGCCCTCGACGCGAACGGCGTCCTCGCGCCGGCGCGCCTGCACCTGGCAACCGTCCGTCGAATCGCGGGCGACATGCCGGCGGCGCTGCGCGAGCTGGACCTGGCGATCGAGGCCGCCCCGGCGTGGGCGCCCGCGTGGTTGGCGCGAGCCTGTCTTCTGCGGGACTGCCCGGAGGTGCGCGATCGCGCGCGGGCCGGGCAGGACCTGGCGGAGCACTTGCGGCTGAACCCCGCATCCGTCGCGGGCCGCCTGGAGCTGGCGGCGCTTCGCCTGGCGGAGGGGAAGTTCGAAGAAGCGCTGGCGGCCGCGGACGCGGTGCTGGAGACGAAGCCGGAGCGGGCGCGGGCGTGGAAAATCCGTGCGGACGCCCTCGCGCGGCTGTCGCGGCCGGAGGAGGCGCGCAAGGCAATGGAGTCCTGGCGCGCGGCGGAGGCGGACGGCGTGGCGTCGGCGTCCGCGTTCGGAACCGGACACGCGTACTGGCGGACGGGCAAGTACGAGCCCGCGTGCGACTTTTTCACGCGGGCGATCGAGAACAACCCGCGGATTTCGGAGTACTACAACCTCCGGGGGGACGGCTATTTCAAGACCGCGCGCTTCACGCAGGCCTTCCGCGACAAGGCGCAGGCGATCCGGCTGGACCCTGCGCGCGATCTGGACCTGTACGCGTACTGCGCGGAGATCCGGGCGACCGAGCCCTTCCTGGCCCAGATGGCGGCGAGCGCGATGGCGGACGCGGGCCGAAAATACCCCGACGATCCCGCGGCGCTTTTCAGCCAGGCGCTGGGGCTCCTGGTGATGGGGAAGGCGGAGGCCTGCCGTGCGATCTTCGCGAAGGCCTGCGAACTCGACCCGGGCTTCGTTTCGGCGGAGACCCTGCTCGCGCTGGCGGCGCTGCGGGTGGGGCGGCGGGAGGAGGCCAAGGCGGCGATCGACCGCGCGACGCCGCTTGCGCCCGACAGCAAGCTCCTGAGCCTCATCCGCGCGAGCTACTTCGCCTCGGGCGGCGACCTGGAGGCTGCGGGCCGGGAGCTGGCGGTGGTGGGGAAGCAGGGGACGGTGAACGAGCGCGTGCTGAACGAGCTGCGGGAGCTGGCGCCGATGAAAGACGACCCGCGGTACACGGCGCTGCGGGCGCCGAAGTGAGGGCGGGCGTGGTTCCCGGAGAGTGAATCGGCTGTTGCAATCCTCAAGAGCGAGGCTTAGAATCCACCCATGAAGGATTTGGTCACGGCCGGAAGCGGGCGAACAAACTGACGCTCTCGCCGGGTTTCAGGGAAACACTCGCGCGGTCAATCTCGAGCGCGTGGTCCCAAGGTCCCTCTGCCCTCGCTGCGAGTTGAACTCGACCCCGATCCGGACCGATGGCGACGAAGACGAGATGCTCGAAGTCCACAGCCAGTCGGACTTGGTATTCAATGACATCGCTGCCACGAGGAATTGCGCGGATCTCACTGAAGTACTCGGCTGGGTGGCGGACGGATTGTGTGCGCCCATCCTCCCTCTCCAGGTCACGTCCCGGCACCCACGTGGCAAGGATGGCCGGCATGACGCGCAAATACCAATGACGGGCTTGCGCTCCCAACCAGGTCAGGCCGCGCAGCACTTCCCCCGGCAAAGGCTCGTCCCTGCGAGTGCGCTCCAAAGTGCTCGGGTCGACGCCGAGGACGTCGGCTACGGCGGAATTCGGGATGTCGTCGCGGCCGGCAAGGAGTCGCCGAAGGAGCTCCGAGGGAGTTCGCTCCACCGCCGGGAGACCTCCACGTGCTAGGAGTTGGGACGGGATGTCGCCGGGACCAGTATAGCAGGAATCGCGGAGTTCATCACGTCCAACCGGCGATCGAGGGATTTGCCTCACACAGGACGCGATGAGGAATCGGAGTCGAAATCCAATGAGCCACCCAGCCGTGATACCCCTGCCCCAGGGTCCGGTATTCGCGGATGAAGATTTCGCTCAGCTTGCGAGACTCACTCCCGACCTTCAGGTTTGGGTTCATCGAAAGTATGGAACCGAATGCGCGCAGCGGTTGGATCTCGGATGCAACCCGACTGAGACCCCATCTTCGGATTCCCTCGCGACCGTCCAGGACTCGCATGCGCCGATCGAGCGTCGCCTGCGGGCGCTCGTCCAAGCAGTTCGGCAGAAAAACTCGAAGCTGCCCAAGGTTTTGGTAGAAGAGCTTCGGCGGCCGGCGTTGGCGCCGGAATGGCGCGATCACTTGCTGGTCGCCACTGAGCGTACGGAGCTTCAGGATCCGGGAGTCCGGTCCGCGCTGAAGGAACTCCTCCTCCGTCATTGCCTGGATGCCCGAGATGAACCATGCGCCCGAACCGAGGCTGCGGTTTGGGCGGGCATGAGACGATTGGCCACCCTCCTCGCGGTGGAAGATGTCGGGCAGCTCGTCGAATTTCTGCGTCCCGCCGACTCAGCCCGGACGCAGCAGTCCGCGCTGCAGGGCATCTGCAACATTTTCGAAGCAGCGGGACCTCCCGCGGACGAGCTGGGGCGCAGCGCTTTGTGCCGGCGCGTCCATGAGTTGGCGGAGAAATGTTTGGATCCGGACGTCGTAGCATCGCCACAGACCGCGGTGAAGGGGGCGCTGGCCATCGCCGCCGCGGTCGCGCTCGGCGATCCCGACCTTGAACAACTCGCCATAAGGCTCTCACGGTGCGGCCGGCGCGCCCTGGAGAGAAGCGTGGCGCGACTCCTGACGCAAGTGTACGAGGGCTGGCAACGCCGCCTCGCTTCGGGGGATCCGTTCCCGCCCGCTTTCGGCCGGCTGCGAGTCGTGCTGGCTCAACTGCTTCCGCTCCCCAAGGAGAAGACCGGGACGGAGACGTAGTAGATGCCGGCACTGCGAATCAGCTCTCCAACGCCGGCCGCACGTTGGTCGGTCATCGGGCGAGAACCGCGCAGGCTCTTCGAGGGCCGCGCTGCGGTCGTTCATGTCGGCCTGTTGGCTGAGGATCACCCGGCCGAGTTGGGCGGGATTGCAGCGGGCACACCCGTGGCAGTTTATGAGTGCGCGCCACCCCTTCGTCTGGGCGGCGAGGCGGGTCCCGGACAGTTGAAAGCGCACGCACTGGCGTGGGTGGGCGATCCGACTCGCGAGGAAGCGGAGGGCATGGAGCTGTGGCTCGAGGAGCTGAGGAGGCTGCGACGCGATTCGCCGGACTTGCGGGAGGCTTGGGAGGACTACACGATTCACCCAAGCGACCTGATCGAGAGGGACTCGGCTTCCGGAGTGATCCTCACTCGGCGTTTCAGTTGCGCGGGCTTCGTGGAACGATGCTACGCCGAGGGCGCGGGCATCAGGCTCGTTCGCGCCGAGGCTCTCCCGAACATCTCGCGCGAGTCGCTCCAGCAGATCTGGCCCCGGCCGGACGAACAGGACCCGTCCGAGTTCGGCTTGGTCGGGGAGGGCCCCTGGCCGATTCTGCTCCCCGCCCATCTCCTGCACGCCCTGGCGCGTGCCGATGCCCGCACCCCGTACGAGCCCAGACCAGAGGATTGGGCGTTCTGACGGTGTCGTGCTGGGCCATGGAGGGAGATTTTGGGCATCGTTCAAATCGGCCCCATTTGTGGTCACACGCGCGGACGCTACCTTAGAGGTAGGGGCACGGCGTTGACGTGCCCACGATGCGTCGACTCGGAGTCGAGCTCGCAAAGTCGTCACGGGCAGTTGGAGCACACGGAAAATGCCGATGCCGTTGCGCAAGGCCGAGCGCGGCTACTCGCCTCGCGGGCACGGCAACGCCGTGCCCCTACGGAAACGAGCCCTTCCGGTCGCGCAAACCGAATCTGAACCATGCCGGATTTTGTGGACTTTGCGGGACCCATGATGTCGGATACCAATCGACGCTCCCTGGCGGGCTGCCTGGCTGTGGCGGTTTCGCCGATCCTCGCTGCAGTCATCCTCTGTCCGCTCTCGGGTCAGATCCTCGAACTCTGGCAGCCCTGGGTCGGGAGGGCGTTTGAGGGAACCGTCGTCCCCAAGCTTCCGGAGGATGGGCAGCTCGGGCTCGGCAGGGTCGTCCTCACCAAGGAAGGCGAGCGCATACGCATCCCAAGCGGGAACGGGATGAGCTGGGCCGCCCAAGTCGGCTGCGACGTTCGCCATGGGGCCCACGAGCCGACCGTCGAGGTCCTTTCGTACCCACCGGAGAATTGGGACCCCATTCCTGGCAGTTTCCGCGAGTATCCCTGGGTCGCGCGCGCTCTCGAGGGCACGATCGTCGAGAGTATCCCGACTGAAGAACCTAGTAGTTTCCACGTTTACGGGCCGGTGATCGTCCTGACGAGGGACGGCGAGCGGGTGGTCATCTGGGAAGACGCCGGAATGACGATCCCGCCCCTGGTGGGCAGCGTTGTGAGGAAGGCGGCCAATGCCAGAAGCTTCGTGCTCAACCGACCGCCCTTGTCGGCCCCCGTCCTATGGTACCCGCTGAGTCACAGTCTGCTGTTCCCGTGCCTGTGGGTCTGTCTGAGCGCGGTCTTGGCGATTGTCTTCGGGGTTTGCGTCGCCCGAGTGGTGGGCAAGAGCGGAAAGCCGAAGCCCGAATGAACTCGCTCGCGGGCCGTAACGAACCGTAAGCGCCCGCGCAAGAATTGCTTTACATTTTCGTGGATCGACCGATCCCCTGGGCCGCGTGCCTCCGGCACGCGCCCCCAGGAGCCTCGAGGTCCGAATCTGCGCAGTGATTCTTGCGCGGGCGCTAAGGCACGTTCCGAGTCATCACCCTCTCCCCCTCCCCGTCCCCCTCCCCGGCCGCCGGCGTGCCCCCCCCCGTCCACCTCGCAGGCGCCTCCCGCCGATCTCCGAATTCCGACGTTTCGTACGTTTTTTCGCCGGAGGTTCGCCCGCCTTCCCGTGACTCTCTCTCAGGAGGATGGGACCCATTGGCTCGATCGGCGTCCTGCTCTTGAGGAGAACGAACATGCATCCGCCCACCGCCCCTTCGAAACGGGACCGCCTGAAAAGCTGCTTCCGGCTCCTGCTCGCTGCAGCCTTGCTGACGGTGCTCTGCGGCCTTTGGCCGGGGCTCCGTCCAACCGCCCCCGACTCGACGACGGCGAGGACGCCCCCGGCCAAACGCGTGACGGCTCGAGTCGGGGAGCGAAGCCTCCGGGAAGAACCGTCGGAGCGCGGCAGCGGGCGCGACGCACAAATGCCCACAGCCGGCCCCACGAACCCGGCAGCAGGCGCTACGGTTGCCGCTTCCACGGCTCCCGCCGGCCTCGACCTTCGGGCGGCCGCAGCCTTCCCCTTCCCCGATTGCGCGAAATTGACCGCGTTCGCCAATCGAACGGCGCACCGGCTCTGGGGCGGCGAGCCCGCGCTGGTCTCGGCGCGGGAAATCGTCGGACCCGGGGGCGCAATCTCCAGTCGGCTGTACATCTTCAGCCTCGGCCCGTCCGCGTTCGACCGCGAGGAGGTCCTTCGAAAGCTGGCCGAAGGCGTCAATCCGCGTGAGTGGGACGACGGCATCCGCTGCCTGGAGCTGGGCGCGAGCCTGGAGCAGCCTCCGCTGATCGCGCACTGGACCGGGCTTCCCCTCGACCTCCTGTGCCATGCGAACGCCCTGAGCCGGCTGCGGACGGAGCAGGGGGAGCGGGAGTACCGGTTCGTCCGAGCCCACGTCTCCGCGGCCTTCCCCATCCTGGAGTTCCAGAGCGGCGAGGAGACCTACTACTATGATCCGACCGCGAATTCGACGAGCCGCACGTTCGAGCTGCGCATGCGCGAAGAGGTCCGGCGCTCGGAGAAATATCAAAAAAAATTGGACGGCTTCCGCGCGCAATGGGAAGCCCTGTCCCGGTCCTGAGCCATTCGTCGCCGAGGGAGTGTTCACCCCCGGCCGGGCATCGACAGCTCGAACCCTTTCCTGAGGAGAAGAGTCATGAGGACCCGATGGATCGGCCGCACGCTCGCGGCCCTGGCGCTCTGGAGCGGCATGGCGAGCGTCTACGCGGACGGCTGGGTGCTCCGCGAAAGGCAAACCATCAATGAACTGAGGGAGCTGGGCGGCGTGCCGAACTACGACCAGATGGATTTCCCGGGGAACAACGACTGCGGGCCGACGGCCGCACTGATGCTGCTCGGGTACTGGGATGCGCACGGCTGGCCGGCCCTGGTACACGGCGGCGGCCCTTATGTCGGCGCCGCCGGCCCTTCGGCGGGACTGAAGGCCCTGGACCAGGAGGTCAAGGCCCTCTTTCCGTACACGGGCACGCTCGGCACGGTCGACGCGACGTTCTTCGTGCCCTTCGTCACCTCCGACCTGGGCGCGCGCGTCCGCAGCGTGGCGACGGGGCACGACTCCGGCGCGGCGGCGTGGGGAGCTTCCGACGACGAGGACGTGAGCCGAGACGACGTACGAGCGGAGCTGAGGGCCGGACGCCCCATGATGCTGTGCGTCGAATGGACCGCGATCACGTTTCACTGGAACGAACGCACGGGGCCGTCGGATTCGGTGCGGTTCCACTATATGACGGTAATCGGGTTCGAGGACTGGCACATCGACGACTGGGCGACGCCGGACGACTTCTGGGTCGCCCTGCGGTCGGGCTGGCGCCGCGGCGGCGACAGCGTGCTGTGGTACAACTGGAGCATGTGGGACGATCTGTACGAGGTCCGCGTGTCCCCGGCGGGCGTGCCGGCGAGGCCGCAGCAGGTCTACATGCTCTGGAGCGGCCCGGGCGGCCAGCCCAGCGTGTGGGGCATGGACGGCCAGGGGAACTACCTCAGCTCGCCGGCCTTCGCCGCCTACGCGACCTGGACGCCGACGAGCTATGAGCGGCTGGGAAACGGCGGCGCAGTCCTGCTGCGGTCCTCCGTCGACGGCCGCGCCCTCCTCGAAACCCTGGATGCGAATGATCGGGTGCTCCCCGCGCAGACGCGGGTCTACCCTCCGGTCGCCGGGGGAACGGCGGTGAGCTACCGCCGGCTGGCCGACGACACCGGGCGACTGCTCTGGTCGCGCGCGGATGGGTCCGCGGAGTTGTGGCGGTTGGGCGCGGCCGGCGAGTACCTCGGGCGGTTCATCTACACCAACCCTGGGATGCGTCCGGTGTGCTACGACAAGCTGCCCGACGGCAAGGGCCGAATGCTCTGGGAGGACGGCCTGGGCCGGTCGGACCTTTGGACGCTGAACGAGAACGACCTGCGCGAACTGGCCGGGTTCTCCTACGTCACCCGCACGTACTCCGGGCGGGCGTGGTTCGACGGCGTCCTGCGCCAGGTCGGGTACCGCGATCTCGGCGACGGCACGCGCCGGCTCCTGGAAATCACGTCCAGCGGCGCCGCGTTCTTCACGCGCGCGAACTTGAACGACGACCTCGTGAGCACCCGACGCCTGGGGGCTTTCCCCGGCTGGGTGGGCCGCAGCCTGAGCGCGGAATAGTCCACGCAGGACGCAAGGCTGCACCAGCAGGAGGGGCCGCGCCACGGAGGCGCGGCCCCTCGCCTCTGGTCGAGCGGCTTTCCGCGGCTGAGGAAGTGCTCGAGGAGCGGGAGCCGGCACCGAGGGCGGATGGGCACAAACCGCTCGCCACCGCTTCCGCCCCCCTGCTCCCTACACGCGGTCAGGATCCTTCGCGACCTGCTCCAACCAGACCCGACGCGGATCGGTGGGCGGGAGGATCTGGTCGAGTTCCGCATCCATCCGAGGGCGGTTCAGGCGCCCTCCCAGGACGCGGCAGATCTGCCGGATATCCACCTTGTCCTGGTCGCGAAACGCCAAGACCTTCAGCACGAGCAGGTGTTCCGCCCGAGCAACCCGAACCCGACGCCCCAGCACCTCCCGCTCTTCGGCCTCCTGGACGATCCGGCTGAAGAACGAAAGCACCGGCATGAGGAGGTCCAGGCGGCCCGCCCCACGATAGATCGCCGTGATCTGGTCCTGGGTGAGCTCCCGGAGGTGCCGAGCCGCGTCGACCTGGAAGCCCTCTTCCTCCAACGCAGCGAGCAGCCCAGGAACCCCGATCCGGGGGCAGCCCAGGATGAGATCGACATCCTTCGTCGCCCGTGCGGCGGCGTGGGCGCCCACGGCGAGGCCGCCGATCAGGGCATAGGGCGTGCCCCCCTTCTCGAGCGCTTGGATCGCCGCGAGAAAGGTCGAAAGGAGCGCGGACCGGGGATCACCGCTGGTATCCGTGGTTGATTTCGTCCAGCAAGCGGTTCTCCTGCTCCTCCTCCTCCCGCATGCTTCGCAGGATGGCGGGGAGCTCCGTCGAACCGGCAGCCATCTGTGCGCAGAGCTCGGCCAACGCGATGCACTCCGCGATTTTCGCCCCCGGCGACTGCACGCGCGCGTCCTCCAAGGTCTGTGCGTCGAGGGCGCGCAGCTTCGAGAGCCATTCGAAGCCGGGCTCGGGCTGCATCGGTCTGCTCATGGTCGATTTTCACCCGCTTGGCGCCCGCGCAAAATTTACTCTACATTTTCGTGGATCGACCGATGCCTGGGGGCGCGGGCCTCCGGCCCGCGCAGCGCGGCCCAGAGGGCCGCGCCCCCAGGAGCCTCGAGGTCCGAGTCTGCGCAGTGACTTTTGCGCGGGCGCTTGAGCCACAGGGTGCGTCAGCCTCAATGGCTCCACGAGCCGCATCGGGCCGGCCGGGGAGGCCGTTGTCTGCCTTCTCGCAGGAGTCTACCCCCCCTCGTAGGCGGTGTCAATGCCGGAGGACCTCGCCACAGTCGCCCCTGGGTCTCGCGGCTGCGTTCTCGCGCGGCCGTGGGCTCGGGCGGCTGGCGTGCCTTCTTGTTGTCGGGCCGCTCGACGCACGGCCCCAACCCCATCCCGCCCTCCCGATGCGACCCCGGCCCGATGACTCGCCTCCCCCACGGGTGAATTTCCACAAGCACGAATGCTTGCACATCCGACCCTCCCCCCGTAAAATGCTGCCCCCGCCGAACCCCTTCCACTTGGAGGGGCGGCGGAGCGTCAAGCCGAGGAGGAAGTACGCGTGGACGCCAAGGCGGAGTGGCTCGAGGCCGACGGGCTCGGCGGTTTCGCATCGGGGACCGTTTCCGGCATCCGGACGCGGCGCTACCACGCCCTCCTGCTCGCCGCCACGACCCCGCCCACCGGCCGGATGCTCCTCGTCAATGGCCTCGAAGCCTGGGTCGAAACCCCGGGCGGCAAGTTCGCCCTCTCCTCGCAGGCCTACCCCCCCGACGTCGTCCACCCCGACGGCCACCGCCGGATCCAGGCGTTCACGTCCGACCCCTGGCCGCGCTGGACCTTCGCCTTCGAGGACGGGACGGTCGTCGAACAGGAAATTTTCGTCACCCACGGCGCACCCGTCACCGCCTGCGTCTGGCGCCTAAAGGGGGCCGCGAAATCCGCCCGCCTCTCCGTGCGTCCCCTCCTCTCCGGGCGCGACTACCACTCGATGCACCACGAGAACCCCTCGTTTCGCTTCGACCCCGAAACCGCGGACGGCCGGCTCACCTATCGACCCTACGGCAAGGGCGTGCCTGCAACCGTCGTCCTTCACAACGGCGACTACCACCAGCAGCCGGAGTGGTTCCGCAACTTCGTCTACGCCGAGGAGCGCAACCGCGGCCTCGATTTCCAGGAGGACCTCGCCTCGCCCGGGAGCTTCCATTTCGACCTCACGCGCGGCGAAGCGGTCTGGATCCTCGCGGCCGAAGGCTCCGCCCCCGCGCCGGGCCTCGCGGCGCCCGCGGCGCTCGAAAACTTGCGCTCCGCCGAGCTCAAACGGCGAAAGGCCTTCCCCTCGCGACTCCACCGTTCCGCGGACGCGTACGTCGTCCGGCGCGGCGCCGGCAAGACGATCGTGGCCGGCTACCCGTGGTTCACGGACTGGGGGCGGGACACCTTCATCTCGCTCCGCGGCATCTGCCTCGCGGCGGGCCGGCTGGACGAGGCGCGTGACATCCTCGTGGAATGGGCGGGCGCGGTTTCCGAGGGCATGCTGCCGAACCGCTTCCCGGACCGCGGGGACACCCCGGAGTACAACTCGGTCGACGCCTCGCTCTGGTACGTGATCGCCGTGCAAGAGTTGCTCACCGCGGCGGAGGCGGCGAAGCGACCGCTGGCCCCGCGCGACCGGCAGACGCTGCTGCGCGCGGCGGAGTCGATCCTGGTCGGCTTCAGCAACGGCACGCGGCACGGGATCCGGATGGACGACGACGGGCTGCTCAGCGCGGGCGAGCCGGGCGTCCAGCTCACCTGGATGGACGCGAAGGTCGGCGACTGGGTGGTGACGCCGCGCATCGGGAAGCCCGTCGAGATCGAGGCCCTGTGGCTGAACGCGCTCCGCATCGGCGGCATCTTCTCCGAGCGGTGGGCGCGGCTGTACAAGCGCGCGTGGGAGGCCTTCCGGAACCGGTTCTGGAACGCGACCGGGAACTGCCTTTTCGACGTCGTGGACGTGGAGCAAAAGAAGGGGACGGCGGACCCCACAGTCCGGCCCAACCAGATCTTCGCGGTAGGCGGGCTGCCCATGCAGCTTCTCGATGGGGAGCGGGCACGACAAGTGGTGGACACGGTGGAACGTCGACTGTGGACGCCGGTGGGGCTGCGCTCGCTCGCGCCCGGGTCGCCGGGGTACGTGGCGCGGTATCAGGGGGGCGTTCGGGAAAGGGACGGGTCGTATCACATGGGAACCGTCTGGGCCTGGCTCCTCGGCCCGTTCGTGGAGGCGTGGGTGCGCGTCCGCGGCGGGACGGCGGACGCGAAGCGGGAGGCGCGGGCGCGTTTCCTCGCTCCGCTGCTGCAGCACATGGAGGAGGCGGGGCTCGGGCACGTCTCGGAGATCGCCGACGGGGACCCGCCGCATACGCCGCGCGGCTGCCCGTTCCAGGCATGGTCCGTGGGGGAGGCGCTACGCCTCGACCAGGTAGTCCTTCGATAGGAACCCAAAAGGAGTGTGTTGAACGCATGAGCACGCCAGGCAAGCCGACCGCCGAGGGGAACCGCCTCGACGAGGACACACGGCGGGAAAAGAACTGGAAGCGCTGGGGACCTTACCTCTCCGAGCGCCAGTGGGGCACCGTGCGCGAAGACTATTCGCGGGACGGCACCTGCTGGGACTACTTCCCGCACGATCACGCGAGGAGCCGCGTGTATCGCTGGGGGGAGGACGGCATCATGGGCATCACCGACCGCGAGTGCCGCCTCTGCTTCTCGCTGTCCTTCTGGAACGGGCATGACCCGATCCTCAAGGAACGGATGTTCGGCCTCACAGGCCCGGAAGGGAACCACGGCGAGGACGTGAAAGAGTTCTACTTCTACGTGGACTCCACGCCTACGCACTCGTACATGAAGTCCGTGTACAAGTACCCGCAGGCGGAATACCCGTACCAGTGGCTGGTCGAAGAGAACCGCCGCCGGGGTCGGGAGGATCCGGAGTTCAACATCGAAGACTCCGGCGTCTTCGAGAACAGCAAGTACTGGGACGTGACCGCGGAGTACGCCAAGGGCTCGCCGGACGACAACCTCATCAAGATCACGCTGGCCAACCGCGGAGACGAGAAGGCGACGCTGCACTTCCTGCCGACCCTGTGGTTCCGCAATACGTGGTCGTGGGGCCGCGAAGGGGAAGGCTATTGGAAGCGGCCGAAGATCAGCCGCGCGGGCCCGACCACCCTGCTGGCCGAGCACGAGTCGCTCGGCAAGTACCGGCTGAACGTCGGGCCGGGCCAGGGCGGCGCCGCCCCGAGCTTCCTTTTTACCGAGAACGAGACGAACGCCCAGCGCCTCTTCGGCGCGAAGAACGCCTTCCCGAACGTGAAGGACGGCTTCCACGAGTACGTCGTCAATGGCAAGAAGGGCGCGGCGAGCGCCGAGGGGCCGGGAACGAAGGCCGCGGCATGGTACCGCATCGAGGTCCCTGCCCGAAGCCAGGCGGTCGTGCACCTGCGCCTCTCCGCCGAGGCCGAGGCGCCGAAGACGCCGTTCGGCGAAGAGTTCAACAAACTGTTCGACCTGCGCCTCCAGGAGGCGAACGAGTACTACGACAACCGGCTCCACCCGGGGATGACGCCCGCCGAAAAGCAGGTCGCGCGCCAGGCCCTGGCCAGCCTGCTCAACTCCAAGCAGTTCTACCACTACATCGTCGCGCACTGGATGGAGGGGGACCCCTCGCAGCCGCCCCCGCCGGAGGACCGCCTCACCGGGCGGAACATGATCTGGAAGCACCTCTACAACCGCGACATCATCTCGATGCCGGACAAGTGGGAGTATCCCTGGTACGCGGCGTGGGACCTCTCCTTCCACATGATCCCGCTGGCGAAGGTGGATCCGCACTTCGCGAAGGAGCAGTTGTTGCTGTTCCTCCGGGAATGGTACATGCACCCGAACGGGCAGATCCCGGCCTATGAGTTCGCGTTCGGCGACGTGAACCCGCCCGTGCACGCGTGGAGCTGCTGGC
The DNA here is from genome assembly GCA_016197205.1 of Planctomycetota bacterium. GTDB lineage: Bacteria > Planctomycetota > MHYJ01 > WSZJ01 > JACPWG01 > JACPWG01. Next base: position 77,407 of record JACPWG010000051.1, read on the forward strand.
GGGTGTACAAGATGTCCGGGCCGCGCGGGAAGCGCGACCGGAGCTTCCTCGCCCGCGCCTTCCAGAAACTGCTGATCAATTTCACCTGGTGGGTCAACCGGACGGACGACCAGGGGAACAACCTCTTCACCGGCGGCTTCCTGGGCCTGGACAACATCGGCGTCTTCGACCGGTCTCGGCCGTTGCCGACCGGCGGATACATCGAGCAGGCCGACGCGACCGCGTGGATGGCCTTCTACTGCGCCACGCTCTTCTCGATCGCGGTCGAGCTGGCGAAGGACGATCCCTCGTACGAGGACGTCGCCTCGAAGTTCTTCGAGCACTTCGTGGCGATCTCGGACGCCATCAACACCCTGGGCGGCACCGGCCTCTTCGACGAAGAGGACGGTTTCTACTACGACCTCCTCATGCTCCACGGCCGGCGCATCCCGATGCGGATCCGGTCGATGGTCGGCATCATCCCGCTCCTGTCCGCGCAGGTCATGGAGCAGACCGAGCTGGACCACATGCCGGGCTTCAAGCGCCGGATGAAGTGGTTCCTGGAGAACCGCAAGGACCTCGCGGCGCACATCTCCTTCATGCAGAAGTCGACGGGCACGACCAGCGACACGCACCGGCTGCTGGCGATCCCGTCACGCGATCGGCTCGTGCGGGTGCTCAAGTACGTCCTGGATGAGAACGAGTTCCTGTCCCCCTACGGGATCCGCTCCGTCTCCCGCGTGCACAAGGACAAGCCCTATGTGCTGCGCTGCGGCGAGGAGGAGTACCGGATCGACTACACCCCGGGCGAGTCGACGTCGGGCATGTTCGGCGGCAACTCGAACTGGCGCGGGCCGATCTGGATGCCGATCAACTACCTGCTGGTCGAATCGCTCGACCGGTACTTCTTCTTCTACGGCGATACGCTGAAGGTCGAGTGCCCGACGGGCTCGGGCAAGATGATGAACCTGCGCGAGGTCGCCTTCGAGCTGGCGAAGCGCATTTCGAACCTCTTCCTGCCCGGGAAGGAAGGGCGGCGTCCCTGCTACGGCGACGACGAGCGCTGGGCAACCGACCCGCACTGCAAGGACCTGGTGACCTTCCACGAGTACTTCCACGGCGACTCGGGGAAGGGCCTGGGCGCGAGCCACCAGGGGTGGACCTACCTGGTGGCGGACCTGCTGGAGGACGTGGCGCAGAAGCGGACGGCGGCGGCGAAGGCGCCCGCCCCGGCCGCGCCGGCCCCGGCGCCGGTGGCGCCGGCCGTGCGCAGGTAGCGCGAGCGGCGCAGGCGCAGGAGCAACTAGCGCCGGCGGCGCAAGCGGAACGAGTGGAACGAGCAAGGTGATCCGGAGCCGCCCGCGGGGAGAGCCCCCGCGGGCGGCTCTTTCATCGGCGGGGGCGAGGCGGGGCGGGAGGGGCCAGGCCGTAGGATCGGGCGAAAATCGCGCCCCCAAGCCCGATCCCACCGTTCAGGGTCGGCTCCACCAAGCGCTGATCCGCTTGCTCGCGAGCCGCGGTGAGGGCCTGTGCCGGTCTTCGCCGACGACGGCACCGGCCGCCACCCACGCTTCTGGCGGCTTACCCGGGCGCTCGTCGCGCTCCGTCCCCCCGCCTCATCCGGGGAGAAGCCGTGGGGTGACGACGTCCTTGCGCGCAAGGAGCGGCTCGGGCTAGGATTACCCATGAGATCGCAGGCCGCCGGTGGAGGAGCAGTCCATGCCTGGCTTCCTGGAAGAAGAGCTCAAGTCACACGAAGGTCTCAAGGCGGAACTCCTGGCCGAATCCAAGGGAAGATTCGTACTCATCAAGAAGGACCGGGTCGTGGGGGTGTTCGAGGCCGAGGAGGAGGCGATCGATCATGGCTACCAGCAATTTGCGGATCAGGGGTTCCTGGTTGGCCAAATCCTCGACATCGATCCCGTGCGGCGCGGCGCCAGGGACGAGGCGACGGGCCGGGAGAGCGGCAGTTCGGACAGCAACCCGCACTGAGGCTAAACTCGACCGACGGCCGCAAATGGCTGGATCATGGCTCCGCGTCCCAGGTGGACGCGGGCGAAATTTGAGATTTGAAATTTGACTTTTTGCAATTTGAAATTCGACCCGGCCGCCTGGGGCGAATGCGAGTCTTTACCACGGAGACGCGGAGACGCAGAGGCCGGGCGCTGAGTCCACCATCCTCTACCGGCGATGATCTCTGGCAACGCACGGAGAGATCGGTTTTAGCTTCACTTCGGCTTGTTGCTTGAAAATGCTGGTCATTGGTCCCTGGGCCCTGGGCCCTGGCCCCTGGTCCCCCGCCGCAGCCCCACCACCTCGTGCAGCACGTGCAGGCCGCTCTTGCCCGCCAGCTCCGTCTCGAACCTCCGCCCGACCCGCACCGCCCCCTTCACGGCCTCCCGTACACCGGCCGAAATCAAGAGCGACGCCCCGGTCCGTTTCGTCGCCCCTTCGATCCGACTCGCGAGGTTCACAGCGTCGCCGATCGCGGTGAGCTGGCGCGAGCGCGGGTGCCCCATTTCTCCGATGAGGACTTCGCCGGACGCGATGCCGATCCCGATCCGGAACTCGGTCTCGAAGTGCTCGCGCAGGTAGGCGTTCACCCGCTCCAGCCCGTCGAGCATGGCGAGCCCCGCGCGCACGGCGTTCAAGCAGTGCCCCTGCGGCTCCCCGCCGTCGAGGCCGAAGAGTGCCATGAGGCCGTCCCCCATGTACTTGTCGATGGCGCCGCCGTGCGCGTAGACCGCCTCCCCCATGGTGCGGAAGTAGCGGTTCAGGATGTGGATGACGTCGTAGGGCAGGTGGGCGGCGGCGAAGGGCGTGAAGCTGCGGATGTCGCTCATCAGGATCGCCAGCCGCGCCTCGCGCGCGACCGGCCGGCCGGTGCTCGGGGCGGCCAGCTCGGCGTCCTCCGCGTCGATGACCAGCCGGCGCACCGTGACCGGACCCGTGACGCGGGACTGGCACGCGAGCCGCACGTCGTCCGGCAGCCCCTTCTCCACCGCGAGCGCGGCCTCGTCCGGCGTGCGGGGCGAGAGGTTCGCCCCGTGCTCGAGCACCCGCACGCGGCAGGTCGAGCAGCGCGCCTTGCCGCCGCACGCGTGCATGAGGGGGATGCCGTGCTTGACCGCGAGGTCGAGGAGGGTGCTTCCCCGCTCCGCCCGGGCGAGCGCGACCGACCGCTCGTGCTCGAAGGCCACCCGCGGCGTCATGCGCCGGCCCTCACGCCGCGGGCCCGCCGGCCCCCCGCGCCCCTGCGGAGTCCGCGGGCCTGGTCGGTCCGCCGGCCTTCCCCGCCGCGGGACCCGGACCGTCGAGCGCCGCACGCAGGGCGACGAGGAGAGCCTCCGCGCTGAACGGCTTCTGCAGGAAAGTCGCCCCCGGGCAAAGGAACTCCGGCCGCGGGACGCTCTGCGCGGGGAACCCGGACACGAATACGACCCTGGCCTCCGGTCGCGATTCCACGACCCGCCGCACCAGGTCCGCGTCGCTCCCGCCGGCCATGACGGTGTCCACGAGGAAGAGGTGGATCGGGCCCGAGTGCCCCTCCGAGGCCGTGAGCGCCTCCGCGGCGTTCCCGGCGCCCAGGACCGAGTACCCGGCCCCTTCGAGGATCCTGCGCGCAAGGGTCCGAAGGACAGGCTCGTCCTCCACGACCAGGACCGTCTCCGTGCCACGCGCAGGGTGCGCGGCCGCGGCCGCCGCAACGGCCTCCTCCTCCCCTCCGAGCGCGCGGGGGAGGTAGAGCCGGAACGTCGTGCCGCGCCCGCGCTCGCTCTCCACCGTGATGTGCCCGCCGCTCTGCTTCACGATCCCGTACACCGTCGAAAGGCCGAGGCCGGTCCCCTTCCCCGCTTCCTTGGTCGTGAAGAACGGCTCGAAGAGCCGCGCCAGCACCTCCGGCCCCATGCCGCACCCGGTATCCGAGACCGTCAAGAGCGCGTACTCGCCCGGCACCACGTCGACGTGCCGCGAAACATAGGCGGCGTCCAGCGTGGCCGGAGCCGTCGTGAACGAGAGCTTGCCGCCGAGCTGCAGCGCGTCTCGAGCGTTCACCGCCAGGTTGAGCACGACCTGCTCGAATTGACCTCGGTCCGCCTTCACCAGGGGGAGCCCCTGATACAGCTCCAGCGAGAGCGCGATTTTCTGCCCGACCAGGCTGCGAAGCATGCGGTCCATGCCCTGGAGCACCTCGTTCAGGTCCAGCAACACGGCGTTGAGGACCTGTTTGCGGCTGAAGACGAGGAGCTGGGACGTGAGCCCCGCGGCCTGCCGAGCGGCCTTCTGCATCTCCTCCAAGTCGGCTCGCGCGGGGTGGTCCGGTTCGAGGGCCCTGAACGCGAAGTCGCCGAAGCCCCGGATGATGCCGAGGAGATTGTTGAAGTCGTGCGCGATCGAACCGGCGAGCTGGCCGAGAGTCTCCATTTTCTGGAGATGGCGCAGCTCGCGCTCCGCCCTGTGCAGGTGCTCCTGGGTCTTGCGCCGCTCCGTCCTCTCCCGCACCTCCCGCTCCACCGCGACGCCGAGGCGCGCGAGGTTGCCTTTCATGATGTAGTCGTGGGCGCCGGCCCGCATCGCCTCCACCGCCACTTCCTCGCCGATCGTCCCGGACACCAGGAGAAACGGCAGGTCCGGGTGGGTCGCCTTCACGAGCCGCAACGCGGTGAGGCCGTCGAGGCGGGGCATGATGTAGTCGGAGATGACGACGTCCCACTCCGCGTCCTCCAAGGCCCGGGCGAGCGCCTCTCGGGTCTCGACCCGCACCGAGCACACCGCGAACCCGCGCCGCTTCAGCTCCCGCAGAAGCAGCAGCTCATCGTCTTCGCAGTCCTCGACAATGAGGACCCTCAGCTCCCTCTCCATGCACGCTCCTGACGGCGGTGGACGCTGAACACGGGCGCCGCGTCGAGCGAGCTTGCGTCACCGAGGAGGGCTTCTCCTCTCCCCACGCCTGCTCCGACCTCGCGAGGCTCGGCCCAAGGCCTCCGACATGATTGTATCGCGGCCAGTGGCCGATTGAGAAGGACATTCTCAACGGCTACTTCGCCGGCGGCTGCGGGCGGAGCGGCGGCACGACGACGCCGCCGGGCACGGGTCCGACCGGCGGCAGGCGCGGCCCGTCCCCGCCGAAGCGGCCCGCGCGTTCCATCGCGCGCGCCGCGCTCCCGGCGAACGCCGCGGCCAGGAACAGGCTCACCGCGGTCCGGTCATACGAAAGGAAGCCCTTCAGCACGGGCGTGGTGGCGGCGAGGAGCACCCCGAGCAGCGCGCCGGCGACGAGCGAGGCCAGCACGAGGTCGTGGCGCCCGCCCCGGAGCGCGACCACGTCGCGGACAAGTTGCCCAACGCCGAGGCCGAGAGGGAGGAGGACGAGGAGCGAGCCGACCCCGTCGCGGGGGAAGACCGCGAGGAAATCGACGACGCCGGCAGCCAGGGCGAGCCAGAGGAAGGGGCGGTTGCGGGTCGAGGGGAGCGCCGCGCCGAGCGCAGCCACGCCGAGGAAACCCGTAGCCATTTCGAAGACCGCGTCCGCGCGAACGGGAAGCGGCGGGAGCCGCCGATAGGTCCACGAAAACAGCGCCAGAACGAGGGCCTCTCCCGCGAGCGCGGAGGCGCCGGCCAGGATGACGAAGGCGCCGGCGGAGAGCCCCGGCTCGCCGTCAGCCCCCGGCCGGCGATGTCGCCGCCAGAGAAGAGCGAGAGCGGCCAAAATCGCCGCAGGCGCGCCCAGGAGACCGAGGAGCGCGGCCGGCCTCCGGGCGGCCGGGTCGAGCGGTGCGCACACGACGTTTTCAACGTCGAAATTCTTCGTCGGTGCAGGAAAGTCGGCCACGGCTCGCCGGGGCAGGCCGGAATCCAGCGCTGGGCTGCTGCCATTGGCCCCTCGCCGGGCGAGCCACCACTCCGTGTCCAGGGCGTCCTTGCTGAGCCCATGAAGACCGGGGACGGTGCGGCGGAGCGATGCCGGCATCGCGTAGGCGAAGTGCGCGCGATCCAGGTCCGGAATGAATGCGAGCGCGAAGACCAGCGCGACTTTGACCGCGCGTGCGACGCAGGGCGGGCGAAGGAGGAACAGCCTTGCGGCACCCATGCCCCCGATGGCGAGGATCGTGAGCGGGACAAGTCCCAGCGCGGGCAGCGCGACGGAGTGGGCGAGGCAGGCGACCGCGACCCCGACGAGACCCGCGGCGCACGCCGGACCGGCGAAGGCGTCGCGCCCCTCGACGGCGCCCCGCGCCGCCGCAAGCCCCGCGAGGACCGCTGCGCCGGCGACCGCGAAGAACGGCCCGAAGAGGAGCAACTGGACCCACACGGCCCCGAGGAGGTGCGCGGCGCTCACGGGCGGGTCGGACGCGAGCGAGAAGCGCTCGAGGGGAAACGCCTTCCGGTGGTAGAGGGTCGCGACCAGCTCGAGCGCCATGACCGCCCAAAGCGTGCCGAGCACGGCGACGAACGGTGTGTCCGGGCCCTGCGATGCCCGTGAGCCCGCGGAGGCCGAGGGCCGGCCCGCGACCACGAGGCCGGGAATCGCCGCCAACGGCAGTACGCACAGCCAGACGGAAACGGGCAGTGGGAGGAACCCGAGGAAGTCGAGCAGGCAGAGGACGAAGAGGCCGGCGCTGCACGCGAAAAGAAAAATGGCTGCCGGCACGGCTCGAGGGCCGGCGGAGGCCGCGGGCAAGGGGGCGACCTCGGCGCTCGCGCGCGGAACCGAGTCTCCCGAGTCGTCGGTCATACGGCTCTCTCCGCTCAGTACCGCTCCACGGAAGTCGGTGACCAATAGCCGAAGGCAAGTTCGGCCGCCCGCGAGGCGCGCGAGCGAGGCGTAGTAACGGAGAACTACGTCGAGCGAGCGCAACGAAGCAGGCGGCCGAAATCGCCGAGGAAGTGGCCGCGTGCGCCGGGTAGCGAAAAAATCGAGCGAAGGGGAGTCGAATCATGGCGTTTTGCGCGAAATGCGGCATCGAGGCGCCCGCGGGGGCGAATTTCTGCGCGAAGTGCGGCGCCGGGCTCGGTGGAAGCGCTGTCGGCAACGCGCCGGTCCTGGCGGCAGGAGTTGCGGGCGGGGGCCCGACGCCACCGGAGGACGTGATCTTTGAAGGAAGCCCGAGCGTGCTCGCCTCGGTCGGGGACCTCCTCCTCTGCCTCGTGACGCTGGGCCTCTACGCCCTCTACCGCTGGCTCCACTGCCTGTCCTCGCGCTTCCGGATCACGACGCAGCGGCTCGAGTTCGAGCTGGGCATTTTCTCGAAGCGCCGCGACGTCCTCTGGCTCTATCGCGTCGAGGACCTGGATCTCGAGCAGCCCTTCCTGCAGCGCCTCATGGGGACCGGCAACATCGAAGTGATCTCGAGCGACAAGACGACGCCCGACCTGCACCTCAACGGACTCGCGGGCGCGTCCCAGGTGTACGACCGCCTCAAGGCCGCGGTCGAACGCGAGCGCATGCGCCGCCAGGTACGCACGATCGACGTGCAACAGTAGCGCATCCGCGCCCGCCTCTCGGTAGCCGTTGTCCCCATGCGCTCCCAGCCGAGGGGTGCCTACGACGCCGTTCGTGGTTCCACCTTCAGAGGCTGTCGCAGAAGGGTCGCGGCCCCCGAACCGCCCCAGCATTCACGCGGCTTTGCGGGCGACGAATTGGGGTTGTCGCGGCTTTTGCGACACCCTCTTCAGGCGGCCCGTCGGACGGCATGGCTGTTGAAGGCCCTCTAGGGTGAATGCCGTAGCTTCCACACGACGTCGTCCGCGCCCCCGCTTCCCCCGCCCCCCGAATCCTCCCCGACCCCGCCGTCGTCGACCCCGTTCGGGCCCAGGCTGTACAGGAGCCCCTTCTCCGGGCGAGCCTGGAGCTGCCCTCCCGTGAAGGGGTCGCGGGCCTGCACCCGTTCCGGGTACCGGCCGTCCCGGCTCCAGGCGAACTCGCACTCAAGCCCCGCGCGCGTCGTCGCGAGCCGCGCCTCGCCGTTCGTCCGCGCCCGCAGCGGCGTCAGACCGCTCCCCAGCAGCGTGTTGGAGACCGGATGGAGCCAACGCGAGCCCGCCAGGGCCTCGCGCTCCCACGCAAGCGCGTCCTTCCTGCCGTCGGGCCACGACCTCTTCACCAGCTCGACCATGCGCCGCTCGTATTCGAGCGCTCGGATCGCATCCCAACGGAGCACGGGCAAGAGCACCGTGACGCCGGCGTCATCGAGCAGCCCGCGCGGCTGCGACCAGTCCATCGCCCACTCGAAATCGCGGACCAGCTTCCCGGACGCGGCGGACACCGTTTCCGCCAGCAGCGCGAGCTCCCCCCGCATCGCGGCGGACAGCGAGGCGTCGGGCGTGTCGTCCGCGGGGAGGGACTCCAGCCAGCCGCGCAGCTCTCCCTCCGAAGTCTCCGCGGTAACGCACTGTCCCAGGCCGGCGAGGGCCGTGTTCGCGCACGCATACCGAACGAGCTGGCTGATGAGGATCGGCTCCTCCCGTAACGCCTCGGACGCGGCGAAGGCGTCGCGGATCGCGTCACGCGCGCCCGCGCCGTCCCCCTCCGCGACGGCCACCTGGGCGCGCACCGCAAGGGCCTTCGTGAGCCGGCGCAGCACGGCGAGGTGCGGCAAGGGAATCTCGAACCCCAGGTCGTATTTCACGTCGAAATTGCAGCGCTTCAGCGACCGCGCCGCGTGCGCGAGCCCGAGCGCTTCCGCGTTGGCCTGGAGCCAGACGCGCACCGCCGCCCTCTCGTCGTCGGGCAGGGCGCGGAAACCGTGCCGCAGGGCGCGGTCCGCGATGGTGAACTGGGCGTCCGGCTCCGGCAGCCACAACGCGCCCGCGGCCGTGTAGTAGCGCGCGGCATTTTCGGCAGGCGCGACGGCGGCCGGCGCGAGGGACCGCAGCTCGACCGCGAAGCCGTCCGCCGAGAGCTTTTCGAGGACCGTCCGGAGGCTTCCCACGGCGGCGAAGTTCGCAATCGTCCAGAGAATCAGGCCGACCGCCGAGAGGAGCAGGCCACGCCAAAAGAGCCATCGGACGATGCGGAGGATCCGTGCGCGCATGGTTTTCTCTCCCCGGAACACCGGTGCCGCTGACCGCAGGAGGCGAGTAGCCGGCGGCGATTGTCGGCCGGCCTTACCCCCCAAGACCGGCTTGCCCGCCCTGTTTGTCTACGAATCTTCGGCATGTTTCGCTTCCGGTTTGCGGATCGCGGTGGGCGGCCTGCCGTAGGGGCGCCCCCTGGGAGCCCCCGCGATCGGCTGCCGGCGGTTGAAGTGCGCGGTGTCGCCAACAGGGCGGGCACAGGGCCCGCCCCCGCGCCCCCCACACGTCGATCCGTGTCACCCGCTCGCCGCCCGGTCTGAACCGTGCCGACGTCTTCTTTTCTTCGAGCGGCCCGCGGGCAATCGAGGTGGCGTTCGGCGCTGCGGAGGCGACGAGCGATCCACGTCTCGCCGCCGAGCAGCCCGACGCGCCCCGCCATCGCGTGGGCGGCAAGGAATGCACGCTGGGCGCGGCTCGACACGAGGACGGGGATTCCCGGTTTCCCCATCGGTGCGTTTTCCTCACTGCCCGGCGAAGCGCGCACGCGGGGGCCCGGGGCGGAGCACGAGGGCCATGCGGAGGCGGACGTGCAGGCCGGGGTCGGGCTTTCTTTCCACGAGGAGGTCCGCCTCCCGTTCCAACCGCGGGTCCCGGGGTCGAGGGGCCGCGCCGTCGAAAAGAAAGTTGAGTGGCGCGACCGCGACGAGGGCGACGGCCGCGACCGCGAGGGTCAGCCGGCGGAAGCGCTGCTCGCGCCGGGCCGCGGCCGCGGCGTCGAGGACGCGCGCACGCACGGGGGCCGCGTCGGCGCGAAGATGATGGCGGCCGAGGCTCTCTTCAAGACTCATGGCGAGACCCACGTCCGGAGTTTTTCGAGCGCATAGCGGTACCGCGAGGCGACGGTGTCCGCCGGGATGCCCAGCACCTCGCCGACCTCCCGGAAAGAGAGGCCTTCGAGCGCGTGCAGGACGACGGCCTCCACCTGCTCGGGCGGCAGCCGATCCAGGGCGCGAGCCAGCTCAACCGAACGGTCCGAGTCCGGCGCGTCTTCCCGCGGCGCCACGAGGTCGAGCTCCGCGAGGGGCGTTTCCCTTCGTCGCCCGGCGACGCGCAGCGCCTCGTTGCGCGCCGCGCGGAACAAGTAGGCCGCGGGGTCGTCCATCCGGGGTCGGCCCGTGGCCAGCTTCACGAAAAGGTTTTGCAACGCGTCTTCGGCGAGGTGCCGGTCGCGAGTCACCGCGATCATGTAGGCGAGGAGACGCGACGCCCAGGCGTCGTAGAGGGCCGCAATGTCCACGTCTCCCATCGAACAAGACCCGCTCGGAGCCGCCTCTTGTCTATTTTCTTCCTCCGCCGGATTTGCGCGAGCTGGGCAAATCCGGCGGAGGAAGAGCCACCCTCCCCCCTCGTAGGGGAGAGGGTCGGGCCTTCGCCCACCGAAGCGGGCTACGGCCCGCGCAGGCGGAGTGAGGGGTGCCACAAGCGTAGCACCCGTGTTCGTCCTTTGTTGCGGCTCCCCGCGTTGGGCCGATTCCGCGGCCGATCGCTTTTTGGCGGATGGATGCCGTCGACTCGGCCTCGAGGATTCTACCTCCACCACCGGGTAGGACGCAAGGCGCAGGAAGGCCTCCCCGCCGAAACTCCTTCTTGACGCGCGGGTCGAGGGCGAGTACATTTCGCCGACTCGGGACGCCAGGGCGGTGGGAGCGGCAAGACCCTTCCCCCCCCGCGGAGCGTCCGGCCCCGCCGCGTCCGATGCTTTGTGGGAGTGCCCCATGCTCCGCCGCCCGTGCCGCGCCCTCGCGGTCGTCTCCCTTCTCGTCGCGTGCCTCGCCCCGGCCACGACCCGCGACACGAGGGCGGCCGCACCTCACCTCGGGTCGCGGGCTCGGTGCGCGACCCTCGAGGTCGCGACCGCGGGGCTGCCGACGCCCGTAGCCCCCGCCGACGAGGCCTGGTATGATCGCCGGGACAACCCCGCCACCCCGGGCGTCAACGAAGCGGCGCGCGACATCGCGCGGGCCATCGACTCCAGCGGCGGCGAGCTCGCCCGTCACACCTACTCGTGGCTCGTCCGCGGCGGCCGGATGGTCATTCTCGTCGGCGGAACGAATTTCGAAAACTCGGTCGGCGGCTGGAACGCCCCCGCCCAGGACTGGGTCCGGGAGTTGTCGAAGGAGCGCACGGGCTGCGCGGTGGTCCCGGTCCTGCAGATCGACTACAAGTTGCCCGGCCTCCTCGGCGGCATCGGGTCTCCGCTCAACATGCTCGCGTATCTCCTGAGCTACGACCTCGGGCTCCGCCGCGCGAAGAGGATGATTCGGAAGGCCGTGTCCGCCGGCTCGCGGGACGTGTGGATCCTGGGCCACAGCAAGGGCGCGGACATCGTCGGCAACGCCGTGGCGGACCTCGCCTACCTGCCCCAGCTCACCACCGGCTTCAGCTTCGCCGTGCCGAACGTCGACTTCCAGCTCCTCGGCGTACGCTCCCTCGTTGCGCCTTCACCGGACCCGGCCTACCGGCGAAGCGGCCTCTTCAAGTACGATGTGCACAACGGCAGGCGCTTCTTCGGCAAGCTGATCGTCTTCAGCAAATACAGCGATCGGGTCGCCAACAACGTCGACCCCTTTCGCTTCTGGGACCTCGTGGACTACGGACACGACTACGTGCGCGTTCTGGGCGATCCCGGGTTCCGCGCTCGACTGCGCGCCCTGGTCGCCGCCCCCGAGCGCGAGTACGAGGACCGGGCGGCGGGACCGGCTTTTGATTTCTGAGAGTGCGATGGCGGCCGAACCTGGCCGTCGGCCGACTGCCGTAGGGTCGCCCCTTGTGAGCGCCCACGACCCGCTGCAAGTTGTTGGAGTGCGCGGTGTCGCCAACAGGGCGGGCACAAGGCCCGCCCCTACGTCCAGACACGAAAGCTTGTTACCCACACGCTGCCGGATTTGAACCATGCCGATTTTCGGACCGGCCGTGTGGGTCGAATGCGGGACTTTTACACAGAGACGCGGAGACGCAGAGGCCGGGCGCTGCGTCCACCTTCCTCTACCGGCGATGAGCTCCGGCAACGCAGGGAGAGATCGATTTCAGCTTCCTTTCGGCTTGTGGAGAAAAGAGCCTTGTCGAGTACACCCACCCATTCCTGATCCCATGCCGCAGGGCCGCCCGCGGCCCGAGCCCGGCCCCGACCCCGATGCGATCGAAGCCGTCTTCGCGTACCACGAGCGCACGAAGCACCACTTCCATCGCTACGCGGCCGCTCTCGGGTACCTCGACTGGGACACGCAGCCCGACCCCTTCCGCAGGTATCCGGGCGCACAGCTCGCCCGCCTCCGCATTCCGGCCCGGGACCGCACGCCCGCCTACTCGCGCATCTTCGTCCCAGGCGCCGTGGCACCCCGCCTGCTGTCCCCGGACACCCTGTCCGAGTTCCTCTACTATTCCATGTCCATTTCCGCGTGGAAGGCGATTCGCGAGAACCGCTGGGCGCTCCGAGTCAACCCCTCGAGCGGGAACCTGCATCCAACCGAAGCATACGTCGTGGCCGACTCCATCGAGGGGATCCTCCCCACGCCCGGGGTCCACCACTATGCCCCACGCGAACACGGCCTCGAACAACGGACCGAGTTCGACCCACAGACCTGCTCGAGCCTCCTCGCGGGGTTCCCCGAAGGGACGTTCCTCTTCGCCCTCTCCTCGATCCACTGGCGGGAGGCGTGGAAGTATGGAGAACGGGCCTATCGCTACTGCCAGCACGACGTCGGGCACGCGATGGCCGCGGCGCGGCTCTCCGCGGCGATGCTCGGCTGGGGGCTGGTGTTTTTGGACGGGGTCGCGGACCGGGAACTCGCGCGGCTGCTGGGTTTGGACCGCGAGACCGACTTCGAGCCCCGGGAGCGCGAGACTCCGGACGCTGTGGCGGTCGTCGTCCCTTGCGGCGTGGGTGGGCCTGGGGTGGTGAAGGCGTCCGCGTCTTTGCCCTCCGAGGCGCTCGAGGCGATCGCCCGCGCGGCGTGGCACGGCAAAGCGAACGTCCTGAGTGGGGACCATGTCGAGTGGCCGGCAATCGAGGAGGTCGCGGACGCAGCGGCCGCACCCAGGTCGCGGGCCTTGAAAGGCAGCCCGGAAGCTCTCCCGAGTTCGATGCCCGCGGACGCCTCGGACGAAGGCCCGACCGCCGGCCGTATTGTTCGCCGGCGCCGGAGCGCGGTGGCGATGGATGGTCGCACCGGCCTGCCGCGGGCTCGCTTCTACGCGATGCTGGCCCGCACGGTGCCGGCCCTCTCGGCGATCCCCTGGGACGCAGTGGCCTGCGAACCGGCGATCCACCTGGGACTCTTCGTACACCGGGTGAGCGGTCTCGTGCCGGGACTCTACGCGCTCGCACGCGACGCCTCCGCAGTCGAACGCCTGCGGGGCGCGATGGACACGACCTTTTCCTGGTCGCCTCCGCCCGCCCGGCCCGAGGGCCTTCCTCTCTTCCTCCTCAAGGAAGGTGATTTTCGCGGTGAGGCGGCCCGCGCGAGTTGCGAGCAGGCGATCGCTGGAGACGGGGCCTTCAGCCTGGGCATGCTGGCGGACTTCGAAGCGACGATCCGCCGGGAGGGGGCGCACGCCTACCGGCGCCTCTATTGGGAGGCAGGGAGGGTAGGCCAGGTCCTGTACCTGGAGGCGGAGGCCGCCGGGCTCCGCAGCACCGGCATCGGCTGCTACTTCGATGACCCCGTGCACCAGCTCTTCGGCCTGGAGGGTCGCGGGTTCCAGAGCCTGTACCACTTCACCGTCGGCGGAGCTGTGGACGACCCGCGCCTCACGACGCTCCCCGCCTATCCCGAGGTCACTGAGAAAAAAGACTTCTGCGAGGGGAGCGAAACATGATAGATTTCGCCTCCGCTAGGAGGTCGAGAGAGAAGGGGCCTCTTCACCGCGGAGACTCGGAGGACTCTCAATCCATCGAACGTCCTCTGCGCCTCCGCGTCTCTGCGGTAAAAAAAACAACGACCCGAACAAAGGCTAAACGCGACCGAGGGCGGCAAGTGGCTAGCTCATGGCTCAGCGTCCCAACTCGCCGCGGGCGAAATTTTAAATTTGAAATTTGACTTTTTGCAATTTGAAATGGGTGTGGCTACTTTTCGACGACAGCGCCCAGACCGCCTGAAGGCGGTACTACGAACAGTAGGTTCCGAGAGCAGCACCCACTGTTCGTAGTACCCCCTTCAGGGGGCCTACGAAAAGTAGCCACACCCATTTGAAATTCGGACCGGCCGTGTGGGTCGAATGCGGGACTTTACCACAGAGACGCGGAGACGCAGAGGCCGGGCGCTGAGTCCACCCTCCTCTACCGGCGATAATCGCTGGCAACGCACTGAGAGATCGATCTTAGCTCCATTTCTGCTTGTCGGAAAAAAAAGGCTTTCAACCTTCCCCCTCGGCTCCCAATGGGCGCCTACGCGTTCCAGTCCCGAGCTCGCCAGGCTCGTTCTCAGGCAGCCCTCCCCTCAAGGGCCCTTCCGATGCGCCTCCTGCTCCTCGGCCTTTTTTTTCTTTCCGGGGCCACCGCGCTCAGCTACGAGCTGACGTGGACCCGCATGCTGACCCAGCTCCTGGGAGGGTCGGCCTCCGCCGTGACCGCGGTGGTGACCGCCTACATGCTCGGCCTCTCCCTCGGCGCCTGGCGGTTCGGCCGGCGCGCCGACGCCACGGACCGGCCGGTCCTGCTCTACGCCCGGCTGGAACTGGCGCTGGCCGGCTGGGCCGCGATCTTCCCCGTGCTCGTGGGGCTGGCGGAGGCCTTCTACGCCGCCTCCCTCGAGCGCCTGCTCCCGTCGCCGGGACTCCTGACCGCCGTCCGCTTCGGCCTCGCGCTCGCGCTCCTCCTGCTGCCTACGACGCTCATGGGGGGAACCTTCCCGGTCCTCGTGCGCGGCTGGGTCACGACGCGAAGCGAGGTGGGGCTGGGCGGGGGGCTGCTCTACGCCGCGAACACCCTCGGGGCGGTCGTGGGTTGCCTCGCGCCTCCGTTCGCCCTCTTCGGCGTGGTCGGCATCCGCGGCACCTGCTGGCTCACGTCGGCCGCCAACCTGCTCCTGGGCCTGGCCGCGCTCGCCATCGGCGACCGGATCGTCCGGCCCGCGGAAGACGCCGCGCCGCCGACGCCCGCGCCCGCGCCGCGCACCCCTCACGGCACGGACGAGCCCGCGAGCGATGCCGACGCGGCGCCCGCCGGTCTCCCGCTCTACCTGGCCGTCTTCGTGTCCGGCGCCGGTTCCCTCGTCTACGAGCTGCTCTGGACCCGCATGATGACCGCGGTCGCGGCCGGCATCACCTATACGTTCGCCGCCGTGCTCGCCGCCTACCTCGCCGCGCTCGCGGTCGGCGCGGCGGTCGCGGCCTTCGTGGCGGATCGCGTTCGCGCCCGGCTGCGGCTCCTCGGCATCTTCCAGATCGCCGGAGGCCTCGCGGCGCTGGCCTCCATCCACGCCTTCCACTGGACCCGCACCGTCCCGGGCACGATCCGCGGCGCCTTCGGCGGGGACGGTTGGTGGACGTACGTCGAGGGCCTCTTCCTCGACGCCGTGGTCGTGGTCGGTCCGCCCACGCTTCTCCTCGGCGCGGTCCTGCCGCTGGCCTGCCGGATCGCCTCCGATCGCGGGGACCGGCTCGGCAGCCGGATCGGCGCGCTCTATGCCGTGAACACGCTGGGCGCCGTGCTCGGCCCCGTCGTCGCCACCTACGGGCTCCTCCCTTCGCTCCGCTCGCTCCAGTACGCCCTGCTCGTCCCCGTCCTCTGCACGCTCGCCTCCGGCGTGCTCGTGGTCGCGTCCGACCGCAAAAAAAGTCTCGTGGCCACCGCGGTCGCCGGCGCAGCGGCCATGTGCGGCTTCGCCGCGCTCTCGCTGGAGCTGGGGCCCGCGGTCGCGGCCGAGGCCGGCGCGGGGACCGGCGACGCCGGCCGGACGCCCCCGGCGGTGTCCATCTCCGGCGACCTGGACACGCCTTTCCCGGTCGCCTTCGGTCCGCTCCGGGAGATCAACCGGGTGGGCTCGACCCTTCTCCATTTCGAGACCGGGCCCAGCACGACCGTTACCGTCGTGCAGGACCCGGAAGGCTGGCGCCTCCTGTACACGGACTCCTTCGTCGTGGCGGGGACCGGGGCCGGTTACGGGTACATGCCCATGCTCGGACACCTGCCCGCGCTCCTGGCAGCCGAACGCCGGCGCGCGCTGGTCGTCGGCTTCGGCACGGGCACGACCGCGGGCGCCCTCTCGCTGCACCCCTTCGAACGGATCGACATCGTCGAACTTTGCCCCGAGGTCCCGCGCGCGGCCGCGAAATTCGCCGAGGTGAATCACGGCGTGCTCGAGCGCCGGGGGCCCGGGCCGGCCGTGCGACTGGTCATCGAGGACGGGCGGAACTTCCTGCGCGCCTCGGGCGAGAAATACGACGTGATCACCGCGGAGCCCCCGCTCCCCTACCTCGCGGGCGGTTCCACCCTCTACACGCGCGAGTTCTACGAAGGGTGCAGGGCGCGCCTGGCCGACGGCGGACTGGTCATCCAGTGGCTGCCGATCCACGTCCTCCGGCCGGACGATTTCCGCGTGCTGGCGCGGACCTTCCTGGAGGTTTTCCCCGAGTCGACCCTCTGGTATTTCCGGAGCGCGGGCATCCTCGTGGGAGGGAACCGGCCGCTTCGGATCGACTACGCCGAGCTGGAACGCCGCCTGGACCCGACCGCGGCAGCGCCGATCCGAAAGGCGCTTCGCGGCTGCGGGATCGCTACCCAGCCCCTCTTCCTCGCCGCCTACGTGTGCGGCCCGGAGGCCCTCCGGACGTTTGCGCGGCGGGCGGCCGTGCTCACCGAAGATCGCCCGTTCCTGGAGTTCTACGGGCACGGCTCGGCGGTTTCCGAGGTGCACCGCCAGAACGTGACGGAGATGATCTCCCTGCGGGAATCGGTCTTGCCCCGTGTCGGAAATTTCGGCGAGCCCGCCGCCGCCAACGCCGCCCGCAGCGAGCTGCAGAAGGCCGGCCTGGTGGCGGAGCGCGTCATGCAGGGAAACGTGGAGCTGCTGGACCTGCGGCTCGACGCGGCGGAGATCGCCTACCGCGCGGCGCTGGCGATCTTCCTGGACGACCCCGGGGTCCAAGAGCTCCTCCGCGAGTGCACGCAGATCCGCGAGCGCTACCGCCTACCCTCCGATCCCTCGCTCGCGGTGTCCCCGCCGTCCGGCGCCGCCGCGCGGACGGAGAAGCCGCCGGAGCCGGGTGACGTGCGGCGAAAGCTGGCCTCCGCGGAACCGAGGGAGCGGGAGGAGGGCCTGCGTGCGGCTCTTCGGCTGCCCGCCGCGGGGGACCTCGGGGGCCGGGTGCTGGAGCTGCTCCAGGATCCGGACAAGGGCGTGCGGATCTGGGCGATCGTCGCCGCGGGAAAGTTCGAGTTGCAGGACGCGGTCCCGCGCCTCCTCCAGCTCTTCGAGGAGCGCACCGAGGACTCGAGCATCTTCGCGCTCGGCAGCCTCGTCGCACTGGGGTTTCCGGAGAGCCGGGAAAAGATGGAAATCCTGCTTCGCGACCGGACGCCCGCAGTGCGGCTGCATGCCCTCCAGTGCCTGGGCGCGTTTCGGAAACAGGTGGATTGGACCGGTCTGGACCGCTTCCTTGAGGACCCGGATCCGGAAGTGAAGAAGGTCGCGTTCCGGATCCTCGGCGACCTGGGCGAGGCGAAGTGGGTGCCGTCGCTGGCACGGCGGCTGTCGGACGCGGACTGGCAGACGCGGGCGGCGGCGGTGGCGGCGCTGGCCGGGACCCGGAGCCCGGAGGCCGCGCCCGCGCTCTTCGGGGCGCTCGGCGACGAAGACAGCTTCGTGCGACGGAAGGCCGCGGAGGCGCTGGTCGCGATCACGGGCGCGGCGATGCCCTTTGACGCGGACGCCGACCCCGCGGAGAGGACGCTGCAGGCCCGGGTGTGGCGAGAGACGTGGGAGCGACGGAGATAGCGGCGACCCGGGCGTGGCAGCCGCGTTCGACGGTGGCTGCGGGTGTGAGCGTGTGGCCGGTTTCGAGGAACCCCTCGTGGAACAAGACCGCAAGGACAGTGCCGCAGTCCAGCCGAAGATTACCTGGTTCGTGCTCTTTGGCGCGTTCACGGCGTCCGTGCTTGTCTACGGTGTCGTCGCCTTCCTGGTGTGGAACGCCCGCGGTGTCACGAACCCGCCGGAGGGTGTGGACATCGCCCTTCTGCGGCCGATCTTTTTCGTCCTGGGCGGCGTCTGTCTCGTGCTGGGCGTCGTGGTGCCGAAGCTCTTGCTCAAGGCGTGGTCGAAGCTGGGGCCGAATGAGCCGATCGGCGGCGACCCGAGGCCGACCCCAGGACACTTTCAGACGACGACCATTCTGAGCCTCGCGTTCGGGGAGTCGACGGCGATCTTCGGCCTGGTGCTCGCGCTCCTCGGAGGGTCGCTCGGCGACTTTCTGCTCCCCGCGGCCGCGACGCTCGCCTTTTTTTTCAGTTACGTCCTTCCGCAAGGCGTGCGCTACTGGTCCGGGGCGCAGGGGCCGACGCTCTGACGCGGCCGCCTCTCCTCGCGGCTCACTTTCCGCCGCTCGCCCCCCGCCGGAGCCGGTCGGCCTCCTCCAGGTGCGCGCGAGCGCGGTCCGGACGCGGCGGGTCCAGCTTGACATACGCCGCCCCCAGGTCGGCATGGACCTCCGGCGACCTGGGCGCAGCCGCAACCGCGCGTTCCAGTTCCTGGACCGCCTCCGCATAGCGACGCTGTCCCGCAAGCGCACGCCCCAGGCAGTGCCGCGCCGCCGTCAGCTCGGGGTTCCGCTCCAGCGCCCGCCGATAGCACTTCTCCGCCGCCTCCCACCCCTCCCGTGGCTCCGCCACGATGCCGCGATTCACCCACACTTCGGGGCTCCACGGGGCGAGCCGGCCGGCCTCCGCGAAGGAGCGCGCGGCGGGGACCAGGTCCCGTTTTTGCAGTTGGAGGAGGCCTTGCGCGTTCCACAGTTCCCAGGTGTCGGCGTCCAGCTTGATCGCCCTTTCCAGGAGCGCCAGCGCGTCGTCGATCCGTCCCTCCTGGCCCGCGAGATACTGCGCCGTCGCGATCCGGAGACTGTGAATGCGGTCGAGCGCCATGGGGTCGGTCGGGTTGATGCGAAGCGCCTCCTCGAAATCCGACTCCGCCTTGGCGAATTCGTGGCGAGCCCAATCGTTGTAGCCGCGAATCGTTCGGCGGCGGGCCTCGAAGACTTTCGTAAGGCGGTCGAGGTGCTGTTCCAAGTCCCCCCCGTTGCCGGCAAGGTGGTGGAGCGCGAGCACGGGGTTCACGCGCAACGGGAGCAAGGCGTCCATCTGCGCGAAGCGGGTGGGCACGAAGAGGCTGCGCGGGGACGAGAACTCGATCCGCGCGCTGTCGTCGTCATTCGGCGGCGCGTCGCCCGCCAGGCGCGCCACCTGGCTCGGGCCGAGCGAGACGAAGCCCAGGACGTCCGCCGGGTCGCGGAGCTTCATGCGGGCGAGGTCCGAGGCGACTTCGGGGCGGGCCAGGCGTTCCGCGACGCGCGCGTAGGTGAGGCCCAACGGCCGCGGGGCGCCGAGGAGGAGGTAGTCGCCGCCGGGCCGCAGCTCCCAGAGCGAACAGTTGGGAAACACTTCGGCGAACGCCGCGAGGATCGAACGCAGGTCGTCGACCGACAGGGAGTACACCTGGACCCAGTGCGCCAGCAGTCCGTCCTCTGTGAGGCGTTCCCGGCACGAGCGGAAAAACTCGCGGGTGTACAGGCCGGCCACTCCCGCGATCCAGATATTGGTCGGTTCCGACACGATGACGTCGTAGCGCGCCCGCGTGAGCGCGACGTGGTTGCGGCCGTCGTTCACGAGCAGGCGGACCTTGGGATCGCGGCAGGCATCGTGACTCGCCTCGGCGAAATGCGCGCGCGTGGCCTCTACGACTTCCGGACAGAGCTCGACGCAGTCGACCGCGTCCACCGCGTAGCGCGTGATCGCGCCGAGCGAAACGCCGGAACCCAGGCCGATCACGAGCACCCGACGCGGATCGGGCGCGAGCAGCATGGGCAGGTGGCCGCAGAGAAGCTGCGTCGGCATGTCGGTCGCGGTGGAGGCGTCCACTTTTCCGTTGATGCGCAGGGAAAGGAAATGTCGTTCGTGCCGGTGCACGCTCACGGTCGCGGTGACGCCCTCCGCGTAGAAGAGGAGTTCGTCCGACTCGCGCGCGTCGGCGGTCGGGGGAGCGGCCTTGCCTGCGAGGCCGGCAGCGGCGTCGCGGGTGCGTGCCGCGGCGATGTAGGCGGCATCGTCCACGGCGGCGCGTTTCCAGCCGGGGACGCCGGCGGCCACGGCGAGGCCGGCAGCGGCGGCGAGCAGGGGCGGGAGCGCGGCCCGCGCGCGCGGACGGCGCAGCCCGGCGACGGCCAGGCCGAGCGCGCCGCCGAAGAGGTTGAGGCCGACGGCGAAGGTCACCGCGTGGCGAAGCCCGAGGACGGGGATGAGGACGAACCCGCCGAGGAACGAGCCGACGATCGCTCCGATCGTGTTCATGGCGTAGCAATCCCCGACGGAACGGCCGGCGCCCAGGCCGAGGCCCGCGGTCGCGTAGATGCGGGCGGCGAGCGGAAAGGTCGCGCCCATGGCGAAGGTCGGGACGAGAAAGAGGACGAAGAGCGCGCCGAACTCGGCGGCCTCGAGCACGGCGAAGCGATCGGCATTCGCGAGGATGAGCGACTGCATCGCGCCGGAGAGGGAAGTCATCGCGAGGGTGACGCCCAGCGCGGACGCGGCGATCACGCCCTGCACGAGGCCGAAGGACCGGATGGGGTCGCGGCGGGTGTCCGCCCAGCGCGCGAGAGCGGCGCTCCCGAGCGAAAGGCCGAGGATGAACGCGGAAACGAGGAGCGTGAAGGCGTAGGTGGAGGACCCGATGAAGGAGCAGAGGATGCGGTTCCACACGACCTGGTAGACCATGGAGGCGGCGCCGGAGAGCGCGAGGGCGACGAGCACCGGCCGGCCGAGCGGCAGCGCGGGTGCGGGGGGAGCGTCGCCGGCGGCCGCGGGTGGCGCTTCCCCAGCGGCGAGCCGGCCGGTCCCAGCGGTTGGCGCGACTCCACGGCCTGCGAGGGCGGCCGCGGCGCCGATCACGAGGTTGAGCGCGGCTGCGGTGAGGTTCGCCGTCATTTCCCCGAACGTCGGCAGGAGGTAGAAGCCGGCCAGGAGGGCGCCGGCGACGGCCCCTGCGGAATTCACGGCATAGAGGCGCGCCAGGCGACGGGCAAACGTCCGCTCCTCCGAGAGGAAATGCCGGGCGAGGACCGGGAGCGTCGCCCCCATGAGCGTGGTCGGCACGAGCAGCACGACCGCGGCGAGCGCGAAGCGGACGAGCGTATAGACGAGGGGATGGTCGCCGAGCGCGTCGTACACGGCGCGAAGAGGGAGGGGGGTCAGCTCGACCAGGAAGGGGAGGGCGAGGCACCAGAGCCCGATCGCGAACTCGAGAAGGCCGTAGACGAGCAGCCAGCGTCGGCCCTCGCGTGCGCGGCCCGCGAGCCAGCTCCCGAGGGACAGCCCGCCCATGAAGGCCACGAGGACGGTGGAGACCGAGTGGGTGGTGTTCCCCAGGTGGCGCGTCAGGAGCCGGGTCCAGAGGACCTCGTAGACGAGACCGCTCAGGCCGGAGGCGAAGAAGAAGGCGAGGTACAGTCGATCCAATCGCCGCATGCACACCGCGAACTAAGGGACGGAACGGAACCGCGACGGTGAGGGAGCGGTCTCACCGTGTCTACGCGACCTGCCCGGTTCGACCTTGCCGCCAGGTCGACGCCTCGCCGCACGCCCCGCCTGAAGGCGGAACTACAAACAGCACCGTGGCCTTCGGGCTGGCCCTCACCGGGTCCCGCCCGGTTTCTCCGGGCTCAGTGGTTTTTCCGGCCCTGGCTTCTCCGGCGCCGGCGGTTTTTCCGGCTCCGGCTTGGCGGTGTCCGGTTTCGCGGTCTCCTCGAGCCGTTCGCGGATTTTTTTGACGCGCGCGCACTTGGGAAACGCGTACTCCGCGTCGTCCAGGCACTGGGTCGCCTCGTCTTTTTTTCCCTGGTCCAGCCGCACCTCGGCCAGCTCGCAGTAGAGGTCTCCGATCTTCTCGTCGGCGTCGCCGCCGGAGGAGCCGCGGCGACGCGCGGCGATCGCCACCTCCAGCTCGCGCACCGCGAGGTCGTACTGCTTCGCGGTCCTGGCCAGAGACGCCCATTCCTCGTGCAGCTCCGGATCGAGCGAGCGGATCTGGTTCGCTTCCTCGAGCACCCGCAGCGCCTCCTCCGGTTTCTTCCCCTTCTTGTAGCGCTCGGCGAGCCGCCGCCGCAGGCCATAGTCGTCCTGGTCGATCGCCCGCAACGCCTCCAGCTCCACGAGCACTTGCTCCTCCTGCCCCGCCTCTTCGTAGATTTTCGCGAGGTGGAAGTACGGGTTGTCGTCCCGCTCCGCGCGCGACGGAAAGGCCGCTTTCGCCTTCTCGAATTCGGCGATCGCCTGGTCCTTCTCCTTGGCCTCGAGCAGCCGCTTCGCCAGTCTCAGGTGGACGCCGTAGTAGTCCGCGCCGGCCTCCGCCGCGGCCGAAAGCAGCTTCCGCGCCTCGTCCGCGTCCTTCTTGTCGTCCGCGACGTAGCCCTGGACGGCCAGCGCGTCCGCGCACTTCGGGTCCGCCTCCAGGGCCTTCCGGGCGTGCGCGCCCGCCTCATCGGCCTTGTTCGCATGCAGGCTCGACCACGCCAGCGCGGCCTGTGCCTTCGCGTCCTTGGGGTCCTTCTCCACCCGCTCTTCGAACGCCTTCACCTCGGCCTCCCCGTACTGCGGGGGGACCTTCATCTTCGCAAAAAAAGCTTCGAGGTGGGACCAGAAACCCTTGTCGAATTCCGCGGTCGTCACCCCACAGCACTCGCGCAGGACCTCGACCGTGCCCTTCTCCTCGCCGTAGGCCTTGAGCATCTTCGGGATGGTCGCGAAGCCCCACTTCTTTTCGATGTACTCGCAGACCAGGCTCGCCTGATAGTAGGAGAGCAGGACCTGCTCGGGGAACTTGGGGCGGGTGAAGCCCCGATTCAATTCCTCGATGGCGAGGAGCTGCCCCTTGTGGTACGCGCCGTACAGCTCCAGCTCCATCTCGCGCGCCCAGGTCGGATTCGCCGCCTTCTCCTCGTAGACGGAGAGCCCCTCGGTGAACCAGCGCGGCACGCGGTTCTTGCTGAGCTGGAGCGTGACGACGTGCGCGTACTCGTGCCAGAGGACCCGCGACCAGTTGAACTCCCGGGTCATGCGAAACACGGCCTCGGTCGGCAGGAGCAGCGTGACGACGCGGCCGAAGCAGGCCCCGAGCGCGCCCAGGCCGGGAATGCCCGCCGTGCGGACGGAGAAGTCCTTGTGGAGCGCGAAGTCCTCGACGAGGATCGGGCTCTCGGGCTTGAAGCCGTACTTCGCCGAGAGCGCCTCGTCGGCGCGCGCGAGCCACTCGAGGACGTACGGGGTCATCGCCTTTTCCTCCGCGGAGTTCACGCGCAGGTGGAAGCGCCCGTGGTCCGTCAGGAGCATCTCCTTTTCCATTTTTTCGAAGAGCTTGAGGAGATTGTAGGCGCGCGTATCGAAGCTGTCCTTGTCGAAGCCCTCCTGGATCAGCTTCCGGCCTTCGTCCTCGCGGCCAAGATGGAGGAGGACCACGCCGCGGTTGGTGACGGCGTTCCACTGCTTCTCGTCCAGCTCGATGGCCTTCCGGAAATAGCCCTCCGCGGCATCGAAGCGCATGACTTGGAGGCAGAGCTGGCCCAACTCGCCGTAGAAGCCGCCGCAATGGGGGTGCTCGACGAGGACCTTGCGTTCGATGTCCGCCAGGCGCGCGGCGTCCTTGTTCAGGAGCGCGACGGCCGCGGCAATCGCCTGCGCGGGGATCGAGAGGGGATCGACCTTGAGCAGGGCCTGAACCTCGGTCATGGCCGCGTCCAGCTCCTGGTCCCAGAAATGGAGGTAGGCCATGAGCTGGTGGGCGTCGGGCAGGTTCGGGTTCACCTGCAGGGCGCGGGCGCACTCCCGCTCCGCCTCGTCGAGCCGGCCGTCGTGGACGGCGACGTAGGCCTTGCCGACGTGGGAAAGGGGGTGGACCGGGTTGAGGTCGAGGACTTCCTTGAAGGTGCCGCCGGCGTCGGGCGCGTTGTCCTTTTCGAGGTAAAGGAAGGCCTCGACGCAGCGCGCGGCGTGGTAGAACTTGTCCAGTTCGGTGACCTTCGGGACAAGGTCATGAGCGACCATCTTGAGCGTGCCGGCATCCCCGGTCCGATTGCCGAACTGGTAGGCGGCGAGCGCGACGTGGAAGAAGTCGTCGGGATCGTCCAGCTCCGAGGAGAAGTGGGCGTCGAGCGAGGCGTTCAGCTCCTTCTCGGCTTCTTCGAAAGCGCCGCGGTCGAGGAGCACGAGCCCCTTCACGCAGTGCCCGATCGGGTCCTCGGCGGAGGCCTTCAGGAAGGACTCGGCAACGGCGAGCGCGTCGTCACGGCGTCCGCGGAGGAGGAAGAGGTCCGCGAGCCGGGCGCGCGCCTCGCGATGGTCGGGCTTGAGTTCCAGCACCTGGCGCAGGCAGGCCTCTTCGCCGTCATAGTCGCCCGTCTCGTCTTTCGCGCGCGCGAGTCCGAGCCGGACTTCGACGTCGGTCGGCGCGGCCTCGGCGAGCTTCGCGAATTCCGCGAGGGCCTTCTTGTAGTCCCCGCGATAGACCGCCATCCACGGGGGCGTGTTTCGCTTCGGCCGCTCGGGTTTGGGGGCGGCGGGCTTGCTCTTTCCCTCGCCGTCCTGCGAGAAGGCGGGCGGGAAAACGAGCGCGAGAAGAAGCAGGGGAAAGACGAGACCGAAACGGCGGGGGCGAAGCCGCGAGCCGAGCAGTTGCATGAAGGGACTCCGTGTCTGGGGCCAGGCCCCTGGGCCCTCGGGCGTCGGGAGGAGGGGGGAACGGGAGGAGAAGCGTCGGCGCGGATTTTACTCGCACCGGCGGCCCCCGGACAAGGATAATGGCACAGGATTGCAAGCTGCGACGGCCTGGAACCCGGGATTGCGAGCGGAGAATTTCATGCCCACGAAGGTCGAGCGTGTCCGGCTGTCCCACCCCGACGCGGCGGAGATGGTGGAGCGGTACTTCGAGGAATTGCGCGAACGGCTCGGTGGCTTCGAGCCGGGTCGCTCGACCACCGCTACGCCGGACGAAATGGAACCGCCGCATGGCGCCTTCCTCGTGATGTACGAGGACGGGGTCCCGGTGGGCTGCGGAGGGGTGAAGCGCTGCGACGCGGACACGGGGGAGATCAAGCGCATGTACGTCGCACGCGCGGCGCGAGGACGCGGGCACGGCCGGCGGATACTGGAGGCTCTAGAGCGGGCGGCGGCGGACCTCGGCCGGCGGCGGCTGGTCCTCGACACCGCGGCGCCGTTGACCGAGGCGCGGGGGCTGTACGAGGCCGCAGGCTACCGGCCGATACCGGCGTACAACGAAAATCCGTACGCCGCGTTCTGGTACGCGAAGGAGCTTGCGACGGGCGCGGGGGAAGCGGAGTCGGCGAGGGTGGCCATCCTGCTACGGTAACACGTCTCTCACGACCAAGCGGGCCACGTCCCGTCCGTCCAGCACGACGGGAATCGTCTCGGCCTCTCCGTGGTCCTGCCGACGCCCGTATGCAGCCTCCGCGCCCGAACCGGTCGGCTCGGTGTAGGCCTCGATTCGGCGGTCCACCAGGTTGACGATCCAGTAGGCCGGGATGCCCGCCGCGGCGTAGATGCTCCCCTTCAGTCCCCGGTCGCTCCCCAGGCTCGATTGGGCGACTTCGACGATCAAGCCCACGTCCGCGGGACCGGGATGCCGGTCAGCATACTGCCGAGTGTCGCCGCGCACGACCGATAGATCCGGCTCGGGTTCGCTGCCAGTCAGGGTGACGGGAGCTTCCACATCGACATACCAGCCCGAGACGAGCAGGCGTTCGAGCGCGGTAAGCACCAACCGAACCGCCATCCGGTGTCCAGGGTTCTTTCCCATTTTCTCCACCAACCAGCCTTCGAGCAGTTCGACAGGTTCCCCGCTTCCCAGAATCCCCACTTCAAGCATGCGGTGGTACTGGTCCACCGTGAGTCGATGGATCGGCCAGCGAGGGATCGCCGTCGGCAGGATGGCCGGCGTCTCGGACGGTGGGTTGAGCGACATGGGGCAGCCTCGACGATACCCGGAGTCCCGTCGAGCTCGGATCGCCCCGTTCCTCCCGGGCTGTGGGTGGTACGGCGCCTCACCATCACCGGCAGGCCGGACCGGCCGGCGGGTCGCCACTGGGCGGCACCCTTTGAAACGGTTGAAACGCAAGACCCCACGGGGACGGGACACCCGGGGATTGTATCGCGGCTGTTGGACGAAGCGCAAGCGGAAACACCGTCTCGAGGCGATCCGCCGCCCGAGCGTGAGACGCCGGACCTTCCTCGGCTCCTCTGCGGCGCACGGGAGCCGCGGCAAACGCCTGCGACGTCCGATCCTCATGGCGCTCGACGTCCTGCCCGACCTTCTGCCGCCCTCGCTGCGAACCCAACGCCGGAGATAGTGGGCCGGGAGACCGTGTGACACCCTCGCCGGCCTGGATCGGCACGCCGGCCGCCCCGGAGGCTTTTCCGGAGCTCAGTTCCTTGGGCCCTCTGCGCGGGCGGGTACGTCCGTGCTCCCAAGAGGCGTCCTCGCCTGACAGGCGCAGGCGCTTTGCCTCGACTCCCTTTCGCCCGGACGGACACTCCCTGTCGACCGAGCATCGGCGTCTCGCATGCTTCGTTCGTCGTCCCGCCTTCAGCGCGTGCCGCAAGAGCCGGCATTCGAACCTCCGGCGCCCACGCGGCGCGGCTGAAGCCGCGCACGACCAACAGGTCCGCCGGGAGAGCGACTCCAGGCGAATTCTCACAGCCCAAGGCGCCTGCGGACGGCCCGACGGATGCGCCGCAGGGTCGCCAATGGCAGCGCTCGCTTCCATCCGGTTCGCGGAGAGATCGGGGAAGCGAACCAGGACCGCGTACACGTTGAG
The DNA here is from genome assembly GCA_016197205.1 of Planctomycetota bacterium. Lineage (GTDB taxonomy): Bacteria > Planctomycetota > MHYJ01 > WSZJ01 > JACPWG01 > JACPWG01. The sequence continues at coordinate 104,497 of JACPWG010000051.1, forward strand.
GGACATGACATCGGGATGATGGCGCCGGATCGACAAGTCGCGGACGGCACACAGGTCGAGTAGCTGGACCAGATCGTGGGTACGCGGAGGACTCTCCCCACCGTGCACGAGAAGCGCCTTCAAGTACTTCTCGACGCTCTGTTGACAATGAAAGCACACGAGATCGGGGAGAGGGTTCGTCCGTCGGCGCGCGAGCGCGGTCGCACCCTGGGCGTCAGCCTCTGCCTTCGCGATCCACTCGTCGCATCGAGCCACGGGTGTAGAGCACCTTTCCCCTGGAGAGGACCTCCGCAACGAACGGATCGCCGTCGCGAATCCGGTCACGTACTTCGGACGGGGTGAACACCAGGACGTCCATCGGGAGGAACGGCGTGTAGGCTACGCGTGCCACTCGGATCATTCGCCTGGACATGGACTCGCGGGAGGACATCACGACGAACAGATCGACGTCGCTCTCAGGGCGGGGAGTGCCATACGCATAGGACCCGAAGAGAATCACCCGGACCGGCTTGAAGGCACGGACGATTCGCCGCGTGATGCTCGCGAGAAGGGCATTCGTTACCGGCGGGCGGAGTCGCTGCCAAGTCGGAACGGCGCCCGAAACTGGCCCCGACACGGCGGAACGCATGAACGGGCAGCTCCATCGGTGGAGGTGGAGAGTGGACAGGAATTCTTCGAGCAAAATAACCGGCGCGGAGGGACCAAGTCAAGCCTGATCCTGGGCGGCAGGCTCCCCAGGCACCTACCCTCGGGCTCGGTTTGACGTGGCGCCTCTTGCCGTTTCGCGTGTGAGGAGCTGTTCGTCCGGGGTCCGCCCTCCCTCCGCACTGCGTGCCGGGCACGGCCGTAGCCGCCGACCGCCCACGACGAGTCGTGCGCGAGGTCCGAGGGCTGCACCGCGTGCAGGAGGAACTCACACCCACACCCGCCGGTGGTACACGAACCACTCCAAGAGCAAGACCGCGAACGCCCCCATCGCGAGCCAGTGCCAGATCTCGCGGTTCGACACCACGGCCTGCTTCGACACGCCCACCTCCGTGTCGCCCAGCGTCAGCTTGTCGCGCGGCGCGAGGTTCGACTCGAGCGCGTTCAAGAGGTTCACCGCGTACCGCACCGGCTCCCCGTCGTTCGGTTTCACCACGTAGATTCCCGCGCGGTCCGTGCCGCCGAAGAGGATCCGCCGGTTCTCCGCCGGCTTCTCCGTGACGACCTTGCCGCGGGCGTCCGTGATCGTCACCTCGGTCGTCTCCCGGCCCGGCGTGTACGCGAGCACGTCGCCGGCCGCCACGGCCAGGCCCGCGCCCTGGCTGTAACGCCCCGAGAGCCATTGCACGGAGTTCGAAACGAAGAGCGGAAACGAGAGCCGGAGCGGCCAGTCCGAGGCGTAGAGGTCGAAGGGGATCACCAGCACCTTCTGATTCAATTTCGCGAAGGCCGCGACGACCGGCGTCTGGTCGCTCTCGACGATCACCTCCCCCCACTTCGGCACTTCGATGTGGGTCGCCTCGCGGATCTCCAGGTTCGAGAAGTTCACGAAGCGCGTCAACGCGTGCGTCCGCTTCCAGTCGTGAATGACGGGGAACTTCACCTTCTCGCCGGCCTTGAGCCCCTCCAGCGGCGGCACGCAATTCACGCAGAGGTAGTTCCCCTCGCCGAGCCGCTCGACCGTGACGCCGTCGAGGACGATCACGTCGTACGGCCGCAGCTTTTCCGGCGCCATCGACTTGAAATCGGCGGGGCTCGTTCGGTCGAAGCGCACGTTCGGGTCGAGGCGCAGCACCTTCTCGAGGAAGTAGTTCCCCTCCGTGACCGCGAGGAGCCGCGTCTCCCGGTCCTTCTGCAGCACGCACCACGCCTCGTTGTCGACCGCGAGGTCGTCCGGAATGTCGAGGTGGGCGCGCAGCGTCCCTTCGACGAGCCCGCCCTTCTCGAAGACCTCGGAGCGTTTCTCCCCCGGGGCGAGCTTCACCTTGCGCGCGTCGATCAGCTTCGCGTCGAGCGTCACTTCGAGGATCCCTTCGACCGGCTCTTTCCCGAAGTTCTCGACTCGGGCGAATACCTGATACCCCTCCTCGGTCTCCAGTCCGCGACGGGCTTCGAGCGCGGTGATCCCCGCGTTCTTCGAACGCTCGCCGACGGAGACGAGGTGCACCCGCCCCTTCTTGCCGGCGTCCTCGTTGACGTCGGGAAACGCGCCATCCGAGAGGATGACGATCGCCGGGTTCTCCTGGGTCTGCGCGACCGAGCGCGCGATCACGAGCGCCTCGCGCAGGTTCGTCCGCGTGTCCTTGACGTCGACCGAGGCGAGCGTGGAGCGCAGCAGGGACTTGTCGGTCGTGAGGGAGCAGAGGATCGTCGCCTTCGCATCGAAGGTGATGATCATCATCCGGTCGCCGCGGGAGAGGTCGTCGACCATCGTGAGCGCGGCGGCGCGGGCGAACTCGAACCGGCTCGGCTCGACGTCGCGCGCCTGCATGCTTGCGCTCGTGTCGAGGAGAAGGATCAGCGACTGCCCTTCGAAGCCGCGCAGCTTCATGAAGGGGCGGGCAAGACCGAGGATGAGCAGGATGAGCAGCAGGAGCTGCAGGAGCAGGAGCAGGCTCTTTCGCAGCTTCTGGAACGGGGCGTTCACGCGCAGGTCGTCGATCGACTTCCGCCAGAGGAAGGTGCTGGAGACGACGCACTCCTTCCTCTTCATCTTCAGGATGTAGAGGAGGACGATGAGCGGCAGCACCGCGGCGAAGCCGAAGGCGGCCGGGTAGAGGAAGTGGCCCATTGCTTCTCGCAAACGCTTGCTCGGGGAGCGAACACCACGAAAACCACAGATTTCACAGATTTTTCGGGATTTCACAGATTACGAATCTGTGTAATCGTCGTTAATCTGTGAAATCTGTGGTTCCGTCGTTGGCGGTTGCCGCGCCACGGACGCGCTATTTGAACAGCCCCGCCGTCCGCAGGTAGTTCAGGACGAGCTGGTCGAAGGGGACGGACGTGGGCGCGAACAGATAGTTGAAGCCGTGCTTCGTGCAAAACTCTTTCAGCGTGGAGCAGTAGGCGCGCAGGTTCTTCTGGTAGTTCTTGATGAGGTTGGCGGTGATCGAGACCTCGGCGATGTCCGCGTCCTCGACGTCCACGAGTTTCAGGTCCCCGACGAAGGTCGGGTTGACTTCCTCCTCGGCGAGGATCTGGAGGACGAAGACGTCCATCTTTTCGTACAGGAAATACTTCAGGGCCGTTTCGTAACCGGTCTTGTCGAGGAAGTCGGAGAGGACGACGAGCACGCCCTTCCCCGGGTGCTGGACGGCGAAGCGCTTGCAGGCGACGTCGAGGGCCGTGCCCCCTTCGCACGGAAGGTTGAGGATGAACTCGAACATCTTCCACATCTGCTTCTTCCCGCGCGTGAGCGGGAAGCGGAGGAGGCCGTCGGCCTGGAGGCCGTAGACGCCGACGCGGTCGAGGCCGGAGAGCGCGATGTAGGCGAGGGCCGCGGCGACCTTGCGCGCGTATTCGATCTTGGACGGCTTGCCGAAGCTCATCGACTCGCTGGTATCCAGGAGGAGGTGGACGTGCAGGTCCTCCTCTTCCATGAAGAGCTTGATGAAGAGGCGATCGAGCCGGCCGTAGGCGTTCCAGTCGATGAACCGCAAGTCGTCGCCGTGCGAATAGTCGCGGTAGTCGGCGAACTCGACGGAGAAGCCGCGCTTTTTCGAGCGCCGCTCTCCCTTCATGCGGCCGGTGAAGATCTTCCGCGAGACGAGGGAGAGCTGCTCGAGCTTCTTCATGAAGTCGCTGTCGAGGAGCTCTTCGATGCGGGGCATGAGGCTGGTTCCGATTTGGGGGGAGCGGACGCGGGGCGAGGGAGGCTCGAGCGAGGTCGATCCAGGCGGCACGCGTGGGCGCCGCGGGACCGCTCGCTCACGCTCGCGGTTCGGAGGCCGGGGCGGATCAGCGCTTCGGCGCAGCGGCCGGCGCGGGGGCCTTCGCGGCCGAGGGCTCGGTCGGCACGTGCTCGAGGATTTTCGCGATCACCTGGTCCGCCTCGACCCCCTCCGCCTCCCCTTCGAAGTTCAGGATGAGGCGGTGGCGCAGGGTCGGGAAGGCCGACTGGCGGACGTCCTCGAAGCTCACGTTGTAGCGGCCGTCGAGCAGGGCGCGCACCTTCGCCGCCAGGATCATGCACTGGGCACCGCGCGGGCTCGAGCCGAAGCGGAGAAAACGGTTCGTGCTGTCCGGGGCGTGCTCCCCCTTCGGATGCGTGGCCAGCACGATGCGCGCGACGTAGTCCTTGATGTGCGGGGCCGCGACGACCTCCTTCACGAGTCGCTTGTGCGCTTCGATCCGGCCGCCGTCCATGACCTTGCCGATGGGGTTCGCGGTCGCGTCCGTCGTGCGGCTGAGGATCTCCTTGAGGTCGCCGAGGGTCGAGTACTTGAGGAGGAGCTTGAAGAAGAACCGGTCGAGCTGCGCCTCGGGCAGGGGATAGGTTCCCTCCATCTCGATCGGATTCTGGGTCGCCATGACGAAGAACGGCTCCGGCAGCTTGTACTGGGTACCGCCGATCGTCGCGGTGTGCTCCTGCATGGCCTCGAGAAGCGCGGACTGCGTTTTCGGCGTCGCGCGGTTGACCTCGTCCGCGAGCACGATCTGGGCGAAGAGCGGGCCGGGCTGGAACTTGAACATGCGCTCGCCCGACGGCGTTTCCATGACGAGGTTCGTGCCGAGGATGTCGGCGGGCATGAGGTCGGGCGTGAATTGGATGCGGGAGAACTTGAGCTCGAGCACTTGCGAGAGCGTGCGGACGAGGAGGGTCTTGCCGAGGCCGGGGACGCCCTCCAGGAGGCAGTTGCCGCCCGCGAAGAGACAGGTGAGCACGCCGTCGACGATCTCCTGGTTGCCGACGATCGCCTTGCCGATCTCCTGGCGCAGGGCCTGGAAGTCGTTCCGGAACTCGGTCACGCGCTGAACGACGTCACTCATGTGCGAAAATCCCAAATCCCAAATCCCAAAACGGCGGCGCCGCGGCCAACGGACGACAGAACCACAGATTTCACAGATTAACGACGATTACACAGATTCGAATTCGTAATCTGTGTAATCCCGGAGAATCTGTATCACAACCGTGCAAAAGCTTGTTTTTTCGGCAACGAATTCCCAGCGAAAAAGTCGCGAAATTCGCGGTTCGTCTTCCGGTGTTTTCGGCGTCTTCGGTGGCTCGTCCCTTTGGTTGCGGCCAGGGGCTGCTCTGGGAAATCCGCGGCTTCCATGGGGTTCGATTCGCGCAGAAATGGTCTCACGACTTCCCAAATCTCAATTCTCCAATCTCCAATCTCAATTCCCCGGCTGCCCTGGTTTTTTCTTCGCGTCCATGGCGCGCCGCTTGGCCTGGAGGAGGCGCGCGGTGTAGTCGGGGGCCTCCGCCTCGGCGGGCACTTGCGGGGGCGGCGGCGGGGGGGCACCGGCGTCCGGGCCGGTCGGACCCTTCGGACCCGCCGCGTCGCCGTCGGCCGGGCCGAGATCGGCCTGCGCCGCGCGCGCGAGCTGGTCGCCGGTCGCCTGGAAGACCTTGCGCTCCGCCTCCTGCTTCTTGAGCGCATCCTTCCGCGCGAGGAGCGCGGCCAGGGTCGGGTCGGCCGCCTGCTTCCCGCGCAACCGCTCGCCGAGGTACGGGATCCACGAGGCGACCTTTCGCGCCAGCCACACCAGGTCCTTCTTCTCGACGACCACGCGCCGCACGAAGATGTCGAACGGCACGAGGGCGAGCGCGAGCGCCACCAGGAGCGGCCAGGTCTCGCGCGGGACGCGCGTCCGCGTGAGGTCGTGCACGAAGACCGGATCGTCCTCGCCGAGCACGCGCCCGCCCGTCGCCTCCGCGATCCGCCGCAACAGGACCTCGTTCGTCCCCATGTCCCGGTACTCGGACGCGTACGGCACCGACACGCCCCCCATCGCGCCCCCTTGCACGCCGCCCTCCCCGGAGTAGTCGAGATTCACCATGTACGAGCCGACCTCGTCCGCGCGGAAATGCGCCTCGTACCGGCCCGGGGCGACCTGGTCGAACTGCAAGCCCTCCCCCTCGAAGGTCGGGAGCACCAAGCGCCCGTGCAGGTCGAGGTTGTTCACGAACCGCCCGGAGGTGTCGACCGCGTCGAGCATCACGGTCCCCTTGCCGCCGACGATCTCCGTGGTCATGCGGAACTCGCTCTTCGACGCCTCGCGCAAGGTCCAGCGCACGGACTGCGCCCAGAACTTCGAGTACTTGCCCCAGTTCACCCAGTCGCTCGCCCACCGGTTTTTCGCGTCCGAGGTGAAGGCCAGCGTCTTGCCGAGGCCGAAGCGCCACGTCGCGAGGATGGGGTCCTTGTCCTCCTCGGGGAAACGGAGATGGACCTCGGCCTTCGGTTTCGGCGTCGTGAGCACGTAGCCGTGCAGCGTCGGGATTTCCGACGCGGACAGCCCCTTCAGGATCTCGGTCGGGTCGCCGGGGGCCGGCCGGAAGTCCCGCTCCGCGATGAGCGATTTGCGGATGACCGCGGCCTCCTTCACGAAGATCTGCGGCAGATGTCGCGCGCTCGAAGGCTCGTAGTAGCGGCCCTTCCCCCAGGTCTGCGCGATCATGCGCAGCATGTCCGTGCAGCCGGGGCCGTGGGGCGCGATGCCGACGGCGGAGACCGTGATCCCCGCGTTCACGATGTTCGAAATGAGCGCCTGCGCCGGCTGGGCCGGGTCCCCGTCGGAGATGATCACGATGTGCTTGATCATCGCGTCGCTCCGCTTGAGGTCCCCGTAGGCCATGCGCAGCGTATTGTCGAAGCTCGGCATGTCCGACGGGGTCATCGTCTTGATGATCCGGATGAGCTTCGACTTGTCCCCCACCTCCGTCAGCGTGGGCTGCCAGTGCTCCCCCGCCATGTCGAAGAGCAGCACGCCGAAGAGGTCGCGCGCCGAGAGCACGGAGAGCGCCGCGATCGCGATCTCCTTCGCCCACGTGTTCCCGTCCGGGATTTCGCACGTGTGCATGATGATCACGAGCGCGCCCTTCGGGATGACCTTGCGCTGCGGGATGTCCATGAGGACCGGCAGGGCCTCCTCGATCGGCGAGTCCTGGTAGCCGCCGGGGCCGAAGCTCTCCTCGCCGCCGATCATCGTGAAGCCGATGCCCAGGTCGCGCACCGCGCTTGCGAACATCTTTTTTTGCGAGTCGGCCAGGTAGTGCGCGCCGACGTTGGAGAGGATGACCGCGTCGTAGTTCTGCAGCTCCGCGAGGTTCGACGGCAGGCCGCTCACGCCGACCGCGTCGACCTGGATCTTCTCGGACAGGAGGGCGTCGGTGAGGAAGTGGGCGGCCTTCTCGTCCCCTTCGATGTAGAGCACTTTGGGCTCGCCGCGGATGAAGGTGAAGCCGTAGGCGCGGTTGTTCTCGGCGAGGGTGTCGTCGGCCCCCTTCGCTTCGACGAGTGCTTCATAGGTGAAGAAGCCGGGCTGGTCGAGCTTGCGGGGCAGGACGAAGACGTTCTTGCCCGCGACGAGCTTGACGTCCTCGGTGAGGACCAGCGCGCCGTTCTGGAAAAGGCGGACGACGGCGTCGCTCGCCTTGAGCGAGTTGACCACGAGCTTGACCTCGAAGCTCTCGCTCTTCTTGACCTCGTTGGGGACGAGGAGGCTGTCGAACCAGACCTCGCGCGGGAGGCTGACCTGGAGGGGCAGGCACTCGACGCGCGCGCCGTTCACGCGCGCATTCTCGGCCTCGTCCAGCGCGGAGCCTTTGTTTTCGTTGCCGTCGGAGAGGAGCACGATCCGCTTCTGGACGCCCTCGGGAAAGGCGGCGAGGGCGAGGCGGATGCCGGCGGAAAGGTCGGTGAGCTTCGTCTGGACCACGGAGGCCGGGGCGGCGTCGAGCTTGACCATGCGGGTCGGCGAAAACTCGACCGATGCGTCCCCCCCGAAAAGGACCATCCCGGCGCGGTCCTTGTTCGGATCCATGTGCTCGCAGGCCTTCTTCACGTAGTCCCACGAGGCGCGCTTGATGTCCGCGGGCACGCTCTCGGACCAGTCGAGGAGGAAGAGGACGGCGAGGTCGTCGCTCTCGCGGATGAGCTGCAGCTCGGCGATCGCGAGGACGAGGAGGGCCAGGATGACGAGCCGGAGCGCGAGGGAGAGGTGCTTACGGACCCCCTCGAGGCCCGCGCGGCTCTTGACGGCAAGCAGGACCGCCAGCGGGAGCGCGAGAAGGAGGAAGAGAGCAATCGGGTTCAGGAAGCCGATGTGCATCGCGCCGTCCGCCGGATTCGGGTTTGCGGCTGCGGGTTCCCGACAGGGGGGCGCCGAGGGAGCCGAGGAGCGGGCTGAGGCCGAACAACGAGCGGGGAGAATTGTAGCACGCAGCGGGGCGGCGTACAAGCAGCAACGCCGGGTGGAACCGCGGGAGCGCGCATGGCCGGCGGAGCGTGGCGCCGCCCTACTTGGCCGCCGGCTCGTGCCCGTCCTTGGAGGGGGTGACCGTCATGATGAAAGCGCGCCGGAGGAAGAGGAGCGCGAAGCAGGTGTCCACGCGCTCGCCGTAGCTCCCCTTCCAGCTCCCGTCTTCCCGCGCCGCGCCGACCAGCCACTCCGCGCCTTCCTGGTACCAGTCGCGGCCGGCGATGCGCGCCTCGCCGGCGACCATGCACAGGCGCTCGAGGCTGTAGAGCCAGTAGTACGGATCGCCCCCCCACGCCGGAGTGCGCACGGCGTAGGCGCGTTCGAGCCACGCCCAGCCGCGCGGATACACGGCCGCCTGCTTCGCCGTCGCGATCGAGAGTTTTTCGTCCAGCGACGTCCGGGCGATGAGGTAGCCGTAGAGCCCGGCGGCGGTCATCGACGGAGAGCCTGCGCTGACCTCGCCGCCGTCGTCCGGCCTGTAGGGGAAGCCGCCGTCCTTCGCCTGCGCGTGGGAGTAGAGTTGCTCCGCCCGCTGCCACACGGACCGGTCCACGCGCGAGCCGACGTTCGCGGCAGCGCGCAGGCCGAGTAGGGCGAACTGCGTACAGGAGAGATCGAAGCCGGCGGAGAAGATGGCGGGCGCCGCTTGCGCGGCCTGGGTGCGACGCCCGGCGATCGGCCGCACCTGATAGCCCCAGCCCCCGCGCGGGTGCTGCGAGGCCGCGAGCGCGTCGGCGACGTCCTGGAGGCGGACCGCGAGGACGGTCGCGCGCGTCGCGGGGTCGCGTCGGGCCTGGTACTTCTCAAGCGCGGACGCGAGCCCCATGCACACCAGGCCGGCGCAATAGGTCCCCTCGGGCGGCTCGGCAAGGAGGAGGTCGAGCCCTTTCTGCACCTGCGGCGTGTCGACGGACTCTCCGCACTTCATGAGCGTGTAGACGGCCATGCCCGCGACGCCGACCGGCGTTCCTCGCGAGGGCGCCCGTTCTCCGTCCCCGACCCAGGTCTTGAGGAAGGTCACGCCCCGCTCGATCGCCTTCGAGACCGCCTCGTCCAGCGTTTTCGGCGCGGCGCCGACGAGCCAGCGCTGGTACCAGGCGAGGCGGTCTTCGAACGAGTTCCCGTGCGGGGACGCGGCCGTCACGCGCAAGAGCCAGGCGAGGATCCGGTCCCCGACGGTCCTGCCCGCGCCGGCGCCGTCGTCGAGGGTCTTCGCCCCCGGCGCCTGCCCCGCGCGGATCAGGTCCACGACGAACTGTTCGTCGGAGAGCTGTCGATCGAGGCCGTCCACGACGATCCGGCGCACCTCCGCGTCGGGATGGACGAGCGCCGTGAAGCACGCTTTGGGGTGGAAGCACACGGCGTAGCGGGCGAGGATGCGCAGGACTTCGACGTGGAGCGTGCGAGCCCCAAACGCGCGGGCGAGCGTGTCGCCGGCGGTGGGGGAGTCGAGCGGACACTCGAGGCCGGCGAGGGCGAGCGCGGCCTCCTCCACGACCTCCGTCCGGTCGGAGCAGAGAAAGGCTTCGAGGAGCTGGGCGCGTTCGCCCACGAGCGCGAGGACGTGGCAGGCCGCAAGACGCTGGATCGGATCGCCGCCGACGGCCTCGCGCCGGGCCTCGAGCTCGCGCACGACGGGCTCCAGGTCGGCGGCCTCAGGTATTCGCCCTAGGGCGCGCGCGGCGGCCAGGCGGGTGCCGCGGTGCGTGGCCCGGAGCAAGCGGAGGAGCCGCCCGCGAAGTTTTGCTGGGCCGGCAAAGCCGGCGCTCTCGACCGCGACCTGGCGCCATGCGTCATCCGGAGATTCGAGCAGCGACTCGAGCTCGGGGAAGGCCTCCGGGCGACCGAGCAGGGCGAGTCCGCAGACGGCCGCCCGCCGCAGGTCTTTGTCGGTCGCGCCGCGCGCGAGGGCTACGAGCGCGGGCTCTCGCCCCTCCGCTCGCTCGCGAAGCCGCGCGACCGCATCCCGCCGGACTTGGGGGTCCTCGCTGGCGCAGGCGGCGACCAGTCGCGGGAGTGCCTCCTCGAGCGGGGGCTGGGGCTCGGCCGCGAAGTGGACGGAGGGCGCGAGAAGGACGACCGCGGCGATCGCGCCCCACAGGCTCGACCGCTGGGGCCGCTCACGGGAGACGCGCATGCAGGGGCTTCCAAAAGCCATTCGATGGATGGGAAAGGACTTCGTCGCAATGCCGATGCCGAAGCGAGACGCCAGCGAAAGGCGCGCGAGTCTACAAGCCACATGGACTTATGTCTGGGCGGTAGGCGCCCGCCCTAGCAAGGCGCAAGGAAACGCGGCAGAATGTAAACCCATGGGCAGTACCCTTCGGCCGGGGGGAGCACGGTGGCGTCGCCGGAATTTGAGTCGATTAATTGCTCCCGGCAAGTGCCCGCAGCCAGGCAAGCAGGCGTTTTGTTTTTCGACAGCCCTGTGCCGACAGAGACTTCGTCGGCGCGCTCGGACTTGACCGCGACCGGTGCGGTATTCTATCCTGGCCTCGGTGTCGGTGTCGGTGTCGGCCGATCGACGGCCTTGTCGCCTCTTGCCTCCGCTGCACCGAGGGACCGAGCAGGGTCGCACCCGCATCGGGAGTCGGTTCCATGGACGCCTACGCCTGTCCTCGCGGAGGATGGTACGGGTTCGCCCTGGCCGTAGGCCGCGCCCTCCTGCCGTTGGTCCCCTACCTGGGACCGGCGATCGAAGCACTGCTCAAATTTCAGGAGGACCGCGCGTTCAATGAGGCGATCGGGCGGATGCTCCTCCCCGCGTCCGGCCTCGGTCCGGTAGCCGCCGCCCCGTGGAATGTCCGTCGCCCGCACCTCGAGTCGGCCGTTCGCCAGGCAGGCCAACACCTCTCCCCCCGGGACCGGGAGAACGTCCGCCGTCTCCTCGAGCGCGTCTCCCCCCAGGCAGGCCGGCAAGAACTCCTCCTCACCTTCGGGAAAGCGCTCGCCCTGGTCGACGTCGCTTCCCCCCCTCGCGCGGACGTTGACGGCGAGCGCCGCCGCCCGCGTTGCGCAGGGACGCCTCCTGGAGGAAGGAGCGGAGGTGGACGGGCGCTATCGGTTACTCGCCCAGGCGGGCTCCGGCACCATGGGCGCGGTTTACCGGGCCCGCGATCTGGGACGGGAGCGCGACGTCGCGCTCAAGATCCTGTAGCCGGACCTGCTTCGCTCGGAGAAACACGCACTCCAATTCGTTCGCGAGATGGAGGCCGCGGAGCGCCTCGACCACGAGAACATTGTCCGGCTCTTCGGGTCGAGGCGAGGCCGGACGACCGCCTGCGTCCGCATGGAAGGGCTGGAGACGCGAAGGCTCGCAGCGCTCCTCGACGAGCGCGGGAAGCTGACCTGGGCACAGGCGCTCCCCATCGCCCTCGGGCTCCTGTCCGCGCTGGCGCATGCGCACCGCCAAGGCGTCCCCCATCTGGGCGTGGGCCCGCGAAACATCCTGCTTCCGCGGCTCGACGCTACGAAGCTCGGCGACTTCGGACTCGCCTCTGCCCTCGGACGAGCGGCGGGTGACGCGCCGGCAGGGCCGCTCATGACCCAGGACTACGCAGCCCCCGAGGTCCGCCAAGCAGAGGGAGGGGATGCTCAATCCGACGTCTATGCCGCCGGGGGGGTCTTGTACCGGATGCTCACCGGTGAGCTCCCGAGAGGACCTGAGTCCGCTCGACGCCGTGGAAGGCCCGACCCTGCGCGTGCGGGAGGCGCTGCGGGCGGCGGTGGCACTTGCGCCCTCCCAACGGCCCGAGAACGGCGCGGTCCTTCTCGAAGCCCTTTCCGGGGCGGCGAGGGGGCCGGCTACGGGGGCGACGCGCGCGGAGCCAAGGGCGTTGTGCGGGCGCAGGAGCAGCCTGCGGCCTCTCTGCAGCCGCGCACGCCGGCGCCGGCGCAGGCCCCAGAGGCAGCCTCGCCGCAGCCTGCGGTCGCGCCCCTCGATCTCGCCGCCCCGCCCGTCGGGGACGCGGCGCCTCCCATCGGGCCCGGAACGCGCCTCGGCCGATACGTCCTGGGACGGCGGCTCGGGGAGGGTGCGAAGGGTGAAGTGTACGAGGCGCAGGACGAGGACTTGAAGCGACGGGTCGCCGTGAAAATCATGCGGCCGGACGCCCGCTTCCACGAGAAGGTCCCGAGCCCCCTCGGGCAACTTGACTCCAGCGTCCGCAAGCTTGTCGCGCAAAGCCCTCGGGCTTCCGAACGCATTGTAGCCCTGCAGCGCTTCAAGGATGGGGCACAGCTCCGGATACTCCTCGCGAACGGCATCAACGCGCTGCCTTGAGGTTGGCGATAGCGCGTCCGAGATCGATTGTCCGAAGAGGGCGGCGACGTCAGAGTGGGGCCGGCCCTCTCGCAGGCGTTCGCGTTCTCCCTTGGTCGCCTCCTGCAGGAGGCAGACTAGATATCGAGGAAACACCGTGCCACGCGCATCCGCGAGACGACGATTGATCCAGAAGAGCCGGTCCCAGCTGCCGGAGGAAAAGCCCCTCCGCCACGACGAGATGAAGGTGGGCGTGAAAAGTCGTCGGGAGACGCCCCGATCGAACGATCGCCGCGCGAGGCCGCACGCGTTCACTTGGCGGAGAACGCCAAGCACGCGGCGAACAGCCCCAGACAACCGAGGAGGGCACTGAGCGTCGTCGCGATCCAAAAGGCTATCGGGTCCCGTGCTCGCTCGATCTTGCCGAAAGTCCCGGGGTTCACGTACGCTTTTGCAACGATTCCGATAGGCGGTACAATCGCGCCTCGCCGGACGGCCAACACCGAGTCGACGAGAAACCAGCACCCGAAACCCACGGCCGACAGAGCAACAAGAGTGTGGAAAAAGTCCCTCACCGCTCGGGCTCCTTCCGGTTGAGTTCAGATCCCCATCGCCTCGCGCACTACACGGCGGACGCGCCCCGCAGCGTTGGCTGCCGCGGCGGCGAGCCGGGGGGTCGGTTTCCCTCCAGGATATCGGTACTCGATCGCCCCACTCGATAGCCGAGCGAGTCGGACTCCGGAGATGCGCGAGAGGGCGGGGCAAGGGACCACCGCCTGGGCCCGAAGTGCCACCAGGTCGTGGATCCGCGGGATCGGCAAGCCAGCGTCCGCCAGGACGGCCTTCATGTACTTCTCGGCGCATTGCTGGAAGTGGAAGCAGACCGCGCCGTGGGAGCGGCGCCTCCTGACCTGGGTCTCGCGCACGGCGACGTTCCAGTCCTCCTCCGCCTTTTCGACCCACTCGCGTGCGATCGGTCCCATAGCACCCTCCCCCTTTGGAAGATCTCCGCGAGGAACGGATCGGGAAGTGCAAGTCGCTGTCGGACCTCGGCCGCCGTACGTACCAGGATGTCGAAAGCGATGCCCGCCGGTAGTGAACAGCGGATCTTCGCCGGGTCGATGGGTCGGCGGACGACGACGAGGAGATCGATGTCGCTTTCGGGAGTCGGGCGGCCGTACGCGTGCGAGCCAAACAGGAGCACCTTCTCGGGTCGAAAGCGTCGGACGATGATGCCGAGAAGCTCATCCAGCAGCCGCGTTGGCAGTGATCTCTGGGAGGAACGTCGTCGCATACGAACAGCACTCCGCGGGGTGAGCGGTGGAGCGGCCGCGAATCGGACTCGGGCCGTCCTCACGACGATCGAGTGCGCCTGATCAGGCATCATGTCTACTTCGCGGTTAGGTCTACTTCCCCCGGGGCGCAGACACGGTTGGATCTACTTCCGAGTGCGCGCAGCACCAATAAAGGCGCTCTCGGCTTATGTCTACTACGAGCCCCATTTCTTGGCCATGACGCACTGCGTCATCGGTAGACCCCCGTATACGGGGTCCCCACGGCGTAGCGAGGCCGTCTGGGAAGGAGACCTAATTGGCAATAGGAAGCTGTAAAACCGGGCGGCGTCGCACCGGACTGGGCCGGCGCATGCCCCGGGTAGGGCCGCGAGAGTCCGTCGTGCAGCCCCATGTGCGCGATTCGTAACCGTTCACCAGGGGGCACGAAGAAACGAAGGCCTCACGGAGGACCTTCGCCGGCTTTTCGAACACACGATTGTCGACAAGCAATTGCGTCGGATTTCTTTCTGACAGGATTACAGGATCAACTGGATACGGCTTTGGAGAATCCTGTTGATCCTGTTATCCTGTCAAAACAAGGTCGCCAGATTCCTGAATCGACATGTCAACCTCTCCGCGCCTCCGTGGTGATACGTACCTACCCGTGAACGGTCACCGCGATTCTACGCGTCTGCACAGCCGCAAGCAAGCCCGATTTTCTGTTCGAGCTGCGGTGACGAACCTGTTCGCCCGGAGCCGGACGGAACTCGAGCCGGGCCTCTCCTCTTTTCCCTCCTGAGAGCGCCGCTATTCGCCTTCCACGGCGTCGCCGGCGTCGAAGGTCTCCTCGGCGGGGCTCTCGATTTCGAAGAAGCGTTCGTCCGTCGCTCCTTCGTTCCCGAAGCCCTCTCCGCCAGCTTCGCCCGAAGCCTCTCCGCCGGTCCACGCCGCCTCGTCCGCCGTTTGATCCCAGCCGAACTCGGTCTGGACCTCGAACCCATCCACGGGCGAGGCCGACGGGGTCGGAGACCGCCCGGTCGGTGGACCGCGCACATCCTCCGCCGCTGAGGCGAGACCCAGATGGCCCAAGATCCGAGCGAGCACGTTGGGGTCCGTGAGGTGCGAGAGGACTCTCATCGTCGCCCCGCAGCGGGTACAGACCACGGGATCCACCTCCCCTCGACTCGCTCCGCTCGCTCAGGGCAGGCTCCCACCTTCCTGATCAGATGGGCCCACCGACGGCGAACCGACAGGGGCGCCCGGTCCGACTCGTCGACCTCCACCGCACCGGGCACGGCACTCGCGGCGCCCGTGACGACGCCCTGCATCCGCCGCCAGCCCCTGGCTCGCGCCGAGTAAAAGCCATAGAAGAGGCGGCTCTTTTCGTGAGCGTCCGGGATGTGACAAACGACCTGGGGGACCTGTCCCCCGAAGCTCGCGCGGAGGCGCGAGCGAAGGGGGATGGAGTCCAGCGGATCAGATACCCTGAAGTTCCCGCCGTGGCGTGGATGCACCGCGTCCGCCTTGTACAGGATCTTCTCGGCCGTTCCCTCGCTCAAGATCCGCCCGAGCACCACCGGCGGGTGAACCAAATAATGAGCGACGGCTTCAAGGGCCACACGGTCCGTGCCGGTAAGCTGCTTGCCGACGTGGACTGGAGCCCGTACCGCGTCCTGATCGCGGGCGTGAGGACGCTCGTCCACGCGTTCTCGATGCTCCTGGCCTTTTCGAGGATGCTGTTCGTTGCGTTCTACCGCAACGAGAAGCTCCCGACGCTCCTCCACGCCCACACGGGTCGCTCGTCGCCACGATCGGACCCTCGGTGTCCGCCAGGAGCCGCGCCGCGTACGACACCCGCGGCTTCTGGTCCGGGTGCAGCCGGTTCCAGCGGTCGCAGTCCTGGCCGTCCCGCCGCAGCTCCCGGTAGCTCGTCGCGCTCCACGCATCCGCCGCGACCTCGTGTTTCTCCGCTAGGATCTCCTGCGCCTTGAGCGCCGCGGGCAAGATCGGCCCGCTCCCCAAGAGCTGCGCGCGGAACCGGCCCGCCTTCGTCGCCGGACGGTACCGGTAGAGCCCCTTCGGCGCCGGGCTTTTGGAAGCGAGAATATCGCCTTGACAGAATATTCTCTGTAGGGTATACTTCCTCGCATGGCGAAACGGCCCAAGCCCGAACGGCTTGCCGAGTTCTGCCGGCGAGTGCAGGCGGGCAACGCCGCCGCGATGTTCGAGGAGGCCTATGACCTTCTCTGCCGCACGATGGACGCGGTGGAGGACGAACTGACGGACATCCCCAACCGTCCGGCCCACTGGAAGTCGGATGGTCCCATGTATCCGCCGCAAAGAGACAGCCTGACGACGCTGCCTGGCGGACGGGTCATGCGGCTGAGAAGTCTGCGTCATTACACCTTCATCGGCGACAACGGAGCCATCGAGATCGTCGGCGCCTCGGACGGCAAAATTCTCCTTTCGAAACGGGGGCGGGACGGAAGAAGGGTAGGCGACCTGTGAACGACATCTACAAGCTCTCCCGAATTCTCCGGGAACACCTGCCCGGCTGTCAGGTCAAGATTGACAAGCCTGACAACCCCAAGGGGTCCTGGTTCCTGGATGCCGGCTTCCATGGCAATTCGGCCGCTGCGGAGTGGCGACCGGGTCGGGGGTTCGGCATTCAAGTCGACGACCAGGCGGTTTATGGAGAGGGGCCCCACGAAGTTCTCGCGGATCACAAGTCCGCCGCTCTCAGGCTCATCACCCTCTTGCTGCTGGACCAAAACACGTCTGCGCCTCTGAAAGTCAGCATCAAGAGCCTCCGGCGGTCGTGCAAAGTGTCCCAGAAGGAGCTTGCAAGAAAATTGGGCAAGGGACAGGGCTCCGTGTCCAAGGCTGAAAATCGTGGCCAGGAAATTCAGGTCGGCACGCTGAACAGGCTTGTCGCCGCACTGGGCGGTCGAATGTCGATTCGGGTGAGATTGCCCAACGGCACTGAGCAGGAGCTCTTGCTGAAAAAGAGGTGAGTCGTGGAGTTGAGTTTGCTCGTGCTCAAGACGGACAAGCTGGAGGAAACGAAGAGGTTTTACGAACACCTTGGAGTGATGTTTGTTCAGGAGAAGCACGGCGATGGGCCGCTCCACTATTCTGCGGCGCTTGGAGACTTGGTTCTGGAAATTTGTCCGGGCGAAGCGGGTGGGACCAGGCTGGGCTTCGAGGCGGTGGGTTGCACCACAGGCGGCGGGAAGGACCCGGACGGCCAAACCTTAAGGTGTACGACAGAAAACTAGCAACTAGCGACACGGTCCCGATTTCGCGGTCAAGAGGGCGGCGCTACCGCTTCTTCTGAGCCTCTCGGATCTCGTCGACAAGGTTCTCGACGCTCGAGCCGAGGCCTCGGAGGTCGCGCGCGCGTTCGGCGTCGGCGAGGGCGCCGTCAAGATCCTTGGCGATGAGGCGTGCGCGGGCGCGGTAGAAGTACCAGACGAGGGGCGTGTCGGGCGCGGCCAGGGCTCGGGTGATCTCTGCGTCGGCGTGAGCCCCGTCCCCGGCAAGAAACCACGCCATCCCGAGGGAGCGAGCGGAGAGGGAGGCCGCGTCGGGGGCCTCGGCCACCGCGCGCGCGGCGGCGGCGAGGTGCTCCCTGTCCTCGGCGGTCACGAATCGCCAGTCCCGCTTAAGCCAACCGTCCACTTCGTTCGGTTGAACGCCCAGGGCGCGACGAAGGTCGGCTGCCGCCCGCGTCGCATCGCCGAGCCGGCCCTGAACGATGGCCCGCAAGAGCCCTGCCTCCGGCCCCGGCTCCCCGGCTCGGTCGCGCCACGCGTCCAGGTGCGCCATTGCCTCCATGTTTCGCCCGATTGCCAACTCGGCGATGGCGGAGAGGCGCAGGAGCGGGAGGTAGTAGGGATCGCGCGGCTCGGCGACCGCCATCAGCAGTGTCGTCGCCCTGAAGGCGGCCTGCACCGACCAGTGCTTCAGCGCGTTGGCGACGCGCGCGACGTCTTCCGGGCGAATGGGGCTACCGCGCGCGGGACTTGTGCGCGGCCCGGTCGAGGGTGCCAGGAGGGCGGTGCCGATGCGAAATCCGCAAATCACACCTCGGATGTTCGCGATGACATCAGGCTTGTGGTCGCCATCCAAGTCGGCGATGTACAGGTTTGTAGGATCGGCCTTGCCGGTCCCGTAGAACCACAGGACAGCGCCGTCGCGACCGGAGAGGGCGTAGAGCCCGGCTGAGCCCGCGATCACAATGTCGGGCAAGACGTCTCCGTCGAGGTCCGCCACCGGCAGCGCCTCGCCGCAGGACCCATTCGCACGGTAGGTCCAGAGGATCTTGCCGTTGACCCCCGAGATGGCGTACACCAAAAACCCCGCCGGAACGACAACATCGAGGTGGCCGTCGCCATCCAGGTCGGCGACCGCTGGGGCGAATTTGGCGAGGACATGGTCGAAAGTCCATAGCGCGGTCCCGGTCCGTCCGGAGATGGCATGCAGCCGACTCTTATTGTCCCCAACGATCACATCCGAAGAGCCGTCCCCGTCCAGGTCGGCAACCGCCAAAGGAAGTACCCAGGCGCCCATCTCGTAGGTCCAGAGCGGGGCGCCATTTCGACCAGAGAGGGCGTACACCTTCTGATCTGCGGAGCCGCTCACGACGTCGAGGAGGCCATCCCCGTCGACGTCGCCGACCGCGGGGGCTGCGAGGTAGTATGCGCGATTGATGGCCTTGGAGGCCCAGAGTTCGACACCGGATCGGCCAGAGAGGGCACGCACCATTCCGTCCCGGGATCCGACAATCATGTCCGGTCGGCCGTCCCCATCCAGGTCGGCCATTGCGGGCTGGCCGGGCAACTGATTCGTCTTGCGACTCCAAAGCTGTCCGCCGTCGCGCCCAGAAAGGGCGAAGATCCCCGATCCGTTGTGGCTTACGACGTCAGGCAGGCCATCACCGTCCACGTCGCCCACCAAAGGCTCGCAATAGCTCGGAACATCCTTCGTCCAGAGAGGTGCGCCATCACGGCCTGAGAGAGCATTGATAGCAGACGTTCCGAACTGCGCGACGATGTCTGCCCGGCCGTCGCCGTCCAAGTCGGTAACGGCACTCGATAAACCGTGTGCAGAGGATGCCCATAGAAGTGCGTCGTCATGGCCTTTGAGGACGCAGGCAGTCCCGGATGTCGATACGACCACGATGTCGAGGTCACCATCGCCGTCGAGGTCGGCAATCACAGGGGAACACTGCACCCCACCGTCCCCTCGGTCGGTCCAGAGGGTGGCCCCGTCCTTGCCGGAGAAGGCGCTGACCCCTCCCCCTCCTCCGGCCACGACATCGACCTGCCCGTCGCCATCCACATCGCCCAGAGCAGGTGGGGGACCTGAGCCGCACTCCAGGTTTTGCCAGAGGAGAGTTCCGTCGCGGCCGGAGAGGACAGAAACTCCCTCAGCCTGTACGATCACATCGACATGGCCGTCCCCGTCGACGTCGCATGCGGAAGCCTCATAGACGCCACTGTCCTTGGCATTCCAGGTCCAGAGCTTCTTTCCGCCCACGCCGAGGGCATGGACCGTCTGGCCCCGCAAGACAATGCAGTCCGGCAGACCGTCCGCATCCAGGTCGCCCCCGGCGACCAAACTATTGTTGCCGCGATCATTCCACTCGTCGTCCCAATCGTGCCTCCATTCGAGATGAGACCAGGGCTTACCGGACGCACCCAGGTCCTCGCCGCAAATAGCCTCGACCCTGTTCATCGAACCCACGAGGACGTCCCAGCAAGGGGAGTGGACGGCGACGGCGGTCATGAAGCGGATCTCGTCTCCGGTATCGTAGCTCCAAAGGACTGCGCCGTTTCGGCCTGCAAGTGCGTGGACCTTGTGGTCGGAAGACGCAACGATGACCTCCAATCTTCCGTCCCCATCGAGGTCCACGACGATCGTGGAGGAGTCCGGCTGTAGAGCTATGTCGGCAGTCCACAGGACAGCGCCGTCCCGGCCAGAGAGGGCGAACACCGTACGGTTGGCCAGGATGACGACATCAAGCTGACCATCGCCGTCGAGGTCGCCGACGGCAGGCGCCCAAAACACATTGAAGGCGCGCTCGAAGGTCCAGAGCACGGCGCCGTCGACCCCAGAGAGGGCGTAGACCCCGTTGGAGTTGCAGAGGGTCACGTCGAGGTGTCCGTCGCCGTCAAGGTCGCCAATGACAGGGGAGGATGCAGCGAGGCCGCCGATCCTATGGGTCCACAAGAATTGATCCGGAAGCCCGGCATTCAGGGCGATCGTCCGTCCCGCGGGGCGCAGGTCCACTCGTGTCTCCCGCGGGAAATAGCCCTTCTTCTGCCAGATCACACGGTAGGCGCCCGTGTCGACGCCGTAGCCCTGGATCGGCGTGGGTAGTTGGAGCAGCGGGGGGTCCTTCGGCAGGTCGCACTCGCGAACCGGCCTGGGCCGGCCGTCGGCGGGGGTGCCGGGCGGGAGCGGATATAAGCTCGCCGTCACGCCTTCCGGGACCGCCGTGAGTGTCACATTGACCTTGTCGTGCTCAAGCCGGATCGGCAGCAGCCTGGTCTCGGCGTCCGATCGGATGTCGAAGGCAGTCGTGATCGGCTGGTGTTCCGGCGCGACGACCTCCGCGAGGTAGGTGCCGACCGGGAGGGAGGTGTGCTCTTGCGGACCGCGCAGGCGGCGCACCTCCGCCCCGCCCTGTTTGAGGACCATCTCGGCAGTGGCCGGCGCGACTTCGACCGACAGGAATCCGTCGGCGGCCGGGAGCGCCGCGCGGACCCGCGCCCGTCGCATCGCGCCGGCCGTGACCTCCTGCCGCACGGGCAGCCGCCCCTCCAACTCCAGACCCACCGAGACCTGGCGCGGAGGCCAGACCCACATCCGCCCGGTCGGCGTAGTCCGCCGCGTGGACGCGCCATCCACGAGGACCCGCGCCCCGGGCGGATCCGACTCGACGCTCAGGACCGCCGGTCCGAGGACTTGCGCCGCCGCCGCCAGGATTGCCACCATGAGGCCTGCCCCGACGACCGCAAGTGGCCGGTTCCGCCCCACCCAACGCCGCAGCCGATACGTCCGGCTCGGTGGCTGCGCCCGCACCGCCTCGCCCGCAAGGAATCGGCCCAGGTCGTCCGCCAACTCCTGCGCGGTAGCGTAGCGGCGGGCCGGGTCGCGCTCAATCGCCTTCTGGATGATCGTCGCCACGTCCGGGGCCAGCGACGGTAGCGCCCGTCGCGGCGGGTCGGGCTCGCGGGCGAGCTTTCGGACGATCATCTCGATCGCTCCGCCCGCCATGTAGGGCGTTCGCCCGGTCGCCGCCTCGTACAGGATCGACCCGAGGGCGTACACGTCGGTCCGCGCGTCCACGCGGTCCTGCCGTCCCGCGGCCTGCTCCGGGGCCATGTGCGTCGGCGTCCCCAGGATCGCCTCCGTCCGAGTCAGCCGCGGCGAGCCCTCCTCCTCCCGAATCGCGCGCGCGAGGCCAAAGTCCGATACTCTCACGCGCGGCGGGTCGCCGTCCAGGAGGAGATTCTCGGGCTTGAGATCCCGGTGCACGATTCCGTGGGTGTGGGCGTGCGCGACGCCGAGCGCGGCCTCCCGTACGACCCGCACCGCCTCCATGACGGGTAGCCGCCCAGCCGCCTTGAGGCGCGCCGCGAGCGTCCCCCCGGCGACGCACTCCATGGTGAAGTAGTGCAGGCCGTCGAAGGAGCCGACGTCGTGGAGGGCGATGACGTTCGGGTGCGAGAGGCGCGCGGCGGCCGTCGCCTCGCGTCGGAAACGCTCGACGTCCTCCGCCCTCGCCACGCCCGGTGGAAGGACCTTGAGCGCCACCTCGCGCCCGAGGTCCGGGTCGCGCGCGAGGTAGACGATCCCCATCCCACCCCGGCCCAGTTCGCGCACGATCTTGTACCGGCCGATTTGAAGTCGAAACGAGGGCGCGTCCGCCGCCGCGACTCGGCCCCCGGCCTTCTCCGGCCCAGCCTCGTGCGTCGTGGCGAACGGCGAGGCTGGGCCCGTCGCGTGGGTGTCCGCCAACTCCAGCGGTAGTTGCGTCTCGTTTGCGGGGCGCACGCCGAGGGCCGCCCCGCACGCTGGACAGCGCGCGCCGGCCCTCCTGCCCGGCACCGCGGCACCGCACCTCGGGCACGCTGGCGCGCCGCGATCCTCCGTCCTCGCCATCCCGACATCCTCGACCCGTCCGGTCCCCGGGCCACCGCCGCGACCGATAGGAAGGTGTATAACCGGGCGGCGGAGCCTCGGACCCGGGCCGGGGGCCGGCGCATGCCCCGGGTAGGCACCCGAGAGGTCGTCGTGCCGTCCCATGTACGCGATTCTACCCGTCTGCACAGCCGCGAGCAAGCCCGAATTTGTGTTCGAGCCGCGGTGACGGACCTTTTCGCCCGGATCCGGACGGAACTCGAGCCGGGCCCTCCCTCGGTCGAGTGCTGAGATGGCCTCTACTCGCCTTCCGAACGGTCGCCAGCGTCGAGGGTCTCTTCGGCGGGGCTCTCGATTTCGAAGCAGCACTCGTCCATCGGCGCTTCGTTCCCGAAGCCCTCTCCGCCAGCTTCGCCCGAAGCCTCTCCGCCGGTCCACGCCGCCTCGCCCGCCGTTTGATCCCAGCCGAGCTCGGTCTGGACCTCGAACTCATGCACGGGCGAGGCCGACGGGGTCGGAGACCGCCCGGTCGGTGGACCGCGCACATCCTCCGCCGCTGAGGCGCGACCCAGATGGCCCAAGATCCGAGCGAGCACGTTAGGGTCCATGATGAACGCGACGACTTTCATCGTCGCGCCGCAACGGGTACAGACCAGGGGTTCCACCTCCCTTCGACTCGCTCCGCTCGCTCAGGGCAGGCTCCCACCTTCCTAATCAGATGGGCCCACCCACGGCGAACCGACAGGGGCGCCCGATCCGACTCGTCGACCTCCACCGCAGCGGGCACGGCACTCGCGGCGCCAGTGACGACGCCCTGCATCCGCCGCCAGCCCCTGGCTCGCGCCGAGTAAAAGCCATAGAAGTGGCGGCTCTTTTCGTGAGCGTCCGGGATGTGACACACGACCTGGGCGACCTGTCCCCCGAAGCTCGCGCGGAGGCGCGAGCGAAGGGGGATGAAGTCCAGCGGATCGAGTACCCTGAAGTTCCCGCCGTGGCGTGGATGCACCGCGTCCGCCTTGTACAGGATCTTCTCGGCCGTTCCCTCGCTCAAGATCCGCCCGAGCACCACCGGCGGGTGAACCAAGTACTGAGCGACGGCTTCAAGGGCCCCACGGTCCGTGCCGGGAAGCTGCTTGCCGACGTACGCGCTGAAGCCCGTGTGCTTCCACGAGAGCAGGTTTTCGATGACCTACACGCATTGGTCGTCGAGGGAGTGATCGCAGGGCTCCCCAAGACAGAACGGGCGGCGAAGAGTGACCCAGCCTCGCGCCTCCGCGACTTCCTGGCAAGGATCCCACCGGAGCTGCGCACCACGATTGAGGAAATGGTCAAGGACATCTCTTCGTCGCGACGGGAGGTCGTCTTGAGACGCACGGCCGCAAGTCGATGAGACTCCTCCGTCCTTCCGGCGCGAGGGAGCCCGCCGCGGGCGACCTCGCCGGCGCGCTCGGACTTGACCGCGACAGGTGCGGTATTCTATCCTGGCCACGGTTGGGGCGGATCGACGGCCTCGTCGCCTCTTGCTTCTGCTGCACCGGGGGACCGGTCAGGCTCGCACCCGCATCGGGAGTCGGTTCCATGGACGCCTACGCCTGTCCTCGCGGGGGATGGTACGGGTTCGTCCTGGCGGTAGGCCGCGCACTCCTGCCGTTGGTCCCCTACCTGGGACCCGCGATCGAAGCACTGCTCAAATTTCAGGAGGACCGCGCGTTCAATGAGGCGATCGGGCGGATGCTGCTGCCCGCCTCCGGCGTCGGTCCGGCGGCCGCCGCCCCGTGGAATGTCCGTCGCCCGCACCTCGAGTCGGCCGTTCGCCAGGCAGTCCAACACCTCTCCCCCCGGGACCGGGAGAACGTCCGCCGTCTCCTCGAGCGCGTCTCCCCCCAGGCAGGCCGGGAAGAGCTCCTC
>JACPWG010000161.1 GCA_016197205.1 Planctomycetota bacterium
CACGTTCGAGCAGAGCCCGCCGCCGTAGCGCTCGCCGCTCCGGACGTCTACCGGCTCGCAACCCGCCGGCTTGGGGTCTTCGACGAGCAGGTACTCGTATTCGTTCTCCGCCTCGAGCGAGAGCCGCACCTCCACCTCCTCCCCGCTCGCCAGCTCCTCGCCCGCGACCAGCGGTTGCCGGTCGTACTCCAGCTCGGTCAGCTCCTTCCCTTCGACCGTCCGCTTCACGGCGCGCGGAACCAGCCGCGCATATGCCCGCGTCACCGACACGCCGTTCGACGATCCCTGCACGTCCTCTTCCTGGGTGAAGTACCGAAGCTCCACCGACCAGTAGAGCGAGCCGGTCCCCTCGCGCCGGATCGTGACCCGCCGCCGGCCGTCCTGCACGGCGTCACCCACGACCGACAGCTCGCCGTCGAAGGCGAAGAGGTTGTCCTTCCGCACGCGCGCCACCTTCTTCGCGATTCCCTCGTAGGCGACGGTCGCCGTGAAGTCCGGCTCCAGCTCCCGCCGCGCGCGCGCGAATTCGCAGAGCGCGCCGATCGCGAACGCGCTGTCCTTGGTGCTCTTCCACCTCACGCCCACGCGGCTTCGCACCAGCCCCTCCGCGAGGAGCGGCACGCGGGCGTCATCCGGAAGCACCCGCAAATACGCCCGCAAGATCGCCGCGTTCGTCTCCACGTCATCGTGGTACCAACGCCACGCCACGTCCGCGGGCCGCCGGGTCCAGCAGCACGTGCCCGCCTTTTCGTCCACCGACAGGAAGTCCGCGATGTTCTCGCAAACCACGGTCGCCCGCTTCGTGTCACCCGCGTTCGCAAGCGCGAGCGCAAGGAGCGCACGACCGTACCCGGACAGTCCGATCCGCCGGTCGTAGAGCCGGTCAAGCAACGCCGCGCCGGACTTCTTTCCGTCGGCAAGCACGCCGGCCACGTACGCGGCGCACTCCAGGTCCTCTTCGTCCGCCGCCCGCTTGGCCAGCAGCTTCTCGCCACGCGCGAGCCGATCCGCGTCCACCTCGATGCCCGCCGTGCGCGCGGTCCGCAGCCCGCCCACGACGTACGCGGTCATGTACGGATCGCTCCCGTCCCCGCGCCACCAGCCCCAGCCGCCGTCGCCGTTCTGGGCATCGTAGAGCCGGTCGAGCCCTGCCCGGACGATGCGCGACAGCTCGCGCGAATCGAAGACCGGGTCGTGCCCGCACCAGCCCGCCGGCCGGAGGTTGCCGTCGGAGACCGCCTCGCGCCGCCGCGCGGCCACGTCCTCCAGTCGGATCCCCAGCTCGGAGAGCGTCGCCGCCACCTGCACGGCCGGCAGGAAGCGGCTCAGGGTCTGCTCGACGCAACCGTACGGATACTCCAGCAGGTACGGAAGCGCGTCGAGCGCGATCGCGAGCCGGGTCGGGTAGACGCGCACGGTCAGTCGCGCGTTGTCCACGCGCCGCTCGGCCGGGACGTCCACCTCCACGGTCGCGGACTCCGGACCTCCGTCGGGAAGAGAGCCCGACCACGAGAGGCCCTTGTCCGCGCCGTGCACATGCACGGGCAGCGCGACCTCCATCGCGTCGCTCTCCTCGTCGGTGAGCGCCTTCGCCAGGACCGTGGCCTGACCCCCGCGGACCGCACGCAGGCTCCAATCGACCCGCCGCTCCCCCCCGGCCGGGACTTCGACGGTGCGCGGCGCCGCGTTGCTCGCCTCCAGCAAGCCGCCGGCGAGCGAAAGGCTCATGTCGACTTTTTTTGCGGTCGCGAGGTAATTGTGCACGAGGGTCGAGACGGTCGCCTCGTCCCGCTCCGCGAGAAAGCGGGGGGCGGCGACGCGGATGAGGAGGTTCTTCGAGGTCACGAAGCCTCCGGTCGCGGCGCCGACCTGCGTCGCGCCCGTGAAGCCGCGCGCGCCGAGCTGCCAGGCCGTGAGCGAGTCCGGGCAGGTGAACTCCGCCTCCGCGCTCCCGTCCGCACCGGTGACAAGGTCCGGCACCCAGAGGGCGGAGTCGGCGAAATGCGACCGGACCGCGGGCTCCACCCGGCCCCGCCCACCCATGCCACCGCCACCGCCGCCGCCCGCGCCGCGCCCACCGCCCGACCCGGCGGCGATCCCCTGCGCCGGCCCCGGCTTCGCAGCGGGCGGCGTGGCCGGCGCAGGCGCCTCAGCCGGCCGCGAGGGCTCGGCTTTCCACGTCGTGATCGCGCCCGCTCTGCCCGGCGCGGCCGCGCCACCCGTCGCCGCGCCGCTGTCCGGCATGGCGCTGTACAGATCGAAGGATGCGCCATCGGGCGAACCCGCGACCTCTCCCCAGCCCGGCGGCATGCCGTGCAGTTTGAAGCGGCGGATCGCATTCCCGTCTCGCGTCATTCCCTCGAAGCGGAACCCCAGCCCGCTCTCGACCCCGGTCTCGAGCCAGCGTCGCCCCCCATGGAAGAAGAGCCGCGGGTCCGCGGCCGTCTCGGGCTGGATGTACAGCACGGAACGGTCATACGCCGAGAGCGACAATTCGCAGCGCACGGGCTTGCCGTCCGCGTCCGTCACGCGCGCCGTCACGCGCCCCTTGTCTCCGGGCCGGTAGGTCGCCTTGTCGGTCGACAGCGACACGCCCAGCAACTCGCTCGCGGGCGGCACGAAGATCTCCCTGCGCTCTTCGTAGAGCCGACCGTTCCGGACCGCCATCGCGCGAAGAAAAAAGTTCGGCCGATGTCCACGCTCGACGGGCAGGTCCAGGACGCGCGTCTTCCCGCGCAGGGGAAGCACCTGAGCCGAGCGGATGTCGTGCCCGAACTCCTCCGTAAGCAGGACGGTCTGGCCCGGCCAGTTCGACGACAAGAAAACGTGGATACTCTCTCCCTCGAGGTAGGTGCGCTTGTCCGTGATCACGTCGAGGTCGCGGAAGTGAAGCGCGCCGCCCTCGACCTCGTTCGTCTCCTTCGACGCGACCCAGACGTGCGTCGAGCCCGCCACCGTGCCGCCCCAGTGGTCCGCGGCCTCGAACGCGACCTTGAAGAGCCCGGGCGCGTCCGACTGCCATTTGAAGAACGCGCGGCCGTCGCCGTCCGTGATGAGGTCGTCCTCCTGGACGCGCGTCTCCACCGGCTGGTCGTTCTTCTCGCCCGCGTACGTGACGCGCGCGACCGTCACGCGCCCCTTCGCCGGGCGCGGCTCGTCGTCGGGCGTGGTCGTGGCCAGCTCGAGCTCGACCTGGTCGCCGGGCAGGTAGAAGCCCTGTCTCGGAACGAGAAAGGCGAAGAACTCGCGCCGCGTGACGGTGACGCCGCCGCTCGCCTCGACGACGTGGCGGCTCTTGTCCGTGACTTCGACCGCGACCTCGTAGCGCTGGTCCTGCTCGGGAAAATCGTGGGCGGCCTTCGCCGTTTCGAAAGGGACCCGCAGCCGGCCCTCGGCGTCGGTCGTGCCGTGCCCCTCCGCGACCAGTTCGCGGCCGGCGGGGCCCTCCCCCCCCGGCCCTTCCCCCTCGTAGCCGCCGCCGTAATACCAATCCCAGGGACCGGGGCGTCGGTGCGTGGGCGTGAACGGCGTCCGAAAAACGCGCCACGCGACGCTCGCCGCCGCGGCAGGAGCGCCGAAATAGTAGCGCGCGGCGACCACGACCGCCGCCGGCTCGCCCAGCTTCACGTGCGCGGCGTCGGGCGTCACGGCGACCTCGACCTCCGGTTTCTTGTACTCCTCGACCTGGAACTGGCCCGGCGAGCACTCGAGGCTGCCGCCGTCCGGCCGCTCCACCTCGAGCGACCAGGTCCCGAGCGGCGCGCCTTCGGGCAGGGCGAGCTGCCCGTGGAACGAGCCGAATTCGCTCGTGGTCACCTCGGTCTCCAGGACCTTGCCGCCGCGTGCATCGTTCACCGCGAGGCGCAGCCGCGCGCCGGGGAGGTTCGCATATTCCCCCCGGGTGCGGCGACGAAGGATCCCCTTCCAGAAGACCGCCTGCCCCGGGCGATAGACCGGCCGGTCGGTGTGGACGTAGAGGACGTCCGTCGCGGCCGCGGCCCCGCGGCCCGGCGAGTACCACCAGAGGTTCGGCGTGAGCGCGATCCGGCCCGCCTTGCGTGCGACCGCCTCGACGCGAAGCGAGTTTCCCTCCGCCACCGTCATCGGCGCCACGCGGCAGAGACCGTCCGCCCCGGTGCGTTCGCGCGTCACCTGACCCGTACGATGGGCCTTGCCGGCTTCGGTGACGTCGGCGTACTGGCGCACGAGCACCTCGGCGTCGCCGACGGGTTCGCCCGTGAGCGCGTCCGCGGCGAAAAAAAGAAAGCCGTCGCGACTGGAACGCTCGACGAGGGCCAGGTCGGTGAGGAGGACGAGGACGCTCGTCGTGATTTTCTCCGCCGAGGCCGACACGAGGTACAACCCCGACTCGCGGGTCGGGAGGGGGAACGCCACGGCTCGCTCCAGGGGCTTGTAGGCGCCGTCGTCCCCGGTCTCCACCTCCCACTCGGCGACCTTCGCGCCGAGGGCGTCCGCGCGGGACCTCCGCTCCCGGAGGACCGCGTCGGCGAGGCCCTGGAGGCTTCGATTCCAGTCTTCGGTGAAGGACGACTTGTCGAGCAGCGCGTCGAGCTTCACCTTGCGGGCGACGAACGCGACCTTCTTGACGTTGCGCGACGAGAGCTTCGCCTCGACCTTCGCGCCGGGGATCGTCGGGGGCGGGGCCTCCAGCGCGAGGCGCGGGCGGCGGAGCTCCTGGAGATGATAGCCGGCGTCGCCGGCCCATTTCGACTGGCGATGCGCCTCGAGGAAGCGCTCGAATTCCGCGACGGCCTCCGGGAAAGCGGCCGCCTGCAGGAAGTAGGCGGCGAGGGCGTAGTGGGTCTCGTGGGCGGCGGGCGAGTCGGGGAAGCGCGCGAGCGCGTCCCGCAGGATCGCGGCGGGGTCGTGGGCGGCGGGGACGGCGCCGTTCTCCGGGCGGTCGAAGTCGCTTGCGTGCCGGAGGTAGAAGGCCGCCTTGGCGGCGAGGGCGCGCTGGGAAGCGACGCGGTCGGGATCGGCGTCGAGCAGGACGACTTCTTCGTAGAGGAAAGGGAGCTTGTCCCACAGCGGCCAGGCGGGGTCATAGGCGCGGGCGTCGGCGGGTCGGGCGTCCTTCCAGCGGCGGGGCATGTCGGTTTCCGCGGGGGCGAAGAGGGAGTCCGCGCCGGCGAGGACGGACGCGAGGGCCAGGTTGACGTCGAGCGCCTCGGCGCGCAGCTCGAGGTCCTCGGGGGTCGACGCGAGGAGCGGCGCGGCGACGGCCTTCGCGTGTTCCAGGTGGGCGACCGCGGCTCGTAGGTCGTCCGTCCAGGTGCTGACGTAGGTCCCTTCCTCCTCCGTGTTGCCGCGGACGAAGCGGTCCCCGACCTGGTAGCCGTAATGGGGGCGGGCGGAAAAAAGCCGCCCGAGGACTCCCTCCGCGCGCACTTCCCAAAGGGACGCGGGGTGGGCCTTCAGGAGCGCGGCGGCGGCCGTCTCCGCGTCTCCCCAGCGGTCGAGCCGCAGGAGGCACTGTGCGATGCGCCAGCGGACGGAGGGACGGGAGGCGAACTCCGGGTCCGTGCGCCCGACCCCTTCGAAGCCGGCGAGGGCCTTCTTGTACGAGCCTTCGGCGAAGGCGCGCTCCGCAGCGGCGAGGCGCGACTCGGGGTCGCGGTCACCGGCGAGGGCGAAGGCGCCGAGGAGGGCGAGGGCGAGGAGGGGGACCGAGGCGGGAAGCGCGCGGTGACGCGGAGAGAGTCGAACGCGCGGGAGAGAGAGCGCGCGAGAGAGGGAATGAGAGAGGTCAGAGGGCGACATGGGGAAGACTCCGAGGAGACGATGGGAGGAGGGTGGGCAAGGGCTGAACCGGGGTTGGCTTGTTTCAAAATTCAAATTTCAAAAAGTCAAGTTTCAAATTTGGTCGGAGAGAGTATCGAGGGAACTTCACGTGGCGGGCAGGGCTTTGCGTAGCTGCGCGAAGAGGTCGCTGAGGGCCTGCGGGACGACGCGTACGTCGCCGATGACGGGCATGAAGTTCGTGTCGCCGTTCCAGCGGGGGACAAGGTGCAGATGGATGTGCTCCAGGACGCCCGCGCCCGCGGTCCGACCGAGGTTCACGCCGAGGTTGAAGCCCTGGGGATTCATCGTGGCTTGGACGAGGGCCTGCATGTCGGCAAGCAGGCGCATCATTTCCAGCAGCTCGACGTCGTCCAGGTCCTTCAAGTCGGCCTTGTGGGCGAGCGGGGCGACCATGAGGTGGCCGGAGTTGTACGGATACCGGTTGAGGATGGCGAAGGTCTTCTGGCGGCGGACGAGGATGAGGTTCTTGTCGTCGTTGCGCTCGGCCAAAAGGCGGCAGAAGACGCAACCGGGGACGTCCGCCTCCTTGATGTACTCGATCCGCCACGGGGCCCACAACTGGCGCATGTGCGTCGCGGCTCCGGTCTACGTACGGCTCCGAGGAAGTCGGTGGCCATTAGGCGAAGGCAAGTTTGGCCGCCCGCGAGGCGCGCGAGCGAGGCGTAGTAACGGAGAACTACGGCGAGCGAGCGCAACAAAGCGGGCGGCCGAAATCGCCGAGCAAATTGGCCACCCACTTCCGCGGGGCGGTACTAAGGTAACAACCGTAGAGGGGACTGCGGCTTGCCGTCGCGGTAGAGGCGAAAGAGGAGCAGAGGCCGCACGGCGCGGCCCGTGTCGCCTACGCGCGCGATCGCCTGCCCTTGCCGAACGGTCTCACCGGGTCGCACGAGCAGCTCGGAGCAGAAGGCATAGAAGGAAGCCACGCCGCCAGGGTGTCGGAGCACGAGCGTTTGACCGAAACCCTGGAGGCGTACGGAGGCAAACGCGACGACCCCCCCTTTGGTGGCGCGCACTTCGGCCCCGTCCTGCGTTTCGATCTCGAGCCCGACGGTGCCATGGTCGGTGACCTTCCCCTGAACCGGCCAGACATAGCCGGCGCCGGAGACGTTCGCGGCGGGCTCCATCTCCGGAGCGGGCTCGCCGCGGCGCAGGCTGCGCATGCCGCCGGCGACGGAAGGGATCACAAGCTTTTGGCCCACGTCGAGGCGGGAGGCTTCGTGGAGCCCGTTTGCCTGCGCGATCGCCGCCACGTTCGTCCCGTACGTGCGCGAGATCCCCCAGAGAGTCTCGCCGCGGCGGACGACATGGAGGGTGGAACCGGCGGGCGCCGCGGTTCGGCCACGGCCGGTGTCCGGAAGGAGCTCGACGGGGCGCGGCATCCCGGCCGGCGCGCCGCCGACGGGCCTCGCGGGGAGCGCGGTCGGCGAGGGTCCGCGTGGGAGCGCACCGGGGGCACGGGCCGCACCGGGGGCATCGAGACCGGACTCGAGGGGGAGGTTGGGGTCGTCCTGTAGAAAAGCGAGCTCCTGGTTGAGCCGCGGGTCGTTCGACGGCACGCCGCGCGCGGCGCCCGTCGGGGCGGCGGCCGGACCGCCGATACGGACGGGGGTGCGGAGTGCCTGGGTCGTTGACGCCGACGCGGCCGGGGCCGGGGCGGAGGGGGAGACAGAGGCGAGGGCCACCGAGGAATCCGCGACGCGGGCGGCGCGGTCCTCCCCGCGTGGAGCGCGACGGGGCGGGCCGGTGCGGGCGCCTTTGGGGGGAAAGAGGGCGGAGCAGCCGGACGACACGACGGCCGCCAGCAGGGCGGCGAACAGGCCCGCGCGCGTCATCCAGGCAGCCTCGGGCAGGGGAGATGGAGCGGGCGATGGGGCTCGAACCCACGACAACCAGCTTGGGAAGCTGGTGTTCTACCACTGAACTACGCCCGCTCGATGGAACTGAACGGTCGAGATTATAGAAGGGTGGGTCAAGGGGTCAAGAGAAAACCGGGCGCGCGCCCTCGAGCTTCGGCCGCACTCGGGCTCCCGGTTCCCGGCGCTCCCGCACGCGCCGAAGTTCAGCACCCGCCGCAGGGCCGGCGAGTGGGGGCATCAGTGACGACGGGACTGGAGCCGCTCGCGCACCGCGTCGATCACGCCCCCATTCTGCGCGAGGAGGACATTGTTGACGAGGAAGCGCGGGCAGGAGGGAAGCTCGATCTCGACCGCGAAGACGAGGAGGGCTTTTCCCTCCGGCATCGGCGTCACGACCCATTGGCCGCGGTTGCGCGGCAACTCCGCCGTGGATACGTCCCACGAAGCGACGCGACGCTCGGGCCCCTCCTCGTGTCGCGCGCGAACATCGACGGGGAAGACCCCGAGCCGGGTGTCCACTCTTGCCTGGAGGTGCCACACCTGCGGGTCCTCCTGCGTGACGCGCGTGTCCTTCATTTCCCAAAGACTGGAGCGAAAGGTCTCGGGGAACCGGGCGTAATCCGTGAGGATGCGCCAGACCTCGTCGGAAGCGGCGTCGAGCACCGCGGCACTGCGCACCACAACGCGACCGTCCTCGCCGCGAAAGAGCTGGGTGCGGGTCCCTTCCGCCGCCGTCGCAGGGTTTTCCTCCGCGCGGTCGGCCCACGTGCCGCGCACCCACAGCGCGAGCGCGAGCGCCGCCATGGTCAGGGCGATCGACCAGAGGACGATCGTGCGCGTCCGCAGCGAAGGCGGAGGCGAGGGCGGCGCCGTGTCCGGCGCGGGAGCGGCAGGCGCGGGTTCCGTCATAGGTCGAGCCCCAAGAGCGTGGTCGGCGTGCGACGCTTCAACGGACGTAGGTGAAGAGGACCTGGAAGAAAAGGGTCGACAGCACCATCACCCCCAGCCCGAGCAGGGCCCCTCCGAAGGAGAAGGCCGTGATGCGTCCAACCTCGGCAAGCCCGCGAAGCTTCGGCCAGCGCGGGTGCACGACGACATAAAGACCGGTCAAGAGCGAGGCGAGAAGCTGCACCGCGGGAAGCCCCACGAACAGCACGGCGACTGCCGCGAGCAGGCCGGAGAAGTGGCCGACGAGATAGACCACCGTGAAGAGCGTGAGCCCGAGAACGATCCAATAGGCAACGTGGACTTCGTGAAAGCGCTTGCCCGGGGTCCGGGCGCGGTCGGGCGAGGGGGGCCGCTTGGCGGCGGGCTGAGGGGAAGGGGCCCCGGCATCGGCGGAGGAAGTAGCCGGCGCGGTTGAGCCGGCGGGGAAGGCACCCTGGGACGGCGAGCGGTCGACGGCGGCCGCAACCCCGCCTACAAGGCCGCCGACCGAGTGCAGGCAGCAGCAGCAGCAGGAACAACAGCAGCACGTGGTGCAGCAGCCGCCGGCCAGGACTACGGGCCGGCGGCGGCGCTCAGGGGCGTGGACCTCGACCGCGAAGCTGGGCAAGGTCGGCCGATTCGATGCCCGTTCCTGCATTCGGGATCCTTTCCCGTGCGTGGGTCGTCGCGGCGAGGCTCGCAGCGTGGGCCGGCAGTGAGCTTACACCGGAGTGCGGCCTCGAGCAAGGGCAATCAGGAGACCGTGGCCCGAAGGTCGGCCGAATCGCGCGAGACAGAGAGCGGCTCCGGCTCCCCGCCTCACGCGCCGGCCGGCGCAGCATCCAACTCCCGCCGTCGCACGGTCGAGAGGTCGCACAGGTCGCCGCCCACGACGGCAACCCGGTCGCGACGCGGAAAGTTGCCGGCGGCGCACGCGAGAGTCCGGCCGAGCCGCAGGCAGAACGCCCCGCTCTGCTCCACGGTCTCGTGGATGTGGCCGTGCAGGGTGAGATAGGGGCCTCGCTCCTCCAGAAAGCGACGGATGGCCACGCTGCCGATGTGCGCTCCGGTCCGGTGGACGTCGAGCGGCGTGTCCGCGGGAGGCGTGTGAATCAAGTAGACCGTCCGCGCAGGGTCCGCGACCGCGGCCAGCGCCGCGAGCTCCCCGGCGATGGTCTCGTCCGCGGGCGGGGTCGGCGACGCGAAGACGAACGGCTCGAAGCGCCGCGCGCGCGGGGGGCGGCCCGCGTCAACGCCGGTGGCGGGCCTCGGGCTCCGATAGCCGTCGGCCTTCCACCGGCCCCGAGGCGTCACGCCCGACTCGTCCCAGCGCTCGTAGTCCTTGATCCAGAAGGGAGTCGGCGGCGTGAACGGATAACCGACGACGGAGAGTCCCTCGCCGACGGGGACCGCGCTCAGGTGGCTCACGCGCACCAGATCCGGCCGCGCTTCGAGGAGCGGAAGCGCGGCGGCGAAGTCGTGGTTCCCCATCGTGACCAGCAGAGGCCCCGTGCGCGCAACGTACGCTTCGAGGAGCGGAAAGAGCCGCTCGCGCCACGTCGCCTCGTACTCGTCGATCGTGTGGGCGTCCACGAGATCGCCGGCGACGAGGACGAGCTTCGCCCCTTCGCGAGCCGCGAGTTCGAGGAGCGCGCGATACTGGTCGAGGTTGCCGTGGAGGTCGGCCGACATGAGGAAGGGCAGGCTGGACACTGAAGTCGCTCGCCTGAACGGGGCGTGGAGGGGGGCGTGCGTGTGGGCGGTCCGGCCTCGTGGCCCGTTGACGAACTTTGAACACGGTCGTCAGCCGAGTCACTGCGGGTCGAACCTCATGTGGCCATTCGCGCGGGCCGGAGGCCCGCGCCCCCAGGCATCGTGCCTGGACTTCGTCAACGGGCCACTACGCCCCGAAGATCGAGCTGGAGTACCGCGCCAGCTTGACGAGCGGCGCCCAGTACACGCCCAGCAGCAGGATCGGGGCGACGAGGACCGCGAACGCGGCGCTGTAGAAGAACGGCACGGGCAGCGGCTCCGCCTCGCCGCGCGGGATGTTCTCGAGGAACATCGCCTTCACGACGCGGGCGTAGTACACCAGCGACACGACGCTGTTCAGCACGCCCAGGATCGCCAGCCAGTACAGCTCCCGCCCGATCACCCCGAGGAACAGATAGAACTTGCCGATGAAGCCGCCCAGCGGCGGAAGCCCGGTCAGGGAGAAAAGGCAGATCGCCATCGCGATGCACGGGAACGGCGCACGCCAGCCGAGACCGCGGCACCCCTCGATGTCCTCGCTGCCGACCAGGTCGTGCAGGAAGACCACGAACAGGAAGGCGCCGAAATTCATGAAGACGTAGACCGCCAGGTAGAACAGGATCGCGAAGATGCCGTCCTTGGAGAGCACCACGACGCCCATGAGCAGGTAGCCCGCGTGCGCGATCGAGGAATAGGCCATCAGCCGCTTCAGGCTGGTCTGCGCGACGGCCGCGAGGTTTCCCACCGTCATCGTGGCGACGGACAGCACGGAGAGCACGATCGGCCACTGGAGCTGGTCCACGATCGGCGTCCAGTCGCCGCCGCCCGAATGCGTCGACAGCGACTGGTAGAAGAACCTCAGAATCACGCCGAACCCGGCCGCCTTCGGGCCCACCGAGAGGAAGGCCGTGATCGGCGTGGGCGCGCCCTCGTAGACGTCCGGGCACCACATGTGGAACGGGACGCACGCGATCTTGTAGCCGAACCCGGCGAGGATCATGAGCATCGACACGCTGAGGAGGAGCGGAGACGCCCGCAGCTCGGTCTGCCCCTCCAGCGCGTGGCGGATCGCCGCGAAGTCGAGGCTGCCCGCCAGGCCGAAGAGGAGGGACATCCCGTAGAGCATGATCCCCGAAGCGATCGCGCCGTAGATCGTGTACTTCAGGGCCGCCTCGTTCGACAGGCGCGAGTCCCGCTGGAAGCCCGCCAGGACGAACGAAGGAATGGAAACCAACTCCAACCCGAGGTAGGCCATCAGGAGGGTTCTCGACCCGACCATCAGGAAGAGGCCGAGCGTCGAGCAGAGCAGGAGCACGCAGTACTCCCCTTCGCCCGCGGGATTCAGCTTCTTGTACCGGATCGAAAGGACGCCCGTGAGGAGGCCGACGAGCAGGAAGAGCCCTTTGAAATAGACCGCAAAGGGGTCGAGGGCGATGGAATTGCCGAAGAGGAGGACGTTCGAGCTCGAAGCCCGGCCGCCGCTTTCCCGGAGGTCCACGTAGTGCCGCAGCAGGTAGATGCCGGAGAGCAACAGGCCGCAGAAGGTGAGGTAGAGGAGCGCGCGGTGCGATTTGCGGACCGGCGTCACGTCCAGCACGATCACGAGGAGCGTGGTGAGGACGAGGATGACCTCCGGCAGGAAGAGCCGCAGGTCCTGGACGAGGGCAAGGGCGGTCGGACTCACGGATCAGCCTCGAACGAAAAACCCCGCCGCGCCCTCGCGGGAGGAAACCGAGGTTCGAACCTGGGCGACCTGCGCGGCCGCTACCCCCCGCGCGTGGCGGAGGCGACGGCGTCCTGGACGTTCTTGAGGGACACCGTCATCGTGTCGAGCATGGCGCGGGGCCACACGCCCAGGAACACGACGAGCGCCCCGAGCGGGACCAGCGTGAAAAGCTCGCGGCCGTTCACGTCCGGCATCATCGAGTAGCGCTCCTTCGCCGGGCCCATGAAGACCCGCTGGAAACACCAGAGGAAATAGCCGGCGCCGAAGATGATCCCGGTCGCCGAGATGATCGTGGTCGTGCGGTACGCGTCGAACGAGCCGAGGAGGACGAGGGCCTCGGAAACGAAGTTGCAGAGCCCGGGCAGGCCGAGCGAGGCCATGAACGCGAGGGTCGTGATCCCCGTGTACACCGGCATCTGGAACGCCAGCCCGCCGAAGTCCTTGATGACGCGGTGGTGGGCGCGGTCGTAAATCACGCCGACCAGGAGGAAGAGCATGGCGCTCGTGAGGCCGTGGGTGAACATCTGGAAGGCCGCGCCCATCATCGCGGCCTCGGTGTTCGCGGCCATGCCGACCAGGCAGAAGCCCATGTGGCTCACGCTGGAGTAGGCCACCATCTTCTTCAAGTCGGTCTGCGCCATGGCGACCAGCGCGCCGTAGACGATGTTGATCAGGCCGAGGGCCGCCATGAACGGCGCGAACCACGCCGCCGCCTCCGGCAGGATCGGCAGCGACAGCCGCAGCAGGCCGTACACGCCCATCTTCAGGAGCACGCCCGCCAGGATGACGCTGATCGCCGTCGGCGCCTCCACGTGCGCGTCGGGCAGCCACGTATGGAAGGGGAAGACCGGCACCTTGATCGCGAAGCCGATGAACATCGCCACGAAGACGACCTGCCAGAACAGCCCCGTGAACGTCAGGCGCACGTTCGCGTCGGCGAGCCGGACCAGGTCGAACGCGTCCATCGGATCCAGGACGTTCGGGTTCTCCTTCGCGTGGAAGTAGAACGCCAGCATGGCAAGCAGCAGGAGGACGCTGCCGAAGAGCGTATACAGGAAGAACTTGATCGCCGCGTATTCCTTGCGAGGCCCGCCCCAGATCCCGATCAGGAAGTACATCGGGAGGAGCATGACTTCCCAGAACACGTAGAACAGGAAGAAGTCGAGCGAGCAGAAGACGCCCATCATCCCCGTTTCGAGCAGCAGCAGCAGGGCGAAGTAGGCCTTCACGCCCTTCGTCGTCTCCCACGAGGCGAAGACGGCCAGGAAGGACAGGATGCCCGTGAGCAGCACGAGGGGCATGCTGACGCCGTCCACGCCGAGCTTGTATTGGATGCGCAGCTTGTAGTCGGGGATCCGGATCCAATCGCAATTCTCGACGAACTGCATCCCTTTCGAGCCATTCTCGAAGTCCAGGAAGAGGGAGATCGAGAGCGCGAGGGGCAGGGCCGTCGAGAACACGGACACGAACCGGATCCAGTCCTTCTGGTGGCGGGGCAGGCAGAGGATCACGAGCATGCCCAGGAGGGGAATGAACGTGATGAGCGACAGGATATGTGACATGGTTCCCCCGAACGCCGTCAGTCTGCGGTTACGGTTCAGTCGGCCGCAACGGACAATCGCGAACTACGCCAATGCACCCAGGGAACGACCCGGGTGCCGGACAGGCCTACAGGATGACGTTGTAGAGCACGACGACCACGGTGAGGCCGATCACGGCCGCGGCCAGGTACTGCTTGATGTTGCCGGTTTGGATCGAGCGCATGGCCCGCGCGGAACTGACGATGGTGTCCGCGGTCCCGTTCACGAGCCCGTCGACGTACGTGTTGTCGACCCAGCCGGAATAGTCGGAAAAGTGGACGGTGAACTGGGCCGTCATGTTCACGAACCCGTCGACCCAGTCCTCGTCGAAGCTCTTGAGGAAATCGTTCAGGAGCAGGAGCGGCTGGATGACCCAACGGTCGTACAGCTCGTCGATCCACCACTTGTTGACCATGCCGTCGTACAGCCACAGCAGGCGCGTCGCCCAGACCTGCGGCGAGAAGAACGGCACCATGTACGTAAAGTAGGACACGAGCGCTCCGCCGACCGCGACGCAGACGGAGAGCACCATCGCCCACGTGTGCGCCTTGTGCTCGGTGTGCTCATGCTCCTTGCGCGCCTCCTCCCGGCCCTCGGCATGCAGCGCCACGAGCGGATTCTGGTCGTCGAGCGGCTGGGCTTCCTCCACCAAGGCGCCGCTCGGAAAGAGGACCGTCCGCTGCACGTGCCACCGGTGCCGTTCGCCGCCGCCGGGGGCCTCCTCGCGCGGGCCGAGCACCTGCTCTTCGTTCACGAAGTCGCCGAACCACCGTTCGCCCGACAGCGTGCCGCCCGCGGAGAAGAGCGTGAGGATCGCGAGCACCGCGAGCGGCGCGGTGATCACGTCCCACTGGTCGGGGTGCGCGTGTTCGTATTTGTGGGGGTCGCGCGGCTTCCCGCAGAAGGTCAGGAAGATCAGCCGGAACATGTAGAAGGCCGTGAGCGCGGCCCCGCAGAACCCGAAGATCGGCAGCAGCGCGTGCTGCGGGTGCTCCATGGCGAACGTGAGCACGGCGCCCAGGATCTGGTCCTTGCTCCAGAAGCCCGAGAGGGGCGGGAAGCCCGAGATCGCGCAGGTCGCGATCAGCATGCAGACGAACGTGATCGGGAGCTTGTGACGCAGGCCGCCCATCTCGCGCATGTCCTGCGAGTGGAGCGCGTGGATCACCGCGCCGGAGCCGAGGAAGAGGAGAGCCTTGAAGAAGGCGTGGGTCCACAAATGGAAGAACCCCGCCGAGTAGCCCCAGCACCCGAGCCCCAGCACCATGAACCCGAGCTGGCTTACCGTCGAGTAGGCCAGCACCTTCTTGATGTCGTTCGCCGTCACGGCGATCGTCGCCGCGAAGATCGCGGTGAAGCCGCCCGTGTAGGCGATGAAAAGCAGCGCGTCCGGCGTGAATAAGCGATAACAGCGCGTCACCATGTACACGCCCGCCGCCACCATCGTCGCGGCGTGGATCAGGGCGGAGACCGGCGTCGGGCCCTCCATCGCGTCCGGCAGCCAGACGTGCAGCGGGAACTGCGCGCTCTTCCCGACCGCGCCGAAGAAGAGGAAGATCCCCGCCACCGTGAGGAACGAAATCGGGAACACGTCGCCCGACTTCACCTCGTAGCTGCCCGCGCTCACCACGCGGAAGACGTTTTCGTAGGAGAGGGGGTTCTTCTGCTCGATCGGCAGGCTCGTGTCGTCCAGGATCGGCCGGAGCGTCATGGACAGGAGCATCAGGATGCCGATGAGCATTCCGAGGTCGCCGACGCGGTTCGTGATGAAGGCCTTCTTGCAGGCCGCGGCGGCCGCGGGCTTCTCGAACCAGAAGCCGATGAGCAGATAGCTCGAGAGACCCACCAGCTCCCAGCCGATCATCAGGCCGAAGAGGTTGTCGGAGAGGACGAGCCAGATCATCGAGAACGAGAAGATCGAGAGGTACGAGAAGAAGCGCCCGTACCGGGGGTCGTCGTGCATGTAGCCCATCGAGAAGACGTGGACGAGCGTGCTCACCCACGTCACGACGACGAGCATGATCACCGTGATGTTATCGACGAGGAAGCCCATCGGCAGGGCGAACCGCGTGTGCAACTGGCCGTCGTCCCCTTTCCAGAGGATCGAGAGCCAGTCGACCGACCACGTCTGCCGGAAGTTCGGCTCGCCACGCGAAACCATGTCCGCGAAGAGGAACGTGGAGAGCACCGCCCCGGCCCCGATCGCGCCCGTGGAGAGCCAGTCCCCCTTGTGCGGGAGCTTCCACTTCATCGCGCCGCACAGCGTGTGCGTCACGAAGGCCGCCAGCGGCAGGAGCAGGATCAGCCAGGGCCAGACTACCGATTCGAGCATCGATCGGCCACTTAACAATGGGATTTGAGATTTCAGATTTGAGAATTGAGATTTCGCACCGGACGACGGCGAACGCGGCGGCGGCAC
Organism: Planctomycetota bacterium; assembly: GCA_016197205.1. Taxonomy (GTDB): domain Bacteria; phylum Planctomycetota; class MHYJ01; order WSZJ01; family JACPWG01; genus JACPWG01. Next base: position 16,087 of record JACPWG010000161.1, read on the forward strand.
CTGCTTCCTACCGGGCTTTCCATTCCCCGGACTCGCTCTGGACGGCGCTCACGCGGGCACCGACTCGGCCCTAGGTCTTCGCGGGCCTCCAAATCTCAATTCTCAAATCCCAAAATCTCAATTCTCCAATCACCCCTTGAGTCCATCCAGCGCGTCCGCGTCGACGTCGCCGTAGTTCTGGAAGATCCCGATCACGATCCCCAGCGCGACCGCGGCTTCGGCCGCCGCCAGGAGGATCACGAAGATCGCGAACAGATGGCCGCTGAAATTGCCGACCGTGTAGCGCGAGAACGCGACGAAGTTCAGGTTGGCCGAGTTGAGGATCAACTCGACCCCCATGAGCATCGCCACTGCGTTCTTCCGGGCCACGAGGGTGAAGATGCCCAGGGCGAAGAGCGCCGCGCTCACCAGCAGATAGTGCTGGAGCGGATAGGCGTCAAGCAGGCTCATCTTCGAACCCCCTAGTAACCCGGTTCGACGTCTTCGGTCTCTTCGGCGTTTTCGGCGTCTTCGGTGGCTAGTTTTTTTGCCCACCACGAGAATCGCGTTCAACCTACTTCCGGATCGCATTCCGCGCCAGGTAGGCCGCGCCGATCAGGGCCGCGAGGAGGATCATCGCCGCCACTTCGAAGGGCAGCAGATAGTCCCCCATCAGGAGCAGTCCGATCGGCCGGGTCGATTCGCCGAGCGGGCCGCCCTTCACGTCCCAGTGGGTCTTCGTTCCCACCTCGACCAGCACCAAGAAGATCCCGGTCGCGGCGAGGGCCGCCAGCGCCGAGAAGCTGGTCTCGTTCGACGCCTTGATGTTCGAGATCCGGTGCGTCAGCATCACCGCGAAGAGCAGGAGCACGAGGATCCCGCCCACGTAAATGAGGAGCTGCGTGGCGACCAGGAAGTCCGCCTCCAGGAAGCCGTACAGCCCCGCCACGCCGACGAACGTCAGGAGGAGCGAGAACGCCGACCGCACGATGTTCTTCGAGAACGCCACCACGCACGCGGAGCCGACCGTGAGGACCATGTCCGCGTAGAAGGCCGCGTGATAGAGCGCGCTGGTCAGGGTGGTCATGCTTCGTCCCGCATTTCGACAGCTACGAGGCCGCTTGCGACATCTGCCAGCAGATCCACCCGCCGACCGCGCCGAGATTGACGAGCGCGATCGGGAGCAGGACCTTCCAGCACAAACGCATGAGCTGGTCCACGCGATACCTCGGCAGCGTCCAGCGCAGCCAGAGGAGCACGAAGACCAGGAAACCGCTCTTCAGCAGGAACCAGGCGAGCCCTTCGAACGTCGCCAGGAACTCGGACTTCGCGAAAAGGAAATGCCCATACGGCGGCAGCCAGCCCCCGAGGAAGAGCGTGGTCGCGATCGCGCTCACGGCGAAGGAGTTCGCGTATTCCGCCATGAAGAAGACCGAGAAGCGGATGCCGCTGTATTCCGTGTGGTAGCCGGCGACCAGCTCCGAATCCGCCTCGGGGATGTCGAAGGGCGTCCGGTTGATTTCGGAGATCGCCGCGATGAAATACACGAACGCCATGATGATCGTGAAGGGCGGGTACTTGAAGATGAGCCAGTTCCAGCAGCCGCCCCCGTGCGCGCCCAGCGCGCCTCCCTGGTACGCCACGATGTCCTGCAGGTTGAGGCTGCCGACCATCATGACCACCGTGATCAGCGTGATGCCGATCGGGATCTCGTAGCTTACGATCTGGGCGGCCGCGCGCATGGCGCCGAAGAGCGCCCACTTGTTGCCGCTGGACCAGCCGGCCATCAGGATGCCGATGACCACGCTCGACGAGACCGCGATGATGTAGAAGATCCCGATGTTCAGGTTCGCCGCGACCAACCCGCCCGCGAACGGGATCGCCGCGAACGCCGCGAACGAGCCCACGAAGACGACGTACGGCGCCAATCGAAACAAGATGTTGTCGGCCGCGTCCGGGATGAGGTCCTCTTTCAGGATCAGCTTGATCCCGTCGGCGAGCCAGATCAAGAACCCGCCCGGGCCGCAGTAGGTGGGGCCGTAGCGATGCTGGATGCGGCCCATGACCTTGCGCTCCAGCCAGGTCGCGACGCCCGCGAAGGTCGCCACGAACCCGAGCAGCACCAGGGTGCCGAGCATCGAGAAGAGGGTGTGTCGTTCCATTCCGCGATCCGACTATTCGAGGGTGATGCCCTGGAATTCCTTGGGAAAGACGTAGTCCTTGCGGAGAGGATGTCCCTCCCACTCGTCCGGGCAGAGGATCCGGCGCAGGTCCGGGTGACCTTCGTACTTGATCCCCATCAGGTCCCACGTCTCGCGCTCGTGCCAGCCCGCCGCGGGCCACAGCCCCACGAGCGAGGGCACGACGGCATCCGCCCGGGGCACGTCCACGCGCAGCACGAGCCGGTGCTTGTGCACCGAGGAGAGCAGATGGACCACCGAGGCGATTTTGTCCCCGTAGTCCACGCCGGCGATGTCAACCAGGAGATCAAAGCGGAACTCGAGGTCGTCCCGCAGGGCCTTGGAGACGTCCAGCAGCCCTTCGCGGCGAATCGAAAGGCACGGCTCGACCGGGACTTCGAGAAACGTCTCGAGCTTGTCCCCGAACCGGGCTTTCAGCTTTTCGAAAACTTCTTTCGGCGTCATCCGAGGGTCCTCTTGTCGGCGGCAGCGTGCAAGCGGAAAGCCGCACCCGGGCTCAGGGCTTGGGTTCGGCCGCGGGCACGGCGGGAGTCGCGCGCTCCCCTTCCTGCTTCGAGATCGTCACCCAGCCGAGGTCCCCCTTCTGCCAGACGTAGGCCAGCCCGACCACCAGGATGCCGATGAAAACCATCGCCTCGGCAAAGACAATCCAGCCCAGCGTCGGGAACAGCTCTTTGTAGACAAGGGCCCAGGGGAAGAGGGCCACGACCTCGACGTCGAAGATGATGAAGATGAGCGCGACGATGTAGAAACGAATGTTGAACCGGATGTACGAGCTGCCGATGACCTTCTCGCCGCACTCGTACGGGCTGCCCTTGAGCGGGTTGGGGTGGCGGAGCCGCAGCAGCCAGCCGAGGAAAAGGTTGGCGAAGATGAAGCCGAAGCCGACCAGGATGAAGAAGAGCACGATCGCAAACTGGTCGAGCATTCGACACGCCTCCGGGCGAGAACGCTTCCTCGGGAGGGAAAGGGAGGGCGGAGTATAGCAACGCGATTTTTGCCGTGCAAGGAAAAATGGCGGGGCGCCGCGACGGGAGCGGGCGAGACTCGAGCCGACTCCGTAGCCGCGTGCGCGAAGCGTGGAGCTCCGGGCCCGGCGAGCCGACCGTGCAGGGCAGGGCAGAAGCCCTGCACCACAAGACCCGTTCGAAAATCCGCCCCCGGTTGGAAGGCTCCCGACCCTGGGGTGCGGCGTTTCCGCCCTGCCCCCTAAGTACCACCCCACAGAATTGGGTGCCCAATTTCCTCGGCGATATCGGCCGCCTGCTTCGTTGCGCTCGCTCGACGTGGTTCTCCGTTACTACGCCTCGCTCGCGCGCCTCGCGGGCGGCCGAACTTGCCTTCGGCTATTGGTCACCGACTTCCGTGGAGCGGTACCAAGGCTGCTCGACTGTCCGCACCCCGGTCGTGGGGCTCGCGACCTTGTGGTGCAGGGCTTCCGCCCTGCACCCGAACGATCCCCCCAGGCATTGGAAGTTCCCCAACTCTTGCCCGAACTTCTCGGGCCGCAGGTCCCCGCTCCGCCTCCCGCCCCTATTCCGTCGCCGCCCCGCCGCGCCCCCGCGGGTCGGAAACCGCCGTCGCGGTCCGCCCGCGCACCTCCACCGCCTGCACATCCCCGAGCGAGCGCCGCTTCACGTCGTACCACTTCGCGAGCGCGTCGACCTGCATGGCCTCCTCCGCCGAGAGCAGGTCGCGCCCGCCCTCGGGCGGTGGCCACTGATGATGGAAGCGGGGCGCCGCCACCGCCGCCGCCAGTTCCAGCCCGTGGTCGAGCCGGTTCGCGATCACCTGGAAGACCGTCGTGATGATCGTCGGTCCTCCCGGCGAGCCGAGAACGAGCTGGAGCCGGCCTTCGGGCGAGTAGACGAAGGTCGGCGACATGGACGAGAGCGGCCGCTTCCCCGCCTCGATCCGATTCGCCTCCCCGCCGGTCACGCCGAACAGGTTCCGCGCGCCGGGCTTGGCGGAGAAATCGTCCATCTCATTATTGAGGAGGAACCCCGCCCCCTCGACGACGATCCCCGAGCCGAAGGAGTCGTTGAGCGTCGTGGTGTTGGCGACCGCGTTCCCCCACCGGTCCGCCACCGAAAAGTGCGTCGTGTGCATGCGCTCCGGCGCCGGCGGCAGCCGACCGGGTCCGATGCTCGCGGGATCGGTCTTGCGGTCAAGGGAGATCTCGCGGACCCGCTCGCGCGCGTACCCCTTGTCGATGAGGCGGGGCACCGGGACGGGCCAGAAGTCCGGGTCGCCGAGGAAGTGGGAGCGGTCCGCGTACACGCGCTTTTCGATTTCCGCCACGAGGTGCACGTACTCCGGCGTGTCGCGTTTCGGCAGGGAGAAGGTCTCCGCCATGTTCAGGAGCTGGAGGAGCGCGACGCCCCCGGACGAGGGCGGTGGCATGGAAACCACGCGCCGCCCGCGATAGCTCCCTTCGATCGGCTTCCGCCATACGGCGCGGTACGCGGCCAGGTCTTCGAGCGTGAGGATGCCGTTCCCGCGCCGCATCTCCGCGATCAGGAGGCGCGCTGTGCACCCGCGGTAGAAATCGTCCGGCCCCTCGTCCGCGATCCGACGGAGCGTCGCGGCCAGCTCCGGCTGGGCGAGCGGCTGGCCCGCCGGGACGTGGAAATACTTCGCGAAGTTGTTCCGGTTTTCTTTTGCGAACTCCTTCGCGCTCCGCTCGTCGACCACGAACCCTTGCGCCAGCTCGATCGCGGGTGCGAGGAGAACTTTCCACGGGAGCGAGCCGTACCGGCGATGGGCCTCCCACATGCCGCGCACTGCGCCCGGCACCCCGGCGGCAAGGTGCGTGTCGAGGCTGAGCCCGGGGACGACCTGGCCGTGCGGGTCGAGGTAGAGGTCGGGGTGCGCGCGTGCCGGCGCGGCCTCTCGGTAATCGAGCGCAGCGTCGCCGCGTCCTTCGGCATGAACGAGCATGAAGCCACCGCCGCCGAGGTTGCCCGCATTCGGGAAGGTCACCGCGAGCGCGAAAAACACGGCGACGGCGGCGTCGACCGCGTTCCCGCCGCGCCGGAGGATGGCTGCCCCGACCTCCGCCGCGCGCGGTTCCGCGGCGGCGACGCAGCCGCGGTCCAGCAGCGGCTCGCGGCGCGCGAGTCCTCGGACGCAGCCGGCGCCGGCGAGCACCGTGGCGAGCAGCGGGAGCGCGAGCACGAGAAGAAGCCCGGTCCGGTGGCGGGCTCGGCGCGCACGACGGGCCGGGAGGCGATCACCGGTGGGCATCGCTTTTCGCATCGAGCGTCGCTCCTCACAGTGCACTCGGCCATTCCGGCGAAGCAGGGCGGGGATCAACCCTAGGCCACAATCGCATGCTTGCGGCTCGTCATTCTGCGCCCCCCCGATCCGCTCTCAGCGGGCCTCGCCCGCCCGCAACGCGACCTGTGCCCCCCTGATCGCGCGACACCGAAGCCGGGCCGGCATGCCGTCGGGGCACGGCGTTGCCGTGCCGGCATGCCGTCGGCGCACGGCGTTGCCGTGCCGGCATGCCGTCGGCGCACGGCGTTGCCGTGCGCGCATACTGTAGGGGCACGGCGCGGCCGTGCCGGCGGAGCGAGCATGGGCGTTCGTCCTCGCACCGCGCCTACGGCATTTCAATGCACCGCGCCACCTCGCCCCCCCTCACAGCGCCCCCATGGTACGGTCCGCCGGCTTGGCTGTCCACAAGATGGACACGACAGGTCGTTTCGGGCAGCATCGGGAACAGAGCGCCGAGCTGCAAGGTCGATTTCACGGGGAGCAGGGCCTTCGCGTGACCGCGTCAACGGTCAGTGGAAGCGCACGGGCTCCTTGCGCTTTCCCTCCCCTCGCCGAGCCCTGTTTCTGGCTACGTTGAATTCCGGGTCGCACTTGGCGAATTGCCGCCTTAGGTAGGGGCACGGCGCGGCCGTGCCCACGAAGCGAAAGCCGGCTGGCGACCCTCCACGACGGCATCGGCAATTTGCCCCATGCCGGCAGTCGCAGGGCCTCAGCCAAGAAGGAAACCCGGCTTGGCCCCGAAAAGACGCCTGGCGGGCCGAGGGGCGGCCGGCTCAGGGCGCAAGCGTTCACCGCCCCAGCGTCCTGCGAGCCTCGCGGGCGAGGGGGTCCTGCGGGAAGGTGGCGACGGCCTGTTCGAGCACTCCGCGCGCCTCGGTGGTGCGGCCGGCGTGGTGGAGCGCGAGGCCCCAGCGGTACAGGGCGGTGGCGAGTCGGCCACTGTCGGGGTGCTCCGAGACCGTGCGTGCGAACGCCTCGGCCGCCTCCGGCCAGCGTCCCGCGGCCTCGTGCAGCTCGCCGAGGTGGACGAGGGCGTCGTCCTCGAAGCCGCAGTCCTCACCGGCGGCCTCGGCGACCCTCTCGAACGCGGCCCGGGCTTCGTCCGCGCGTCCGAGCGCGCGGAGTGCCTTTCCCTCGAAGAAGAGCGCCGCGCGGGTGTGGGCTGATCCAGCGTGCGACTCGCGAAACGCGCTTGCAGCGTCGGGCAGGGGCTGGGCGCGATCGACCGCGAAGGGCTCGTCGCCGAGCTTTGCGATGCGTCGGTAGTCCGCAAGACCCGGGTCTGCGAGACGATCGAGCGCGGCGCGTGCGTGTACGCGGGCCGCGGCCTGGAACGCGGGCCAGTCCTCGCCCGTCGCCTCGGCAAGCGCCGCGGTCCACGGCCGGCCACCGAGGATGAGCGCTACGAATCGGCGAACCGCGTCGGCGCCGTGGCGGGTCTCGATGTATTCGAAGGCGAGGAAATCCTCGGGGTAGTCGCGCAGGCCGTGCGGGCCGTCGAGGCCGTTGATGAGGACGCCGCCGTCATCGAGCGCGTCGCGATGGGCGAGGTAGTACCGGACGCGCTCCGGTCCCTGCCCGGCGGTCCAGAGCGCGATCCCCTCGCGGATCCAGGGCGGGAGACGGGCGAAGCCGTCGCCGAGACGCAGGGCAAAAGCGGCATGTACCGTCTCGTGGAGGATCTCCCTGTCGAGGTTCACCACCCCGGCGACCACGTACTCGGCCATGACGGTGATCACCGCTTGAGGTCGGTCGTGCTTGCGGTCAAGGCGCATCGCGAAGCGGTCGCCGGTGACGGGGGCCAGTCGTTCCTTCGAGAGGTCGAGCGCATCTCGAAACTCGACCACGATGTCCTCGGCGCCGGGCGGCTCGATGCCCAGCCGATCTCTGAGGACCTCGACGGCGCGAGAGCGCGCGGCGTCAATGGCGTGGAGTGCGGCGAGGAGCCGGCCGTTTTCGCGGAAACGGCCGACGTACGGCGCGAGGCCGGAGGGGCGAGCGACGTCCCATGCTTCGGAGGGCGGGTTCGGCTCGGGCGACCCCTGCGAAGCATAGTTGTGTGGTCCTGCGGGTGCATCGATGGCGCTCGGAGTGGACCCGTTGGGCGGGCTGCTCAACGCGCCGGAGCCGTACACCGCAACGGCACCCACCGCCACCACCAGTGCGACGGCCAGCAAACAACGGGGACGCGAGGAGGGCTCCAGGGTTCGCTCGGCAGGCCGACCGAGACTTGGCGGCTTCAAGACCCAAACCTCACACCGCTCAATCGCTTTCCGTAACACCGCGATGCAACGGGACTTGCCAAGCGTCGGACCTGCCGTCCGTCACAAGCCGAACCTGCCCGTGCTTCCGTCTGCGGGAGTTCTATTTGCGCCTCTGGAGTTGAGTCTCGTGTCCCCGGAATTCGGAGGGGCGTAGCTGCCATGAGCGGTTCTAGAACTGGTCAACTATCTCTAATCGTCACCTGTCGCACTAGAAATGAGTAGGTATCCCCCGAAGCCCACCGCGTCAGTAGCTGCCGAACAGCCAATAATCGAAGAGCGCGAGGTAGGCCGCGATTGACATGAGCGCCTCAATCGCACCTGTTGTCCTGCCTGTGAGGGTCGTGCAGGAGCTGTATGACCATATCCCGGCAACGAGTGGAATCGCCGGCCCGAAGAATAACCACCCTTTTGCCTGGCAGCAAAGGAAGGGACCAATCGCTGCAAATGAGCAAGCGGATCGAGGGGCTCCCTCCATCAGGGATAGCACACAGGCTCCTGCCGCGATCCACAAACCCCCGACAGCAAGGGCTATCCACTGATGGCTTTGGTGCCGACCTGGGGGCAAGCTGTGAACTCCGCGAAGTGGCTCACCAAGAATACCATGTGCCGAACCCCCTCTCGGCATACCTTCCGAATAATTGTGTAGTAGTTGTTGGTGACCATTCACCGCTCTGCGGGTATCCCTTCTCATCAATGCAGCGGGTGAACTCCTTGTGAACATTGAAGCCACTCCAGTCTCCGCGAGAATCCTGACGACCGTCTGGCAGCCTGTCTGGCGTGATGGTTTTCACTTCCCAGTAGTTCATAAGGCGTACGTTGATTCCGATGTCAGTTTCCAAGCAGTAGCATGGGCGCTGAACACCGTTTCTGAAGTAGAAGTTGATCTCGGATTCGGAGCGCCAATTCTCTCCAACCCTGGGCGCTCCCCACGCGAGGTGAGTATCCAAACCGGTAGGGTCGGTGATCAGGGTGGGCGCGTTATTGCAGTAAGTGTACACATTCAGGAGCCTGTCGGGACGGCTGCCCAATGGGTCGACACTTGTGAATCTTCCTGATCCAGGATGGTAGGTCCGGGCACGACTATCGTAGGATGAGAGTCCACTCTCGTGTTCTCTGCCCGCGAAGAGCCTTTGGGTCAAGAGAGCGCTTTCGCTCGCTAGGACCCATGTCTGGGCCTGTGCATCCCAAGAAGAGAACATCGGCTTTCCGTACTCTTCGTAGTCATACTTCTCCAAATTTAGCCCGGAAGTCGATGTCGCCAAAATGATGGATCCCAGGCGATCGTTCGATAACCAGGACCGCTGCCCGCCCCGGTCCATTGCAAGCACGTCGTCAATGCCGCTCCCGTTCGTGTACGTTGCCACGACGGCGCCCGTCTCGTCCCCCTCTGCGATGATCCGCTGTTCCTCCTGGAAGACATCCGTCCAGCCGGACGCTACGCCGTCCACGAACTTCACCTTGCGTACCCGTTGCCCCGCGGCGTCGTACAGGTATCGTGCAACGAGCTTGTTGTCGCTCTTTCGGCGCGCCTCCGCGAGCTGGTTCCGGTAGTTGTACGAGAAGAGAAACGTCCCATCGTCGGTGACGTTGCCGTTGGCGTCGTGACCGCGCGTGACCGCGTCGATTGTACGATACCGGTCGAGCGCGTCCGCGACGTAGATGCCGTTCACGTGGTTGTATGCGGAAGCAACGCCGTCCTCGGTGACCGTCTTCCGGCTGCCCGTGTTGTCGAACGCGTAGACGCGTTCGTGCGCGAAGGTCGGATAGTCGCCGTATTCCTTGTTCGGAGCGAGGTCCGCGAACGGGACGCCTTCCTTCACTCCCACAAGCTGGGAGTGGCCGTCATAATCGTACACGTCGGCGAGGCCGTCGTGGATCCGGCCGCGATATTTCGGCAGGCTGTCCGCGTCCCACGCGTAGGCGAAGCCCGCCCGCACGGCGCCGGTGCCGTCCGTGTGTCGCCAGTCGACCGGCCGACCCACCGAATCGCGCGTGACATTCAGGGTGATCCCGTTCGAGTACGTGCGGCGCGCAATCGCCTGGCCCGCGTAGTCGAACTGCGCGAGGACGGTCGCCCCCTCGCGGATCTTCCACAGCCGGTTCCGGTCGTCCCAGTCCTGCTCGACCACGCGGCCGCCCGGGTAGGTGATCCGCGTCCGATGACCTGCGGCATCGAAGCCGAAAGTGGTCGTCTTGTTCGGACCCGGTACGTCCGCGACGACGTAGGTGATCTTGTCGACCTGGTCGAGTGACGTATAGTCGAACTGGGTCTCCCCGGTCTCGCTGGTGACCCGCGTCGGAAGATTCAGCGCATTGTAGTCGATTTCTTCGAGGGAAGGCCCAACCACACCCGCTGCCAGGGCGATCACGCGGCGCCGCGGAAGGCCCATGGCGTTGTACGAGGTGGTGACGATCGTTCCGTTGCGGTCCGTCCTTTGGGTTTGACGGCCGTCCGCGTCGAACTCGACCGCTTCGAAACTCGCGTCCGCGTACGTCGTCCGCTTCACCCGCCCCGTCTCGTCCCGCAGGTAGGTGGTCTGGTTTCCCATGCCGTCGGTGAGGACGTGCAGCAGCCCGTCGGCATCGTAGTCGCTCGTCAGCGTGATCGAAGTTCCGGTCGCCGGCTGGTAGGTGACCGTTCGCTCGTGGCCGAGGCCATCAAACGTCCGCTTGACCTTGTTGCCCTTGGGGTCGGTGACCTCCACGGCGTGCGACCGCGAGTCGTACTTGACGGTCGTGGTCAAGTTGGCGCCGCCCGCGCCCGGATCGAGCGTGGTCGACGTCGCACGGTTGTAGGCGTCGAAGACGCGGTCCTCCTTGTAGACCTCGTCCTGGCCCGTGGCGCTGTTGTGCAATGCCCGCTCGACGTGGGTCGCGTTCCCCGCCTCGTCGAGGGTCAGCGTCTCTTCGTTTCCGGGCGACTGCTTGTCCGTGGTCCGCCACCTGCGCCCGGCGGTGTCGTGGAGGAACATCGTCGGCACGCCTGTCGGCGGCGTGAGCTTGTTCATACGACCCGCCGCGTCCAGCAGCATCGTCGTGGTCGATTCCCCACCCGCAATCGGCTGCTGGTCGCTGCCCTGGTGCAGGCTCCGAGTGCGGAAGGCGCGACCTGCTTCGTCGTGGTCGGTCGACACTTGGTGGAGGGTGTCGAGCACCTCGCCGCAGAAGCCCTCCCCATCCTCGTATCCCGCGACGTACTCGCCGCCGGACACGGGCAAGGAACCGCCTGAGTCGCCGCTCCCGTCTCCGCCCCCGCCGCCAGCACCAAACGCGCCGCCGCCGCCACCCGAGGCGCCGCCGCCACCAGCACCCGAGGCGCCGCCGCCGAACCCCGGCAGGCCGAACAGCCCACCGCCGAAGTCGCCGCCGCCCAGCAGGTCGCCGAAATTCCCAAGCAGGTCGCTCCCCGAGCCTCCCGAACTGCCTCCGCCGCCCCCGCCGCCAGATTCGTCCCCGGCATCCCAGAACCAAGCGCCGCTCCCATCGCCACCACCGCCCCAGTTGCCAAAGCCCAAGCCGCTCCCCAGGTCCGAATCGGGGATGGCGCCCACGCCCGACATGTCGGACAAGTCCATCATGCCATCCGCGAGGGACGGGGCTTGTCGTCCCGGCGAGGAGCACTTGCAACAGTCTCCGTTGTCCGCGACGCCGTCCGGCGCGTACGTGATCGACCAACCACCCAGATCCGGGAAGGGGCCCGACTTCACCCGATCGGGCACGTCGAACGCGCGCTGCCTCGACCCCGCCGCCCAGACCTCCGCCGTGCGATTCGCGTTGCCGTCGTAGAGGAATTCTCGCATCTCGGGACGCGGGCTCCCCGCGCCTCGAATCGATCGCACCAAGAGCCTCCGCGCGTCATGCACCTGCTCGTCGTGCCGGCCGCTGGGGTAGGCCGTCGCGATCCGATTCTGATTCGCATCGTACGAGTGCACCAGCGTGCGGGTCGTGGTCGCCGTCACCGACTGCGCCTCCGTCGCCAAGTCCCCAAGGAGCGTGTGCGTATAGTCCGTCACGATCCACGGCAACTGCGGATCCTGCACCCCGTCCCCGTCCAGGTTCTTCACCTTCCGCTGCGTCATCCGCCGGTTTCCGTCATACTCGATGCGCGTCTCATACCCCAACGCCCCGAGAATCTTCTTCACCAGGTTCAGACGGTTGACTTCAAACGTGGTTGTGATGTTCCGCGGCGATTTCTCGCTCGTCGCGTTGCCGACCTTGTCGACCGTCCACTCCGTCGTGAGCGCAAGACCGCCCGGGTCCTCGATCACTTTTTTTCGGTAGCCCGCCTCGGGGCCCGAGGCGAAATACTCGAACGCCGTGGCCTTGCCGGTCGGATCGATGGATCGCAGCCGCCGGCCCTGCCCGTCCCACCAGAATTTCTCTTCGATGACCTGCGGGGTCGGCTGGCCGAGCGTGACCATCGGGTGGGTGATCTTCACAAGGTCCCCGGCGTTCCCGCCGGTCAGCCCGTCGCCGTTCAGGTCCCCCGCCTGCGCCTCTTCGAAGTCATAGTAGAAGGTGGTCACGCGGCCGTGAATGTTCGTGTAGGTCTTCGCCAGGCTCCACGGCACCCCGACGACGGGGGTCCACTGCTCGACCCGGTCGGGCTCGACCTGGAACGGCGCGATCCGCCTGTGCTCCAGTTTGTCGCCGCGACGCAGGGGATCGGCATTCGTCGCGTCGAAGGTCCACGTCTCCGTGTTCAACAGCGGCTTCTGCAGGAAGATCCGCTCGCCGTCCGCGTTGAAGTTCGCCGTCGACGCCGCCGTCAGCCCCTCGCCCGCGACCCGGCGCTCGACCACGTGGCCGGTCGCGTCCCGACGATAGCTCCACGTCCCGTCGCCGCGCCGGTCCGTCATGCGTACCCAGCCGTCCCCCTCGAGGGTCTGATGACCGTAGGCGAAGTGGTAGACTTGGGCGCCGGTGCCGTACTGCTCCGCGAGGACGCGGTCGCTGTCCTCGTCGTAGGTCACCGAGACGTAGACGTGCTGCTCCGCGTCGGCGCACGTGAGCAGGTTGTGGTTCTGCCACGCGTGCGGCTGGTTCGTCGCGTACGTGTAGCTCCGCGTGAAACCGAGCGGATCGGTCGAGGACAGGAGGTCCCCCTCCGCCGTGTAGGCGAACTCGACCGTCCGCGGATTTGCCGGGTCGTAGAAATCGCGGAGGCGCAGCAGCTTGCCGTCTTCGCGGTACTCAAGGTTCACGGTGCGCGACATGCTGTCCGTCACCGCGGTCAGCCGCTCCCCGGTGTACGTCAGCACGAGGTGGTTCGCGTGCCGGTCCGTCTTGTCCGTAAGGCGGTACACCCCGCCGATGAGCGTGAACGTGGCCACCGTGCCGTGCCGATCGGTGATCTTGTAAAGCCCCTCGCCCGCGGCCTCCAGCTTGTCGTAGAACCCGGCCGGTGACACGAAGAGACCGGACTGCGTGTCGAGCGTGTATCGGTCGGTCCGCCCACGGGTCCCGTCAAAGCGGTCGAAGTCCTGGCCGACGACGGTGAGGGTCTGCTCGTAACTGTTCGACCAACCGACCCCAAGTCCTCCATCGTGGGTGGAGTTGCTGCGATAAAACCGGTAGAACGTGAAGCCGAAACCGGCTTCGACCGGGATGGACAGTCAGGTGACGCCCCAGACGAATTCGCCGCCCCAGGCGGTAACGCTGCCGGCGCCCCCAAGGTACGTGGCGTTCAGCTTGGGCTCTTGCCGGACGATGTCGCCGGCCTGGACCACGACCTCCTCGGCCGACATGGTTTCGTGGCCGGCATTGTCGACCGAGGCCGCACGCAGATAGAGCGGCGCGCGCGGGATCGGGCCGTGGAGCGGACTGCCGAGCGCAAGCGGGACAGCATTCGCGCGGACGTAAGGACCGCCGGCCACCCACGAGCGATACCAATAGTGCCCCGCGAAATCGGGCGGCACGTCGCCCTGCACGCACGTCGCCGCGTACGAATCGGTCCCGAGGGTCACGGCGAGGTCGAGGGCCGGCGGCGGCGGATTGTCCGTGACGGTGGCCGAGACTTCGTTCGAGAACGGGGACTCCTCCGGCGGGTCGCACGCGACCGCGGTGGCTACATAGTAGTACGCGCCGGGGGCGAGGCCCGCGTCCTGGTAATTCTGCTGCGTGGTCGTGCCGATTTCAACGTACCCGGCGCCGCTCGTGGTCGAGCGGTAGACGTGGACCACGCCCGTATTCGGCGCGAACACCAGATCGACGATGGTCTCGCCGCCGGTCCCGGACTGGATGACCGGCGTGACGGGCGCGTTCGAGCCCATCGGGGGCATGTGCCGCTGGAAGTCGCCCGGATTCATTTCGACGGACTCGGTCGAGACCGTCACATGCCGCGCGCGATCGACCGCGACCACCTTGAGGTAGGTCTTGTTCTTCACCGGATGGCCGGAGTACGAACGGGCCGAGGCGGGGAGCACGGCGATAGCGTCCCAAGGCCCCTGCGGGTTGTGGGCCTGGAGGATGCGGATCGCGGCAAGGTCCGCCGGGACCGTCGCAAGCGAGAACTGGAGGGTGTACAGCGTCGCGCTGAAGTGGACGACCAAGAGGGCGGGCATGGGCGGCGGGTCGTCGGTCGGCGTCGTGCTCACGATATTGGACGGGCCGAATTCCTGCGCCGGGTTCCCGTGCGTCGCGCTCACGTAATACCGGACGAGTTTCGCGGGGACGTCGAGATCGTGGAAGGTCTTCTCGGTCGTCACGCCCACAACGGTGAAGCCAACGCCGCCCGCCAGAGCGCGGAACACTTTGAACGTGACGACCCCGTCGTCATCGGGGTGTTGCCATTGGAGATCCACGGCCAGCTCCCGAGCCGTGGCGATGAGGTCATGGGGCGGGCACGCCACAAGAGGGGGGGGGGCCATGATTTGCGACGCGACCACGAGCGCGACAAGGAGAACGGAGGCGAGGGGTGAACGAAGAGACCGGTGGGCGTGGGCGGCGTTCAAGATGTCCACCTCCCTGAAGGTGCGGATTGCTTGTTCGCCTGAGTGCCGTTCTGAATTCGCGCGGCGCACGGGGTGGCTGGATTTGATTGCAGAAGAAGCCAATTGCCGTTTCCCATTATACCCGCCTTGGCGGCCTATGGCGCAGAAAAATGCGCGCAGGTTTCTAATTTCTGCGGCGGGGTCGCAGGAGGACGCCCGACAGCCCACAGAGGTAGGTAGACTTTGTTGTGAGTAGAGGCTGTCGGCGTGCGGCAGCTTGTACACCATGCCACGAGCGCGATCACGTTCTTTTCCCTTTGACAGGACGATAGGATCAGCAGGATACGGTATCTCGAAATCCGGCTAATCCTGTTATCCTGTCAAAATGCGGCAACGACCTTGATAAACAGAACACTCGTAATTCCGAAAGGTGCGGAGCGTTCGCAAAGCTCGACACTGGTTTTTGGCAGGGTTCAAACTGCCGCTCCCGTTGCGCGAAGCCGACCGCCGCTCCTCGCCGCGTGGGCACGGCACCGCCGTGCCCCTACCGAGCGGCGGGGGCACGACGGCGCCGGAGCCCAATCGAGCCATGCGGTCGCGTCATTGCACGCCCCGACCGCGAGACGCCAGTCAAAGTGGAGGCTCGCGGCGGCGGTCGCCGCCCCGGCAGGCCTCACGACGCCTTCGCCGCCAGGTGCCGCACCAGGACCGCCGTCATCACGATCGCGTCGCCCAGCCCGACGACGCTCCCGTCGTCCGCGCCACCGAAGACCTGCGTCGCCGCAAGGTCTCCAGCCGCGGGGATCGTCCCACCAGCCGCCGTCCCGGGCAACGGCGTTGCCGCTGGGGCCGTTTTCAAGAACGCCTCCGCGCGGGCGAGCTGCCGGCGGTAGTTCCCCCGCTGCGCCGTCTGGCCGGCCGCCGCGAAGGCCTCCACCACCAGCCGGGTCGTGCCCGCATCCCCCCACGCTCCTGAGGCGGACTGCGACCGCGCCAGGAAGCGGAGCGCGGCTGCGATCCGTTCCGTGTCCGGGACGTCGGCGCGTGGCGTGCCGCCACTCGCCGCGCCCCCGCCCGACGCACCCACGGGCGCCGGAGCGCTCCGCGCCGCCGAGCCGACGAGGCGCGCAGCCTCCGCAGGCAGGCCGGCATCGCGGGCAGGCGGAGGGGGCGGCGGCGGCATGAAGGACCCCCTCGCCGAAACCGGCCCCCCGGCCGGCCTCGCCATGCGCGTGGACGGCGGTGGCGCAGCGCACGCGACCGACGGCGCCGCCGGCGCGGAGCCCAGGACCTGCGGCATCGCTCCCAGGCTGAACAGCACCCGCCCGCCGACGCCGCCCGGGAAAGGGTCCTGCGCCAGGTCCATCGTCAGCCCCTTCGGCAGGTGCACCGGGACCTCCACGGTGCGCGGCGCCTTGCCGGTCCCCGCGTCCTCGCGGTCCACCGCGACCAGCGACGTGAAGGGCGAAAGCACCTGGTGCGCAAGCGACAACCGCAGCACCTCGTCCCGGTTCGCGGTCGCGTCCGCCTCCACCAGGTCCGCGATCCTCGACCGCGCCCACAGCGCGGGCAGCGCCGGATGACCGTGCCGCCCGGCCGGGATCTCCAGTTCGTAGCGCCGCTCGATCGTCGCCGCCTTCCCGCCCTTCGCCGCCACCTTCGCCCGCAGCACGACCGTGGCGCGCCCGTCCTCCAGCGCCTTCGCGAAGAGCACGACCGGCCGGCCCAGGTCCACGTCCGAGGGGACCGCGGGCGTGAAGTCGACGATCGGCGCGCCCTGCGTCTCGAGCGAGACCTCGGTCGCCAGCGGCGCGCCGCTCCGCGCCTGGAAGCGCGCGAGCATCGGCTCCAGGTCCGCCGCCGCCGGGACGAACTCGGCCATGCCGCGACCCGCGCGCGCGAACCGCCGCACGAGCGCGCGATTCACCGACGGCCCGATCCCGATCGCGTGCGCCCGCAGGCCCTGTCCGCGAGCGGCCTTCTCCACGCGGCGCGTGATCTCCTCCTCGTTCCCCACGGACCCGTCGGTCAGCAGGACGACCGTGCGCACGCTCCCCTCGCCGGCCGGATGCCCGAGCGCCTCCTCCAGCGCGGGCAGGATCTGCGTCCCGCCGCGCGCGTGCACCTTTTCGAGGAACTCGTCGGCCGCGCGCAGGGCGTCGTCGGAGAAGGGCCGTGGCGCGAGAGCCTCGACCCGATCGTCGAACGCGAGGATGCCGAAGTGGTCGCGGGGCCCGAGCCCGCGCACGAAGCCGCGGAGCGCGCGCCGCCCCGACTCGATCGGCTCGCCGCCCATCGAGCCCGAGCGGTCGAGGAGGAACGAGACGTGTCGCGGCAGGATGTCTTCGTCGCCGGCGGACGCGGGCGGCGGCAAGGCGAGCATGACCGCGGCCGGGCCGCCGTCGGAGGCGCGCGCGGTGGCAAGGATCGGCCGGTCGAGCGCCGTGTCGAGCCCCCAGTGCACGATGAGGTCGCGGTCGGGCAGGACATCCCCCTCCTTCAGCCGCACCACGGCGTGACGCGCGCTCGGTCGCTCGACCACGAGCGCGTGGGACGGGGAGCGGACCTCGGTGATCGGCGTGCCCGCGTCGATATCGAGGGCGAACGAGAGCCCGTAGAGCCGCTCCCCCTTGACGAAGGGGGGGGAGACGCGCTTCGCGTCTTCGAGCGGCATGCCCTCCGGGCAGTAGCGGGGCGTGAGGGTCGTGGGCAGGGTGAGCGTCGCCTCGCCGCCGTCGAAGGCGACGGGCGCGGCGATCACGACGTGGACGTCGATGGGGACCTGCGGCGCGATGCCGGTGACCGAGAGGAGCACCAGGTTCTCGCGGACCTCCTCCGCGAGCGCGCCGCGGCGGCCGCGGTCGCGCGCGTCTGCGTAGGCCTCGTGCGCCTCCCCCTTTTCCTTGACGCTCGACTCGAGGGTCCGCCCGCCTTGCCGGAGGAGGAGCGATCGGACGACCGCGTCGTCGGGCACGGGAAGGCGCAGGACCGCCTCGAGCGGCTCGGCGGCGGTGTTGACGAAGCGCTGCCGCAGGTCGAACTCCGCGACGAGGCCGGCGACCCTGACCGTCGCCTCGGTCGCCGCCAGCGGGCACTTGCCGGCGAAGCGCCGGTCGGCCGGTTCGATCGTCACGGACGGACAGGGGGTTCCGCCGGTATCCATTCCTCACCTCGCGATTAGGTTCGAAGGGGAACGACGGGTCGAGCGCGCGGCGAATCGGCTGCAAGCCGCGCGCTGCCGTCGCTCCCGTATGACTCGGGCGGGAGCGGGGCTTTTTCAGCTCCGGGCACGCCTGGGCAGTCGCGGCTGGGGGGGGGGCCCGATGGCCCGTCCTCTCCTCGGTCGGTAAAAAAAAGCAACAAGCCGAAATGAAGCTAAAATCAATCTCTCAGTGCGTTGCCGGCGATTATCGCCGGTAGAGGAGGGTGGACTCAGCGCCCGGCCTCTGCGTCTCCGCGTCTCTGTGTAAAAGTCCCACGTTCGACCCACACGGCCGGTCCGAATTTCAAATTGCAAAAAGTCAAATTTCAAATTTCGCCCGCGGCTGGTTGGGACGCGGAGCCATGATCTAGCCACTTGCCGCCCTCGGTCGCGTTTAGCCTTTGTTCGGGTCGTTGAAAAAAAGTCAGCGAGCCACGCCCTACGGGATGCGAGTCTCCGTCGCGCGTTGGGCCTCCAGCCAGAAGTAGGAGTAGTGGAGGAGGTTGTCGAATCTGTAGCACCCAGGACCCGCCTCACGGTCGGAGCGGATCACACCCAGTTGCTTCATCTTCGTGAGGAAATTGTCCAGGACCTTGGCCTCTCCGTGCGAGAGTCTGCCGATCAGGTCGCTTCGTTTGAATTCCATGTCCACGGGTCTGTTGGCGACCTTGCGCAGAATGGCCCGGTAGCGTGTGCTGCGGATCGCCTGGAATACTTTCGGCTCCAAGTGCTTGCGACCCACGATGTCCGCGGCTGCGTAGACGCCACGAAGGACGTCTTGCGTATCGATGCGGTCGTCGGTGTCCAGCTTGAAGGCCGCGTCGCCGATCTCGTGTGCAAGCACAGGAAGGCCGCCCGCGTAACGAACCAGCAGCTCGAGCGCCTCCGCGTCCGCAGCCATGCCGGCCTTCTTGAAAGCGTTTTGATAGAAGTCGCGCGACTCCGCGGGCGTCCAGGGCCGGAGTTCGACCACGTCGAAAATCCGGGCCAGGGAGGGCTGGAGTCCGATCAGCGAATGGCGGCGCTCCTCCAGACCGACAAGGAGGATGCACAGAGGGAGCGGCTGGCGGCTCGTTGCGATTTCGTCAACCAGGCTCTTGAGCCAGTTCGCAAAGTCCTCGGACGTAGCCAAGCCGTTGAGATCATCCAGCACAAGGAGAATGCCCCTCCGCTCCTCCGCGAGCTGTTTCGTCAGGTTGCGGAGAGCCGGGGCAAAATCATACACCATGCGCCGGAGATCCTGGGCCGGTGCTCCGAATTCGACGCTCACCCCGAACAGGCCGACTTTCTGGATGTGCTTGCCGAAGAAGCCTTCGATTTTTCCGTACCATGACTTGCCCATGCTGTCCTTGAGGAGCCGGTCGAAGATGCGACGCGCCATTTCCTCCAGCGAAGTCACGCCGCCCAGGAAGGTGTGCAACGCCAGCAGCTTGGTATCACGCTCCGCCATGAAACTGATGAACGAGGCAAGCGAACTCTTCCCGACGCCACGTTCCCCCGCCAAGAACGCAACCTGGAGTCGGCCCGTGGACGTGGCGGCGATCTTGCCCTTGAGCAATTCGATCTCGGCGGACCGACCGACGAAAAACTCGACCGGAACCGGCTGGCCGGGAGTAAATGGACTGTATTCCTTCGGCATGAATACCCCTTCTCAGTCGCCCTTCGCAGCCATTTCAGTCGCCTCGGCTGGGAGCCACGAGCTATACTTCGGGCCGTGGAAAGGCCTGTTGTCGGAGAGTAGGCGAAACGACCACGCGGCGGGAGGGGGAAGGGGATGGGCGGAGGAGTGCGAACTCTCGCCGGCCCGTGGCGGGGGACGCTTGGGTCAGGTCCGCGGAAACCGACAGCCTGCCTGTCATCCGCATCCCATTCCGACGGAATCCCACCGGGGGGAGCTTGCGCCGGGACTTTAGAATACTCCACAGGGCGAGGGATGTCAACCAGTCTGAATTGCAAGAAGGACTTGACGCGCGGCGCACGGCGGAAGTATGGTCAACGAAGCGCTCGCTCCTCCCTCCTCCGCCCTTCCACAGGACCTTTGTCGGGCGACCCTCCGGTGGCCGATCGCGAAACGCCCTCGACGCCGCTTCCTGCGCCGACGCCGACGCCGCATCGCGCTCCGGCAAGCGCGACTCCGCGCCCCCCGGCCCCCCCGGCCACGACCCCGCCGCCCGACCAGCCTGACACGCGCTTCCTTTCGCGACCGGGCCTCGTGGCCGAGTCCATCACCGCGCGCCCCGGCGCCGGCCCGAGTACTCCG
Source organism: Planctomycetota bacterium (assembly GCA_016197205.1). GTDB lineage: Bacteria > Planctomycetota > MHYJ01 > WSZJ01 > JACPWG01 > JACPWG01. The sequence goes on from JACPWG010000161.1 coordinate 36,204, forward strand.
CCCGCCGGCGTCGCCTCGCTGCTCAACCAGCCGACGGTCGTCGATCTCCCCGCCGTCGCGCCGGCACACGCCGCTCCGTCACCAAGCCCCTCCCTTGCCCCCGGCCCGTCCGCTCCTCTCGCCCCGCCCGCCCCCCACGCGACCCCCTCGCAACCCGACACGCGCTACCTGTCCCGACCCGGCCTCGCCGCGGAAGCGCTCACTGCCCAGGCACGTACGCCGATCGAGCTCCCGCGCCCGGACACCGCCGTGCGAAATCGGACGACCCTGATCGAAGGCCCCGCGATTCCTGGCGCCCCGCCCCCCCCCTTCGAGCCTTCCCCGACGCCGTACAACCAGCAGACCCTCCACGTACTGCCGCCGATGGAGGGCATGCCCAATTCGCCACTCTCGCCTTTGCATGCGCCTCTCCTCAACCAGCCGACCCTCGCGGAGCAGGATGCCGTTGCAGCGGTCCCTTCCGGCGTGGCCTCCAGGAACAGCGAGGGGTCCACGATCCTCGAGAAGCCCGTCCCGCCCGGCGCCCCCGTGCCACGCAATGAACCCACGGTCAACCTGGCGCCCCCGCTCGACGCGGCCGGCCGCCCCGCCACCGCGGTCCTTCCGCCCCCCGTCCCCGGCTCGGGGGAGCGCCCCGAAGCCTCGCGCCCGGGCTCGCCGTCCCCGGACTTCGGCGAGTACCGCCTGCTCGGCCGGCTCGGCGAGGGCGGCATGGGCGTGGTCTACCGCGCGCTCCACCGCTCGCTCAACCGCATCGTGGCCCTCAAGGTCCTCACCCCCGGCGACCAGGCGACGCCCGCGCAGATCACCCGCTTCATCGACGAGGCCCGAAACGCCGCCAAGCTCTCCCACCCGCACATCATCCCGATCTTCGACGTCGGCATCCACCGCGGGCACCATTATTTCACGATGAAGCCCATCGAAGGGCCCACGCTCGAAAAGCTGATGATCCAGGATCTCGGCCGATTTGCTCGCGAACCCCGCGCGGCCGTCGAGCTCCTGCTGCCCGTGGCGGAGGCGATCCAGTACGCCCACGAGCACGGGATCATCCACCGCGACATCAAGCCCTCGAACATTCTCATCGGACCCGATGGCGCGCCCAACGTCATGGACTTCGGCCTCTCGAAGGACGTCTCCGAGGGACAGAAGCTCACGAAGACCGGCATGGTCCTCGGCACTCCGTGTTACATGTCGCCCGAGGCCGCGCGCGCGGACACCCGGCAGATCGGCCCCGCCTCCGACGTCTTTTCCCTGGGCGCGGTCCTCTACGAGATGCTCACCGGCCGCCCGCCGTTTCTCGGGAAGACCTACTACGAAACCATGGAGCACGTGCTCAAGTCGGACCCGGTCCCGGTCCGCCGCGCGAACCCCTCGGTCCCGGTCGACCTGGAGACGATTTGCCACAAGGCCCTCGAGAAGACTCTCGCGCGCCGCTACCCCTCCGCCGCCGCCCTTGCCGCCGACCTCCGGCAGTTTCTCGCCGGCGAGCCCATCCAGGCCCGGCCCGTGTCGACGCTCTCTCTCTTTGCCCGGCGCGTGCGACGGCACCGCGTCCCCACGCCCGTGCTGATGGCCGTCGGGGTCGCCCTCGCGGGCGGGCTCACGTGGGGCGGCTCCGCGCTGTCGCGGACCTTGCGCGAGCGCGAGGCACGGGTGAAGGACGAGGAGTTCTTGAAGCTCGTCCGCGCGGCCCGCGCCCTCATCGAACGCCGGGACTGGTCGGCCGCCGTGCGGGATTTCGAACGGCTCGCCCAGCGCGCGCCCGAAAGCGCCGAGGTGCGTCGCGGGCTCGCGGACGCGCGCGCGGGTCGCGAAAAGGCGGTGGCCGACCTCATCCATGAAGGGCGCTTCCTCCTGCGCCAGGAGCACCGCAAGGCCGCCGCGCTCGAACAGCTTCAGAAGGCCTTCGCGCTCGACCCCGCCCAGCCGGGCCTTGCCACGCTCCTCGAAGAGGCCGCTCGCGACACGTCGCGCGTCACGCTCCTCGTCCAGCCGCCCGATGCCGAAGTCGCGCTGGTCCGCCTGCACCCGAACACCCTGCTGGAAGTGTCCGTCGAGCCGTGGGGCCGCACTGGGGCGGAGGCCCTGCGGGACGATCTTCCCGACGGGGCGTACGTCCTGAAGCTCTCCCGCTCGGGTGAAACCCCGATGCGGGTCCCCTTCGTGCTCGGGGAGAAGAACGTCGAGGGGGTGCCCATCCGGCGGGTGGAGCTGAAGGTCGCGATGCTCGCGGCGGACCGCGTGCCGGAGGGGATGGTCGTCGTCGCGGGCGGGCCGTTCTGGAAGGGCGGGCGGGGACACAATGCGCAGCCGTCCCGGCACGTCGACGTGCCGACCTTTCTGATGGACCGCCGCGAAGTGTCGAATCGCGATTACCTGCGTTACATGGAGGCCGTGCACGCGCAGCCGCCGGCGACCTGGGAGGAAGGGCGGCCCCCGAAGGACGGCGACGACTGGCCGGTCCTGGGCGTCTCGCTCGCGGAGGCGGAGGCTTACGCGCGCTGGGCCGGGAAGCGGCTGCCGACAGAGGAGGAGTGGGAAAAGGCGGCGCGCGGCACGGACGGCCGGCGGTTCCCGTGGGGGAAGGAGCACGACCCCGCGCGCGCTGCGACCGGCGGGCTTGCGGAGGGCGTGAAGACGCCGAGCCCCGTCGGCCGGGAGACGGGGGACGAGAGCCCGTACGGCTGCCTGCAGATGGCGGGCAACGCGCAGGAATGGACCTCGAGCTTCTGGACGTGGGGTGCGTCCCTCAGCCGCACGGAGCACGTGGTCCGCGGCTCGGCCTTCGCGCTCCAGCGGCAAGAGCGGGGCGCGTGGCTGGAGGAGTGCGTCACGCGCTGGAAGGTCGCCGATGCCGCGCAGGAGCCGACGATCGGGTTCCGGTGCGCGAAGGACGCGGAGTAGGCGGGCGGGGCGGGGGAGGACGAGGGAGCAGCGGTTCGCGGGATCGGGGGCAGCGAGTTCCTGCACAGGGGCCCATTGAGACGGAGAGGCGATACACTTGTCTTTTCAATGCATATACTTATGGCAATCAGCTTGACCGCGAATGAGTTACCAACCAAAAAGTTGCCAATCGAACAGTTTTCAATCTTGCGTGGACGCCGGCAGAGTGGTATCCTGAGAACCAGAATACCAACTTTTCAGTTGCCAACTTTTCCTCCGGTTCAGGAGGCGCAACATGTCCACTCCCAACCCCATCACCAACAAGGCTGGTCCCTGGGTTCATGGAGATGACTTCTGGGACCGAGTTGAGGAAGTTCGGCGCCTTCAAGAGTTGCTGCACGAGGGAAACAACGTCCTTCTTGTGGCCATGCGTCGAATCGGCAAGACGAGTTTGGTGCGCGAGACGTTCGACCACATGACGAAGGGCGGGTACTACGCGCTCTTCGTGGACGTGCAGGGCTGCACGAGGCCGGAAGATGTAATCGTGGAGATCTCCAAGGCGACCCGAATCCACAAACCCCTGTGGGATCGAACGCTCGACATCTTCAAGTCGTTCCTGTCGAGCCTCGGGCAATCCATCGACTCGGTCGCATTGGATCTCATCCACCTGAAATTCAAGGAGGGGGTTGCGGAAGCATGGGCAGTCCGAGGGGATCGCCTGCTGGAGTCCCTCGCCACGGCGGAGCGGCCGATCTTGCTCTGTCTGGATGAGCTCCCGGTGATGCTCACGCGTCTGCTGTCTTCCGGACCCGGCGGGCGCGAGACCACGGCCGTGTTTCTCTCTTGGCTCCGCAAGGTCTGCGGCGAGCACCAGGGCCGCATCCGATTCGTGATCTGTGGATCGATCGGGCTGGAGCCGATCGTCGCCCACGCCGGTCTCAGTCACACCATCGCTCATCTTCGGCCCTTTCACATCGGCCCCTGGACCCGGGAAGTGGCAGGAGGCTGCCTCGACGCCCTGGCAGAGCACTACGCCGTGCAGCTACCACCTGCGGCCAAAGACGAGATGCTCCGCCTCCTTGCGATCTGCGTCCCGCACCACGTCCAGATGTTCTTCGGGCACATGCTCGATGACTGCCGTCGCCGGCAAGCGAACGCCGTATCGGCCGAGGACGTCCGTCGCGTGTACGAGAGCGCGATGCTCGGCCCACGCGGCCACGCGGAGCTCGCGGACTACGAAGAACGCCTGAGGCGCGTCCTCGGGCCGGAGGCCACGCCGCTTGCCCTCGACTTCCTGACGGAGGCGGCGGTCGCGGGCAAGCTCACCCACGATTCCATTTCAGTGATCGCCGAACGAAGCGCACCCGCAACGACGGACCGGCCGGCGCTCACCTGCGGCGTCCTTGATGTCCTCGTTCACGACGGCTACCTGCTCCGCTCCATGTCGGCGCCAGGCTCCGCACCGGCCTTGGCGCAGACCGCCGCAGAGACGGACGCTTTCGAATTCGTCGGCGGCCTGCTCCGCGACTGGTGGAGACGCCGGTTCGGTACCGGTCATGTCCCGGCGCAACGGAAGAAGGCGTAGGATTCTGCCATGCGGCTGATGAAGCACAACCCGGCCTTCCTCGCCCCGGACGAGCTGATCGCCTCGTTCGTCGTTCGAGGGGCGGACCTCGCCACGACCCTGCGCATCATCCGGGAAAACCAGGGGAAGGTGAACCAACACGTGCTGCTTCTCGGGGCTCGCGGGATGGGAAAGTCCACGCTGGTCCGCCGGGTGGCTCTCGCCGTCGAGCAGGATCCGGAGCTGCGCACCCGCTGGCTGCCGGTCCTCATGGCGGAGGAAAAATACGACGTCGCGACTGCCGGCGAAGTCTGGCTCGAGGCGCTCGGACACGTCTCGCGGGGCTCGGTGCAAGATGCGCCTCGGTGGCGGGGTGCCTACGAGCGACTACGCAGGGAACGCGACCCGGAGCGACTCCGAGAAGGCGCGCTGGCCCGCCTCGTCGAGCTCGCCGACTTGGAGAAACGCAGACTCCTCATCGCGATCGAGAACGTTAATCTGATCTTCGCTGAGCAGGCCGAGAAGGATGTCGGGTGGGACCTGCGGCAGACGCTGCTTGGCGAACCACGGATCATGTTGCTGGCGACCGCAACCGCGCGCTTCGACCAGATCGAGCGCGCGGACCGCCCGATGTTCGAGTTGTTCCGCGAAATCCGGCTCGTCCCCCTGAACACGGACGAATGCCGCGCACTATGGAAGTCGGTGGCGGGGGAGGAGCTGCCCGGGGACCAGATCCGCCCGATGGAGATTCTGACGGGCGGGAACCCGCGGCTGCTCGCGATCCTCGCGAGCTTTGCGAAGGGCCGATCCTTTCACGAGTTGATGGACAAACTCGTCGTCCTCATCGACGACCACACCGCGTACTTCAAAGCGAACGTCGAGTCCCTCCCAGCGCGCGAGCGTCGAGCCTTTGTGACGCTGGCCGAGCTGTGGGCGCCGTCAGGCGCAAGCGAGGTGGCCGGTCTTGCCCGCATGGAAGTGAATGAAACGAGCGAATACCTGCGCCGACTCGAAGCGCGCGGAGCCGTGGAGCGCGTGGGGAAGGAAGGGCGCAAGGTCTTCTACCAGGTGGCTGAGCGACTGTACAACGTGTACCACCTGCTGCGCCAGAGCAGCACTCAGGCGGATCGGGTCCACGCCGTCGTGGACTTCATGGTGCGGTTCTACCGACCCGGGGAAACGGTCAGGATCATTTCCGATGAAGCCCAGATGCTGCCCGCGGAAGCAACAGAGGCGCACCAGGAGGCTCTGCGATACATATCCGGCAGGTATGCGTCCATGGACGCAGGGTGGGCGTGGGAGTCGGGGTTCGTGGCTCTCGGGGCAGCCGCGGGGCAGGCCTCTGATGTGACTCGGGGAGGTGACAACACGACCCCGGCTGAGTCCCCGATCATGTGCCGAGGCGGTTCAGACTCCTCCCTGGAGTCGATGCGAGAGCAGCTCGCCAATGTGGAGAAATCCTACGAACGAGGGGACTTCAAGAAAGTTCTGTCCATCGTGGATGAGATGGTGGGCGCAAGCGGTCCTCGCACGGACGGACCGAGAACCGAGCTGATTGCGAAGGCCCTGAATCGAAAGGGTGGTGCGCTAGCGGAATTGGGACGCCTGGACGAGGCAATTCAGGCACACGACGAGTCCTTGAAGTTCTGCGAGCCAGCAGGAACCGAATCGCGGATGGAGCGTGTCGCGGCAGCTCTGCTCCGCCGAGGGCTATGCCTAGGGTGGCAGGGCAAGGACGAGGAAGCAATTGTGGAGTGGGACCAAATCCTGCGACGTTTCGGCGACCGAGAGGAACCCCGTGTAGCCCAACGCGTCGCGATGGGGCTTGTGAATAAGGCAATCGGCTTGGCGAACCTGGGGCACTCGGACGAGGCAATCGCAGTGGTCGACCAAGCCCTTCAACGCTACGGCCAGAGGCAGGCGCCCGAGGTAGCGTCCCAAATCGCCAATCTACTCAGGACAAAGGGAATTGTGCTCGCAAAACTCGGCCGCAGCGAGGAGGCGATCACTGCATTCGACGAGGTTTTGCAAAGGCTCGGGGCGCGCCAGGAGGCCGAGGTGGCGGAGGAAGTCGCAAGAACTCTCATGAGCAAATCGAGTATGATTTTCGACCTCGGCCGCCTGGAGGAAGCGATTGCCGTCTACGACGATATCGTCCGCCGTTACGGCCAGTGTAAGACACCGGAGTCGGCGAAATTCGTCGCGTCGGCCCTGATCGACCGCGGAGTCGCGAAGGGCCGACTTGGCCATTTCCTTGGGGAGATCCAGGGTTACGACGAGGTCGTGCGGCGATTCGGCGAACGCCAGGAATATGTGTTGATCTGCAAGGTGGCATTCGCTCTGGCAAACAAGGCCTTCATGCTCCAAGTTGTGAGGCGATCAGCCTCAAAAAAAGCGCTGCGCGTGTGCGACGAACTCATGGCGCGGTACGGGCACCGCGAAGGCACGGCGATGGCGGAGATAGTCTCGAGATGCCTAGTCACGAAGAGCCTTGCCTTGGCGAAAGCAGACCGGGTGGAAGACGCCACGCAGGCCGTCAGAGAAGCGCTCAGCCATGCAGCCGGCGTCCCCCGGCTTGACGACTGGGATGTCCAGCATCTGCAACGCTGCCTGACCGAGCTCGCCGCCGCCGGGCAAGCTCGTCCTGTACTGGATGCCCTGCGCGCATCTCGGCACGCCTCACGCATGGAGCCCCTCCTTGCCGCGCTTGCGCTCACCTGTGGCGAGGAGCCTCGCGTGCCCCGGGAGATCATTGAGGTCGCCTGGGACATCGTCAAAGAAATCGAATCGCTCGGACGACGGAGAAACATGACGAAGCCGGCGCCTCTCCCGACCTGAGGGACATCGCTCCTTCAGTGGCCGGGCACGGCAACGCCGTGCCCCTACGAGTCCAGTCTGAGGGTGGCTCGAGCCACGCCGCCTCAGCTTCCAGCCCGCGCCGACCTCGTGAACCTCGCGCGCCCTCGTTCGTAGTTCCGCCTTCAGGCGGGCCGTCCCGCGGACGCGTCCCCACTTTGCCGACGAGGCCCCTCATGCTGCGCGACAAGCAGGAGCGCTGGTTCGAAGAACTGCACGCCGACCTCCTCGCCTCCGGTCTACTCGTCCCCGTGGGCAAGGACCCGGCCGAGACGAGGCTGTGGATCGACTGCGGTCTCGCCACGCTCGCGGAAAACCGCTTCTTCGAATCGCTGGACCCGACCACGTTCGACGACGCGACGCACGAGCGCTGGATGGGGCGGGCGCTGGCGAAGGGCGAGTACCTGCGCGGCCCCGGCGTCGACGACCCCTGGCTCCGCCCCTACTGGCTCCTCCAGGACGGCGCCCGAGCCGGGACCCTTGGCCTCGACACCCTGGGCTCCATGTCCCCCTTCGTCGGCGTGTCGAGCCTCCACGTCCTCCCCTCCCACCGCCGGCGCGGGCTGGCGGCGCGCGTCCTCGCCCTTGTGCGCGAGCGCGTATTCGCACGGGGCGGCGCCGGCCTCCGCATTCCCACGCATTGGGAATGGCAGGGGGCGGTACGGTTCTACCTCAGCCTCGGCCTTTGGGTCGTGAGCTGGAAGCACTCCCTCGCGTTCGGCGCGTACAAGCACCTGCCGGAACACCGCATCGAGGTGGGCGAGCGCCGCGCGAGCTTTTCGATCGTCCGGGACGGCAAGCCCGAGGTGCTCATCCGTGCCGTCGCGAGGGGGGAGCGACTCGGTTGGCGGGAGGCCGCCCGACTGGCGAAACCCGCCGATGAGGACTTGGAACTCTGCGTGTATGGGCCCGCCACGTTCGCGGTCGCGCTCGCGCTCCGCGGCTGGCCCTTGGTCCGTTCGAAGAAGGCGTGGGCGCAGCGCTACCGCCACAGCGACATCGGGGCGCCGGAGGGGCTGGCCTACAAGATCGAGGTCTTCGAGGCCGTCAGCAGGCAGAGCGGCTTCGAGGTGCGCACGCCCCGTCTCCCCGGGCTCACGTATCGAGACTACGACGACATCCAGTGAGGGCGGGCGCACCGCGACCCCGATCGTCGGGTTGGAAAGCGCGGCGAGCACCAGCCTGCCCGCCGACCCGAGGCCGCACGCCGGTCAGGAGCAGGACTGCGGGCAGATCAAGTCCGCCGCCCTGCGTCCCGGAGCAGGCGATCCGCCCATTGTCGGTCCGCGGGAAGCAAGGGCGGCGCCGGCTCCTCGGCGTAGGAAATGCGGTCGCGCCCCCCGAAGGACTCGTAGACGCGGGAGAGAGCGGCGCCCAGGTCGCACTCGAAGTCAGGATCGGGGCTGGAGAGCGGAATTCCGATGCGAGGGATCGGATCGCGGAGGGAGAAGGGGTAGGCCTCGTGGCGCCGGCCGACGCGGGTCCCCCGTGACACGAGCACGAGGTAATCGCTCGGCGCGAGTCGATCCTGAAAAAGTTCGCCCACCTCACGAGTACCAGCGCGCAAGAGATCGACCTCGATCCAGTGGGTGGCCGAACGAAGGACCATCTCCCGCTTGAGCCGGAAGCGTTCGCGCTTGAGCGGGCCCGCATCCTTGTTCGAGTAGGAGAGGACCTCAAGCACGGTCACCGGTCGGGCCGATGCCTGTTCGCGCAGCACCAGGTAGTAGTGCCTGCGCTCGAGCAGCTCGGCAGGAGGCAGGATCACCTCCAGACTCACGGGCGCGTGCGTTGCGCTCGGCGCGGACAGTTGCACCCCCGGGTCGCGCGAGGACCGCGGGGCCAGCGCGACATCCGGGATCGCCACGGCAAGCGGCTCTCCCGTCGCCTGATCGATGAGGAGCATATCCTGCTCGACGTCGACCAAGTAGCCCGGGAGCCCGGCGCCGAGTTGCTCGGCGAGGGCATGGATAAGACGGGAGTGGATCTGGCCCCACCAGCCGCGACGCTCGAGGTAGGGATCCATCCCGGGGAATGGGCCGACCATAGGGAGCCTCCTCACCGCCGCGATGGCCATGAGCTCCGCGAGCAGGCTCCCAGGATTTTAGCCATGCGCACAAGCCCGGACAAGGGGATTTTGAAGCGCACGCCGGGCCGACGGGACCTCGGCCGCGTTGCAGTTCAGGGCACAGCACCGGCGAGCGCAAGAACCAGCGTCAGCCCGGCCGTGACGGGCATGCGGCGGACTGGGCGCATGCTCGACTCTTTGTTTCGCAAGCTGCCGCCTCACTCAGCGCCCCGCCCCGGCGCCGCGCGGCATCTCCTTCGACCACGCGTCCCGCAATCGCCCCAGTGACGCCTCATCGTACGCCGCGGGGAAATCGACCTTGCGACCGGTCAGTTGCCCGAGGCCGTCATGCACGAGCCTCGCCAGCCGCTCGCAGTGCCCGCGCGTCGTCTTCGCGTACGGGTCGTCCGCCTTCGGCGGCGCGGGGAAGGCCTGGAGCAGGACTTCGCACGCGGCAGCGCGTGCGCCCCGGCAGCGCACCGCGATCTCGACGACCGCGCCGACGGCGTTCGAGGTAAGCGCGTTCAGGTAGTCGCGTTTCAGCGCGAACGGACCCAGCCAACCGACGGCCTCCTCGTCGCCGCACGAGCCGAGCGCGGTCGCGGCCTCGCAGCGCAGCGCGTTTGGGTTGCGGCTCTCTCCCGGCGGATGTTCGAGCAACGCCCGCAAGGCCGGGGCGGCCTGCGCGGAGCCGGCCTTGCGCAGAGCCCGGCACACTTCAAAGCGAAACGCATCGTTCGAAACGGCGAGCAGCTCCACGGCTCTCTCGGCCACCACGGCGGGCGCCACTTCCTGCAGCACCTCGAGCGCGCGGAGTCGCACCACGACGTCGTCGTCCCCGAGCCGTTCGCGCGCCAGCTCCACCGTCGGGCGCTCTTCCAACTCGCGCGCCCGCGCCTCCGCGGCGCGCACCTTTTCGACCATGCGGGCGGCGACCCCGGCGGCAGCCGGTCGCGGCTTCGCCCGCTCGACCGCCTGGAGAAAGCCCTTCACTTCGCGCCCCGTATCCGCCAGCTCTTCGAGCGTGCCGGGATCCACGAGGAAGTGCATCGGGTAGGCCGTGACGCCGAACCGCAGCTCGACCCGCTCCGCCGCCCGGTCCTCCGGGCTCTTCTTGAAGTCCCGGTAAACCCACACCCAGATCACGCGGTTGTACGCCGGGGCGAGGGCCTTGTCGGGGAGCAACTGCTCCTCCATCACCACGCAGGAAGGTCAATACGTCTTCGTGAAATAGAGGAAGAGCGGCTTCCGCTCCTCCGCCGCCTTCGCCAGCGCGGTCGGGAAGTCCAGGATCCAGGGCGGGCCGGGCGGCGGCGTCTCCCCGGCCCGCGCCGCGACCGGGAGGGCCAGGGTCAAAAGCAGCGCGGGGAGCAGGCAGCGGAGCATTCGACGGAGCTCCATCGCACGTCACCTCGACAGGCACGGTCCGAAGGGATCAGGTCGTCCGCTCGCCCGTCGTGGCCGCGCGGTACAGCTTCGCCTTCTGCGTGTCCGGCAGGATACGCTCCACGTGCCCGTCGAAAAAAAGACAGGCCCAGTCGTCGTTCGGCCGGTCCGGCGCGGACTGGCCGTGGTTCGCCTGCGCCACGCCGAAGACAAGGTCCCCCCCGATCGGCGTGTCCGCGCCGACGGCGGACGAGAGCGTGCCGCCCGGAAAAAGCGCCTGCCCCGCGTGCTCGCCTTCCGGCCAGGTCGCCCCGAGGCTGGGGCCTGTGTATTCGAGCGCGGACGTCGTCGGCTGCGTGCCCGAAGTCTTGCAGACGTAGATGCCGTCGTCCCCCGGGCGCTGCGACACCGCGTTCGTCTGGTTGGGAACGCGGTAAAGCCAGGACCAGAAGGCCCCGTTCGGGCCCGCGGGCACGGGGGCGCCGCTCCCCCCGAGGGCGATCGTCGTCGGATAGTGCCGATCGGTCCCGTACCGGGACACGTAGAGCGTCAGGTAGTTCCCCAATTGCTTGAGGTTGTTCCTGCAATCCGCTTTCTTCGATCAGGTGGCCGCGCGCGCAAGCGGCACGATGATGCAGCACGCCCCCACCAGCAGGACCACGCCCACGATCACGAGCGCGAGCAGGGTGATGCCGGAGTCGCCGTGGGACTTTGTCATTGCGTCCTCCTTCGTTCGCCGCCGACGTTCGCGTTCGGTGCGACGCCCGCCATCCTACCACATCCACACCTTCCGAGAGAAGCCCCCGCGCATTTCGCGCCGAGGCGCATTTTTTTCGAAAGCGAACCCCGTTTCCGGTCACATGGCTCGGGAGGCGGGAACCGCCGCACGCCGGCGGGCCCGGCAACCCGTGACGCCCCACAGGATTACGATATCGACGGATTCCAGAGGAGATCGAAAATGAGCGACAGGAGCCATGGAAAGCGAATCTGCGCGGGACTGCACGGCCAGGCCCTCGCCGAGTACGGCATCCTTCTCTCCAGCGTCGCGGTCGCGGCGCTCCTGGCGGTCACCGCCTTCGGCATGCGCGTCGCCGGGCACTTCCGCCGCTCCACCGCGAGCCTCAACTCGGGCACCGGCCAAGGGCAACCGGCCGGCGACGAACAGGGCGGCGGCCTCCCGCAGGCGTCCCCCTCGGGCGGGCCCGGCGGGCCCGGCCCCAACGCGGATCCCCCGTTCACGGTCCAGCCGGCGCCGCGCCCGACCCGACCCGCCTCGCCCGGTCAGCCTCCGGCTCCGCCCGCCGACGGCCAGCCCAACGGCGACGAGCGCATGCTCCTCGCGCTCGCCAAGCTCATCGGCGCCGGCACCACCGCCGCCGCCGGCGCGGAAGTGGACAAGACGTTCGAAATCCTCGTCGAGCTGAACAAGGCGATCAAGGGCGGCGACGTCCGCGACATCGTGTCGGCCCTGCTGCGCCTCCCCGAGGGCGCGCTCTCCCTCCTCCCGGAAGAAATGCGCGACGCGATCGCAAAAAAAATGGGCGTGGACGTCGGCAAGCTCACCGAGGCCTTCTCCAATCTCTCCAAGATCGCGAAGCTCGTGACCGAGCTGAACACCAACCCCAACCTGAAGCCCGAGGAGCGGGCCGCGATGCGCGCCGAGCTGGTGCAAAACGTCCTGAAGCTCGCGGCGAACGGCTTCCAGTCCTTCCCGAAGGACGTGCAAAAAAAGCTCCTCGGCCCGGTCGCGCCCTTCTTCGAGGTCGGCGTGGACACGCTGGTCGACGCGGTGCCGGTCATCGAAAAGCTCTCCCGCTTCCACGAGCTGACGACCGAGGACAAGCTGAAGCTGATCGCCGACGCGGGCCGCACGCTAGGGCCGGACGTCCTCGGCCTCCTCGTCACCGCGGCGACGAAGAGCGACCGCGCCGGCAAGGTCGCGCAGAAGCTCGCGCAGGCGGGGACCGAGGCGCTGCAGGGCCAGTTCGACAAGCAGGAGGCCCTGGTCAACGAGCTGAACCAGGCGATGAAGGACGCGGTCGCGAACGACAACCGGTTCCGCAGCCAGACCGAAGAGCGGTTCAAGCGCCTCGGCGTGGACGCGACGACCGCGCGGACCCTGGCGCGGGCGCAGACCCTGGTGGCGAACACGACGCCGGCGAGCGCGGCGACCCCCGGCACGGCGCCGATCCTGAAGGAGATCGCGGCCCTGCAGGAAGCGGGTCGCACGGAAGAGGCGCGTCGGCTTGCGACCGAGTTCCCGGCCGCGCGGCAGCGCGTACTGGACACGCTCCGGAGCCAGGGGCTGGACACGGGCGCGATCGGCACCGGCGTCCCGACCGAGGGGGGCACGCTCTTCGGGGACTTTTCGAGCCTCCCGGCCGTGCGGTTCCCGACCGACCCCGCCGAGGCCGGCGCGCGCGCCGAGTCGCTCAGCCGCACCTCGCGCGGCCTGCGGAACCTGCTCGCCGGCGGCACCCTCTCGGAGACGGAGCGCAAGGTGGCGGAGGCGTACGTCGCCGACCTCCAGAAGACGATGGGCACGCTCCAGCGGATCGCCGGGGTCAGGTAGGGTAAACACCCTAGCCGTGCCGGCGGCGGCGACCGCAGCTCTTTTCAGCACGCGCAGGGGCACGCGACCACCGTGCCCCTGCGCTTTTTTGGGTGAGCGTGGGGAAATCCCAAATTCCAACTCGGGCGAAGGCCCGAAACCCAAACGGACGACGAAACCACCAAGCCACCAAGGCACGAAGACCACGAAGGACCGTCACTGAGGGGGGCGAGTTTGGCTCGGCCGAAAAGCGCCTTTGTGGTCTTCGTGACTTCGCCCGCCTCCGTGTAACCTCGAGTCCGCCGCAGGTCCGCTTTCCCTGGACACCCCTTCCCGCCTGCTAGGCGGCGTTGTCTGCACAACGACGCCCACTTGACTTGGAGGCTCTCGAGATGAAGGCTCGAAGAGGAGGCAATTTGTCTGTTCCCTGGTCCTCCGCCATGGGTGTCCACGTGGGCAAGGGAAAGGTACGCCCCCGATGAGCGAAACACCGCGGCGAATCCTCGACCTCGTCCCTGCAGGAGAAGTACGCGTTTCAGCCCACGGCTAGGACGAGTTGGCCGAGGAAGGGATCCTGGCCCTGGACGTGATCAACGGCGCTCCACTTGCCGTCGTGGTTAGGGACTACCCAGAGTACCCGAAAGGGGCGTGCGTTCTCGTCCTTCAGCGTGACCGCAACGGAGTGCCGATCCACGTCGTGTGGGGCATGCCGAAGGGGCACAACTCGCCGGCAGTCCTGATCACCACCTACCGACCCGACACGACCCGATGGAACGATGATTTCCTGGGGAGGAAGCCATGAACAGGAGACGCCACACCAAGCTTGTGCGCGAAGGCTTCTACGCCGCAGAGATCGAGGTCGAGCTCTTGGAGAGCACCGCGGGGTGGGCGCCGTACCTGTCTCTGGACGATGTGCGCAAGCTCGATGAAGTTCGCGAAGCGCTGCGGCGGGGGGACGTGCAGTCCGCCTCGCGGCTGGCGCGCGTGTTCAGCCTTACGCCCGTAGCGCAGTGATGCCTGCGCCTGCTGGGGCGACCGTTTCGGGGTGGGCGCGTTCAGTGGGTGCGTGGTGGGGGACCGTCCGCCTGCGCCGGACGCGCGACAAGCAATCGCGCCGGCCGGCCGCACCGAGCTCCGACTCAAAGCTTCGACTTGGATCTCACACCCGTCCGGGTCCTTGCGTTGGGGCGCCTATGTTCGACCGACAGGCCCTCCTGCAGGTTTGCCGTCGCCACGCCGCCGACCCGCCGGCCGAAGTGGTGGTTCCCGAGCCGTATCTCCCCCTCGTGCCGGATCCGCGGAACGGCATCTTGGTACTGGCCGAGGCCCAAAATCTGTCAGGTGAAGCCTACGTCCTTTGGCTTAAGAACCTCACGCCGGAAGGGCGCATGACACGGCTTCCAGGGCCCCACGGCGTCGGGGTCGGGCCTTGGGACGACGGTCCGGTAAGGCTCGCCCTGAAGGCGGTGATTCCTTCCGTCAAGCTTGCCCAGGTGGCGCTAGGCAATGCCGTGCCGTGGTCTCGGCTGTCCGAATCAGGCGCAAACGCCAATCCATCGGAGGAGCTGGAGGAAAGGGCGACTCGATTCTGGAGAGAGCTACTTGCGATCTGGCAGCCACAGATCACGGCGCTGATCGTCCTGGGCAACGTTGCGAAGAACGTGATGGCGAATGCTGGTTGCCGGGATACGCTTGCCCTGCGACTCCCCTCGCCCAACAGCATCAACCGAGTGCAGTCAATGTTCGACAAGGCCGATTTGCTCGACCGCTACCCGGAGGTTCGCCACGCCATGGCGGCACTCCAACTCAAAGATGTGGACCACGGTTGGGTGCTCTTCGCATGCCACGCCGTGAGCCTTGGGAAGAGGCGACTGGAGAACCTCCACGGCCCCGTTTGACGCGTCCGCGGCCGATCACGCGATCCAGTCGCACCCCCCCTTCCACGAAGCCGGCCCTTCTCCTTCGGCGGCGTCGCCTCCCGGATCGCGAAGGCCGCGCCTGAGGATCCTGGTGAAGCAGCGGGGGCGGTCTTCCGTCTGCTGACCGGATGCCCCAAAACCGCGCCGTCGCGAGGTATGTTCAATCCACACACGATCCTCCGCGTCTCTGCGCCTCTGTGTAAAAAAAGAACCTTCACTCCGACGCTTCCCGATCACTCTTCTCTCCCGACCCCAGCCACGCCCCCACTCCCCACTCCTCCACCCCTTGACTCCCCCGCCCCGCCCGGCTATCCTCATCCTCAGCGGACCGGCGCGCGCCCGGCGCGCGACCCCACCCACCTTCCCGCGACTCCACAGGGGGCACGATGAAAGGGACCAACCTCCTCCTCGTCTTCGGCTTTTTGGCCATCTGCGGCCTCGCCATGTTTCTTAACCGACCGCCGGCCTCCCCTCCGGTCCCTCCACCCAACCCCGGCTCCGTCGGCCCCGGCCAGCCCGGCGCCGCGGAACCCGAGCCCGCCGGCGGCACGGCGCCCTCCGCGCCCTCCACCTCCGCGACCCCCGCCGGCCCGACGCTCACTCTCCTCTTTTCCACAAGTGACGGAAAAAAAGACTGGATCGAGAAGGTCACCGCCGACTACAACAAGAAGGGTGTGAAGGTCGCCGGCAAGACGGTCGTCGTCAAGCTCAACCACATGCGCTCCGGCGAGTCCATGCAGAAGATCCTCGCCGGGACCGAGAGGCCGCACCTCTGGAGCCCGGTCAGTAGATCCTGGATCGACGTGCTCAACGAGACCTGGCAGACGCGACATAACCAGAACTTCATCGACGAGGCCCGCCCCACAGTCCGGACCGCGCTCGTCCTCGCACTCTGGGAGCCCATGGCACGCGCGCTCGGCTACCCGGACAAGCCCATCGGCTGGGAAGAGGTCCTCAAAGTCGCCCTCGACCCCGAGGGCTGGGCGAGCTACGGCCACTCGGAGTGGGGGCGCTTCAAGTTCGGCCACTCCCACCCGGACTTCAGCACCTCCGCCATGCTCTCCCTCGTCTCCCTCCTCTACGCGCAGACCGGCAAGCGCTCGGGCCTCACGGCCGAGGACCTCAAAGACCCCAAAGTCGTCGCCGCCATCACCGCGCTCGAACGCGCGATCGTACACTACGGCGAGAGCTCCTCCTGGCTCACGGAGAAGCTCTGCACGCGCGGGCCCGGCTACCTCTCCGCGGTCACGCTCTACGAGTCTAGCGTGGTCAAGGCCAACCTGAAATTTCCCAAGAAGGCCTTCCCGCTCGTCGCGATCTATCCCAAAGAAGGGACGTTCTGGGAGAATCACCCCGCCGGGCTCGTGAACGCCGCGTGGGTGGGCGAAGAGCAGCGGGCCGCGGCCCGGCTCTACCTGGAATTCCTTCTCGCCCCCGCGCAGCAGGCGCTCACCGCCGAGGCCGGCTTCCGACCCGCGGACCCCGCCGCGCCGATCGCCGCCCCGATCGACCGGGAACACGGCGCCGACCCCGCGGCCTCGGACGCGAACGCGCTCGCGCCCGTGAGCGAAGACATCTTCAAGCGCGCCCAGGCCCTGTGGCACCAGGTCAAGAAGAAGTCCACGCTCTACCTCCTCATCGACACGTCCGGCTCCATGAACGGCGAGCCGATGAACGCTGCGCGTCGCGGCGCCGAGGCGTTCCTCAAGCGCATGGAGCCGGACGACGAGGTCCAGGTCATCGCGTTCGGCACGCGCGTCACGCCGCTCGGCCGACTGGGGCCGATGCGCGAAGTCGGCGAGGAGCTGGTGAACAAAGTGCGCGGGCTTTTCGCGCAAGGGCAGACCGCGCTCTACGACGCGGTCGGCCTGGCGCTGACCGAGGTCGAACGGGCGCGCGCCGCCTCGAAAGGCGGACGACTCTACGGCATCGTCGTCCTCTCCGACGGCAAGGACACCTCGAGCCAGACGCAGCAGCTCGACCTCCTCGCGCGACTGCCGAAAGGGGAGGACGCCGAGGGGACGCGGGTCTTCACGATCGCCTACGGGCCGGAGGCGGATTTCGACCTGCTGAAAAAGATCGCCGACCAGTCGAACGCGGTGACGATGAAGGGGGAAGAGGCGAACATCGAAAAGGTCTATTTGTCGATCTCGAGCTACTTCTGATGGCGCAGGTCCGGGAAGGCGAGCCGCCGCCGGCGCCCGGGTGGCGGGTCTTTTTCTCGACCGAGGGCGCGGTCCTCCTCGGCGCCGCGTGCGTGACGGCGTGGGCGACCGCCTCGCCGGTCTTCCTCGCCCTCGGGGCGGCGGGCTACTCCCTCGTGACCGCGGGTCGCGTGCGGCAGCTCCGGGCCGAGCGGGCGGGCGCGGCCTGGCGGCTCGCCGCGCCGGACGTCGCGGGGCTCGACGGTGCTGGGCGGTACCTGGCGCTCGAGGGGCATGCGGCGGCGCAGGCGGTCCTGAACGAGATCCGGGAATCGCCGGACTCCGTGCGCGACCTCTTCGGCGCGGCCGCAACGGGCGTGCGGGAGCTCTATCGCCGCCACGACGCGCTGGTTCGGAGGCGGCAGGAGCTTTGCCGCGGGCTTGCGCGCACCGACCTCCCCGCCCTCCGGCGGCAGCGGGACGACCTGCGGGCGCGGGCCGGTGGGACGAACGACCCGGCGGCGCGCCGGCACTACACGGCAGGCGCCCGCGCGCTCGACCAGAGCGTGGCCAGCCACGAGGAGCTGGACCGGGACTCGCGGCGCATCGAAGCTCAACTCGCGGGGATCCGCGCTGCGCTCGAAAATGCCCGGGCCCAGGTCCTCCGCGCCCGCTCCGCGGAGGCGCGCGGCGCGGCGAGCGAGGGGGTGGAGCTGGCCTCCGCGCTCGACGCGCTCACGCGCGAGGTCGACACCTTGAACCTCGCGCTCGACGAGGCGTTCGTGACCGACGCCGCAAGCGAACGACAGGCGCCACACCAGGAGAGGACGAGAGAATGATCGAAAAACAAAACTCGCTCCGAGCGATGACCGCGGCCGCGTTGACCCTGCTTTCGCTGCTGGCCGCCTCGCGCGTCGCTCCCGCCGACGACCCGGTGCGCGCCCCCGCGGAGCCCGCCCCGCGCCCCCGGCTGGTGGTCGTGGTGGTGCTCGACCAGTTCCGCTACGACTATCTCACGCGCTTCGAGGACCTCTTCGACCCGAACGCGGGCGCCTTCCCGCGACTGAAACGCCGCGCGGCCTTCTTCACGAACGCCAACTACGGACACGCGACCACCTACACCGGCCCCGGGCACGCGCACCTCCTCTCCGGCGCGTACGCCCGCCAGACCGGCATGGTCGGCAACAAGTGGTACGACCGCGCGACCGGCAAGTCCGTCCCGATCGCCGGCGACCCCGACGCCCACTGGCTCGGCGCGCCCGGCGACGAGGGGGAGGGCAGCTCCCCGCGGAACTTCATCGGCACCACCGTGGGCGACGAGCTGCTCCTCAACTCCCAGTCGCGCTCGAAGGTGCTCGCGGTCGCGCTCAAGTGCCGCGCCGCCATCCTCCTCGGCGGCAAGCTGGGCAAGGCCTACTGGTTCAACGAGAAGTCCGGCGAGTTCACGACGAGCACCTACTACGCGAAGGACTTGCCGGCGTGGGTCGCGGACTGGAACAAGAAACGCCTCCCGGATTCGTATTTCGGGAACGCCTGGAAGCCGTTCGTGCCGGAGAGCGCCTTTGCGCGCGCGAGCGAAGACGACGCTCCGTTCGAAGGGGACCTCGTCGGACTCGGTCGCGTCTTCCCGCACCCGGTCACGGGCAAGCTTGACAAGCCGGGCGAGGCCTTCTACGACGCCCTCTCGAAGACGCCCTTCGGCAACGAAGTGGCGCTGGACTTCGCGCGCGAGGCCATCCAGGCCGAGGGGCTGGGCAAGGACGACCAGCCCGACCTCCTGGCGGTGAGCCTCTCCTCGAACGACGAAGTCGGGCACACGTTTGGCCCGTACAGCCGCGAAGTGCTCGACATGACCGTCCGCACGGACGCCCTGCTGGGCGCCTTTCTGCAATGGCTCGACGTGCAGGCGCACGGCGCGGTCGTCGTCCTTACCGCCGATCACGGGGCGAGCCCGATCCCGGAGTACATGGCGCGGCTCGGCGTCGAGGCCTATCGGATCAAAAAAAAGACATTGAAGGAAGCGGTGAAGAAGGCCCTCGACGCGCGCTACGGCGAGGCGGAGTGGGTGGCCGCGCTCGAGGATCCGAGCGTGTACCTGAACTGGAAAGCGCTCGACGAGAAGAAGCTGGACCACGCCGAGGTGGAGTCGGCGGCCGCGGCTGCGCTCGCCGGCGTGCCGGGGATCGCGGGGAGCTACACCCGGACGCAGCTCTTGCGCGGGGAGGCGGGGGGGACGCCGCTGGGGCGGAGCTACGAGGTCTGCTTCTACCCGCCGCGGAGCGGGGACGTGCTGCTCGTGACGAAGCCGTACTCCTTCTGGGGAAAGTACGCGGAGGCCGAGTACGGCGACAGCCACGGTTCGCCCTACCCGTACGACACGCACGTCCCGCTGGCAATTTTCGGCCCGGGGACGGCGCCGGGGGTGTATGGGGGCCCGGTGAGCCTGGCCGACCTCGCCCCCACCCTGGCCGCGCTGCTCGGCGTCAATCCGCCGCCCGGCCATGAGGGCCGCGTGCTCGAGGAAGCGCTCAAGACGCATTGAAGCGCGGGGCAGGAAAGGTGCGTACCTCCGCCTCTTCCACCGCCGGCCACGAGCCCTGGTGGTGCAGGGTTTCCGCCTTCGCGCGGGCGCTTCGGTGGACGTGTCCGCCCTGCACCGACGGGCCAACGCGCGTACAGCTTGCGCAGCACGTTGCGTGCGGCAGCGGCTCGAGGAAAATGCGGGGGCTCGAAGAACCTCGCGCGCCCCCTGTCCGCTCAGGCCCGCGCCCGCCGACGCGCCTGCCACGCCGCCCAGGCGAAGAACACGCCGAAGACGGCGTCCCCGGCGCCGTAGCTGCCGTAGAACATCCCGGCCAAGCGATCGCGTTCGGCGAGTACGGCAAGTTCACCGCCGTGGTTCCACAGCCAGGCGCCCCACCACGCGGCGTAGATGAACTTTTCGAGGGCGAACACGGCGCTGAGGGCGGGGGCCGCGCGCCAGGAGCGTGACTGGGCGGCATACGCCAGCCCCCAGACCATCACGAGCAGGCACGCCGGCCGCGAGAACATCGCCGGATCGGTCTCGAAGATCGCCCGGTTGGTGAAGGCGCGGGTGAAGAGGAGGATGCCGCCAAGATTGAAGGCCGCCGCCGCGACAAAGCCGAGTCGGACTCCGGCGTCCATGCTCAAATCCCGAGGCGGTTCAACGTCCACGCACGCACCCTCCCGGGAATGGGGTCCCGCCCCTCATTCGAAGCTCCGGAGGAACTCGGCGTTGTTCTGCGTTTTGCCCAGGGCGGCGAGCAGGGCGGACATCGCCTCGAGCGGCGGCCGCTCCGCCAGCCGCCGCCGCAATCGCACGATCCTCTCGAGGTCGGCCGGCGCCAGCAGCAGTTCTTCCCGACGCGTCCCGGACTTCAAGAGGTCGATCGCCGGGAAGACCCGCCGCTCGGCAAGCTCCCGGCTCAGGTAGATCTCCGAGTTGCCCGTCCCCTTGAATTCCTCGAAGATGATCTGGTCCATCCGCGAGCCGGTGTCGACCAGCACGGTGCCGAGGATCGTCAGCGACCCGCCCTCCTCGACATTGCGCGCCGCGCCGAAAAAGGCCCGCGGGCCCGCGAACGCGGCCGCATCGAGGCCGCCCGACATGGTCCGCCCGCGCTGCGGCAGCTCGTTGTTGTAGGCGCGCGTCATGCGCGTAAGCGAGTCGAAGAGCACCACGACGTCGCGTTTCTCCACGACCAGCTTCTTGGCTCGAGCCAGGACCTCCCGCACCAGCGCGATGTGGCGGTTCGCCGGCAGGTCGTTGGTCGAGGCGAAGACCTGCGCCGGCGTCCCGCGCAGGGTCACCCGGCACTCCGTCGCCTCCTCCGGCCGCTCGTCGATCAGGAGCACGAGGACTTCGGTGGTGGGGGAGTTGCGCAGGATCGCGTGCGCGATCTTCTGCATCACCGTGGTCTTGCCGGCGCGCGGCGGCGAAATGATCAGCCCGCGGGTCCCCTTGCCGATCGGGGTGAAGAGATCGAGCACGCGCATGGAGAGCTCGGCGGGGACCGTCTCGAGGACGAACTGCGCGCGTGGCTGCACCGCCGTGAGCGCATCGAAGCGCGGATCTGCGCCGCTCGGCGGGGCGGCGCGACCGTCCGGCGCCTGCCGCACGGGGCGCGGGGTGTAGAGCGGTCTCCCCTGCGGCCTGCCCTGCGGTCTGCCCTCCGGTCTCCCCTGCGGCTTGCCCTGCGGTCTCACCTGCGGTCTGCCCTGCGGCTTTCCCTGCTGCCTCCCCTGCGGCGGGCCGGGCGGGGCGCCGGCCGGCGGGCGGGAGGCCGGACGCGGTGGCGGGTGCGGGTGGGGACGGCGGTCCGGTCGCCCGGAGCCTCGACGGGACGGGGGCTGCTTCACGCGGGGGCGCCTCCATGGGTCCGGCCCGGCAGCAGCCGCGGCACGGAAGAATCACGGCCTGACACGCACGGACCGCAGTGCGTCGGCAGGCAAAAGGCGACGGCCCTGCGCCCCGGCGCAGGCGTCCTGGAGCGGTCGTCTACGGTCTGGAGTAAATAGGGATAGTTACTCTGTATTTGACTGTCCCTACTTTCGGGCGGGCGACGTCGCCTGCGCCGGCGACCCGGGCGTCTACTTCGGAGTCCTCACCTTGACCGACCACGTGATGGAGAACTCCGCCACGGGCTGCCCGTCCGCCGCGACGCCTCGGGCTTCGGTCACGAATTCACGAGGCTGACCCGTCGCGATCGCCTGCTCGATCTCGGAGGCGATCAGCCGCCCGGCGTCGCACAAGAAGGTGGTTTCACCGACGGCCTTTTTCAGGAAGCGCGCGCTCACGCCGGTCACGAGCGTCGCGATGGAGGGCTTTCGGTCGTTCGTATACTGGATGACCAGGGCGCCGCTGGCCAGCTCCGCGGCCATGCCGAGCACGGCCCAGTAGGTGGAGCCGAAGGGGTTGCGATTCCGCCAGCGGTAGCGCACCGTCACGCGGCAAAGTTCGTCGGTGAGTTCGCGCACGCGCAGGCCGGCGAAGAGGCCCATCGGCAGGCGGGTGAGAAAGACGACCGCCAGCCGCCAGCGGGTGAGGAGGTTCAATCGCACGCGGTCGATGGCGGCGCGGTCGAGGCCGAGGGCGGCGGGAGAGGCGAACACGGCAGGCGCTTCAGGCATAGAGTCGTCACCGTAGAAAGGAGTTCGGGTAGCGGCCGGGCGTACCGGGACGGCCGGCGTCCGGTTCCGGCCCCCGACGCTCGCGTGGGGCAAGCGGCTGCCGATACCCACGCGGTAGCGGGATTGTAACAGGCCGGAGCCCCGCCCGTCCATGCACAAATCCGCCGGGCGAACCCTTTCCCGGGACCCACGCCCGGGCGCTCGCCGCCCCTACCGGCACCCCGGACAGGGGAGTTCGCCGGCGCCGCGGCAGCTCGGACAGCTCTCGACTCTCGCCCCCTTCCCCGCGCAGAGGGTGCAGTCCGTCTTTCCCTTCTTGCACTGGTCGCAGGACGAGTAGCCCAGTCCCTTGCAAATCGAGCACACTCGGGCCTCGACCGCCTCCCCGGCCGTAGTGACCGTGTCGCTCTTTCCATCCCCTCGGCAGCCCCTGCACGGGACGCGCCATTTACCGCTGCATTTGGTGCAGGGCGTCGCCCCCCCGAGGCACGCGACGCAGTCCGTGGTGACGGTCTTCTTGCCACGGCACGGGAGACACTCGCGAACGCCACGCCCGTTGCACAGCGAGCAGCTCGCCGTCGGCGCCGGATTCGTGCTCCTCGAATACCCGGCGCCCTGGCAAGCAGGGCAGGGCCGGGTAACCCGCCCGCTCCCGTCGCAAACGGGATCGAGTGCCTGCGTCTTCCCCTCGCCCCAGGGGCACCGAACCCCGCCGGTGGCGTCGCAGATCAGGCAGCGTCGGGTCTTCGCCCCGATCCCGCCCCGACGCAGCACCCCCTTGCCGTCGCAGTAATAGCAGGGGCTGATCGGGCTGCCGCCGCACAGCGGACACGCGACCCGCCCGCCGCCGTTGCAGCCGGTGCACGCGGAGGTCACGATGCCCTTCCCGCCGCATTCCGAGCACCGAGGGAGGCTCCCGGCGACCTGCGCCGGCACAGGGACGGAAGGAGCTCTCGCCGCGGGGGACCCCTCGGTCACCGGCAACGCGGGCGCTTGACCCAAAAGCTCCTCGGCCTTGCCAAGCAGCGCCAAGCCGTCCGGGTCCACTTGCCGGACCACGCCCTCGGCATCGAGCAGAAAAGTCATCGGCGTCTGCCGGATGCCGAACTGCACGGCCAACTCATTCGTGACGCCCTTGGGCTCCTGGTACTGAGGCCATTTCATCCGCTGCTTCATCAGGAGCTGAAGTACGGGCTCGCGCTCCGCGTCCAGGTTCACGCCGAGGAGGACCAGCCCGCGGTCCAGCAGCGGCTGTGCTGCCTGGACGAAGGCCGGCAGGCCGGCGACGGTCTCGGCGTTGTGCATCGACCAGAACTGGAGAAGGACCACGCGCCCCCGGTTTTCCCGCAGGCTGAGCGTCCGATTCATCAGGCCCTTGACCTTGAAGTCGGGGGCGAACTGACCGACGATCGGTGTCACGCCCGGCGGCGGCGCCTCGCGCGGAGGGACGGCGGCGGGCCGCCGCGCCAGCCGGACTTGCAGCTCGTCCCTGCGCTTTCGCAGCCGCGCGGCCTGGGGCGAGTCCGCGAATTCCGCGGGGAGGGCGTCGCATTTCGAGAGCGCCGCCTCCAACCGGCCGCCCGACTCGAGCGCCGCGACCTCCCGGAGGATGCGATCGCAGGCCTCGGTAGCGGCGGTCTCCCGAGCGCTCGCCTGCGCGCGCGTCCGCTCCGCCGCCACTTCCTCCAGGAGCTGCGGCAGCGCCGCGTCGACCTTCGCGACGCCCCAGGACCGGGCCGACTCGAAGAGTGCGCCGGCTTCGTCGAATTTCCGCGCGCGGCACAGTCCGAGGGCCTGGGCCCGAAGCTCCTGCAATGCCTCCAGGCCCTCGTCCTCGATCCGGGCCGTCATGCGCTCGCGGTCCGCGCCCAGGTCCCCTTCGATGTCGAGGTCGGCCGGAAACTCCCCGAGCCGGGTGCGTGCGTCCGCGAACCGGCGATCGCGCAGGAGGGACAGCAGGTCGACCTCGACCGCCGCCACCCGTCGTCGGACCTCGGCGCGTCGCGTGCGCGTGGCGAGGCTGCGCGCGCGCGCGGCGAACGGCGAGTCCCCGACGCGCTGCGCGAAAGAGTCGCACGCGGCCAGGAAGGACGGCAGGTCGCTCCCCACGGCGCCCGCGGAACGCTCCAGCGCTCCGTACTGCGTCGCGAGCGCCGCTTCGGCGGCTTCCCGCGCGGCGCGTTCGCGATCCTCCAGAGCCTTGCCGTGCCAGAGCGTGAACCCGATGCCGAGCAGGACCACCAGCACGAGACCGCCGCCCGCCGCCCAGACCCGGCTGGGCCGCTCGAGCCCTTGCGGCGCCATCGGAGGATGCGCGACGGCGGCGGCGTGCGCAGGCGAAGGCCGGGACGGACCGCTCACGCTTGCCGGCCGGGCCGCCTCCGCGGAAGGCGCGGGCGCGCCGGGCCGAAGCACGACCGTGCCCGAGGCGTCCACGCGCGAAGCATCGTTCGCCCTCGCGAGCGGGACCTTGCACTTCGGGCAGAGCACCGTCCCCGGCTCCGGCCCGCCCGGGACGTTGTAGCGCGCGCCGCACCGGGGACACGCGTAGAGCGCCTTGCCTTGCCGCGCGAGCAGGTCCACGACCTGCGCCTGCGTGAGCAGCTTGCGCTCCACGAGGATCTCGCCCAGGCGCCGCGGGCGGCCCGCCGCCTCGTCCAGGCCCTGCTGTCGAATGGCGGCATGGACCTGCTCTTGGGTCAGCCATCCCCGGCGGACCGCCTCCGCCCCCAACAGGGACTCTTGCCGCCGCAGGGGCGAATCGCTCGAAGGCGCCGCGAGGTTCGCCGCCTGCCGCCGGAGGAGCTCCTCCAACTGCTCCTGCGTGACGAAGCCGCGTTCGAGGAGGAGCTGCCCCAGGGGCTTCGCGACGCCGCTTTCCTGCTCGCGAAGCAGGCGCGCGAGCTGGGAGGCGGTCACGAGTCCGGTCTGGACCGCCAGCTTGCCGAGCAGGATGTCCCCCGAGTCGCTCATCGCAGGAGCTCCCCCAACAGTGCCATTCCGCCCCCGTGCGCCTCGGTGCATTTGCGCATCCGGGAGGAGATGCCTCACGCGCAGAGCCGCAACCAGAGTCGAACACGGACGCCACGCCCGCGCACCCCTCACCCCGGCCCTCTCCCTTGCAAGGGGAGCGGGGACCGTTTCCCTCACTTCACGCGCACGCTCCCTCCCCACGCAGCGGTCGCGCCGGTTCCTCGTCGATGGGTCGCCGGTCCCGGTGCTCACGCCGGCTCGTACGTGAACGTGAGCGGATATTTCGCGGTCCGCGCAAGGGAGTGGGCGCGGTCCACGAGGAACTCGGCGCGCTCCAGCGGCACGACCTCGACGAGGGCCACGCCCGTCGTGTGGGCCTCGAGCATGATCCGTGCGGCGTCCGGGATCGACTTCCCGAAAATGCGACGCAGGACGTTCACGACGAAGTCCATCGGCGTAACGTCGTCGTTGTGGATCAGGACGCGGTAGAGCGGCGCGAACTGAGTCTTTTTTTCGTCGCGGACCTTGGTTCGCGGCGCGGGCTGAGGCACGGCTGGCTCTCCGGCATGGGCGCCATCGCGTTGGCTAAGCGTCCGCGCAAAAATAACTGCGCAGATTCGGACCTCGAGGCTCCTGGGGGCGCGGCCCTCTGGGCCTCGCCGCGCGGGCCGGCGGCCCGCGCCCCCAGGCATCGGTCGATCCACGGAAATGTAAAGTAATTCTTGCGCGGGCGCTAAGTACCGCTCCACGGAAGTCGGTGACCAATAGCCGAAGGCAAGTTCGGCCGCCCGCGAGGCGCGCGAGCGAGGCGTAGTAACGGAGAACTACGTC
>JACPWG010000113.1 GCA_016197205.1 Planctomycetota bacterium
ATCGCTGGCCGAATGTTTTCTTTTCGGAACACGGGCTCCTCTCACTTGTCGGAACCCCTGCTCCGTCCCGCTAACCCCAATTCGGGTAAGACCACCGACCGGAGAGCCGGATGCGGGAAATCCGCACGTCCGGTTCGGAGGCAGGGGGGGGCCGCGACAAGCGGCCCTCCCTACCCCTATCAGGAATCGTGTCCGCAGCTTATCCTGCGGTGCTGACTTGGACGGGCCGAGCGGAAACCGCCCGCTTACGCCCGCGCTGCGGTCGTCAGGCGCGACGGATCTGCACGGTGTCCTCGTCGCGGTCCGACTCGTGCAGCTCGAGCTGCATGCGCTCCGACGGCCAGATCCCCTCGGGACGGAACCGCATCATGAGAATGAGCGCCAGTCCGAAAATGATCAACTTCACGTCCGAGAAGCGAAACTTCGTCCCGGTCCGCTGGATCCATTCGTCGAGGAGGGGCGTGAGCACGTTGTCGTAGCCCATGAGCACGAAGGTCCCGATGAGCGCGCCGCGGATGTTGCCCATGCCGCCGATCAGCAAAAAGCACAGGACCGTGATCGAGCGATTGAACGTGTACGAGTCCGGTCCGCCGGTCTGGTCGAGCGAGGTCGCGTACAGCGACCCCGCGAGGCCGGCGAGGGCGGCGCCGAGCGCGAAGGCCGAGAGCTTGGCCTTCACGGCGTTGATGCCCATGCAGGTCGCGGCCAGCTCGTCCTCGCGGATCGCCATCCATTCCCGCCCGAGGCGCGAGTTCTCGATGTTGTAGAGGAGCACGACGACGCCGGCGAGCGCAACGAGCGCGATGTAATAGTAGCCGCGGTAGTCGCCGCTCCAGTCCACCGCACTCCACGGCAGCCACGGGTCGGGGAGCGGGTTCAGCGCCTTCGAGCCGTTCGTGATGTTCTCCAGATTCTTAATGGCGAACTTCACCACCTCGCCGAAACCGAGCGTAACGATGGCCAGGTAGTCGCCGCGCAGCCGTAGGGTCGGCGCTGCCAGGACGACGCCGGCGATGCCCGCGCCGAGGGTCGACAGCACGACGGCCGGCCAGAACCCGGTCTGAAACGGGAACTGCCCGACGGTGAGGATGCCCGTCACGTACGCGCCGATGCCGAAGAAGGCCGCGATGCCGAGCTGGAGCAGGCCCGCGTAGCCGACGACCACGTTCAGGCCGAGCGCGAGGATGCAGAAAATCAGGATGTCCCGGACCTGGCCGCCGAGCCGCGACGGGAGCAGCGGCAGGCAGGGCAGCAGCGCGAGGACGGCGAAGGCCACCAGCTCGGCGCGGAAGCGCTTCATACTTTTTCCCTCGTGCGCGTGCCCAGGAGGCCGGACGGGCGGAAGACGAGGAGGACGATTAGGATGGCGAACACGAGCGCGCTCGTCCACTGCTCGCCTACGTACTGGCTGCCGAGGGAGCGGACAAGGCCGATGATGAGTCCCCCGAGCATGGCACCGGGGAGATTGCCGATCCCGCCGAGGACCGCGGCGGTGAAGGCGTAGAGGCCGTTCTGGTAGCCCATTTGGAAGGAGACGGTGTTGATCGACAGGCCGTAGATCACGCTCGCCGCGCCGGCGAGAGAGCCGCCGATCAGGAACGTCGCGCCGATCACGCGGTCCACGTCGATGCCCATCAGGCGCGCTGCCATCGGGTTTTGCGCCGTCGCGCGCATGGCCTTGCCGAGCTTGGTGAATTTCACGAAGACGGTGAGCGCGAGCATGAGGGGGATCGTGACGCAGATGACGACGAGGTCTTTGAGCGTGAAACGGAGGGCGTCGGAGTCGAGCAGGTTGCGATTCGAGAGGAGATCGGGAAAGTTGATGTCCGCGACCCCCTTCCAGAGCTGGCCGAGCCCCATGAAGACGAACGACACGCCGATGGCGGAGACGAGCGGGGTCAGTTTCGGCGCGTGACGGAGGGGCTTGTAGACGAGGCGGTCCACCGCGTAGTTGAGGGCGGCGGCGAAGGTCATCGCGAGGAGGAAGACCAGCGCCAAGCCGAGCGCGAGACCGAGGGTGCTGCCGGTCGCGGCCAGCCCGAGCCACCCGACGAGGGTGAGGGCGAGAAAGCCGGAGAGCATGAAGAGGTCGCCGTGGGCGAAATTGATCAGCTCGAGGATGCCGTAGACCATCGTATAGCCGATGGCGATGAGGGCGAAGAGGGAGCCGGTGGTGAGGCCGTTCAAGACCTGCTGCGCGAAGGCGGTCAGGCCGGCCGGGTCGACGACTGCGAGGAGCGGAGGCATGGGGCACCGGGGAGTAGGGGGACGCAGCACACGGGGAGGGGAAGGGCGGCGAGGGGCAACGAAGGCTCAAGTCTCAATGCTCAAGGCCCAGACAAGCCTCAAGGCCGGCCCTTTTGAGCTGGAGTGGACCACTCTACTCTTGCGAAATGGAGCATCCATGGCCCGAGCGCGGGCCGGGGCGAGCTTTCGAGATTTCTCCTTCGCCGGCCACCGGCCCTTGTGGTGCAGGGCTTCCGCCCTGCACCGACGGGGCAACTCGCGTGGAAATCACCGAGCGGGTTG
Organism: Planctomycetota bacterium; assembly: GCA_016197205.1. GTDB lineage: Bacteria > Planctomycetota > MHYJ01 > WSZJ01 > JACPWG01 > JACPWG01. The sequence goes on from JACPWG010000113.1 coordinate 2,530, forward strand.
GGTGCGGGCGCAGCTCGAGGGGATGGCGGGGAGGTGATCCCGATAATCCGTGCGCGAGCAGGTGCAGGGCGGAAGCCCTGCACCATAAAATGAACTCACGTTTCATCCCCAAGTGAACACGCTGCCTGCGGCCGGAAAGCCAGTCGGGGCGGCAACCTTGAGAGGGCCGTCCTCAAGGCTCAATGCTCGAGGCGTCGATCTCGAGTCTGATCGAAGCTTCGGAAGCCCGCGGACGACGCAGCTCCGTGCAGATTCGCATCCAGGTCTTGGTCTCGCTGAGCATTGAACATTGAGCATTGAGGCTTGATTGAGCCTTGGTCATTGAGCCTTGGTCATTTGCCCCCTCCCTCCCGGGTCGCGCACCCCCGGATCGGTCGTGAATGCCCGCTAGTCGTCGCCGAGCAGGGTTGCGAACTCGAACTTGCCGTTCTTCACGACCTGGCCGCTCATGGTCTTCAGCGTCGTGTCCCCGTTCTTGTCGAAGGACCACTTGCCGAGCGCGCCGTCGAAGTCCTTGATCGTCAGGCACGCGGCGCGGATCGCCTCCCGGTCCTTCTTCCCCGCGCGGCGGATCGACTCGACGGCGACTTTCGCCGCCTCGTAGCCGTACACGGCGTAGCCCTCCGGCGCGTTCCCGAACTTCTTCGTGTAGTTGTCGACGAACTGCTTCCCCTTGCCGGTGAGCTTGTCCGGCGGCAGGCCGCCGAAGGTCACGTAGCACCGGTCGTTCAGGGCGTCGGGGCCGGCCGATTGGATGAACGCCTCCTCGTAGCAGCCGTCCGGCACCATGAGCTTCGCCTTGAGGCCGACCGCGACGAGGTCCTTCGCGATCTGGCCGGCCTTGCTCTGCGTCGTGCCGCCGAAATAGATCAAGTCGGGCCCGGTCGCCTTGATCCGGTCCATCAGGGGCTTGAATTCCTGCGCGTTGGAGTCGATGCCGTCGTGGCCCAGCACCTTCAGCCCGATTTCCTCGGCGCGGCTCTGGAAGAGGTCCGCGATCCCCTTCCCGTACACTTCACGGTCGTCCAGAATGTACACCTTTTTCACGCCGAGCACCTTCGCCCAGTCGGCGCCGACCGGACCCTGCATGTCGTCGGCGGGCACGACGCGCGCATAGTTCACCTTGCCGGTCGGCCGGTACGTTTCCGGCTCGCCCGCCTCCCCCTTGCCGGGCTTGGTGAGGCCGGGCCAGGTGTTCGCCGGGCTGATCATGAGCAGGCTCGCCTTGTTCAGCTTCGGGATCGAGACCTTCGCCGCGCCCGAATTGTAGGTCCCGATGTAGACCATCACGTCGCCGTCCTTGATCGCCTGCTCGGCGTTCGCGGCCTCCTTTTCCGGGGTCCACTTTCCTTCGGCCGCGGTCGCGTCGTCGAGGTCCTCGTACGACACCGAGAAATCGCCGGCCTTCCAGCCCGACTCCTCGAGGGCCATCTTGATGCCGTTGACGATGGTGTCGGTCTGCGCCTTCGCGCTGCCGGTCCGCGGCAGGCTGGAGACGATCTTCACCTTCTTGCCCGCGTCCTCCTGCGCCGGCGTCGCCGAAACGAGCGGGCCGCCGTGCGTCCCGAAACCTGTGGCGAACCCGAGGACCAGGACCAGCGAGAGGAAGCGTCGAAACATCGAAATACCCTCCATGTACGGCGCAGAGGACGGCTTTTTTGGAAGGGGGAAGCGCGGCTTCCCGCCTGCCCGCCCCGAAGAGGCGGCTAGCATACGGAACATCCTCCCGGCCGTCAACATTTCATTCCTCTTGAATTCCCGGCCTGCCCGCCGTTAGAATGCGGCCCTTTCCTGCGCTCATGCGGCAGTGCGGCAGTAGGGAGTATCGGGATGCCAGAAGCTTCGCCCGCGGACAACATCCTCGTCGTCGACGACGATCCGGCCTCGCTCCACACCCTGCAGGGCCTCCTCGAAGGCTCCGGCTTCCGGGTCCACCTCGCCCGCTCGGGCAACGAGGCCCTGGAACGCGTCGCGCCCGCGCAACCCGACCTCATCCTGCTCGACGTGGCCATGCCCGGCATGGACGGGTACACGACCTGCGAGCTGCTCAAGACCGACGCCCGCTACCACTGGATCCCGGTCATCATGCTTTCGGACGCGGCCTACTCCGACGTCGCCCTCCGGTGCCTCGACGTCGGCGCCAGTGATTTCGTGCGCATCCCCTACGAGGCCGAAGAGCTCCTGGCGAAGGTCCGCGCCGCGCTCCGGGCCCATCGCGAGGACCTCTCGCTCCTCGAAAACCAGGGCCGCCTCGTCGCGCAAATCGCTTCCGAAGAACAGCGCAAGGAGCGCCTCCGCCTCGAAGCCGCGTTCGCCACGGCCATCAACGACGCGCCCGACCTGGGCGCCAAGGCGGACCTCATCCGCGAATACCTCCCCGACGTCCTCGGCGTGTCGCTCTTCTCGGTCTTCGCGCACGACCCGGGTACGAACACGCTCCGCGTCATCGCGCACAACAGCCCGCGCTTGAAAAACCTCTCTTCGATTCCGCTCGTGCGCGGCACCGTGATGGGGGAGTGCGTCGTCACGGGGAGGCCCGTCTTCATCGAGAACTTCACCAGCTCCAGGTTCTATCGGCCCGCGCCCGACCGGCCGTACGTGCGGAACTCGTGCATCACGATCCCGCTTCGCCTCCAGCAGCAGGTCGTGGGCCTCCTCAACCTGCACGACAAGATCGCCGGCGAGTTCGTCCAGGAGGACCTGCTCGACGGGCAACGGGTCGGCGCCTTCATGGCGAGCGCGCTCGAGAACGCCTATCACCAGCTCAACTCCTACGACGAGGCGCTGCGGGACCGCGTCACGGGCCTGTTCAACCGGCGCTACATGGACGAGCACCTCGGCAGGATGCTGAAGCTGTGCAAGCGGCTCCATGTGCCCGTGGCCTGCATCCTCGCCGCGATCGACAATCCCGGCAAGGGCGCGGCCTGGACGAGCGACGCCGCGATGAAGGAAGGCCTTCTGCGCCAGATCGGCCTCACGTTCACCCGGCAGTGTCGCGATACGGACATCGTTTCCCACTACGTGCCGGAACGGTACCTCCTGGTGCTCCCCGCGACCGACGCCGGCCAGGCGGTGATCCTCGCCGAGCGGCTCCAGGAAACGGTCGCCAAGCAGGAGTACGGCCTGTCCCTGAACCCGATCCGCGTGACGCTCGGCATGGGGATCGCCGCGTTTCCGGAGAACGGCTGGGAGGCCTCGTCGCTCCTGCAGGGGGCGATCAAGGCCCTGGAGGGCGCCCGGAGCCGCGGACCTTCGTCGCGCGGCGTAGCCCCGCCGATCGTCCCCTCCCGCGGCGTGGCCGTCGATACCTCGCCGAAAGGGCGCTGAACGAGCGGCAGGTGTGGCATGTCGGGTGATGCGAAAATAAAATTCTTCTGCCGCTGCGGGCAGAAGATCGGCGTACCGGCGGAGAGGGCGGGTCTCGGCGCGATGTGCCCGACCTGTAGCCGCATGGTGCGCGTGCCGTCGTCCTCCCAGGGTCCGGAACAACCGGCCGAGGAGCTGTGGGCGCCCTTCCGCCCCTCGCGCGAACCCTCGGAGGGCACGCGAAAGCTCAAGCCGCACGAGCTGAGTCCGGAGCGGCCGCCTCCCGGCGAGTCCGCCCATCCCTCCCATCCCCCCTCCCGCGGCGAGCCGGCCGTCGGCACGCCCTCGGAGACCTTGCCCCCGTCCGAGAGCGCCTCCCCCGCCCCGGCCCCTTCGCCCTTGTCCGCGGCCTCGCTCTCCGCGTCGCCCTTCGGCTCGCTCGACGTCGTCGCGTCGGAGGGCACGGGCGCGGGCGAAGTTCGCGAGGCGCCGCCGCGGCGCGCGCCGTCCCCGCCGGACGCGAAAGCGAAACCGAAGCAGAAGCCGCGGCAACAGCCGGAGGAGGAGGCCGAGGAGGACACCATCCAGCTCCTCGCGGACTCCGACGCGGTCCCGGCTCCGGCCCAAGGGGCCGCTCCCTCCAAGACCGGCGACAGCGACCAGGCCATCCCCGCGATCGTGCTCTCCGATGACGAGGATGCGGAGGTCGACGCGGACGCGTCCGCCGACGAAGGGGTCGTGGACCTGGTCGGCCCGAATGCGCGCGAAACGCAGGAGGACACGGCGGCGGACTTCGTCCCGGACGAGGAGGAGGAAGTCGAGGAGGAGGCCGACGGGGAGTCCGGAAAGGAGGCGGGGGACGGGGCCGACGAGGACGAGGACCTGCTGGGGCCCGCTGTAGCGCAAAAAAAAGACGATGGTGTGGCGACTGGAGAGCTGGAGGACGCGGAGGAGGACGCGGACGCGGCTGAGGAGGAGGGAGAGGCGGGAGAAGAGGAAGCGCAGGGAGAGGAGCAAGGAGAAGAGGCGGGAGAAGAGGCGGGAGAAGAGGAAGAGGCGGCCGGGGGCGCCGACGACACGCCCGAACCGCCCGTGCTGCCGGTGGCCGCGGGACGTTCCTCGCGAAGCCCGAGCAGCCCCGGCGCCAAGGGCGTGGTGAATGCGCCCGGGCGCGCCTCCGGCGTGCGAGCGGTGGACGGAGCGGGCGCGCGCTCGACGGAGAGTTCCGTTCGCCGGCCGGCGGGCATCCCGCAGCCGCCGTCGCAGGCCTCCCCCACGCCTTCGTCCTCGGGCGCGGCTCGAGGGCGCTCGTCCCCGTCCGAGGTGAAGCGCGTTTCGCTCCTGCCTCCCCCCGCCGGCTCGAGCGACCCGAAGCCGGCCGGCGCCGGGATGCTCAAGATCGGACTCGCCGCGGTGGCGCTGGTCGTGGGCGTGGCGTGGTTCGCCCATTCGCGCGGCTCGGGGTCCGGCGGGGCGAGCGGCGTCCCGTCCCCTGCCCCTGGACCCGCGCCCGCGGTCGCCGGCCGGCCCCAGCCCGTGCCGCGCACGCCGCCGGTGGCCCAGCCTGTCGGCACGGCGACCGCCCCACGGACAGGGCCCGCCGGCGCAGGCGCGCCCGGCGAGGAGCGCTACGTCGAGATCCGCTGGAACATCGACGAGCTGTCCGTCCTGCCGGAGCTCGCCCCGGAGGGAGAGGTCTGGCTCATGGCCCGCCTCCAGGTCAAATGCCTCGGCTATCCTGAGGTGCCGGTCGGGCCCTCCCAGTTCCTCTTCCGCACGAGCGGTCGCGACTACCCGGTGGAGACCGGTCCCCTCGCCTCGAAGGTGGTCCCGGGCGGCATCCTTCAGGCGGGCACGGTGCCGAACTCCTGTACGGCGATGGGACTCCTCCTCTTCCGCGTCCGCCCGAACGCCACCAAGGGCACGCTGATCTATCTGCCGGCGAATGCGGGCAAGGTGTCGGCGAAGTACGTTAAGGAATGAGCGGGGCGGCGGTCGCACCGGCCGCCCCTCGTCAGCGCCCCGCGCCTTCCCCGTTTCCTTCCCCATCCGCCGCAGCCTTCGCCTCCGCCATGGCCGCGTACAGCCGCTCCAGGTCCTCTAGGCGATGATGGAGCGTGAGGGCCAGCCGGAGTCGGCCGGCGCCCTCCGGGACCGCCGGCGGGGCCATCGCGAGCACCTGCACGCCGGCCCGCTCCAGCGCCGCCGCCGCCGCGCGCGTCCGCGTCGCGCTGCCGAACCATACCACGACCAGCGGGCCCGCGGTCCGGCCGAGGTCGAGGCCGAGCGCCCGCAATCGCTCGTGCACGACGCGCGTCGTTTCCCATAGCCGCCGCCGTCGCTCCGGTTCGCGCGCCAGCACGGCGAGCGCGGCGACGCCCGCGGCCCGGACCGCGGGCGGGAGCGCCGCCGTGTAGAGGTAAGGGAGCGAGCGCTGGCGCAAGAATTCCACGAGCGGCCGCGCCCCCGCGACGAAGCCGCCGACGCCGCCGCCCGCCTTGCTGAGCGTGCCCACGCGCACGTCGATTTCCGCCTCCAGGCCGAAGTGCTCGGCCACCCCGCGCCCCTCCTCGCCGTAGACGCCGAAGCCGTGCGCGTCATCCAGAAGCACGCGCGCCCCGTGCCGACGCGCCGCGCGCACGACGTCCGGGAGCGGGCTCAGGTCCCCGCCGGAGGCGAAGACCCCGTCCGTCACGGCGTACCGGTCGCCGCCCGCGGCCCCCGCCAGCAACCTTTCCATGACCGCGACGTCACCATGCGGGTAGGCCGCCCAGGCCGCCCCGCTCAGCTTGCAGGCCTCCCGGGTGCTCGCGTGGCACGCCTCGTCGATGGCCACGAAGCTCCCGGGCCCGGTGAGCGCGGGGAGGAGGCCGACATTCGCGAAGTAGCCGCCGGTGAAGATCGCGGCGTCCTCGCTGCCGAGGAAGCGCGCGAGCGCGGCCTCGAGCTCGCGATGCCACGGGGAATTGCCGGTGAGCCCGCGCGCCGCGGACGTGGACCACGCGTACCCGGAGACGGCCGCCGCCGCCGCCCGTCGCACCTCCGCGTCCTGCCCGAGACCGAGGTAGTCGTTCGAGCGAAAAGACAGCCACTCCCGCCCGTCCACGACGAGCCTCGCCCCGTCGATGCGCTCGACGACCGGCTGTTCGTGCCACGCCCCTTCTCGCCGGATCCGCTCGAGCGCGGCCTCGAGCTCCGGCCACCCGCGCGCCGCCATGTCGTGTTCTAGTCCCCCTTCCGGGTCCGCGCCCCGCGGGTCCCGGCCTTGCGACCGCGCGCACGGCCGCTCCCCGCGCACGGCACGGCCTGCATCGGCAAGCTCGCGAGCAGCGGATAGTGCGTCAGGTCCAATCGCAGCGGGGTCACCGTGACGTAGCCCTGCCGGAGCATGACCTCGTCGGTCGGGACCTCGGTCACTTCGGGAGAGAGCGAGCCCTCGGGGTGGTCCGCCATTTCCCCCCGGATCCAGTAGTACGTGCGTCCGCGCGGATCCTTGCGCCGTTCGAAACCATCGATGAAGGGGACGCAATGCTGCCGGGTGAAGCGGATCCCCTTCAGCTCGCGCCACGGGAGGTTCGGGCAGTTCACGTTGAAGACCACTCCGCGTGCGAAGAGCGGCGGAAGCACCCGGCGCACCAGGTGGACGGCGACGCGCACGGCCGTGCGGAAGTCCGCGTCCTCCTTGGTCGCGAGGGAAATCGCCATCGCCGGCACCCCGGCGAACGCGCCTTCGACCGCGCCCGCCACCGTGCCGGAGTAGAAGACGTTGATGCCCGCGTTCGCGCCGAGATTGATGCCGGAGACCACGAGGTCCGGCCGGTCCTTCAGGAGGTCGCCCATGGCGAGCTTCACGCAATCCGCCGGCGTGCCGTCGACGGAGGTGTGGACGTGGCCGTTCGTCCCGGGACGGCCGTGCACGAGCAGGGGCCGGTAGATGCTGATCGAGTGCCCGATGCCGCTCTGCTGGAAGCGGGGCGCGACGACGGACACGCGCGCGAAGCGCGAGAACGCCTTCTGGAGACCGACGAGACCGGGCGAGTCGATCCCGTCGTCATTGGAGAGGAGGATGTGCATGCGGGGAAGCGCCTTTCGTCGGTCAAGAAAACGCAGGGTCGAAGTCCCCCACTCTACCCGGCCGGCCTCCGGGGCGGCAAGCGAAAAGAACGACCGGCTCGCGCGCCCGTCCGCCGCTTTGAAGATTCCGGGGCGAGGCGGGAGGACCGGTTGGACCTGAACCGGCCTCCCCCTGCCGAGGCCGAAAATCGCTTGACTTTCCGCGAATCGGAGTGCTAGACTCGCCCCAGCTTTCTCCCGGCTTTTTCCCCCGACAAACCGGCGCCGCGAACGGGCTTTTGCGGGAGCTTCGCCGCCCGTTTCGCGACCGAGGGCCGAGGGCTGCGGGCGCCGGACGTCTCCCGAACTCGCTCGTCGCGTTCCTGGCTTTGGCGGCGGCATCCCCCCGCCAGGCCGACCGCCCGGTGCCTGTCCCAGCGAGGAGAGCCATGCAAAAGCGTAGGGACGAGACGCTCAAGATCAAGGAGATCATCGACAAGAACCGATTCCGGCTCGATCGCAAGATCGCCGACGGGGGGATGGGGAGCGTCTACGAGGGGATCCAGTTCGGGTCCGAGGGCTTCGAAAAGACCGTCGCCATCAAGGCGATTCAGGAGAGCCTGTCCAAGGACCCTGAGTTCGTCGAGATGTTCATCGGCGAGGCCCGGCTCGTGGCCAACCTGGTGCACCAGAACATCGTCCAGATGTACCAGCTCGGCAAGGTCGGCAACGTCTACTACATCGCCATGGAATACCTGGAGGGCGTGAACCTCCAGGAGTTCATGAATCGTCACTTCGAGCTCGGCACGCGGGTGCCGATCGAGATCGGGACCTTCATCATCAGCCGCGTCTGCCGCGCCCTCGAGTACGCCCATCGCAAGACCGACCGGGACGGCAAGCCCCTGGGCGTCGTCCACCGCGACGTGAGCCCGAAAAACGTCATGGTCTCGACCGAAGGGGTCGTGAAGCTGACGGACTTCGGAATCGCCAAGGCAGCGAACTTCATGCGGAACCAGGAGGGGGACGTGCTGATGGGCAAGGCCCAGTACATGTCTCCCGAGCAGGCCCAGTACATGCAGACCGACCGGCGGTCGGACATCTTCTCGCTCGGCGTCGTCATGTTCGAGCTGCTCACGGGACAGAATCTCTTCGGCAGCGACAAGACCTCCGTGATCCTGGAAAACGTGGTCTATCGGGAGATCCCGAAGCCGAGCGCGGTCATCCCCGACTTTCCGGCGGACGTCGAGCGCATCATGCTCATGGCGCTGGAGCGGGACGTGAACAAGCGCTACCAGGACGCGGGGCGCATGGGGTACGACCTCGAGTACTACATGTACCACGACCGGTTCGGGCCCACGAACGTGACCCTGGAGAAGTACATGAACCGCCTCTTCCCCGAGCTCTTCAAGCACCACACGCCCGCGCCGGGGGAGCAGGGGTACGACACCGAGGGCACGACCATGACCCTGCTCAAGTAGGGGACCGGCCGCCGTCGTCGGTTTCACCCTCGCCGGCGCGCGCTCGACCAACGCGCGCGCAGCCTCGCGAGAAGCCCAGCCCACGAGCCGCTCCCCTCCGCTTTCAGATGCTTTGCCGGCCACTCCCCAGCCTGACGATCCCGCATGAATGATTCCCCCGGCTACCTCCGCAAACGCCGCCGGGCCACCGCAGCCCTGTTCTTCTGCCTCGTTCTCCTCCTGCTCAGCCTCCTGGCCCTTCAGGAGGTGGAGGATTTCAAGGAGCCCGTGGCCCTCCCGCTCGGGGAGAAGGTGTACCTCTTCTACCGTGGGCTCGGCGCGGACGACGAGGGCGGCATCTTCTACCGGATGTGCGTCGGCGTGCGCCCGGAGGCCGAGGGCGTGGCTCCCCTCCAGCTCCACGGCGAGTTCTCCACCGCGGTCGCCATCGGGCAGGACCTCTGGGTCTTTCTCCCGGGGACGGTCTCCGTGCACCGGCCGGGGAAAGCGCCGATGAGCCGCAAGTGGGCGGAGGCGTGGACGCCGCTGGCGGCCCTGCCCGCGCCGGAGCGCGCCGGCAAGGCGTGGGTCGTGGGCGCGGCCGGCGGCACGCTCGTGGCCCGGGAAGGGGAGGCGGGCGGGGAATGGGCGCCGCTCCCCTCGGGTCCGCGCCGGGCGCGGTCGCTGACCTCCATGCGGGCCATTCCGGTCGGCGTCTCGGCCGTCGTGGTCTGGCGGGAAGAGGGCCCCGAGGACGCCGAAGGCGATCTCTTCTGGAGCCGCTTCAGCCGCGCCGGCTGGGGCCCGGTCGGCGTGGTGCACACGGGCAGCAGCCTCACGGGGTTCGCCCCGGTAGCGATCGGCGAGCAGGTCCGCGTCTTCTTGTCGGCGGAAGACGCGTGGGACCTGGGGCGCGTACGCCTTGCGGTCGCCGACCTGGACGCAGGTTCCAACGCGCTGCGCAACTTCCATCTGGCGGATCCCCACTTCCTCCCTCGCGGCGTGTCGGGCATCGCCACCTGCGCGCGCGGCGACAAGTTGGAGCTGTACTTGACGCGCATCGGCGAGGTGAGCGTGGCACGGCTCGAGCCTAGTCGCGTGCTGGGCGAAGTCGCCGCGGCAGGCGGCGTGGGAGCGGGAGGGGGAGCGGGAGCGGGAGGGTCGACCCGCGGCGGCACGGTCGACGCCGGGGCCTCCGTCCCGACCGGGGCCTGGGGGGAGTTGACCGGGCTTGGACACGCGGCCCACCTCACCAAAGCGCAGATCTGGGCTTACGGCATTCTGCTCCTCTTCCTTTCCGTGCTCCTCGTCGCGATCGGCGTGGCGCTGCTTCGCGAGCGACTGCGGCCCAGCACGCAGCCGGCCCCATCCCTTCCCGAAGATGCCTACGCGTCTCCCTTGCAGCGCGGTCTGGCGTACGGGCTCGACCTGCTCCTGCTCGCCCCCGCGTATGCGCTCCTCACGAGCATCGCCGGAGGGGGTACGCCCGCGGATCAGCAGCAGATGATCGAAGACGGCCGCATCTTCTGGGTCCTCCTCGGTTGTCACTTTCTGACGCTCGTCTATTTCATCCTGTGCGAGGGACGGTTCGGTCAGACGGTCGGCAAATGGAGCGTGGGGATCGAGGTGGTGCGGCTCGATGGGTCGCGCATCTCGTGGTTCCAGTCGATTTTTCGGAACCTGGTGCGCTGCCTGGACGGCATGGACCTGCGCGTCCTGCTGGGCCTCCTCTTCCTCCTCTCGACGGAGCGGTCCCAGCGGCTCGGCGACCTCGCCGCCCGGACGATCGTGCTCCGACGACGCGGCATTCCCTTCGCCGATCGGGACCCGGGGAGCGGCGCCGGCTAATACCCGGATCGACGAGTTCGAGCGTGACGGAGCCTCGCGCGTCGATCGGACGCGCGCCACCAAGGCTCGGCGCCCATTCTCAGTTTTCAATTCTCAAGGTTCAATCGATTCTCAAGGCCCAAGTCTCAGTACCGCTCCACGGAAGTCGGTGGCCAATCGGCGAAGGCAAGTTTGGCCGCCCGCGAGGCGCGCGTGCGAGCCGTAGTAACGGAGAACTACGGCGAGCGAGCGCAACGGCCTGCGCCCCGAAGCGCCGCAGCGCGAAGGGGGGCCGCCGGCGGCCGAAATCGCCGAGCAAGTGGGGCACCCAGTTCCGTGGGGCGGTACTCAGGGCATGGTTCGCGCACGTGACCCCGCGACGAACCGGCTCCGGTGAGATTCAGCGTGCAAGCCTCTCGTGTCGCGCGCCGTCGTCTCCTTGAGACTTGAACCTTGAGTCTTGATTGTGCCTTGATCATTGAAAATTGAGCCTTCGTTTCGAGTGCTTCCATGCTCACCGGCATCTACCGTTCGGCGTCCACCGGCGCCCGGGTCTTCACCGAGGCCAAGGAGGTGGGGCAGTGCCTGGCACGTCGCGAGGGGATGCTCTGGCTGGACCTCGAGGCCCCGTCCCCGGAGGAAGTCGCCCTCCTTGAAAACGACTTCCACTTCCACCCGCTCCTCGTCCAGGAGTGCCTCCGGCTCACCGACCGCCCCAAGGTCGATTTCTCGGCGGAGTGCGTATACCTCATCGTCCATGCGCCCCACATCGACAAGAAGGAGCGTCGGGTCACCACCCTCGAGATCGACGTCTTCCTCGGCCCCGGCTACCTCCTCACCTACCATCCGTACCCGGTCGAGTCCATCACGCTGCTTCGGGAACGTTGCAAGCCGGGTGGCGGCGGGGACCGCCTCCTTGCCCGCGGGCCGGACTTCCTCCTCTATCACTTCGCGGAGGCCGTCGTCGACCACTTCTTCACGGTGGTCGACGACGTCGAGCTCCGGATGGACGACCTGGAGAAGGAGGTGTTCAGCCGCGCCACGGAGCGGTCCTTCCGGAAGATCCTCCACCTCAAGCGCGATCTCTCCCACCTGCGGCGGATTCTGGGGCCCCAGCGCGAGGTGTTCAGCCTCCTCGCCCGCGAAGACACGCCCTTCGTCTCCGCCGAGGCCCAGCGCCACCTGCGCAACGTGTACGACCACTTCACCATCATCCACGACGTGGCCGAGACCGATCGGGACATGGTCGCCGGGCTTCGGGACACCTACCTCTCCTACGTGTCCAACCGGCTCGCCCAGACGATGAAGGTCCTCACCGTCATCACGACGTGTCTGATGCCCGCTTCGATCCTCGCGGGCGCGTGGGGAATGAATTTCGACCACATCCCGTTGAAGGAGTGGCCGTACGCCTTCGAGGCCTTTTTTTTGAGCTGCACGCTCCTCGCCGGCGGGATGCTCGGGCTCTTTCACTGGAGGCGCTGGATTTGAACATGTCTTGACATCCCGGCGCACGGCTGTTTCAATACGCCCGCGCCGGGGTGTGAAGGAGAGTGTCGGCAGGGTTCGGCCGCGGGCCAGACGACGGCGAACGAACTCGCGCAAGCGCCGGAGGGGCGCGCGCGCCGCACTGACCCCCCGTTCCACGTCGAACGCGCGGCTCCGGGTGGCCGTGCTGAACCCCGCCAGAGTGTTCGTTTCGCCGGAGGTGAGGCATGAGAGGGCTTACGAAGCGCCTCAAGCGCGTCAAGTTCGAGGAGGGGGGGGAGTTCATCTCCCTCGAACTGAGCGGCTACATCAACGTATCGACCATCGACGTCTTCCAGAAGGCCGTCCAGGCGCTCCTCGACAAGGGGGTGCGCAACCTCGCCATCGACTTCTACGACGTCGACTACATCAATTCGTCGGGCATCGGCTTCCTGGTCTCCGTCTCCGACGCGCTGAAGAAGGTGGGCGGCAACCTCGCGCTGACGCGCGTGCACAAGTCCGTCGGCCTTTCGATGCACACCCTCGGCCTCACGACGATGATCCCGTTCCTGCGGGACGCGCAGGCCGCGATGGCGCACTTCCGCAAGCTGCTGGCGAAGAAGCCCGCCGCCGGCTCCGCGCCTGCCGCCCCCGCCGCGAAGCCCGCCGCCAAACCCGCGGGCGTGCAAGGGCATCTCGTGACCGGTTCGCCGGCGGCTCGCCCGGGCGCCGCGCCCGCAGCCGCCAAGAGGACCGGCTCCCGCGTCGTCATGCTCGAAAAGTCCTCGCGCGCGCTCGCGACCATGCTCGGCCGTCAGGGCAAGGAAGGCGTGAAGGCCACCGCCCTCGTCGTCGTGCCCGAGCGCAACGTCTTCACCGACGTGCTGCGCCTCCGCCTCGGCAAGGAGATCACGAACTTCAACATCGTGCCCGACTGCCTGGAGGCCTACAAGAACTTCAACACGATCCGCCCGGACCTGGTCCTCCTCGAGGACTCCGTCCCCGGGTCCGAGGACTTTCTGGCCAAGATCAAGACCGAGAAGGACAAGAGCCTGATCTCGGTGGTCAAGGTCTACAGCCACGAGGCGGATCCGCGGCAGAAGATCGAATTCAAGATCTGGGAGAACGACTACCTCGTCGAGCCGTTCGAGATGAAGGAGCTCTTCGCCCTGATCGAGGCGGAGATCCTGAAGTCCCCGCGCCTGCGCGCGCAGGGGGCTGGGCTGCCCCAGCAGCTCCATTTCACGCTGCGTTCCACCGACGACTACGTGAAGCGGGCGCTCAATCTGGGCAAGTCGGTGATCTTCCAGGTCGGACTGCCGGAGAACACGGCGATCGCGCTCTTCGCGGCGTTCCAGGAGGCGGTGGACAACGCGCAGCGGCACGGCAATCGCCACAACCCGCGCAAGCGGATCGACGTGGTCTTCCTCATCCAGCCCGACAACATCTCGGTGTCGGTGGAGGACGAGGGGCCGGGCTTCGACGCTTCGAAGTACGTCACGATGGCGAAGGAGCAGGACGCCATCACGCGCGCGCGAAAGACCCGGGCGGAGGGCAAGCTGGGCGGCCTGGGGATCAAGCTGATGCTCGAGTGCACGGACAAGCTCGAGTACGTCGGCAAGGGGAACAAGCTGCGCTTCGAGAAGCGGATTCCGCCGCCGTCGGCGGTGGCGTCGGCCGCGACGGCCTGAGCGTCGGACGACTGCGTCCTACGTCTTGCTCGCGCAGGCGGCCCTCCCCGTCTGCGGAACAGCGGGAGGAGGTGTGGCCCTCCTCTCCCGCCCGCGCCGTCGCCCTTCGACGCGCGGGCGCGAACACGGGGTGAGGGCCATCCCGGCGACCGACGCCGTATCGGTCAGCACGATCCGGTAGGGGCTCGGCGCTCCCGATCCACCACCGCGACCACCGCCGGGTCCGCCCCTCCCGGTTCCCCCCGACCCCGCGGCTCCTCCCCTCCGTCATTCCCGCGTCTGCCCAGTCATTTTTGCGCCGGCGCTCTGTATCGTCCCACGGCGATCCGGACGCACGCCGAGGCTCGAGTCTCGCCGGATGTGGGCGCCGCTTGACGCGCGCGCGGACCCGGAGGTAGAATCGCCGGAAGCGGGGAATGGGGCGGAGGAGCGGAGATCGGCCATCCCTACCTTGCGGAGGCAACCCATGCCCGCGGATCCGATGACGGCTCAGACCCTCCTCCCCCTCGGCACGGTTTTCGGCCGCCTCGATCCGGGCGGCCCCGGGCCGACCTTGGCGGAGGACTTCGAGCGCGTGGAGCAGGACGAAGACAATCCGATGGAGTTGATTGGGGGGTGGGTACTTCCGATGAGCCCAGGGGATTTCGCAACGGGTCGTTCTCACGGTAGGCTCTACGCAATCCTGCTACCGATCGTGACGGCCCGAGGTTGGGACATGTCCCTCGACGCCCGTCACCGCCTCCCGTCGCCGCCGCAGACCGTCGTGTTTCCGGATCTCACGCTTCATTTCGTTTCCCACGTCGAGTACCTCCCGAATACCCACACCATCGGTCGCATCCCGGACATCGTCGTGGAAATCCTCGGCAAAAGGACGTACGAACGCGACATGGCCCCGCGCGGCGCCAAGTTCCTCGCCTACCAGATGAGCGGGGTGCGCGAGTACTACTACGCCTGGCCCGATGGCCGCGACGCCTCCGGCTTCACCCTGCAGGACGGCGTCTTCGTCCCGCTCCCGCGGGATGCGGACGGCTTCTTCGCCAGCCCGCTGCTCGGCTGCAGCCTCCGGCTCGTCGAGGCCGCGGTGAGGTAGTGCGTTGCGCTGCGTTGCGCCGCGCTACGCGTCGGGTGGGGGCGACCCCAGCGAGGCGAGGGTCCGGGGCTGGATCGGCGGTGACGAGGCGCGCGCGGACCGCTCACTTCCCCTGCGCTTCCCCGAGCCGCCGTCGCAAGGCCCCCAGCTCCGCCTCGACCATCGGCGTCCGGGGACGCAGCTTGTCCAACTCCGCGAGCGCGGAACGGAGCCGCCCGAGCACTTCCTCCGGCGCGGGCGGGCTTCTCCCGGACGCCCCACCCCCGTCCTCCGCCCCCGCGAGCGTGCCCATCGCCGACGCCACCGCGGCGTAGTCCGCCTCCCAGCGCGCCAGGTTCCCCAGCCGCTTTCCGCCCTCCTCCTTCGCTTGTTCGTCGGGGATCTGCCGGAGATCGCCTTCGAGTCGCGTCCGCTCCGTCACGGCCCTCCGCTTCAGCTCCGACACCTGCGGACCCACCGCGGCCCGCAGGGCCTGGGCTGTGACCTCGGTCGTCGAGAGATCGAAGTGCACGACCACGTGCCGGCCGTCGTGATTCGCGCCGGCCTCGTACACGAGGATCCGGCCCGGCGGCGTGGAGTCCTCGTCGAACGGGTACAGATAGACGTAGCGGGCCTCCGCCGGCGGCTCCGGCGACCTGCGAGCGCGCACGGGGCAGAGGAATTGCGAGTCATCCAGATTGAACTCGCTCCCCAGCGCCTCGAGCGAGGCGGGGTACTCGGCCCGATCCGCGCTTCGCTCCCGGTACTCCCGCACGAGCGTCCCCAACTCCACCATCTGCGCCACGCACCGCTCCGTATCCTGGCGGCGCCAGTCCGCCGTGAGCCCCTCCAGCAGCGTCATCGCGGCGGCGCCGGCGAGCCGAGCGGCCGAGGCGGAGGGCGCGCCGGCGGACAGGAGCACCCCGTCCTCGCGTTCCTCGAGCCCGAACCCGACGACGCACCGTGCCCCGCCCCACCAGTCCCCTTCGTGCCGCTCCCAGGCTCGCAGCGCGCGCCGGCCGACCGCTTGCAACTCCAGCCACCCGGCCACGGACGCGCGGGGACAAAGCGACGCGAGCGACGGGCGGTCGTCGTGGCGCTCCCCTGCGCCGGCCCCCGCCCCCGCCCCCGGGCCCGGCCTCGCGCTCGCACCGTCGCCGGCCCCCGCCTCCCTCCCGGCCTGGCGGGCCTCCACGTAGGCGCGAACGGAGCGCTCCTCGTCGGAGCCCACCACGAAGGCGCCGTCCAGGGTGAACGCCCTACCCGACGGGGCCACTCGCGCCTCCGCCTCGCGCCACCGCTTTCGCTCCAGCGAGGGACGGTCCTCACCGGCCGCGAGCGCGTGTTCCAGCGCGTCCAGGGCGGCCGCCGGATGGGCGACCCTCAGGGCATAGCCCACGTCCAGCTCGAAGAAATCGGCGGCCGGCTCGGCCCCGGCCGCCCGGGCTTCGTCGCCGCCTCCCGCCGCTCGGGGTCGCGCCCAAAGCGCCAGTTCGCCTGTCGCCTCCGCCAGCAGCCGCTCCAGCTTTTGCCCCAGTTTCCGCTCATAGCTTTCGACGGCGGCGGCGAATTTCCGGTCCTCCGGACGCTCCTCGAACGACTCCTCCCTGTTCTCGACGAACTTCCGCACGGCCGTCCACGTCGCCGGGGCGTCGCCGAGCGCGAACGCGATCGCGAGACAGGTCCCCGCCGGCGCGGCGTCCGGAAAGGTCAGGGCTCGAGGGGGCTGCCGAAGCGCATCATACAGCTCGTTCGGACGCGAAAGCGTCACGCGCAGGCCCGCCTGCAGGTCCGGTTGGGCGGGGACGACCCAGGCCGTCGCGGTCGCAAGCGCGCGGAACCCGAAGAAGGCCTCGGCCCGCTGGTACTCGCGTAAGTCCCCCCTCGACAGGCCCCGCTCCAGGGCGTCGAGGACGGCGGACAAGTTCGCGTGTAGAAAAAAAGCGGCTTCGGCGGGCGCGGCCGCCCTGCCCGCGGCGAAGGCCGGCGTCGTCGCGAGCGACGGAGCGGGTTGCGAGGCGGGGGCGGCCCCGGACTCGTCGGTCGCCCGGGGCGCGGGGGCGGTCGCCGGCGGTCGCGCCGTGGAGGCCACGCGGGCGAGCAGGTCCGCGGCCGTGGCGAGGAAGCAGGTCCCGCCTTCGGCGACGGCGTACAGCCTGTCGAAGGGCAGCCCCTCCCCCGAGAGTTCCGCGGAGCGGTAGCAAAAGGCATCCGGACCGCCGCCGTCGGACTGGAGGTCGTCGAAGGCCTCCTCCAGGTAGGTCTCCAAGGCCGCGGGGTCGGAGGTCTCGATCGCCACCAGCACCTGCGGAACGGGCTGCGTTTCGTCCATGCGCAGGTCGAGAAGGGCGACGTGCGCGCTCGTCGCCAGGCGCAGGAGGGGGCGCAGGTCGAGGTTCGAGCGCGCGCCGAGCCCGTCCAGGAGATCCTCCCACGCCGCACTCCATCGGGCCTGCCGAGCCGCGCGTTCGGAGGCCGGAAAGCCCGCGAGCAGGCTGCCGAGCACCCGGGTGCGGACTCCCTCCAGGTCTCGCAGGCTCAGGTACGCGAGGGTGTTCGCCGGCAGCCGCGCGGGGAGGTCGACGGAGTGCGCGGCAACGTCCGGAGACGGAGCGGCGAGGACGGAACCTTGGGGTCGCGGCTCGGGGGCGGCTGGGGCGGGCGGCGGGTCCGCGAGCGATTCGAGCGCGAGCCCGAGCCCAAGCCCGAGAGCGCACAGCACGAGCACACCCGTCACGACCGGGGTCGGGCGAGGACATGCGGCAGCGGGGCGTTTGAACATGCGCTTCCCCTGACCGAACTGAGAGCGCCTTCCCACCGTGCGGGACGCGGGCGACCCGGCACGAGTCTCTCGAGGGGATTTGTAACCGCAAGCCGACGTAAAGCTGAAACCGATCTCTCCGTGCGTTGCCTGAGAGCATCGCCGGTAGCGGACGGTGAACTTGGCGCCCGGCCTCTGCGTCTCCGCGTCTCTGTGTAAGAGTCTCGCATTCGACCCACACGGCCGGGCCGAATTTCAAATTGCAAAAGGTCAAATTTCAAATTTCAAATTTCGCCCGCGTCGAGCTGGGACGCGGAGCCATGCTCTACCCTTTGCCGCTGTCGGTCGAGTCCAGCCTCAGTTCGGGTTGTTGATTTGTAACCGTTCCCAGGCACGATCGCTTCACCACGGAGGCACGGTGGATGCACCGAGAGACTGACACCCCGATTCAAGAAGCTTGAGACTTTGTTTTGACAGGATCACAGGCTCAACCGAATCTTCCGATGCCGTATCCCGTTGATCCTGTGATCCTGTCAAAAAAAGAGCCGACACCATTGCTCTCGGAAAAACGTGTGCTCGCAAAGCCGGCGAAAGTCATCCACGAGGCCTCCGTGTCGGGGTGGTGAACGCTTCCGGGGATTTTAACACTCCTGCCACGGATCGGCAACCCTCACGGTTCGACCGATCCGCGCCGTTGATGGCAGGCCTTGGCGTCGGAGTCGATTCGAGTTGGTGTTGGGTCGTTGGCGTTCGAGTCGTCTTGTCTTGTCTTGGGGCGGGAGATCAGGTATCATCACGCGAAACCGTCTGGTCCGGAGACCGATTCGATGCTGCGCTGCGCCCGGAGGACGGCGGTTGACGTCGTCCTCCTCCTGGCCCTTTCCGCAAGTACCGCCCTTGCCGGGGATCCGCCCCCGGGTGCACGGTCGCCCGAGGAGCCGGGCGCCGGAGGCGCCTCGCGGCCCTCGGCGGATTCGCTCGCCTCGCCGGCGCGGGCCGACCTCGGGGTGCCCGCTCCGGGCGCCGGCCTCGAGGATCGCGTCCGGCGGCTTGTGGTCGACCTGGGAAGCGATGCCTGGCAGGCGCGGGAGAAGGCCACCCAGGAGTTGCTCCTCCTGCTGCGCCGGGGGGAACCCGTGGCCGCGCTCGTCGCGCGCGCCCTCGATTCCGCGGACCCGGAGGTCGCGCAGCGCGCGCGCCTCATCCTCGACCAAACGGGCGGTCGCGGACGCGCGCCCGATCCTTCGGTCGAAAAGGCCGAGCGCCTCCTCGAGAGAGTTGGGCGGCGGCCGGTCGTCTCCTGGTCGTATCGCGACCAGTCGGAGCCGAAGTTCTTCGAGTGGGACCTCGACGAGGCCGCGTCCGGGATCTCGTCCGACGCGGCGATGGACATTCTGATCTCCGCCCTTTCCTCCGAGAACGGCACGCTGCGCCGCAACGTGGCCTATCTCCTGGGGCGGCTGGGGTCCACTCGCGCGGTCCCCTTCCTGGAGCAGGCGCTGTCGGACGCGGACCCGGAGGTGCGGGTCTTCGCCCTTTTCTCGCTCGCTTCGCTCGGGGACGCGGACGCGGTGCCGGCCATTCTCGAAACGCCGCCGGGCCAGCCCACGCCGGTGCGCGTGGCGCGCATGATCGTGCTGGAAAGGTTCCCGGACGACGCCAGCGTGCGCGCGTGCCTCGACGGGCTTCGGGACGAGTCCGCCGAAGTCCGCTACCACGCGTACTACACGCTTCGGCGCTGGACCGGCCAGGAGCTGGGGTTCAACGCCTGGTATCCCGAGGCAGGCCGCGCCGCCGCCGTCTCCGCCTGGGAGGCATGGTGGCTCGCGCATCGCGAGGGATTCGAGTTTCCGGCACCGCGCGATCATTGATCGGCTCGAAGGACTTTCCCACCATGACCGCGAATTCCGAACTGCCCGCCGCGCTTGCGAACCACTCGGACATCCGCAAGGTGGTCGGCGACCTGGCGGCCATTCTCGAGGTCTCCAAGGCGCTCTCCTCCGAGAAGGATTTCGACAAACTCCTCGGCCTCATCATCAGCGAGACCGTCCGCGTGCTCGACTCCGACCGCGGTTCGCTCTTCCTGGTCGACGAGGAAAAGGGCGAGCTCTGGTCCAAGATCGCGCAGAAGGCGGAAATCAAGGAGATCCGCTTCCCCATCGGCAAGGGGATCGCGGGGTTCGTCGCGCAGTCGCAGCAGGTCGTGAACATCACCGACGCGTACAACGACTCGCGGTTCAATCCCGCCTTCGACAAGCAGACCGGCTACCGCACCCGCACCATCCTGTGCGCGCCGCTCCTCACCAACGAGCGCAAGGTGATCGGCGTGGTCCAGGTCCTGAACAAGCGCGACGGCGTCTTCACGAACTACGACGAGGCGCTGGTGCTCGCGCTCGGCTCCCACGCCGCGGTGGCCCTGGACAACGCCCGCCTCGTGAAGCATTACCTGCAGAAGCAGATGATGGCGCAGGCGCTCGGGATCGCCAAGGAGATCCAGGTGGGCCTGTTGCCGAAAAAGCCGCCCGAGGTCGCGGCCATGGACATCGCCGGCTGGTCGCTCGCGTGCGACGAGACGGGCGGCGACTACTACGACTACATCGAGCTCGGGGACGGCCGCCTCGGCGTCGTCATCGGCGACGTCTCGGGGCACGGGGTCGGGTCCGCCCTGCTCATGGCCTCGGCCCGGGCCTTCCTCCGCGGCCTCATCATCTCCTTCGCCGACCCTTCCGACGTGCTCTTTCGGTTGAACAACCTGCTCGCGAAAGACATGGAGGCGGGCCGGTTCATGACGCTGCTCCTCGGGATCCTCGACCCGAAGAAGCGGACGTTCATCTACACGAGCGCCGGGCACGATGCGCCGGTGCTGCATCGGGGGGCCACAGGCGAGATCAAGGAACTGGAGAGCACGGGCTTCCCGCTTGGGATCATCGAGGACGGGGATTTCCCGAAGGCGGAGGAGATCCAACTGGACGCGGGCGACCAGCTTCTCTTCATGACGGACGGCGTGTGGGAGGCCATGGACCGGGAGCAGCAGCCCTACGGGCGGGAGCGGATGTGCGAGTGTCTGCGGCGCAATCACGTGCTGGCCTCCAAAGACATCATCCAGTGCATCTATCGGGACCAGCTCGATTTCATCCGCGGCGCTCCGCAGCACGACGACATCACGATGGTCCTCATCACGGCGAAATGATTCCATCCTTTGTCGAGAGGCAAAATGGCCAGCGGGATCGGTATCGTCTTCGAGACGCAGGTGCCGGCGGGCTTCGGGAAGACCGTCCTGGACGAGGTCTTCGAAAGCAGCTATCCTGCGAAGGCCCAGATGATTCTCAAGCTCCTGGACCTGCTCGGGGCGCAGGGCCTCCTTCCCGACCAGGAGGAGGAGACGAAGATGCGCCTCTGCCTGGACGAGGTGCTCGTCAACGCGGTCAAGCATGGCAACAAGCTGGACCCGACCAAAAAGGTCCGCGTAGCGGTCTACGTCGACGGCCTCCGCTGGGGGATCCGGGTGGAGGACGAAGGACCCGGCTTCGACCCTTCCGCGATCCCGAATCCCGAGGACCCGGAGTCGCTGCTCCTGGAGCGCGGCCGTGGCGTCCTCATCATCAAGAGCTTCATGGACGAGGTCCACTACTACGATCGCGGCAACCGCATCCTCATGATCCGGACGGCCCAGCCGGGGGGGGACGCGAAGAAGGAGACGCAATGACGGATCCCAAGGGGAAAGTCAACACCGTGACGGTCGGTGACATCGTCATCGCGACGTTCATGGAGAGCCGCATCCTGGACGAGACGACGATTCTCCACATCATGAACGAGTTGGGCTCGATCGCCGCCGAGCCTTACAAGCTCAAGCTGCTCGTCGATTTCGCGAACGTCGAGTATCTTTCGAGCGCCGTGTTGGGCAAGATCGTGGCCTTGCACAAGAAGATCACGGCCGAGAAGGGACAGTTCAAGCTGTGCGGCATCAAGCCCGCCATCCTGCAGGTCTTCCAGATCACCAAACTCGACAAGCTCCTGGAGATCCACCCGGACCAGGCGAAGGCGCTGAATGCGTTCAAGACGAAGAAGTTCTTCTAGCGTGGTCGGCCTCGCCGCGCGCGCCCGCACGGGGCCGGACGGCGTGCGCCGATGACGAGAACGGTCGCCACGTCGTCCCCGCCGGGCCTCGTCTCCCTGGTCGGCGCGGGACCGGGGGATCCGGGCCTGCTCACCCTCCGCGGCCTCGAATGCCTCCGACGGGCCGACACGGTGGTCTACGACCATCTCGTGAACCCCCGCCTCCTCGAGCACGCTCCCGTCGGGTCGGAGCGCCTCTACGTCGGCAAGGAGGCCGGTCGCCACGAGCTGGACCAGCCGGGAATCAATCGCGTGCTCGCGGAGCGCGCCCTTGCCGGCCGGCGGGTCATCCGGCTCAAGGGCGGGGATCCGCTCGTCTTCGGACGCGGCGGGGAGGAGGCGCTGCACCTGCGCGAGTGCGGCGTGCCCTTCGAGATCGTACCCGGCGTCACCGCCGCCGTGGCCGCCGCGGCCTACGCGGGCATTCCCGTGACGCACCGCGGCCTTACGACGAGCTTCGCTCTCCTGACCGGCCACGAGGACCCGTCGAAGGAGGCCTCGACGATTCCGTGGCGCGCGCTCGCGGACGGGATCGGCACGCTCGCGTTCTACATGGGCGTGAGAAACCTCGGCCGCATCGTGGAGCGGCTCCGCGAGCATGGCCTCCCGGCGGACACGCCCGTGGCGGTCATCGAACGGGGCACGGAGCCCTCGCAGCGGACGGCGGTCGGCACGCTCGCCACCATCGTCGCGGAAACGGCCCGCCTCGGGATCGCCCCGCCCGCGGTCACCATCGTGGGGCGCGTGGTCGGGTTGCGCGAGCGGCTGAACTGGTTCGAGAGCCGGCCCCTCTTCGGACGGCGTGTGCTGGTCACGCGCAGCCGGACGCAGGCGAGCGCGCTCACGGACCGGCTGGAGGCGCTGGGCGCCGCGCCCGTGGTCCTGCCCACGCTCCGCATCGAGGACCCGCGGGCCTGGGGGCCGCTCGACCGGGCGCTCCGTCGTCTGGACGAATTCGACTGGGTCGTTCTCTCGAGCGCGAACGGCGTCGAGCGCTTTCTGGGCCGCCTGCGGGCGACGGGTCGGGACGCGCGCGCGCTGGCCCGGACGCGGATCGCCGCGATCGGGCCGGGGACGGCCGAAGCGCTGCGGGCCGCGTGCCTGGAGCCGGACCTGATCCCGCGGGAGGCGGTGGCCGAGGCCCTGGCGGCGGAGTTGGGCGTGGAGGCCGCGGCCGGCAAGCGCTTCCTCCTCCCGCAGGGTGACCGCGCGCGCGACGTCCTGGCCCGCGAGCTGGAGCGACACGGCGGCAAGGTCCTCCGCGTGGAGGCGTACCGGAGCGTGCTCGAGCGGCAGGACCGGTCCGCCGCGCGCGAGCTCCTCGCGGGGCCGCTGGACGCCGCGACCTTCGCCTCCTCCCAGACCGCGAGGAACCTCGTGGAGATCGTCGGTCGCGCGGAGGCGCGCCGGTTCGCCCGTCGGGTCCCCGTGGTCACCATCGGCCCCATCACGAGCGATACCTGCCGTGAGCTGGGGATGCCCGTCGCGGCCGAGGCCAAGGCGCACACGATCGCGGGGCTCGTCGAGGCGGTCGAGGAGGTCGTGGGGCGGAAGAGGTGAGAAGTGAGATTTGAGATTTGAGATTTGAGATTCGGCGAGGGAGTCTGGGGCAAGGGGGGGAGGGATGGGTAGGGTGGTAGATTTTATTTTACACAGAGACGCGGAGACGCAGAGGAACTTCATTGGATTGAACATCCTTCGCGACCTAGCGCCCCAGCGGCTCATCAGCCGATCCACCGATTCTGTCACCTCCTCATTGAGCTTTGAACTGTGAGCCTTGAAATTTGAAATTTGAAATGGTTCGGCCCGACGCAACCTGGTGGCTCCAGGCTTCCGCCCCCTTCGCCCCCCAGCCGCTCTCGCATACCCCCGAGGCCGCATGTCCTCCGCGCCGTCCGCTCCATCCGTTCCGCTTCCCACCGCGAACGAGCTGCCGCGGGTCGCCACTCGTTTCATGACGCCGCGCGAGTCGCTCATCTACGCGGCGGTAGTCGACGCCGTCATCCCGCGCACCGAGCGGCTGACGGTCGAATGCGTCGACCGCATCGTCCTCCTGATTGACGGTTTTCTCGAGGTCTTTCCCTGGTACCTCCGTACCGCCTTTCGACTCGGGCTCCACCTCCTCGAGTACCTGCCGCTCTTTTCGCGGCATCTCGGCCGCATGTCGCGCCTCTCGCGCACCGCGCGGACCGCCTTCCTGGAGAGCTGGCTCCGCAGCCGTTGGGTCCAGCGCCGCGAGTTCGTGAAGGGCTTCATCGGCATCAGCCTCATGGGCTTCTACACGCAGCCGGAGGTCCGGCTCCACATCGGCTTCGATCACCAGCCCTCTTTCGACCGCCTGCGCGCGGCGAGGATGAAGTTGCTTGATCACGACCGCCAAGGACATTGACCGCGACCTGTCGCTCGAAGCGGACGTGTGCGTCGTCGGCTCGGGCGCGGGCGGGGCCTGCATCGCCTGCGAACTCGCGGAAGGCGGCCTGTCGGTGGTCGTTCTCGAGGAAGGCGGCCATTTTCCCACCGAGCACTTCAACGCCGACACGCCCCGCATGATCCAGACGCTGTACCGGGACGGGGGCGCGACCGTCGCGCTCGGCCGCGCCAACGTCGCCTACGTGGAGGGGCGCTGCATCGGGGGCTCGACGACCATCAACGGCGGGATGTGCTGGCGTACGCCGCCGAAGATCCTCCAGCGCTGGGCGTGGGAAGCCGGCATCCAGGACCTCGAGCCGGACCGGCTCCGGCCCTTTTTCGAAAAGGTCGAGGAGCGGATCCACGTCGCCCACCAGGACCCCGGGACCATCGGCCGCGACGACGAACTGCTCGTCCTTGGGGCGCGCCGGCTCGGCTACAAAGTGATGGAAAACCGGCGCAACCAGTTCCATTGCATGGGCGCGAACAACTGCGCCTTCGGTTGCCCGACGGGCGGGAAGCAGTCCACCCTCGTTTCGTACATTCCCCGCGCGGAGCGGGCCGGGGCGCGGGTCTACGCCAACTGCCGCGTGGAGCGGATCGTCGCGCAGGACCGGCGCGTCGAGCGGCTCGAAGGCTCCGTGCTCGAGAGCCCCAGCCGGCGGCCATTGCACAAGCTGAGCGTGCGCGCCCGCCGCTTCGTACTCGCCTGCGGCGCGATCCAGACCCCGTACCTCCTGCTGCGCAGCCGGGTCGGCAACTCGAGCGGACAGGTCGGGCGAAACCTGATGCTCCATCCGAACGTGAAAGTGATGGGCGTCTTCCCCGAGGACGTGAAGCCGTGGGACGGCGTCCACCAGGCGCATCAGGTGCACGAATTCCTGGACGAGGGCTTTGACCTGGCGATGGGCTTCGTGCCGCCGTCGATTCTGTCGCTCTCGTCGAAGCACCTGGGCGAGGGCAGCCTGCGCGTCATGGAGGACCTGCGCCACATGGTGATCGGCGGCGTCCTGGTCGAGGACACGTCGCGCGGCCGGGTGCGCGCGCTCCCCTTCGACATCCCGCTCGTCACCTACAACCTGAACAACGAAGACGCACGCCGGGCGATCCGCGGGACCGCGCTGCTCTGCCAGGTTTTTTTTGCCGCGGGCGCCAGTCGCGTCGTTCTCCCCTTCGTGGAGCCGGAGGAGCTGACCTCGGCCTCGGAAATCCGGAAGCTGTTCGAGTGTCGCCTCACCGCGGGCGACCTGGAGCTCTTCACCGTCCACCTGATGGGCACGTGCCGGATGGGGACCGATCCGCGGAAAAGCGTCGTGAACAGTTACGGCCTGTCGCACGACCTTCGGAACCTCTACGTCGCGGACGCGAGCGTTTTCCCGACGCCGATCGGCGTGAATCCGATGGAGACGATCATGATGCTCGCAACGCGCTGCGCGGAGCGGATCCTGAACGGCGGGTAGCGGTGGCAAGCCGCAAGTTCCAACTCGGGCGAAGGCCCGAAACCCAAACGGACGACGAAACCACCAAGCCACCAAGGCACGAAGACCACGAAGGACCGTCACTGAGGGGGGCGAGTTTGGCTCGGCCGAAAAGCGCCTTTGTGGTCTTAGTGACTTCCGCTCGCCGCGTGGCGTCGCCGCGCCGTCGAGCTGCGGCGCCGGATTCTGCTATGCGCGGGGATCTTTCCCGAACCGCCGTGTGCCCCGATCCGCGCCGACCTCCTGCCGGGGCCCGAACGCGATGGCTACCGGATCGAGCGGGTGCGCTTCGAGGGGGCGCCGGGGCTGTGGGTCGGGGCGAATCTCTGGCGACCGTCGGGGCGCGGTCCGTTCCCGGTCGTCCTCCATCCGCACGGACACTGGGACGAGGGCCGGCTCGCCGACGACGTGGACGGGTCCACGATTGCGCTGCTTGCGAACTTCGCACGCCGCGGCTACGTGGGCCTTGCCTGGGACATGATCGGGTACAACGACACGCGGCAGCTCTCCCACTCCTTCACTTCGCGTCGCGCGGAACTATACGGCATCACGATCCTCGGCCTGCAGCTTCGCGTCTCGCTCAGCGCCCTTGAATTCGCCCTGTCGCTCCCGGAAGTCGACCCCAATCGCATCGGGGTGACCGGCGCGTCGGGCGGCGGTTCGCAGGCGATCCTGCTCGCCGCGGTCGATGAGCGGATCGCCGCGAGCGCGCCCGTCTGCATGGTCTCCTCGACGATGCAGGGCGGCTGCGTCTGCGAAAACGCGCCGGGTCTGCGCGTGGACGCCTCGAATGTCGAGATCGCCGCGCTCGCCGCGCCGCGCCCCCAGCTCCTGGTTTCTGCCACCGGCGATTGGACCGCGCGCACCCCGTCCGTCGAGTTCCCAGCCCTCCGCGAGGTGTACCGCCTGCACGGCGCCGCGGCCGAGGAGCGTCTCGGGCTCGCGCATTTTCGGGCCGCGCACGGCTACCACCGGCCGATGCGCGAGGCCGTATATTCGTTCTTCGATCGCTGGCTCCGGCCGCGAGCTCCTGCCAAAGTCGCGGCGCGAACCGCGGAGGTGGTGTTCGAGGAACCGTATGCTTCCGAGCGAATCGAAGACCTTCTCTTCCACGCGGGCGGGGGACCGCCGCCGGGGGCGCTGCGCGGGCGCGCGCTCGTGGCTCGACTCATCGAAGATGCGCGCAGCCGAGCGGCGGCCGCCTGGCCCGCGGCGGACCGCGACGCACGGCGCTCGTCCGAGACCATCCGAACGGGCATTCGCCACGCGCTCGGCGTGGAGGTCCCAGCCGATTCCGAGGTGAACCGACTCGGGCAGCCGCTTCCGACGGAATCGATCCAAATCGGGCGCGAGGGGCGCGGGGACTCGATTCCGGTGACGCTCTACGGTCCGCCGGTGCCTCGCGAGGCGGGCGGTCTACGACCCGTCGCCGCGGGCGCAACTCCCCGTGCCATGACCCTCGTGATGTCGTCGGGGGGAAGGGGCGTACTCCGCGATGGCCGTGGCGCTCCCCGTCTCCTCCTGGACACCCTTCTGCAGTCGGGCCGCGAGGTTGTTACGGCCGACCTCCTGGGGCTGGGGGAGGCCGCGGGCCCGGACCGGCGGCTTCTCCATCGCGAGGCCGTCGCAGGTTTCCTCCAGGAACTCGAGACCTACTTCGGCGAAGCCCCCGATGCCTGCGGCGAGCGACCGGAGGTCCAGGTCGGGCTGCCTGCCTGGCCCGAGCGCAGCGACGGTTCGAGGCGAGCTGCCGCTTCTGCCGCTCCTTCGCCGGCTGCACGCCCCCGCGCGCGTTCGCGCCGCCCGCCGCCCGCCTCCGTGCGCATCCTTCTCGATCATTATTTTCGGACCTACAACCGTCCAGACGACGCCGAGCGCGTGCAGGACATTCTCACTCTCCTTGCCTGGGGCACAAACTCCCGGCGTCGCCTCGAACTCGTATGCCTGGGCCGCACAGGTCCCCTGGGCCTCCTGGCCTGCGCCCTCGCCCCCGGTCGCGTGGCGACCGCTGTGCTCGACCTGTCGGGCTTCGACCCGGCCTCGGACCAAGCCTGGCTGCGACGGTTGGATCTCGCAGGCCTTCGTCTTGTCGGAGGACTCGAGGCCGCGGCCTTCGCTGCAGCCCCCACGCGCCTGCACCTCTTCGGCGTTCGCGGGAAATTCGATGCCCGTCGCGTCCGCGCCGCCCGCCGCAGCCTCGGCAGCCGCGCCGGCCTGGTTGTCTGCTCGGAGACGATCGGCGACCCGGCTTCCATCTCGCGACTCCTGGCACGAGCCTCCCTGTCAGCCCCTGACCTGCGCGGTCACTGAAGGCGTTCTCTGTACGACTCGTCCTCTGCGTCTCCGTGCCTCTGCGGTTACGTCAAAATGTTCATCGGTTCCACTTCTCCCGTCTGCACTACGCTACTCTCCTCTCCACCGACGATCCTCACGGTCCCCGACAATTCGTTGACTCCGTCTCCCCCATCCCCTATAGTACTACCCTTTCTTGCCGTCCTCTGTCCCGGGCAGAAGGGCCCCCCATGGGCTTCCCCGAGCACCGCCTCCGTCGCCTCCGCGGCAGCGCGCCCCTTCGTCGGCTGGTGCGCCAGACCCGGCTCTCGGTCGATCAGCTCATCGCTCCGCTCTTTGTCCGGCCCGGGCACGGCATCCGGCAGGAGATCGGCGCGATGCCGGGGCAGTTCCAGCTCTCCTGCGACACGCTGGTCGACGAGGTGAAGTCGATCCGCGACCTCGGCATCCCCGCGGTGATCCTCTTCGGCATCCCGCCGGAAAAGGACGCGCGCGGGAGCGGCGCGTATCACCCGAACGGGATCGTGCAGCAGGCCCTGGCCGCCCTCCGCGAGCAGGTCGACGGGATCGAACTGATCGCGGATCTCTGCCTCTGCGAGTACACGAGCCATGGGCATTGCGGCGTCGTGACGGGCTGCGACGAGCGGTCCTTCCACGTGGAAAACGACCCGACGCTCGAGATCCTCGCCGAGGCGGCCGCCTCGCTCGCACGCGCAGGCGCCTCGGTGATCGCCCCGAGCGGAATGATGGACGGCGCGGTCCGCGAGATCCGCACCGCCCTCGACGAGGCCGGACATGAGCGCGTCCCGATCCTCGCCTACGCGGCGAAATACGCCTCCGGTTTCTACGGGCCGTTTCGCGAAGCGGCCGAATCGCCGCCGCAATTCGGCGACCGCGCGACCTATCAGATGGACCCCGCGAATGCGCGCGAAGCCCTCGTCGAGATGGAGCTGGACCTCGAAGAAGGCGCGGACGTCCTCATGGTAAAGCCCGCTCTCGCGTACCTCGACGTCCTCCGCGCCGCACGCGAACGCTTCGACGTCCCGCTCGCCGCCTACAACGTGAGCGGCGAGTATTCGATGGTGAAGGCGGCCGCGCGGAACGGCTGGATCGACGAGCAGCGCGTGGCGCTCGAGATCCTGACGTCCATCGCGCGCGCGGGCGCGGACATGATCCTCACCTACTGGGCAAAGGATGCCGCGCGCTGGCTGCGCGGCTAGCCGGAAAGGTCGTTCTCCCACATGCCCGAGTTGCGCAGCATCGTCGAGTCCCTGCTCTTCGTGAGCGATCAGCCCGTGTCGGTCGCGCGGATCCAGGACGCGGTCCCGGGGACCGAGGCGGAGGCCGTCCGCCAGGCCGCAGCGCAGCTCGCCGCCGAGTACGACTCGCAGGGACGCGCCTTCGGCCTCCAGGAGGTCTCCGGCGGCTACCTGCTGTCTTCGCGCCCGGAGTATGCGGAGTTCGTCACCCGCCTCCGCAAAGGACGCGACGACGCGCGTCTTTCGTCGGCCGCCATGGAGACCCTGGCCATCGTGGCGTATCGCCAGCCCGTGTCGCGCGCCCAGGTAGAGGCCGTACGCGGCGTCCAGTCCGGCGCCCTCCTCCGCGCGCTCCTCGATAAAGGACTCATCCGGATCGCCGGGCGCGAGGAGGTCCCCGGCCACCCTGTTCTCTACGGCACCACGCCGAGGTTTCTCCAGGCCCTCGGCCTTGCGAGTCTTTCGGACCTCCCGCGTCCCGAAGACCTGAAGTGATTGCGAAGGCCCCAGTCCGGAGTGCCCCATGCTCTCGCGCCGCCTGAAAAAATTCGAAAAGCCGATCCTCTTCGGCATCACCATCCTGATCGCCCTCTCGTTCGGCGTCACGTATCACCTGTCCGACATCGCCTCCCAGAACGAACAACCGTTCGTAGGGAAGCTCTTCGGACAAAACGTCGAAAGCGCCGACTTCTTCGACGTCCGCAACCGGTGGAAGGGCTTCCTCGCCGTCATCCAGCCGCAGAGCCGGATGAAGGACGACCAGGTGGACCAGGTCGCCTGGAGCGTCCTCATGGGGCTCAAAGTCGCCAAGGACGCGGGCGTCAAGGTCAGCTCCCAGGAGGTGCGCGAGTTCATCAAGAAGATCGTCCGCCCCTCCCGCACCTCGGAGTTCGACTACGCCGACTATGTGCGCATCCTCGGCCAGGCCGGCCTCTCCCCGGAGGAGTTCGAGCGGACCGTCACCGAGCACCTGACGATCGACAAGTGCCAGGAGTTCGTGACCTCCAGCGTCGCCGTCTCGCTCAAGGACGTCTTCCGCGAATACGTCCAGCGCAACGAGCAGGCACGCGCGCGCTTCGTCGCCTTCCGCCCCAAGGACTTCGAAGCGAAGGTCCCGACCCCCGCCGGGGAGGAGATCGCCCGCAACTTCGACAAGAACCGCGACCAGTACCGCCTGCCCAAGCGGCTGCAAGTGGAATACGTGCTCGCCGGCTATGAGGAGCTCAAGAAGCAGGCCGCCGAGCCGTCCCCCGAAGAGGTCCAGAAATATTACGACGAAAACAAGGAGAAGCTCTTCAAGCTCGCCGCCGCCACGCCGGAGCCCAAGGCCGGGACGGAGCCGGCCTCCCCTCCCGCGCCCGGCGGAAACCCGCCGCCCGTGCAGCCGCCGGCCCCGTCGTTCCGCCCATTCGAGGAGGTGCGCGCGAACATCGTCGATCGGATCAAGGACGGCCGCGCCCGCGTCAAGGCGATCGAGCAGATGGACGAGCTGGATCGGCGCGTGACCAAGGAGTTGAACCGCATCGACGGCGAGCCCAAGGTCGACCTCGAAGCGCTCGCGCGCGAGCTTGGGCTCCGCTACGAAGTCTCCCCCTACCTTTCGGTGCGAAATCTCGACTCGCTCTACCAGACCCTCGGCTTCTCCTATCAACTCGGTCGCACGCTGAACGCGCTCGACGAGAAGGCCTTCACGGGCGTGGAGACGACCGACAAGGGCCGCTTCAAGATGCGGATCCTTCGCATTCTGGAGCCGGAGCCGGCGCGGCTGACCGACTCCGTGCGTGCGCGGGTCGCGCGCGAACTGCGCGAGGAAAAGGCCCGCGCCCTCGCCGTCGCGGAGGCCGAGAAGTACGAGAAGGCGCTTGTCGCGAAGCGCGACGCGGCGCTTGCCGAACTGAAGGTCAAAGAAATGGCGGACAAGGCGGAGTCGGAGCGCGTGTCCCGCGAGCAGAGCCGCAAGGCCTTCGAGCGGGCTGCGGACGAGGGGCATCTGCCGATCCACGAGACGGCGCTGTTCCGTCGGAACGAGGCGGTTCCCGCCATCGACGGCCCGGCGCAGGACTTCACCCGGTGCGCCTTTCTCCTCGACATCGACGGCTTCGGCCTGGCGAAGGAGGGGGACGGGGCGCGCTACCTCCTGCAGACGGTCGAGAAGCGACCGCCGTCCGGAGACGACTTCGAGTCGAAGAAGGACGATCTGCGCGCGAACCTCCTGCAGCGTGAAAAAGCGAAGTTCTACCAGGCCTGGTGGAAGAGCGTGCAGGAAGACGCGAAGCTCGAGGACCTGCGGCACGCGAAGAGCACGAAGCCTGGGGCCGGCGGCGCCGGGCCCGAGCATGACAACGACCATGACCAGGAGCCCACCGGGCTGCCCCTGGACGAGTAATCGGGAGGACGAGGACATGAGCACGAGGACGACCGCGCGCACGCGGCTGTGGCTCGCCGCCGCGTTCGCGGTGGCGGTCGGGGCGAATTTCCTTCCCGCAGCGGGCGGCCAGGACAAGGTGACTTTCCCTTGCGAGGTTGAAGTCTCGGCCTCGAACCTGAACCTCCGGGCCGGTATCGGCCAGGCCTACGTGATCCTGCACACGGCGAAGAAGGGGGACACCTTCGTCGCCTTGGAGGAGCAGCTCGGGTGGTACCGCGTGAAGCCTCCGGCCGGGCTGCACATCTACCTGGCGAAGGAGTTCGTGGACGCGCAGGGGGCGGGCCAGGGGGTCGTGAAGGGGGATCGGGTGAATGCCCGGCCCACGGCCGACACGAAGCATCCGCCGGTCTGCCAGATCGCGAAAGGGACCTCCGTGCGGATCGTCGCCGAGGTCAATGGCTGGTACAAGATCCCGGCACCGTCGAACACGAGCTGCTGGGCGAAGAAGGACTTCGTGAAGTTTTTGCGCGCCTACAACGGGCCGCTGGGCGGGCAGGACGGCAGC
>JACPWG010000114.1 GCA_016197205.1 Planctomycetota bacterium
CATCCGTGTGGGTCGAATGCGGGACGTTTACACAGAGACGCGGAGACGCAGAGGCCGTGCGCTGAGTCCACCCTCCTCTGCCGGCGAAAATCGCTGGCAACGCACTGAGAGATTGATTTTAGCTTCATTTCGGCTTGTTGTGGCCAAATGGACGGACGCCCCCTCCGGTACAAGTTCGACCGTCGAGCGCCACTTGCGGGCGCTGAAGGTCCGGTCCCAGCGTCCCTTCGTTCTGAACAGCCGGCTGCTGTACGATCTCAACCTCGGTGTGTCCACCTCCGATCACGGGCGCGTGGGAGCTTGATCAGGGGCCGGCCCACGAAGTAGACATAGGGCCGAAGCAACCGTTCACGTGTATGCGCGTTTCACCACGGAGGCACGGAGACACGGAGGATGCACGGAGAACAGGGGGAATCCAAAGAGAGTCCTCCGCGAAGTCTCCGTGTCTCCGTGGTAAGATCACCCTGCCAGTGAACGGCTACGGGCCGAAGTGGACACAATTGCCGGATTCACCGGCTCGCGCCCGCATTCCGATTCGTTGCGAAGTGGGGCCTTCAGATGCCCGATCGGACGAGGTCGTGCACTTCCCGGCGCGTTTCTCACCCGACCACGAGCCATTGTGGTGCAGGGCTTCCGCCCTGCACCGACGGGGCGACCCGGTTGAATAACACCGAGCCCGATGGGTGCGGGGCTGGCAACGGGAGAAAGCGGGGATGTGCTGCGGACGATCCGTGCGCGAGCGGGTGCAGGGCGGCCACGTCCACCGAAGCGCCGCGCGCGAATGCGGAAGCCCTGCACCACAAAGTGGACTCACGATGCATGCTCAAGTGGATAGGCAGCCTACAGGCGGATACCCGGACGTGGCATCCACCTTGAAAGGGCTGGCTCATGATGGCTTTGCGCGAATCCCAGCGAGCTCAGGAAGGGGCTGCATCCGAGTCTCGGGGCTGACTCGGCCACGAATCCGATTGACACTCGGTTGGCCGGCTGCATAGAATCCATTCGCTTCCGCTGTAGAGGGTCCACCATGCTTGCGCGCAAGCCGCTTCCACCCGGGTCGGCCGCGCCGCCGAGGCCAAGTGAGTCGGGTCCCGACTCGTCTCCGGGCCTTTCCGTACTCGGACGGGACCTTCGAGGAGGGTCGCTCGTGCGCGAGAGCCCGATCGAACCTCGTGGAACGTTCGCTGCATCCGTCGTGCAAGCCGCCCCGGCGCCGCGCCTGAGCGATCGCGCGCGCGAAGCCATGCGCCGGCGCCACTTGAGCCTGCGCACCGAGGATGCCTACCTCGGCTGGATGCGCCGCTACTGCGAATTCCACGGGCTGCGCAATCCTGCCGAGCTTGGCCCCGAGTACGTCACGGCCTTCCTCAATGGGCTAGCGACCCGAGGGCACGTCGCGGCCTCGACTCAGAACCAGGCGCTCGCGGCGCCTTCCCCGCCACGCGCCGCTACTTCGATCGCGAGACGGGCCAGCGGCGTCGCCACCCTCTGCACGAGGCCGTCGTGCAGGATGCCGTGCGCCGCGCGGTCCTCGCGTCGGGCATCGCCAAGCGCGCGACGCGCCACACGTTCAGCCATTCCTTCGCCGCCCACGTTCTCGAGAACGGCAGCGACATTCGCACCGTGCAAGAGTTGCGCTGCGACAAGGACTTGGCCCGGACGATGATCTACACCCACGTCCTGAACCGTGGCCCGGCCGGTATGCAGTCACCGGCCGACTGGCTGCTTGGAGGGTGACGAAGGGTGCCTTGGCGTTCTTCGGCCGTGTCCTGGCGTCGCCTCCCGGTAGGCGTGACGACGGCGCCAGGCGATTGGCGCCGGGTGGTAGGCAGACCGGCCCAAGGCCGGGGAGGGCGCCTTTGATGGGCGCGGATCGCGCCGCATCTTGAGGATTTGTTGGATCTTGTGTCTGCTGGGCTGTCCTTTCCGAGCCATCTTAGGCGGCCCGCCTGGCCGTATTCGCTTCGCTTACGCGGACCTGTCCAATACACGTTAGACCTCAGTCGCGAGAAGACACCACACTATGGCAACAATCGCCGAAAAGATAATCACCATCGCCCTTGAGCAGCTGAAGAAGCATCCGGATGGCATCCGCTACACGGACCTCGTTAGCCTAGTCCAGGCGACCGATCCATCGCTGAACAAAAACACAATCCACGGAACGGTGTGGGATCTCGCCATCCGTCTCCCCGACAAGGTGTACAAGCCATCGCGCGGTCTGTTTCGCCTCGTCGAGTTCCGAGAGAAGGATACCGACCAACTGAAGGCCGCCCTCGTTCCGAAGCCTGCGAAGAAGACGAAGGAAGAGGACTTCTATTCCTCCTTCGCCGATTGGCTTGTGAACGACCTGGAAGACTGCACGAAGGCTATCCCGCTCGGTGGCAACCGATTCCGAGATCGGTGGGGAACCCCCGA
Source organism: Planctomycetota bacterium (assembly GCA_016197205.1). GTDB lineage: Bacteria > Planctomycetota > MHYJ01 > WSZJ01 > JACPWG01 > JACPWG01. Next base: position 2,416 of record JACPWG010000114.1, read on the forward strand.
CGTTGTTGGGAAGCGCGAGTCGAAGAAGAGCGACATCCTGCAGGCGCCCGGCGAGCGGACGCGCCGATGTACCTTGCAAATAGTCCGACTATTTGCAAGGTACGCAGGCATGATCGAGAGACCCTTCTGGCTCGGGCGGCTGAAACGGGGGTGGGCGCAGGCGCCCATCGTCTGGCTCTCCGGCGTGCGACACTCCGGAAAGACCACGCTGGCCAAGAGCCTCGCGCCCGCCGAACTCACCTGCGTCAATTGCGAGCTCCCGTCGTCGAGGACATGGTCCGTGATCCCGCCCTCTTCATTCGCGGGTGCCGGCACGCCACGGTGGTCTTCGACGAAATCCAGCAGCTCAAGGACCCTTCGCGGCTCCTGAAGGTGGGGGCCGACGAATTTCCCCACCTCAAACTCGTCGCCACCGGGTCCCCAACACTCGCGGCGACCAGCAAGCTCTAGGACACGCTCACGGGGCGCAAGCGGACCGTCCACATCGCGCCGGTCCTCTGGGATGAGGCCATCCGGTTCGGGAACGCCTCCCCGCAGAAACGGCTGTACCACGGAGGCCTCCCGGAAGCCCTGCTCGCAGAAGAGAAGCCGCTCGAGTTCTACCGGGTGTGGATGGACTCGTTTTTCGCGCGCGACATCCAGCGGCTCTTCCCCCTGCGCGATCCGCAGAAGTTCCATGCCTTCTTCGAATTTGTCTTGAAGCAGAGCGGTGGGCTCTTGGAGGTCACGCGGGCTGCCGGGATGCTTGGCGTCCGCCGTTCGACCGTCGAGCGCCACTTGCGGGCGCTGGAAGTCACGGGCGCAGCGACTTCCCTGCGTCCCTTCCACGGTGGGGGGCGGAAGGGGAGTGGAGGTCTACGTCTGCGACCTGCCCGGCTGGCGTGCCTATGCAGCGGCAGCGCGGTCGAGAGGGGCGCCCGCTTTTTGAAAGCGCCGCTCTCGGCAGGGCTCGGCGCTCGCCGAAGTCGCAATGGCGGGGGCCGGACCGTGGTTTCGCTTGTTTCCGGGGACACCGTCCGGTAGACTCCGGATCGAAAGTCCTGTCCCTCGGGGGGCGGCGTGCATGAATCGGAAGAACCCTCTCCATCGATCCAACACGGCGAAGCAGGCAACACGCGCCGTATCGGGCGTGGCGCGTCCGTCGACGGCGCGCGGGGGACGGCGCCTGACCTCCGGTCGCGGCGTCGCAGCGCCGGCGCCAACGTCCGGCAAGCCGCCGGTAAGGGCCCGTAAAGGAACAGGTCAGGCACTCACGCCAGTCTGTGCAGGCCGGAAGGCCCGCACCACAAGGGGCTCTTCCCTCCGACGAAAGCGCCGATCCATGAGTGATTCCTTTACGGGCGCAAGCGCTCTGGTTCGGGCGGCGGCGAAAAACTTCATCAAGACGCCGGAGCGGGAACTGGGCGACATCTTCTACCTCGCGAGGCTTCCGCTCGGCGGTCGCATCCTCACCTCCTCCATCGCCGTGCTTCCCGATACGTTCGCGGCATTCCGGCGCCAGGTCTCGGAGTACGTTTCGGTCGAGATCGGCTGGTGGTGCGGCGATCACGGGCACGACGCCAAGGCCGTCCGGAAAACCGTCTCGCTGGAGCTCTTCTCCATCGGCCGCGACGGTGTGCTACGGGCAATTCGTCAGGGCAAGACCTATCAGTCGATTCGCGCCGCAAAGCATCGCGAGGAACGGCGGTTCGCGCTTTTGGATCGCCAATTCACGCCCGGGGAACTCCTTGACGGGCTCACGCTTCGGATCCACGATATCTATGGGAAAAAGCCGGCGCTTCGATTCGCCGTTTTGCCCACGCGTCGATCCGGACGAAGAGCGAGGAACCCGTGATGGATCCCCGCTGGCAAGACTATCGCAAGGAGCGATTCCCCGGCGTGGTCAAGGCCTACCGGGAGGCCCTCGGCGAGGACCTGGAGCTTTCGCCGGATTGGGCGTCGATCCCCTACCCGCCGACCGGCCCCGGGATTCTCGATTTCTGGCTGAAGGGAATTCTCCGCGACCTCGGGAACAACGGCATGGTCTGCAGCGACGGAGAACGCCTGACGAGGATCCGGCTGCGACACGTGGACAAGGACGCCGAGCGCGCCTGCACCCTGGTCGAAGGGACCCTCGACCTTGGCGTGGACCTCACGCGGCGGATGGCGGGGCAGCTCGGGGAAAAAGAGCTGGAAAGCGTTCTCGACGAGGGGCTGGAACGATCGTTGACCGGACACGTCGAGCGGCTCCGGTACGTGTCCTTGCCCGACCTGGAGGCGGGGTTGGAGTCGGCGCTGGGCCTGCGGCTCCGGTTTGAGATCGACTGGTCCGTCGTCCGTGGCGACCGGGCGACACCCTACGCGCGTCGCCTCCAATGCGCCAAGCAATTGGAGCTCCAGGTGCGTGAACTCGAGGCGATCGAGAGACGCCTCCCCCGGAGCTTGCTTCAACAACTGGGCGAGCGCGTGCGGGTGTGGCGGTTGGAACCGCTGCCGGCTCCGGCCGCGCGGGAGTTGCTCGGGGACGCCGGCACGCTCCTCCTGCGCTTCAGTTCCGGGCAGGGACCGGACGGCTACTTCGGCGCGGACGAGTTGGGAAGGGAACTCCCCGGTGTGCTGGCGGGACTGCCGACCTGCGACCCCTCCGCTCTCCCGCCGCCGCCGTCCGCCGACCCCGAGGGGACGGCGCTCGCACGCCGCCTCCTGGAAGCCTACCGGGGCGCCGACTTCCTCCACCAGGTCGAGGAACTACGGCGTTTCCTGGGCAAGCGGCTTTCCGTCCAGATCGATTGGGAGTCCTTCGCCGCCTCGCCGCCCGCGGCACGGCGCCTCCCCGCAGCCGGGCTCGGCCGCCTTTGCGCGGCTTGGGGTCTCCTGCAAGCACGAAGGAAATCTCATGCGCAGGTCGATTCCGAGGACAACCCGGAACGGGAGCAGGCGGAGCAAATGCTCCGAAGGCTGCCGGACGTGATCGCCCGCATCCACCTTCGGCAGACGCGCCCCGGCGAAACCGGCAGGCTCGCCTTGCGGGAGGGGGAGGGGACCCTCGAGATCGCTTGCCGCTTCGAGAAAGTGACCCTGGGCGAGGGCGAGCTGATTTCCGAGCTGTCCACCGCCTGGTACGTCGGACGTTCGACCGCGTAGTGGCCCGTTGACAAACTTCAGAGAGGGCGGCTCTCGTGCTTGGCTACTTCGCCGCCCTCGCGCGGTGTCTCCGGCCCTATCGATGGCAGGCCTCGCTCCTGCTCCTCGCGCTCGGGGTCGAGGTCGCGTTCGACACGGCCATCCGGATGAGCTTCAAGTACTTGATCGACGAAGCGATCCTGCCGCAACGGAGAGACCTCTTCTGGGCGATCCTCGTCGCCCTGTCTGCCGGGGCGGTGCTCTCCGCCGGTTCCGCGCTCGGGGCGGACTACCTCTGGGCCTGGCTGAACGGGCGCCTGATGCGGGAGCTCCGCGTCGGGATGTTCGAGCACCTGCAGCGCCTTTCGATGGGCTACTACGCGCGCGTCCGGAGCGGCGACATTCTGGCGCGTTTCACGAGCGACCTGTCCGAGGCCGAGAGCGGCTTCGAGGTGGCCCTTCCGTCCGGCCTCCTCGCGTCGGGGGAGATCCTCGTCTGGGGGATCCTGCTGGCCCGCCTCGAGTGGCGGCTTGCGCTGGTCGCGCTGCTGGGCCTCCCGCTGTGTTTGATCGGGCCACGCCTGCTGAGCGGCCGGATGACGGCGGCCGGGCGGGCGTTCCGGCTCGCCGAGGCCGGAGTCGGCACGGCGGTCCAGGAGAACGTGGGCGCCCAGGCGGTGGTCCGGGCCTTCGCCCTGGAACCGCTGGCCCTGCACGGATTCCAAAAGGTGCTGGACCAGGTCTTCCGGACTTCGCTGCGCTGGAACTACCTCGCCTACCTGCTCCAGCGTACGCCCAATCTCACGGTGCAGCTCGTCCACCTGCTGGTCCTGGCCTGGGGGGCTTGGCTCTGCTTTCAGGGCGACTTGCCGGTGGGCTCGCTCGTGTCCTTCAACGTCCTTTTCCTCGGGCTGTCCGGCTCGGTGACCGCGCTCACGTGGGTCGTGCCGCACCTCTACCGGTCGGCGGCGGGGATGCAGCGCATCCAGGAGCTGCTTGCCGAGTCCCCGCAAGTGGCCGATCGGCCGGGCGCCCCCGCCCTGGACGGCCCCCGGCGGGAGCTCGGCCTGGACGGCGTCACGTTCGCCTACGCCGAGGGACCGCCGATCCTTCGCGACGTACGACTCCGGATCCCGGTCGGGACCCACGCGGTCCTGGTCGGTCCGAGCGGCTCGGGAAAGAGCACGGTCCTCCAGCTCCTCCTCCGGTTCTACGACCCCGCCGGCGGGTGCGTCCTGGTGGACGGGCGCGACGTGCGCGAAGTCACGCAGGCCTCGTTGCGCGGCGGCATCGGGGTCGTCTTCCAGGAGAGCCTGCTCTTCAACACGACGGTGCGCGAGAACCTCCGGATGGGCAAGGCGGGCGCGACGGACGCGGAGGTCGAACTGGCGGCGCGGCACGCCGAGATCCACGACTGGATCCGCTCCCTGCCCGAGGGGTACGACACGCCCGCGGGCGAGCGCGGCGCCCGGTTCTCCGGGGGCCAGCGGCAGCGGCTCGCGCTCGCGCGGGCGCTCGTGCGCGAGCCCGTCGTACTCCTGCTCGACGAGGCGACCTCGTCGCTCGACCCGGAGACCGAGGGGAAGATCCAGGCGACGGTGGAGCGTTGGGCGCGTGGGCGTACGGTGATCGCCGTAACGCACCGGCTCGCCGAGGCCGCCCGCGCGGACCGGGTCTACGTCCTGGACGAAGGGCGCCTGGTGGAGGAGGGGCGACACGAGGAACTGCTCGGCCGGGGCGGCGTCTACGCCCGGCTCTGGGAGAAGCAGCGCGGTTTCGGCTTTCGGGAAGGCGGCGAGGAGGCTTGCGTGGAGGGGTGGCGTCTCAAGAGCCTCCCGATCCTCGGCATCGTGGACGAGGCGCTGCTGGAGGACCTCGCGCGGGACTTCAAGACCGAGCGCTACCTCGAGGATCGGACGGTGCTCCAGGCCGGCGACCCGGGCGATCGCTTCTACCTCGTCGTCCGCGGCAAGGTCGCCGTGCTCGGCCCCGGCCCGGACGGGGAGGAGCGCCGGATCGCGGTCCGGCACGAGGGGGACCATTTCGGCGAGATGGCGCTGCTCGAGGACCGGCCGCGCATCGCAACGGTGCGAACGCTCACGCCGTGCGTGTTTCTCACGCTCGACCGCCCCCGGTTCAAACGCCTTCTCAAGCAATCCCCTGAGCTGGTCGCCAAATTCGAGGAGGAGATCCGAAAGCGTTCGGAGGCAGCGCTGGACGGAAGCGACACGGGGGGGGCGGACGGCGCGGACGCGGCGGAGGGTCGCGCATGAGGGTGCTGCTCGTCCACAACGAGCCGGTGCTGCCGCCGTCGCACCCCGAGGCCGACGCGGAGCACGAGATTCGGGATACGGTGGCGACCGTAGCAACGCGGCTGGCCGTCGCGGGGCTGGAGACGGTCACCCTGGCCGTGGGCCGCGACCCGGGCGCCCTCGCCGACGGACTCCGCAAGGCGCGGCCCGACGTGGTGTTCAACTTGTTCGAAGGGCTCGCGGACGATCCTGCGACCGAGGCGTGGGTAGCGGGCTTCCTGGAACGGGCCGGCGTCCCCTTCACCGGCTCGGCGTCGGCCGCGCTCGCGTCCGGCCTGGCCAAGCCGTTCGCGAAGCGACTCCTTCGGGGCGCGGGCCTCCTCACGCCGGCGTCCTTCGTCGTCCACCGGCGCCCCGCGCCGCCCTGCCGGCTGGCCTGGCCGGTCTTCCTCAAGCCTGCGTTCCAGGACGGGAGCGTCGGCATCGACCAGGGCAGCGTGGCGACGGGGCCCGCCGCGTACGAGGCCCGGATCGCCCTGCTGCTTGCGGCGTACGGCGGGCCGGTGCTGGTCGAGCGCTTCATTCCGGGTCGCGAGCTCAGCGTCGGCGTCGTGGAAACGCCCACGCTCGAGGCGCTGCCGCCCTCGGAGATCCTCTTCGAAGGGGGCGCATTGGGGCTGTGGCCGATCGTGACGTACGACGGGAAGTGGAGCCCCGCGTCGGCCGAGTACGCGGCAACGCCTCCGCGCTATCCCGCCGTCGTCGAGCCCGGCCTGGCGGACCGCCTGCGCGTGTCCGCGCTCCGGGCCTTCCGCGCGCTGGGGTGCCGGGACTACGCGCGGGTCGATTTTCGCGTCCCTGCCTCGGGCGAGCCCTATGTGCTGGAGGTGAATCCGAACCCGGACTTGAGCCCGAACGCCGCATTCGCCGGCGGGCTGGGGGCGGCGGGTCTCGACTACGGTGAATTCCTCATCGGTCTCGTGCGTGCGGCCGCGGCCCGCGGGACGCCGGCGGGTGCGTCGTTCCCCGGTCCCCCGGCCGGGCGCCTCCCGTGCCTTTCGCCGGTCCCGATTTCGGAGAAAGCGACATGGACGACCCCGCGGTCTTCTTGAACCTCGGCGAAGCACGTTTCGAGTGCACCTACGGCCGCGGCTGCGACGGCATCTGCTGCAGGGAGGGGCGACCGCTGATGTATCCCGAGGAAGTCGAGCGGCTCGACGCGAACCTTCCGAAAATCCTGCCGCTGCTGCGCCCGGAAGCGCGCGCGCGCATCGAGAAGGCGGGCTATTTGAGCGGCCGGCTGCGCTACGGGCTCCCCACGCTGCGACGCGCCGGCGATTGGTGCGTGTTCTTCAACCAGGGTTGCGTCCTGCACAAGCTGGGCGCCGAGGAGGGGGACAAGTTCCGGTACAAACCGGCGGTGTGCTCGCTTTTCCCGATCCAACAGGACGCGCAGGATCGCTGGTACGTCCGGCAGAAGGGGCTTGAAAAGGAGCGCTGGGACCTCTTCTGCCTCGATCCGGCCGGGACCACGGTCCGGGCGGCGGAGTCGCTCCAGGACGAGGTCGCGCTGGCCGAGCGCTTCGACCGTGAAGAGAAGGAGCGGCAGCGCTCGCTGGGGGGAGCGGAGGGCACCGCTTGAAGGCCGCGTTTGAACCCTGCCTGGAACCGAAAGAGTCTTGGGCTGCCGCGCGCGAAAAAGTAGAATCGCTCCGGAAGTTCCGGCCGCTCGACAGAGGAGACTTCGAGTCGTGTTCTCCACTCTCCGCGCCGCGGTGATCGTCGCGGTCGTCTGGACGGAAAATACCCCTGGGCCCGGTTGGGGCTTGGGCGCAGCCTGGAGGCGCAGCGGCGCCCGGCCGAGGCGTCGGCGGAATACCGGCAGTGCCTGGCCCTGGGCGGCGTGTCCGCGGACGTTCGCGGCGGCCTGTGGCGCACCCTGCAGCAGGCTCGGCTCTTCGCGGAACTGGAGCAGGCGCTCGCGACGAACCTCGGTGCGGACGAGGAGGAGGTTGAATTGGTGCGTGCGCGCCTCCTGGTGTGGCGGGGTGCGAGCGACGCGGAGTGGGCGGAGTGGGAGAGCCGGGCCGCTCCGGCGCAGGTCGATGCCCGACAGGAGGGCCGGGCATGGCGCTGCAGGCGCCGGCTCGAGCGATACCTGTGGCACGGTCCGCTCGAGGAGGCGCAGGCGCGGTGCGCCGCGCTGGAGAAGGTGGTCGGTACGGGACCTGAGGTCCAGCAGTGGCAGTGGTGCCTGGCGGTGCGGGCATGCAAGTGGGAGGAGGCCGACTCGCTGCTGACGGCGCGCTGGAACGGCGCGCCGGCCGGCGGGAGGCCGGTGGGCGAGGCGCTGCTCTACGGGCTGGCGTGCGAATGGGCGGGACGCGGCAAGGAGGCGCAGGCATGGCGGCGAAAGGTAGAGGAGGAGTCCGGGGAAAAGGGCCTCGCGGGTCCCGCCGCACAGCTTCGGACCGTCGCAGGTGGGCAGCCGCTCGCGACGGCACAAGGGCGCCGTGCGGAAGCTCCGACGCCGCTCCTCCTGCTCGCCGGCGCGTTGCGAGCGGCGGACGACGCGGAGCGGGACCGGTTCCTGGAGCGGGCCGAGCGGCTTGCGGCCGCGGACATGAACGCGACGGTCTTCCTGATCCGGGGTTTCTTCCGCCGCACGCGGCCCGCGCATTGAGTGACGATCCTGGCACTTCCCCGAGGAGCCGGGCTTTCGCGTAACCGCAATCGCACCAGTGATCCTCGGAACCGGGGGCGGCCCGGCAGCGCGCATCGGGCCTCCTCGCGACTTCAGGTCGGTCCTACATCGCCGCGCGCAGCACAGCCGCGAGGTCGTCGTCGGTGAGCGGGACCGGGTTCCCCTTCATGCTACTTGCGGACTGGGCCTGGCGAACGAGGGCGGGAAGGTCGGCCTCGCCGATCGCATAGGAGGCGAGGGGCGGGATCCGCAACGCAGCGCAGAGGTCGTGCACCCAGGCGACGCCGTCGTCGGCGCGGGCATCGGCGCGGCCGGTCAAGAGACGCGCGACCTCGTCGAACCGTGCAAGCGCGGCGGAGGCAGTCGCAGCCGCGGGCGTCGGCGAGGGCGCGGTCGTGGTCGTGGTCGGAATCGGCGGGGCGCCACGCAGCGCGCGCAGATTCGCCTCCAGCACGAACGGCAGGAGGCGGGCGCACAGGGCGCCGTGCGGCGCAGGGACGGAGGCGTAGCCGCCGAGCGGGCCCGCGAGACCATGGACCGCGCCGAGCCGCGCGTTCGCAAGCGCCATCCCGCCGAACAGGCTCGCCAGCGCCAGGTCCTCACGGGCGGTTGCGTCGCGGCCGTTCTCGCAGGCCCGCCGCAGGGAACGCGCCGCGCGCGCGATGCCATCGCGGCACAGCGCGTCCGTCATGGGGTTCGGGCTGTTGCAAACGAGAGGCTCGATCAACTGCGTGAGGGCGTCGAGGCCGGTGGCGGCGGTGACGTCCGGAGGCAGGGCGTAGGTCAGCTCCGGGTCGACGATGGCGAGTCGCGGCAGCAGGTGCGCACTGCGCAGGCTGACCTTGACCCGATGCTGGGGTGAGACCAGGACGGCATTGCGGGTGACTTCCGAGCCGGTCCCCGCGGTGGTCGGGATGGCAAGGAAGGGCACGGAGGCGCGGGTCAGGGGGCGACCGCGGCCGATCACCTCCAGGTAGTCGAGGGGCTCGCCGCCGTTCGCGAGGATCGCGGCGACGGCCTTCCCCAGGTCCACCGCGCTCCCGCCCCCGAAGCCGATCACGAGGTCGCACGCCGCTTCGCGCGCGCTCTCCACCGCGGCCGAGGCCGTGTGGGTCGTGGGCTCGCCGACGACCGATAAAGCAATGGCCTCCACGCCGCGCGTGCGCAGGTCGGCCAGCAGCGGGGCCGCACGCTCCGACGCGGAACCCGTGACGACGAGTGCGCGCCGCCCGAGCTCGGCCGCGGCCGGCGCCGCTTCACGCACCGTCCCCGGGCCGAACAGGACGCGGCCCGCGGTTGCGAACTCAAACCGCATGTGCGGAGTCCCAACCGGCCTCGCCGGGGAAGAGGTTCGCGAATTTCACGCTCGTCCGTGGCTCGGCCATCAGGTCCGCGACCGCGTCGCGCCACGCCTGGTAGTGTGACGTTCCCTTGTGGCGGGCCGGGTCGTCGGCCGTGCGATAGACTTCGACGAGCACGAAGCGCGTGGGGTCGTCTGCCTGCTGCACGACGTCGAAGCGCGCGATGCCGGGTTCGAGCACGCTCTGTCGCGCGTTCTCGACCGTGGCAGCTAGGAAGGCGTCGATGTGCTCCGGCTTGACTCGGATGTGGACGTGGACGATGAGCATGGGGGGTGCTTTAGATTCGAGAATGGAGAATGGAGAATGGAGAGCGGAGAGCGGAAGATACCGAACGACTCGTTGTGAAATTCGGCGTCTTCGGTGGGTTCGGTGGCCACTCCCTCGAGCTTGGGTGTCGGGCCTTCGCCGGGCTGGGATCGCTGCCCGTCCACTTCTGGGAAGGTCATGGAGACTTTCGCCACGCCCGCCACGCTCGCAGCGACTCGTTGCTTGACCGGCCCTCACTCCCCCCGCCCCCGCCGCGGCGGCGGCGCCTCGGGCGCCTCGCCCGGTTTCGCGCTCTCCTTCGACGGGTGACCGCTTCCGCCCAAGGACGGCAGGATCCGCGCGCCGACGGACGGCGAGCGGAACGGGCCCTTCACCTCCACGGCGAAAAGCTCCTTGCGGATCGTCCCGACGAGCCACGAGAGCAGCTTGACCTCCGGGACCACCGCGATCGACACGCCCGTGTCGAGCAGCAGGTCCATGTTCCCGTCAAAGTCCATCGAGCCCTTCCCCTTCACGGTGACGCTCTCGCTCTCGAACTCGAGGGACTTGATGCGGATCTCCCCGCCCTCCGCGTCGAACTTGACCGAGCCTTTCTGGAAAGGGGACCGCTTCTGGAGGTTCAGGCTGCTCATCAGATTCAGGAAGATCGGCACGTCCCAGAGCTGCCCGTCGTTGATCGTCATCTTCCCCTCGGCCTTGAGCTGGTCCTCGTGCTTCCCGAGGCCGGAGACGCGGATCTCGCCGCCCAGGGTTCCGCTCACGTCCTTGCCGGAGATGAACGTGTCGCGCGAGAACTGCCGCAGGTCCAGGCCGGCGAGCGTGAACCCGCCGTCGAAGTCGAAGGTCTCGGAGTTGACGCGAAGGTTGCCCTGCAGGAGCCCCTTGTAGGCGGAGCTCGAGATGTCGTGCAGGTGCAGCCAGTGGTCCTTGAAGAGAAAGTGGGAAGAGACGTCCGAGAACCGCTTCCCTTCGATCTTCATCTGCGAAAAGGTCGCGGAGCCGAGCGAGTCGTGCTCGTCTTCGTAGACGTTGCCCTGGATCACGAGGTTGCCGAACGACTCGTTGACCTTGAGGCCGAGGTCGAAGGAGCAGTCCATGAAGCGCACGTTCGCGGAGTAGTGGATCTCGGAGGCGTAGCGCGGATCGGCGCCGGCGGGCAAAACCGGAGCGACCTCGGACGCGGCGCCCGGGGAGGCGGACGAGGCGCCGGCCGGACGATCCTTGTAGACGCGCTCGCACTTGAGCGTGAAGTCCACGGAGCCGGTCGGGGTCACCGAGGCGAGCAGGCTGGCGAGCCCTTCGGGGACGGCGTCGATGAGCCGCGGCTCGACGCGCCTGCCGCCGGCTTCGCGCCCTCCCGGCCCTGCCGCGCTCACCGCCGGTTCGGCCTTGCTCCCGCCTCGGGCCGCGCGGGCCGGCCGCGAGTCGAGCGGGACCTCGCTGCCGCGGATCGTGACGACCGCGTGCGGCGGCCGGTCCGCGGGCAGCTCGACCTGCCCGTCGATCCAGACGGCCTCGGGGGGGATGCCGCCGCACAGGTTGCGCAGCACGACGGTCTGCCCGTCGTAGTCGATCTCGCCGGTGAGGTTGTGGATCGGGTAGGGGACTTCCTCGTAGGTCACCGTCGCCCCCTTGGCGCGGACGTGGCAGGTCTGTTCGCCCGCGCCCGTCCCGCCGGGCCTGCGCCGGCTTGTCCACGTAAGGTCGATCTTCCCGGCCGGCTCGAACATCCGCCAGGTCGGTTCCAGCCGCGACTCCACGGCCTTGCGCAGCACGCCGTCGAGCACCAGATCCGTCGCCGAGACCGTCAGGTCCCAGCCTGCGCGGCTCTCGTGGCCGTTCCCGTTCCCCGTCCGCTCGCCGCCGCCGTTCGCGGCACCGCCCACCCCGCCGGCCGCCGCCGGGCCGCCGGGCCGCGGGTTGGCGCCGTCTCCGGGCGGGAACGGGGCATCGCTCGCGACCACGTCCAGGTAGACCGTCCCGTCGATCCGCGCGGCGACTTTTCCCTGCTCCGAGGTGCGCTCGCCTTGCAGGTTCCGGAGGTACACGCGCGGGTGCTGGTACTCGATCTCGCCCGTGATGTGCTCGAGCGGGTAGGGGATCTCCTGGTAGGTCGCCGCCACGTCCTTGCAGCGCAGGAGCACGTGGTGGTTTTCCGGCTGCGCGACGCCGCGCGCGCGCGAGGTCTTCCAGGTGACGTCCGCGAGGCCGCTCGGCCGGTACTGGTCCCACACGTCGCGCAGAGACGGCGAGAGCGCCGCCCGCACCTCGTCCGTGAGCGCGAGGTCGATTGCGTCCACGGTCACGTCCCAGCCGGTTTCGCCGGAGATGTCGAAGATGTCCCCCCTCACGTTGACCTCGGCCGTGCCGTGCCGGCCGGTGAGGTGCTTGATGTGGATTTCCTTGCCGAGGAACTGGAGCTCGCCGTGGCAGTCCTCGATGGCGTAAGGGAAGTTTCGGAACTTCAAGTGGATCCCTTTGCACAGGATCGTGATGTCGTCGACTTCGCGGATGTTGAAGCCGTGGGCCCGCGTGATTCGGGCGAGCCCGTCCACGAAACCGCTGGGCTCGAAAAGCTCCCACGCCTTTTGCGCGTCGGGGTCGAGCGCGTGCTTCAGGGTCTCGTCGAGGGCCATGTCCAGGACGTCGATCCGGAGATTGACCGCCGCGTCCCGCTCGAAGCCGTCCGTCCACCCGTCGAGCCGCAGTACGGTGGAAGGGAGCGTGTGGGTCTGGATGCCGATCATGCGCGCGCCGTTCGCGCGGATCTCGACCTGGCCGGTCGTGGCGCGCGTGCGGTAGGGGAAGTTCACGTATTTGAAATCCACGCCCGGCGGCAGCGCCGCTCCGGCGGGGCCCGCTGCCTGGGCGACCGCGGGGACGGCGCCCGCGCCGCCGTTGCCGGCCGCGCCGGGAATCGCCGCCGCGCCGGCCGTCGCACCCGGCCCGATCGCCGTCGGGTCGGCCCCGGCGCCCAGGTCGACCACGGCGGCGAAATCAACGTTGCCGGGCTGCCTTGGGTCCGTGTTGTAGGTGACCTTGAGCGTGAGACCGACCAGGCCGTTGGGCAGGAAGTTGTCCCAGCTCGAGCGGATGTTTTCGTTCAGCGTGGCGGCCAGCGCGGGGTCCAGCGCGAGCCGGGGGGCCTGAATGGTCAGCTCGAAGCTGGGCGTCTGCGTGTCGATTTCCCCCCTCACCGCCCAGACGCCCAGGGCGCCGGCGTTCGCCTTCCCCTCGACCAGCGAGCGGGTCTGGGTGAAAGGGATCACGCGCAGGTCCACGTCCCGGAAGAACTGCGTGTGACCGGGCGCGAAGAAGTTGGAGTCGCAGATGGAAAGGGCGGCGTTGTGGATGGTGAGCGTGGGCGGCCAGCTCGCCGGCTCGTCGGGGGAGGGCTTGGAGACCGCGCCGGTCGAGAGGTTCTTGAAGAGCTGCGCGATCTCCCACTCCCCCGACTCCGTGCGGAGCAGGCTGATCCGTGGATTGTCGAGCGTGATGCCGGTGGGGAGGATCTTGCCGGTGGCCAGGCCCCAATAATTGAAGGCAACGAAGATGCGGTCGACCCGGAGCAGGTGCCCCTCGGGGGCGCCGAGGTAGGAGGGGACGCGGAGCCCTTTCACCTCGAGCCCATCGAACCCAAGGTGGGTCCGCTGGACGCGGAAGTCCTTGCCCAGGATTTGAGCCAGCATCACCTCGACGCGCTTCGGGTTGAGCAGCGCCCGGGCGATCAGCTTGACATCCAGAGCTGCCAGCCCTAGAATGATCACCGGGACCAGGGCGAAACTGCACAGGCGCTTCATGCGAGGGCCCTTCCACCAATGCGCCGGCCCGGAACGCGACCCACGAGGCTGGATCAGGAGGGGGTCGAACCGGGCCTCGCTGGAGCAAGGTGCAAACTTGCCATCATACGAACAGAAGTCCCGAGGGACAAGGGTTTTTCCCTGCTCGCTCGGAACCTATGTACGTGCGATGGCTTGCGCATGATGCCCGGCATTGTACCGGGGATCGGGGCGGGTCGCGCGCCCGTCCGGCAGAAGGCTTCGCCCTCCTTCGCTCCCGCGTCCCGCCCTTCGATCAGTACCGCCCCACGCAATTGGGTGCCCCATTTTCTCGGCGATTTGGGTCGCCCGCGTCGTTGCGCTCGCTCGCCGTAGTTCTCCGTTACTACGCCTTGCTCGCGCGCCTCGCGGGCGGCCCAACTTGCCTTCGCCTAGGGGGCACCGACTTCCGTGGAGCGGTACTCCGTGCGCTGCGGGGGGGTAGCTGGTAGAGCTTCGGAGCGCGCCCGTCCCCCAGGATGGTTTGCGACGGGTCGCAACCGAATCGAGGGGTGACCTTACCAAATTATCGGCCGGCTGGGCCGAAAGCTTGAGCCCGGGTTGCGATTCGAGGCGTCAACGGATGGCGGAAGCGGTCGGTCAAGGGCGCGCGGTCGGCGAGGGCGTGACCGCGGCCGAGCGAATCGTGTGCGCGATGGCGCGGTGGCTGAAAGACGGCGACCTGGTCGCGCAGGGGATTGCGACGCCCCTGGTCGCTTCCGCCTATCGCCTTGCGCATCGGACTCACGCGCCCCATCTGCTTGTCGCGTCGGCGATTGGAAATTCGCTGACAGCGCGCGGGGCCCCTCTGGGGATCGAGTCGGCGGAGGAAAAGGCCCTGTCCGGCTGCTTGCACTTCTTCGGCTTCGTGGACGCGGCCTGCCAGTTCCTGCCCTACTACAACCCGAAGGAGTTCTTCCGGCCGGCGCAGGTCGATCGGCACGGGAACTTCAACAACGTCGCGATCGGCGAGTACGCCACGCCGCTCCTGCGCCTGCCGGGGTCGGGGGGCATCCCGGACGTCACGAACTACTCGAAGCACATCTACCTGTACGTGCCGCGGCAGATCCCGGAGTCGTTCGTGGAGCGGGTGGACTTCGTGAGCGGCATCGGGCATCGTCCGGGCGAGTCGCAGGAGGAGCGGCGGCGGCGCGGCGTGCGGAGCCCGGGTCCGTCGTGGATCGTGACCGACCTCTGTACGATGGACTTCGTCGAGGGGGAGCTCCGGATCGCGACCCTGCACCGGGGTGTTGCAGTAGCGGACGTGAAGGCGCGCATGGGGTTCGAGCCGAAGGTCGCCGACCCCCTGCCGGAAACGACGGAGCCGACCGCCGCCGAGCTCTTGCTGCTGCGCGAAGAGATCGACCCCCTGGGGCTGCGCGACTTGGAGCTCCTCGGCGGGAAGGAACGCGTGGCGCTGATGCGGCGCGCGATCACGGCGGAGCGGGAGGTCGCGGGTGCGGGGGGCTGACGAGGGGGCGACCGGGGGGAAACTCGGCAGCCCGAATGCGGGAAAGGGGCGCGCGGAGCCCGCGTCGGGGGGCGGGGCCGCGCTAGTGGCCCGTTGACGAAGTCCAGTCACGATGCCTGGGGGCGCGGGCCTCCGGCCCGCGCGAACGGCCGCATGGGTTACGACCCGCCGTGGCAGAGTTGACGACTGTGTCCGAAGTTCGTCAACGGGCCACTCGTGTCCCGTCCACGCTTATTCTGCGGGTTCGGCGGGCGCTGCGTGAGGGTTGGCGGGCCTCCGCCAGATTCCTGGACCTTTGGAAATAGCGTAGACAGGACACTAGCGCACCGGCGCACCCGGGACGTGGATCACCGCGAGCGCGGTGAGCAACGCGAGCAGTCCCACATACCGGAAAAGCATGGGGTGGTCCGGCTCCGCGGGCGCGTCCCGGCCGGCGGCGCGGCCGAGCGCGACCAGGAGAAGGAGGAGGAGCAACCCTTCCTCGGAAATCGCCCATGCCGCGCCGATCGCGAACACCGCGAACCACCGTTGAGAACGGTTGAGGGCGGCAAAGCCTCGCCCCCCGTCAAGCTGCCAGACGGGCAGCAGGTTGAAGAGATTGATCCACGCCCCGAGCTTCGCGATCACGCCCCACACCGGGCCGGCCCCCGCCAGGAAGCCGAGATAAGCGGCGATCGCTGCCGCCGCCCCGGCCGTCGGACCCGCAAGCCCGACGCGCGCGTCCTCGCGCCGGGTGGCCGGCCGCTGTTTCATCCGTACGAAGGCCCCGAGTCCCGGGACGAACATCGGCGCCGTGGCCGCGATGCCGTAGCGAGCGAGCACGGCCACGTGCCCCATTTCGTGGACGTAGAGGGAGGCCAGGATCCCCAGGGCGAATTTCCAACCCCATGCCGCCCAGTACACGCCGAAGGACAGCAGGAACGAAAGTCCCGCCCCGCCCTTGGTCAGCCCGAGCAGGAGCATCTTTCCTTTGCTGAGGAGGAGGAGGGCGAGGCTGCCGAGACCCGCGGCCGCCTGCGCGGCGCCCTTCGAATTGCCCGTCCTGGCGCCGGCCGCGGGCGCGCGCGGGGCGGACGCGGCGGCCACGGGGCTCGCGCCGGGGTCGGCCTGAGAGAGTCGTGCGGAGCGCGCGTCGGGCATGCGGCCGGACGACGCGGAGGCTGCGGAAGAGGGGGAGGCTTGCGTGGGCGCGCCGGGCGCCGCCGCACCGGCCTCCACCTGGCGGCTGAGGCCCTGGATGGTGAGGAGGACCTGCTCATGCTGACGGGAGTCGGCGGGCAGGAGGTCGAGGGCGGACCTCCACGCGGTGAGCGCCGCGGCCAGGTCGCCGGCGTGGCGGGCCTGTTCGGCCTCGGCGGCGAGGGCCTTGAGTCGCTCGGAATTGACCAGCCGCCGGCACGTCGGGCAGGCGAGGAGGCCGGGCGCGAGCTCGGTCCCGCAGTCTGCGCACGTCGGCGCGCCGGCGGTCGGGCGGCTCGAGGTGCTGAGCGGCGAGGCGTCATCCACCGCTCGGGCTCCCCTGGGGAGTTGCGGCGGTCGAGACGCGGAACGGGCCCGTGAAGACCAGCGGGATGTGCTGGTTGAGTCTCCAGGCCTCGTAGAGCGCGATTCCGATGATGATCCAGATCATGAAATTCTGAAACCCCGCTCGGATCGGCATCGCGAACGCGCGTGCGAACGAGAGCAGAAGCCCCAGCAGCAGTTTGCCCGCATGGACGATGGGTCGGTCTTCCGCCTCCGGCGTGTCGCCCGCGGGTGCTGCGGTCGCACCCCCGGCGGCTCCTTTGCCCGTCGGCCCGGCCCCGTCCGCGTTCGACGGTCGTGACTTGTGAAGCTCCTTCAGGATGAAGGGTACGTAGGTCGAGACGATCGCGCAGTAGGTGATGCACGCGGCGAGGAGTTGATAGGGCCAGCCGCCCCGCCCCTCCGACCCCTTGCGGACCGCGCTGCCGACGAGCAGGCCGACGACGATCGCCACCAGCCCGAGTTCGTAGCCCGTGATTGCCAGCACCGCGTAATAGAGTCCAGCCCCGAGTACGCCCGCGCCGATTCCGAAAAGCGTGGCCAGCGCGAAACGCTTGCCCGCGGAACCGCCGGTGACGGAATGGAGGATGACCTCGCGGCAGCGCGCGCAGACGGTCTTGCCGCGCACCTCGAAATACGCGTCCAGGATCGTCCGCTTGCACCCCGCGCACGGGACGCCCGGTCTCTGCTGCGGCTCCGCCCCTTTCGCCTCCGCGCGGTCGAACTGCAACCCGCCGGCATCCGTCGGAGGGGGACCGGAAGCTTCGGACATCGCAAGCACCTCCTCTGCGTGGTCGCCGAATGATAATCGCGGGACCGCGGCGGGGCAAGACAAAGGCGCGGCGGGGCGATCGACGGCGTGCTCCGTCGCGCCTGCACACCGGGCGGAGCGAGGACCCGGATCCCGGCCCGCCCCCGAACACGCCGAAGCCACCGAAGGGCAGGAGAACTGTGAAGGGAGGACCGTCACCAAACCGAACCGCGACCGTTCGGGGGCGGTCTCCGCGCATCCGACGATCCCCCCGGATTCAGTCCCGCCGGCGATCGGCGAAATTCGCGGCTCGTTCTTCGGTGTCTTCGGTGTCTTCGGTGGCTCGTCCCTTGATTGCGGCCGGCGGCTGCTTTGGGAAATCCGTTGTCTTCGTTGTCGTGCCGCCTCTCCGGAGCGGCCTCTCCAGCGGCGCCGAAGCGCTGAGTACCGCTCCACGGAAGTCGGTGACCCATAGGCGAAGGCAAGTTTGGCCGCCCGTTAGGCGCGCTGAGCGGTTAGCGCCCGCGCAAGAATTACTTTACATTTCCGTGGATCGACCGATGCCTGGGGGCGCGGGCCTCCGGCCCACGCAGCGCGGCCCAGAGGGCCGCGCCCCCGGGAGCCTCGAGGTCCGAATCTGCGCAGTTATTTTTGCGCGGGCACTTACCTCGCGAACCGATCGCGTAGGTTCAGCCGGGGGGAGAGTGCCAAGTGCGTCGGCCCCGCCCCCCCGCCGTTCCTTGACTTCCCGGGGACACCGCGTCTAGAATCCGTCTCATGAACATCCGCGCCCCGCTGCCGTCCACCCGCCCCGCACGGACGCCCGCGCCATGACCTCCATCCTCGGGCTCTCCGCCTTCTACCACGATAGCGCCGCCGCGCTCGTCGTCGACGGCCGCATCGCCGCGGCCGCCCAGGAGGAGCGGTTCTCGCGCCGGAAGCACGACGAAGGCTTCCCGCGCCACGCCATCGACTACTGCCTCGCCGAGGGCGGGCTCACGGCCGAGCGGCTCGACGCCGTCGTCTTCTACGAAAAGCCCTTCCTCAAATTCGAACGCCTCCTCGAAACCTACCTCGCCTCCGCGCCGCGCGGGCTCCGGTCCTTCCTCTCCGCCATGCCCGTCTGGCTCAACCAAAAGCTCTTCCTCCCGCGCGAGATCGACCGCGGGCTGGGCGACGTGTACCACGGGCCGATCTACTTCGCAGGCCACCACGAGTCGCACGCCGCGAGCGCGTTCTTTCCGTCGCCGTTCACGGAGGCGGCCGTGCTCACGCTCGACGGCGTGGGGGAGTGGTCCACGACGACGTGGGGGATCGGGCGCGGCAACCGCCTCGAGCTAAAGCAGGAGCTGCGCTTTCCCCACTCGCTCGGCCTCCTGTACAGCGCGTTCACGTACTACACCGGGTTCCGCGTGAACTCCGGCGAGTACAAGGTCATGGGCCTCGCCCCCTACGGCGAACCGGACGCGGCGCGCCGGTACGCGGACCTCGTCCTCACGCGCGTGCTGGACCTCAAGGAGGACGGCTCGTTCTGGCTCGACCAGAGCTACTTCGACTACTGTCACGGGCAGACCATGACGAGCGCCAGGTTTCACGACCTCTTCGGCGGGCCGCCGCGCAAGCCGGAAGGCCGGCTCACGCAGCGCGAGATGGACCTCGCGCGCGCGGTCCAAGTCGTCACCGAGGAGATCATGCTTCGCCTTGCGCGGCACGTGCATCGAAAGACGGGGCTGGAGAATCTTTGCCTCGCGGGCGGCGTGGCCTTGAACTGCGTCGCGAACGGTCGCATCCTGCGCGAAGGTCCGTTCAAGCGACTCTGGATCCAGCCGGCCGCGGGGGACGCGGGTGGGTCGGTGGGCGCGGCGCTCACGGTCTGGCACCACGTCCTCGGCCGGCCGCGCGAATCGCGTGGGGGGGCGGCGCTGGACGGCCAGTCCGGCTCGCTCCTCGGCCCGACGTACCCGCCGGCGGAGGTGCGCCGCTACCTCGACGGCGTCGGCGCGCGGTACGTGGCCTTCGAACGCGAGGAGGAGCTGTGCGAGCGGGTCGCTGCGCTGCTCGAGGAGGGGAAGGTCGTCGGGCACTGCGCCGGGCGGATGGAGTTCGGCCCGCGCGCGCTCGGCAGCCGCAGCATCCTCGGAGACGCGCGGAACACGGCGATGCAGGCGACCATGAACGTGAAGGTGAAGTTCCGGGAGTCGTTTCGTCCGTTCGCGCCGGCCTGTCTCGAGGAGCGCGTCTCCGACTATTTCGAGCTGGACTGTCCGAGCCCCTACATGCTGCTCGTCGCCCAGGTCCGGAAGGACCGGCAGCGGGCCATGACCGAGACCGAGCGCGGGCTCTTCGGGATCGAGAAGCTGAACGTGCTCCGCTCCGACATCCCCGCCGTCACGCACGTGGACTATTCGGCGCGCGTGCAGACCGTGAACGGCGCGGTCGCGCCGCGTTTTCACCGGATCCTCAAGGCGTTTGAGCGGCGGACCGGCTACGGCGTGGTCGTGAACACGTCGTTCAACATCCGTGGAGAGCCGATCGTGTGCGCTCCGGCGGACTCGTACCGGTGCTTCATGTTCACGAACATGGACGCGCTGGTCCTGGAGAACTGCCTCTGCCTCAAGGAGGAGCAGCCGTCGATGCCCGGGGCGGAGGAATACAAGCGACAATTCGGGCTGGACTGAAAGAAGAGGGAGCACTCCATGGAGCCAAAAGACGGCAGCGTCGAGTCGGGGCCGGGGGGCGAGGCGCCGTCCGCGCCGTCGCAGCCGGCGCCCGGGGCGTCGCAGCAGCAGCCGCTCACGCTCCCGCGCGCGGAGCGGATGTCGCTGCCGCGCGAGTTCGCCCTTTTTCTGCGGACGAACAAGGCCTACTGGCTGGTGCCGCTCATCGTGGTGTTGCTGCTCTTCTCGGCGCTGGTGGCCCTGGGTGGGACCGCGATCTCGCCGTTCCTGTACGCGTTTTTCTAGCCAAGATGGCAGCCTGGGCGAGAGCCGGCGAGCCACCAGAAATACTGTGATCCGGCGGAGGCTTGTAGTGGAGGGCTTTGACCCTGCACCTACGCCGGACTGAGCTTCGAAGCCCTGGGTCGAGAAGCGAATGGACTTCGCGAGTGCGGGTGCAGGGCGGAAGCCCTGCACCACAAGATCGGCTTTGCACTTCGAAGCCCGCCCCAGGGTCGTCAGATTCCAGAACCGCGCCGTGGGATCCTGCGAGAGCTCCCGAAGGGGGCGTCGTCGTTACGCCTAACCCGCAGACCGGGAGAAGGTCGGCGTGAGGGCGTCGTCTGGCGCCCCGGCGGCCTCCTGACTCTTGGCCGCACCGGAAGCCTCGCGCCGCGTTGATGACCTTCAGGCACGCTTCCTGGGGGCGCGGGCCTCCGGCCCGCGCGAACGACCGCATGGGTTACGACCCGCCGTGACGGAATGGACGACTGTGTCCGAAGTTCCTCAACGGGCCACTCGTGGGGCTTCAATCTAGGTTCCGTAGTTTCTGGGTGGCTCTCACGGCCCCGACCCGCCTGGAAAGCCTGGGGGGAGAACGAAGGCTCAATTCTCAAGGATCAAGGTTTAGGCAATGCTCAAGACTCAACGCCTTGTTCGCGTGCGTGACCGAATCTCCGGAAATCCGCTGACGAACCAGGTCTGGGAAGATCGGCGTTGAGGGCTCCGGCCTCCCTGAGCCTTAAACATTGAGTCGTGATTGAGCCTTGTTCCTTGAGCCTTGAACCTTTGAATCCGCGACGCACCCACAGGATCGATGTTGAAGCCCCACTAGGGTATTTACCTGAGGGACCGACCGATGCTCCTCGCGAAACCCGACTGGCGGCCGGACGCGCGCAAGCTGCGCGAGTTCGGCCTGACGATGCTCGTCGGGCTCGGACTCCTCGGCGCGCTCTTCCGCTTCGGCTGCTGGCCTGTCGGAGGGCTGCGCTCCTGGCCTCTGGGCGCGGCCTCGCCCCGCGCCGGCCTCGCGCTCTGGCTCGTGGGCCTCGCCGTGGGCCTGCCGGCGCTCACCGGCGGGAAGGCGGGCTGGCCCGGCTACCGCGCGGTCATGGGCCTCTCGTATCTCCTCGGAAGCGTCATCGGCCCCGTCCTGCTGGCCGCGCTCTACTACGGGCTGTTCACGCCGATGGGGCTCGTGATGCGCCTCGTCGGCCGCGATGCCCTCCGCCTCCGCCGGGAACCGTCCGCGGACACCTACTGGCGCGACCTCCCGCCGCCGCACGAACCCGCGCGCTACCTGCGGCAGTTTTGACGCCGGGTTCCGTACTTTCACCGGCCCGTCCTCGGCATCGTTCCCCCGGAGACCACGATTGGCCATGCTGCGAGAATACCTGCGCAACGTGCGGCTCTTCTCGACGAACGCCCGCCTCTTCCTCGCCGGGTCGTTCATCGGCGCGCTCGGGCTTGGGATGGTGTGGGCCCTGCGCAACCTGTACTTGCGGAAGATCGGGCTGAACGACGAGCAGATCGGGAACGTCCTCAGCGGGAACTCGCTGGGTGTGCTGGCCGTCACCGTCCCCGCCGCCCTGCTCATGGATCGCTGGCGCCTGAAGGGCTTCCTCGTCGCCTCGTTCGTGCTTGGCTCCGCGGGGATCGTCGGGCAGGTCTTGACCCTTTCGTTCCCATGGATCCTGGCGTGGTCGTTCGTCTCCGGCGTGGGGATGTCGCTCTCGATGGTGGCGGGCGCCCCGTTTTGCATGCGCAACACGGGGCCCTCGGAACGCGTCTACCTCTTCGGCTTCACCATTGCGCTCACGACGATGGGCAGCGCGCTGAGCATGGTCGTGGCGGGCCTGGTCACGCGGCACTGGGGCGAGTCGGTGGAGGTGCATCGCCACCTGCTCATGGGCGGCGCGCTGCTGGGGATGCTGGGGTGCATCCCGATCGCGTTTCTGCGCGAGAGCGTGGCGGCGCCCCTCGGCGCAGGCGCCGGCATGGCCGCGTGGTTCGCGGGGAAGGACTGGCGGCGAATGGGCCGGCTCTGTCTGCCGGAGTTTGTGATCGGCTGCGGGGCGGGCCTGACGATTCCCTTCATCAATCTGTACTTCGAGACCCGGTTCACCGCCCCTTCCTCGTCGATCTCGAACTACTACGCCGTGTCGCAAGTCGTCAACGTTTTCGGGTTCCTCGCTGCGCCGCTGGTCGCGCGCCGGTTGGGGCTCGTGCGCGGGGTCGTGCTCTCTCAGCTCCTGTCCACGCCTTTTTTTGCCGCGCTGGCCGTCACGACCGACCTGCGGGTGGCCGTGGGCGCGTTTCTACTGCGCAACATGCTGATGAACATGGCGCAGCCACTGAGCGCGAACTTCGCGATGGAGCTGGTTGGCGAGAGCGAACGCGCGGTGACGAACTGCCTGCGCAACGTGTCGTGGAACCTCTCGTGGGTGCTCACGGCGACCGCGGGCGGCCACATCGTACACAACTGGCGAGAGCTGTGGCAGCACCTCCCGGTCGGCGACCTCGCGCCGGCCGACCTGGGCGTGCGCGACGGCTTCTCGCTGGTGATGTTCGTGACGATCACGCTCTACGTCGTCGCGGCCGCGGGGTACTACGCCTTTTTCCGCTCGGAGGTCACACGCGGCCGCGTGCTCGCGGCGGTGCCGGGGGTGCCCGTCGCGCCTGCGCTCGCCTCGCCGGCGACCGGGGCGACCGCGGCGATCGTGGCGTCGGAGTGAAGCCGGAGGCGGGTGGGAGCGGGTTTCGGGTGCGGCACTGACGCAGGTCACGTCGTCAGCCTGCGCCGGCGAGCGTCGCGGGTCAGGCCTCGCTCGCTCGTCCGCGCAGCGCCACGTACAGCGTCGGCAGCACGAAGAGCGTCAACAGCGTCGACGACAGCAGCCCGCCGATGACGACGGTCGCCAGCGGTCGCTGCACCTCCGCGCCGACCCCCGTGTTGAAGGCCATCGGCACGAAACCCAGGCTCGCCACGAGCGCCGTCATCAGGACCGGGCGCAGCCGCCGCACGGCCGCCTCCAGCGCCGCCTCCCGCACGCCCGTCCCCGCGTCCACGAGTTGCCGGATCGTCGAGACCATCACCATGTCCGCGAGCACGGACACGCCGGAGAGCGCGATGAAGCCCACGCCCGCCGAGATGCTGAACGGCAGCCCGCGCGCGTAGAGCGCCCACACGCCGCCCACCATCGCGAACGGCACGCCGGTGAACACGCGCAGCGAGTCCGCGACGTTGCCGTACGTGGAGTAGACCAGGAAGAGGATCAGCGCCAGCGCGAGCGGCACCACCCAGGCCAGGGTCGCCGACGCGCGCGCCAGGTTTTCATACTGCCCGCCGAACTCCACCCTGCACCCGGCCGCGCGCAGCTCCTCGCCCAGCTTCGCCTCGAGCTCCCGCTTCGCGTCGGACACGAAGCCCCCGAGGTCCCGCTCCACGACGTTCGTGGTCACGACCGTCCGCCGCCGCCCCCACTCCCGGTGGATCACGGTCGGCCCGCTCGCGCGCACGACCCGCGCCACGCCCGAGAGCTGCACGCGCTGCCCGTTCGGCGCCGGGATCGGCAACGTGCCGAACAACTCCGGGTTATCCACGTATCGGTCCGGCAACCGCACGGCGAGCGGAAAGCGCCGCTGGCCGACTCGGACCTCGCCGACTCGCCGTCCGCCGGCCGCTTCGACCAGATCGAGCACGTCCCGCGCCCGCAGACCGTAGCGCGAAAGCGCCTCCGGGTCGAGCTCCACCTGGAGCACAGGCTGCCCCACGATCGGCTCGGCCGCCGTCTGGTCCGCGCCCGGGATCGACCGAATGACGGCCTCGACCTTCGCGGACTTCTCCTTCAGCACGTCAAAATCGTCCCCGAAAATCTTCACGCCCACGTCCGTGCGCACGCCCGCGATCATCTCGTTGAAACGCATCTCGATCGGCTGCGTGAACGCGAAGTTCATCCCCGGCAACGGCAAGAGCAATTTCTTCATCGCCTTCTGCAGCTCTTCCTTTGTCCGCGCCCGTCGCCAGGCCGCACGCGGCCGGAGCATGATGAAGACGTCGCTCACCTCCAGCCCCATCGGGTCGGTCGCGACCTCCGGCGTGCCCGTCCGCGTCCAGATCGACCGGATCTCGTCCGGGAATTCCGCGAGGAGCAGTCGTTCGATGTCCGTGCCGAAGCGCGCCGACTCCTCCAGCGACACGCCCGGCAGACGCACGGTGTTGATCACGAGCGAACCCTCGTCGAGCACCGGTACAAAGATCGACCCGAGCCGGAGGGCGATCGGCACGGTGCCGAGCAGGCAGAGGAGGGCCGACCCCAGCACGAGCACCGGTCGTTCGACAGCGAGCTGGACGAGTGGCCGGTACGCGCGCTTGAGCGCACGGACGATCCACGGCTCGCCGCGGGCCGCCGCGCCGCGCGAAAGAAAAAGGCTCGCCAGGACCGGCATCACGGTCAGCGACAGCACGAGCGAGCCGCCGAGCGCGAAAAGCACGGTGAGCGCCATGGGCCGGAATAGCTTCCCCTCGACCCCTTCCAGCGCAAGGATCGGCAGGTACACGATCATGAGGATCAATTCGCCGAAGAGCGTAGGCCTACGCACTTCCTTTGATGCCTCCGCGACGATCTCCGCGACCGGACGGTTGCTGCGATCTTCGTGGAGCCGTCGGACGCTGTTTTCGACCATGATCACCGAGCTGTCGACGAGCAGACCGAAGTCGATCGCGCCGAGGCTCATCAGCGTGCCCGCGATACCGGCCAACAGCATGAGGCTGAAGGCGAAGAGCATGGAGAGCGGGATCGCGGCGGCCACGATGAGCGCCGCCCGGAAGTGCCCGAGGAAGAGAAAAAGGATCGCGACGACGAGGAGCGCGCCCTCGAGGAGATTCTTGCGAACGGTGTGGAGCACGAAGTCGACCAGCTCGGTCCGGTCGTAGACGACTCGAACGTCGGTCCCCGCGGGCAGCGACTTTCGCGCCTCGGCCATGGTTTGCTTCAAGCGGTCGGCGACGACGTGGCTGTTCTGGCCCATTTGCAGGAAGCCCAGCCCCAGCACGGCCTCCCCCTGCCCCTCGGCCGTGACGACGCCGCGGCGCGGTCCGTGCCCCTCGACGACATCCGCGACGTCCCGCACGCGCACGGCCCGGCCGTCCACCGTGCGGATCGAGAGCGCTCCGAGCCGGCTCGTGTCGGTCGTCAGGCCGAGCCCGTGGATGAGCAGGACTTCCCCCGATCCGTTCGCCGTCCCGCCGCCCACGTTGACGTTCGAGTGGGCGAGCGCGTCCACGAGGTCCTGGAACGTGAGCCCGTGTTTGAGGAGCCGGTCAGGATCGACGACGACCTGGAACTGTTTTTCGAAACCGCCCCAGGAGTTCACCTCCGCCACGCCGGGGACCGCCAGGAGGCGCGGCCTGAGGATCCAGTCCTGCAGCGTGCGGGAGTCGGTCAGGTCGCCGCCCGGCGCGGTGACGACGTAGTGGTAGATCTCGCCGAGCCCGGTCGCGATCGGCCCCAGCGAGGGGCGCTCGAGCCCCTCCGGCAGCTCGACCGCCTGGAGTCGCTCCAGGACCTGCGCACGCGCGAAGTACAGGTCGGTGCCGTCGTTGAACGTGAGGGTGACCTGCGAGAGGCCGAACTTCGACATCGACCGGAGGAGCTTGAGCCTGGGCAGCCCGCCCATGGCCTGCTCGACCCGCGCGCTCACCTGCTGTTCGATTTCGAGGGGGCCGAGCGCTGGGGCGACGGTATTCACCTGGACCAGGACGTCGGTGACGTCGGGGAAGGCGTCGATGGAGAGCCGGCCGAGCGAGACGGCGCCGGCCGTCATGGCGAGCGCGGCGAGCGCGAGCACGAGCGCGCGCCGGCGCAGCGAGGCAGCGATGAGCCAGTTCAGCATGGGGCGCTCCGTGGCGTCTCGTCAGGGGCGTGGCGGAGCCGCGACGCGGCCGTCACTTCTCGGGACATCAGCCGGCGCCCATCTGCCCGCGCAGAACCTCGGTCTTGAGCAGGAAGCTCCCGGTCGTGACCACCTTTTCCCCGGCCGCGAGCCCGCCGGTCACCTCGTAGCCGGCTGCGTAGACGGTCCCGACTTGGATCTTGCGCGCCTGGTAGATGTTCGCCGCCGGCGAAACGAAGACCAGCCGGCAGTCCCCGTCGTTCTGCACGGCCTCCTTCGGCACGAGGAGCTTAGGCTGCGGCGGCTTCACGGCGAACTCCGCCCGACCGAACATGCGCGCCCGCAGGAGGTGCTCGGCGTTCTTGACGTCCGCGAAGACCCGCGCCGTGCGCGTCCGTTCGTCCACCTCGCCGGCGACGGCGACGACCTTCCCCACGAAGCGACGACCCGGCAGGGCGTCGAGGGTGAAGACCACGCGCTGGTCCTTTTCGACCCGCGGCAGGTCGTTTTCGTAGACGTCGATCGCGACCCAGAGCCTGTCCATGTTCGCGATCGCGAAGAGGGGATGGTCGGGCGCCGCCAACTCGCCCGCGACGGCGGAGGCCTCGACCACGGTGCCCGCAAGCGGCGCCGCGACCACGAGCGGCGAGGCGTCGTCCTTCGTCTCGGCAAGGGAGCGCAAGCCCTCGTCCGCGAGGCCGAACGTGCGGAGGCGTTGGGCCGCGGCCGAGTGGGCGAGCCGCGCCTCGTCCAGGTCGGTGCGGGCCCGGAGCAGGTCCTGCGCCGAACCCGCCTTTCGTTCCACAAGCGCCTGTTCCCGGTCGAACACCTGTTGCGCCAGGCCGAGTGCCGAAGCGGCGAGCAGGAAGTCCGAGCGGGCCTTGCCGTAGTCGGCGGAGTCGACGAGGGCGAGCGTCGCGCCCGCCTCCAGGTCTTGGCCGAGGGCCGCCTTGACCTCGCGAACGACGCCCCCCGCGCGGGGCGCGACGCGGGCGTAGCGAGGCGGGGGATACTGCGTCTCGCCGAGCGCGTGCAGCGTCTCGGCCACGGTGCGCAGCTCGACGGTGTGAAACTGGAGGTTCACGCGTCGCGCGGCCTCCGGCGCGAGCGTGACGCGGACGAGCGTGTTCGGGCACTCGCCGTCGCGCGGCTCGCGTTCCCGAACGGAGAAGGTCCCGCCGCGGGCGAGTTTCGGGTTGCAGACCTCGCAGGTCGACAGCGGCACGCGATGAGCGGTGCACCAGTCCGTCCCGGGTGGGGCCACGGCGGTCGCGCTCGCGGCGGCGGGGGACGCGGCCCACGGGCATTTGCCCTCGAGGGCGACGTAGGAGAAGCCGCCGATCAGGGCGGCGAAAACGACGACATTCCACAGAGCTGCTTTCATGGCGCGTCCCCTACTTTTCGCCTGCGCAGTCGTCGCACAGGTCCCGGTCCTTGTTGTCGCCGGGCTCGAAACCGCACGATTTGCAGTAATCGTAGGCGACCCAGTTGGCCCCGTCCTTCACCTGGAATTTCGAGACCTCCACGTACTGCGCTTTCGGAAAGCTCCAGCCCAGGACCTTTACCTCCTTGCCGCGGAGCTTCTCGTTCGTCATGACGAGATGGCCCTTCGCGTTGTCCACGAACGTCCAGAGCGTGTCGTCGGGCAAGAGCAGGCCCTGCGCGTGTTTTGCGTGCAGCGTGCATTGGGCGTCCGCACCGGCCGGCAGGGCCTCGAGCGTGCAGCCGATGCAAACGATCTTGCCCGCGAGCTCGACGCGGTCCTCGAGCCGGCGTGGCGCGGGTTTCCCGCCGTCGGCGCGGGCCGAAGGCGGGGCGAGGAGCGCGAGCAGGGACAGGGCTGTGGCGAAGGCGACGACGGCGGCTGC
The DNA here is from genome assembly GCA_016197205.1 of Planctomycetota bacterium. Taxonomy (GTDB): domain Bacteria; phylum Planctomycetota; class MHYJ01; order WSZJ01; family JACPWG01; genus JACPWG01. The sequence goes on from JACPWG010000114.1 coordinate 30,365, forward strand.
GCCGGCGCGGGGGAGGAACGAGTCGATGCGAAGCGTGGACATGGCGTCTCCTCCGGTGACTCGAGAGGGTCGAGAAGGGAGCGGTCGCAGACCCTGGGCGGGGAGGCTGGAAGCGCGTGGGTCCAGGTGGCGCGGGCGGAAGTCAGCCGGCGGCGGACCTTGAGCGCGCTGCCCGTGCGGCGGGCTAGCAGCGGAGGGGGAGGCAGGCTGTCGTGAGGCGCGTGGGAGAGCCGCGAGCGACCGCGGGTGCCGGGAAGACGGAGGCCGGGGGGTGGAGAGCGACGCAGGCGGGCGCGTCTGCGTTCAGGGCCTTGACGCAGGGGTCGCATGCGGCCGAAGGCCGCGCCTGCGGCAGCGCCTCGCGGTCACCCGGGGAGGTGAGCTGCACGTCGCGGCAAGGGCCGCAGCGCCGTTCCGCGCCGACCCCCGTGTCGCGCGCGTTCCCCGAATCGCAAGCAGTGTCGGCCTCGCACGTGCAGGGGGAGGCGCAGGCGCAAAACGCCTCGAGCGTCGCCTGCCCATCCGCCTCGACGCAGAGAAGCGCGGAGGCGCCCAGTCCGCCCGCAGCGAGCTGGACGAGGACCGCGAGCAGGCAAAGGGGCGTGGCGAGGCCGCGCATGGAGGGTTGACCCTCGGCAGAAGGTTGAGGACAAGAGCAATTATGCCAATGACCCGAACTGAGGCTAAACTCGACCGAGGGCGGCAAGTGACTAGATCATGGCTCCGCGTCCAAGCCAGACGCGGGCGAAATTTGAAATTTGACTTTTTGCAATTTGAAATTCGGACCGTCCGTGTGGGTCGAATGCGAGACTCTTACACAGAGACGCGGAGACGCAGAGGCCGGGCGTTGAGTCCACCGCCCTCAACCGGCCATAATCTCTGGCAAGGCGCCGAGCGCTCGATTCTAGCTTCACTTCAGCCTGTTGAATTATACGCCTGGGGAAGCCGAGGGTCAAGGCGAGGCCCTCTTTTGGGGAAGCCCGATTCGGCGGAGCTCGACGACTCGAAGGCGGAGCCTGCGGCCCGAAGTCCGGCCGCGGGCGGGAGCCACCGGTGGCCTTGTCGCTCTCGGCGGCCGCCCTCCTTCGCGAATTTGTCCTTGACCATGGGCGACATCGCTGTTACACCTCTTCCCGTTCCAAGCACCTGGCTCCTGGATTTTCCGTCCTCGGATCGAAGGGCACAGCGAGTCAATGGAGGCGCCCCATGGCCGGTCCGCTCGACCTCAGGGAGTTCGTCGTCAAGGAGCATGTCGGCCTGCTCAAGCTGACGGACTCCTACGACATCTTCGACGCCAGATCCCAGAAGCAGATCGCGCTCGCGCGCGAAACCATCAGCGGGGGGATGCAGGCCCTGCGCCTCCTCGTGAACAAGCAGATGCTGCCGACGACGGTGACCGTGACGGAGCGCGACGAGAACGGTCCGGTCCTGTTCCAGATTCGCCGCGGCTTCAGCCTCATTCGCCCGAAGGTCTTCGTCGTGGACGCGTCCGGGCGCGAGGTCGGCTATTTCAAGAGCAAGCTGTTTTCGCTCGGGGGCGGCTTCTGGGTATACGACATGCGCGACCAGCAGGTCGCCGAAGTGAAGGGGGACTGGAAGGGCCGGAACTTCAAGTTCCTGAGCCCGAGCCAGCAAGAACTGGGACAGGTGGCGATGAAGTGGGGCGGAGTGGCCAAGGAACTCTTCACAAGCGCCGACACCTACATGGTGGAGATCGCGCCCGGCGCGGAGGCCATCCCGAACGTCAAGCTGCTGCTGCTGGCGGCGGCTCTCGCAATCGACATTGTTTTCAAGGAGAGCAAGTAGGCGCCGGTCGACGAAGGGGGGCGAGGGGTTTCCAGCGGCGGTGCGCGGGGGACCTCCCGCGCGCTACGTCCGTCGGACGTCAGGGAGTGGCTGCCGGGCGCGGGGTGCGGAGTGCCGCAGGCGCGGCACCCACGTTCGATTTTGGTTGCGGCTTCGCCGCGCTAGGAGATGCTGGAGTGCCGACGAATCCCGACAGCGTGACCGACCTCATGGCCGAAATCGACGACGCGGGGCTGTCTGCGGAAGCGCGGGAAGCCTTGAAAGAAGCGGACAAACTTCGCGAGTACGAGAGGACCCTCGAGCGGATCCGGGAATACTCCGCGCGCAACAAGATCTCGACGAAGGCCTTGCAGGAGGCTATCCAGGCGGAGATCGCCGCGCTGCGGAAGAAGCTGAAGGCACGCGCGGCGCTGGTGCAGCGCCTGGTAGGGGTCCTCAGGAAGGGCGGGAGCGTCGCCCTGCTCGCGGGCATCTCCCTTTTCACGGATGAGGCCCTCGCCGGCGTGGAAGCCTTCGCGAAACCTGGGTCCCAGCTCAACGGGTTCCTCCGGGCGGTGCTCCGGGGCGACTGTGAGCGGATCCTGGGTCTTCTGCGGCGTTCCGGGTACGTCAAGGCCCTGGAAGCCGAGTTGGCCGCCGCCGGCGTGCGCAACCCGCTCGTCATCGACGCGCTGGTCAAGCGGGTGCGGGCCGCCTGCGAGAAGAACTAGTCCCAGGACAAGCGCAGGGCACCCTGCTGGCCCCAGGGCTCCTGCCGGCCGTGCCGATTTCCCGGGAGCCCTCTACGAGCGTCTTCGCCAGGGGCGTCGCGCGCCTGCCGAGGTCTCCGGCAGGTTCTGGAATTTCGACACCCGAATGCGGCTTCACATCCCGGGGCAGCGGGAGTTGCGAACCGGGGGCGCATGCCTCGGACAGCCTCCATGCCGACCGGCCCGGGGTGTCGATGCGCGGGCCGGCACACGTTCGGGCAGGGGGTGCGTTCGGTAGGCGGACAGTCCGCCGGCTGTGCGCAGCGTGCAAGACTGCGCCCGCGTCGGAAGCCTCCTGTACCCCGGAAGTAACGTTCGGGGATGGTTTCAGGTGCGACATGGCCCCGGCCTTGCGGGAGACGGGAGGAGCGGAGTTTTCACGGCGCGCCGCGCACACGGGCGGGCCTGCGGCCGGACCCTGAGGAAGAGCGAGCGGAGGAGAGATGATCGAATCCAGCCGTCGGACGGTTCGCCGGGTAGTCCCGGGCGTGCGTGGGAGTACCGGCACGCCCCGCCGGGTTTCCGAGGTGGGGGTGGCCGTGGCGCCGCGGCCAGCTTCGGCCGCGACTGCGACGAGGCGGACTGCGTCGCCGGCGCCTGGTGGCATTTCGGGCCGCGCAGGGGCGCGCCCGGGAGTCGCGAGCCCCCCCGCACGCCCGGCGCAGCGGGGGGGCGGCGCCCGACCTGGCGCCCGGGCAGCCGCCGGCGGCGACCGCTCAGGCAAAGGCTCCGGCCGCAGCCTCGAAGGCTGGACCTCCAGCCTGGGGGCGCGGATTCTGTTCGCCTTGTTGGCCCTCGGGTTCGCGCTGGGCGTGAAGTTCTTCTTCGCGGCGCAGGACGGGGAGGAAGCGAAGCAGCGGGCCTATGCGACCTTCGCGGTCGGACCCGAAGCGACCTACCTCCATGGTCTGGTCGACCGCTATCACGATGACTGCTTTCGGTCCTGTTACTCCCTCGGCTCGCGTCACCGCCCGTCCAGCTTCGACTCGGCGCGCTACTTCCGTCAGATGGAACAGAAGCTCGTGGCGCAGATGCGGGCGGACGGCAAATTGGCGGCATGGCGGAGCGACGTGGACGCAGACACCGACGGCGACGGGCGTCGTTGAGGGACGCGCGGGCGCGGGCGGTCGCCCCAGTTCGCCGTAGTCGGCGCGGAGGCCGAAGTGTTCCCGCATCGGCGCGCAGTCTCACGGGGCCCCGGCCGCCCGACTTCTTTTGAGGCGAACGGTAGGCGCCGGTTCCTTCGCCGCTCGGATTCGTGGCTGGACACCCGCTCAGCCGCCGCTCGCACCTGCTTCCTGCCCCGGCGGAACCCGCCAGTACCCCCCCCCTCGCATACGGCCTAGGAGGGCTGGATCGAGGCACGGAGGTCAAACACGCGACCGACGACCGCGCCGGCCTGAATCCCCCGGCGTAGGGCGGCCTTCGCCGCTACGATACGGTCCGCCATGCCCGGGTGGAGGAGCGCCTCTCCGCAGTCAGCGCACACGTCCGCGCGGACGCGCACGATCGCCACGTCATCCCTCTCGCGCACGACGCGCTCCACCTCCTGATCCGGTTTGACGAGTCCTCCGCACAGCGGACATCGCTGCCTTTGGTTCATGACTTCATCCTCGTTCGAAAGTCGGGCGACCATCGCACCGGATTTGGTCGGTAGGTCGTGATCAGAATTCCGTGCGAGTTTCCTACATCGAACGCCCACACTGCGTGGATTGGGCGCCCCGGGGTCGCGCTTACCAGCACGAGGCACGCGGCGTGTGGCCGCGCGTTCGGGTAGTCCTCGATGCTCGAAGTTCGGTTTCGTCGATCCCCTCCTCGGCCATCTCGTCGGCGCCGTGTGCGGTGATGCGGTAGCGCCCAGCGAGGAGCGCGTCACGGATTTGGTCGAGGCGGGTCATGAAATCGGCAACCCCCACACTCATGCAGATGGGTCGGTGGGGCTCGTCGCCACAACCAGGTGCTCGCTCCGAGCCATAGAGCTGAAGATCCCAACCCGGCGGCCCCTTGATCGGTTTCGTCGGAATCGGAATGGAAACCACTTCAGTGACTATGCGCCCGGCAAGAACCAGGGTCAAGGCGAGGCCCGATTTGGGGAAAAGCGATCCCGCGGAACTCGTTCGTGCGTCGCCCGTGCGCTTGCCCTCCCCCCCTGCCCCCGCCTCGCCCCTCACCCCCGCCGCGCCGTCCGCTCCCTGGCGATGATCTCCGCCAGCCGCTCCGCGGCCTCGGTCAGGTTGTCGTTGAAGAGCAGGTACTTGAACTCGTCCTTGTGCGACAGCTCCATCCGCGCCCGTGCCATCCGCTCCTCCAGGTCCGCGTCCGCGAC